>DATJNV010000068.1:0-59806 GCA_035507705.1 Acidobacteriaceae bacterium
GCTGTTCGGGTCCGCATTCAGAGTGTGAAAAAGAGCGCTGAAGTCGTTTTCCGGCAAATCGGTGTGGACTATGGAAATAGCCTGATCATGGCCGGCGCGCTCACGGAGCCGAGCAATCGCAAGTGAGAGGGGGATAAGCGAGTTTTGCCCTTGCGAAGAACCGTAGTCCGCAATTGTAATCGACTGCGATTGCGTAGGAAGGGGCACCGTCCTGGCCGCCTGCTCAAAGAGGGGCAGTGCGGGGGAAAGGCCTCCTGCCTGAACTTGTGACCTACGATTGTAACCGCCATGGCCCTCCATAGCGGCTGGTGTGATTGGGGCTGTGTCATCCACCATGCGTCGTCTCCTCGCTTGCGGCCCGGCGATCTAACAACATTCATCATCTTGCCATGTCGCGGGTTGAGAGGACAGGATCGTTGCCAACTTGCTCCAGGTTGCCGGCCTAGTGATCACGAGCAATAAGCCTGATCCGCGCACGATTTATTACAAGCTTGCGGCCCTCAGACAGACAGACCGCCCTGCAGGCGGAGAGCGACAGGCCGCAGCAGGCGCAGTGCAAACCACCTCGCTCCCTAGCAATCTGCAGGCTGAGGAGGCCGCTCGGGTTGAGAGCTAGTTAAACAGCAAGGGTGGTATTCCTTGATTCTGTTCTGGTTCTTCCAGACTTCGACTGACACGCCAGAACTCATTGCCGGGTCAGATCATAGACGTGGTTGATCACGCCTTCAGAAACAATGTCAGTTACTGGAGGTCCGCAAAAAGTGGAGCGAATGTGCAGAGCAGAGCGGCCGGTCTCGTAAGGTTCTTCAGCCAGAAAGCATTTTCCTTTGCGCTGTACGTCGAAGCTGGAGGCTCCAGGCGCCTCGGAAACGATGTAGTACCGCACGCCATAGCTGCGGAGCGTGGCGATCAAATCGTCCTGGTGCCGTATGTGCAGAAGGTAGCCAGGGTCCATCATCAAACCCTCCGTCTGGACAATCGGACTCGCCATAAGGTAGCCCGCCATGCCGGCCCCGCCGCCCATGGCGTAGATCCCAGGATGCGAGCGTTCGAATTGTTGCAATTGGAGAGAGACGTCGTAGATCATATCCATCTGCGGCTCTTTCTTGAAATGGACGCGCAGAAAGAGCAGAAGAAAGATAACGTATGCCGCGGTTTTCATCCAGAGAGGCCTTCGAGAGACCCACGCAGAACCCGGTAGCGCGAGCAACAGCACGAGGCCTGCCAGCAAGGCAAAGCGCAGGGTATACCAATACCAGCCCCACAAGGGCCAGTCGCTCAGAAGCGAGAGAACACCAATCTGAACATATGGAAATATGGCAGCGGCAGCTAGTACGGGGCGCTCTTCAGGAGCCAGCTTATTCCGGCTCAGCCAGAAGACGACGGCGGCAAAGACCAGAAAGACCGCTAGAAAGTCGATGTTGAGGCCGCCGTTTTTAATCGCCGTAATGGTGGGCCAGGGGCTCGATTTGAGTTGCTTTGCTGCACCCGAGATCGGCATCCAGGTATGAAAGTAGATGCGGTTGAAAACAAAATAAGCGATCAGCAGTGGACCGCTCCCGATTGCGAAACCACTGACCTGTCGAAGCCCTATACCTCGCCGCTGCTCCGCCTCAAGCAGCGTGAAAGCGAGCACCAACAAAACAAGAAAGACCGCATCCAGCCTCGACAATACTGTCAGCGCGGCGAGCAGGCCGACGCCTACAGAGCGCCGGAAACTCCAATGCGCAGGTTGAGAGCGAAAGGCCACTAGCAGACCGAGGCCCAACGGCAACGTAAGCGTAACCTCCATTCCCTGACAGAAAATGTGCATGCAGGGAACCAGGACAAAAAGCGCAAGGGCATTCGTAAGGTATGGCCCATTACCTGGCCGATCCAGTAGTTTCCGGGCCATGAGAAACGTTGCCGCTGAGGCCGCGATCCAGACCAGCCAAAGTCCGCGAAAGATGCCGAACAGGCTTGCAGAAAACTTACAGATGGCCACGAGAACGACGAAATACAGCGGATGGTATCCGTTGGTACGGGTGATGCCATTAAACGTGGAGCCCAGACCGGCGGCTGTATTTTGTGCCACTTTGAGGTAGTAGTAAAAATCATCTTCCACAAAAGGCATGATGCGCGAGGGATTCCGCAAGGGCGCGTAGAAAATCCAGGCGCTGGCCAGCACAACGATGAGGAAGGTACTCCAGTTAATTATGTACGGGGCATTGAAAATACTAATCGAGGGGGAACTCTGTTTCTCTTGAACGCGACTCTCTGGAAGCGTAATTGTGGCATGCATGAGCCACCTCGTTTAGTTATCGAGATGTTGTCGGCAGATATCCAAGGCAACGAGCCGATGGTAGCGCCAAGCTGGTCGATAACAAATCAATCTTTCGGCTACTACGAATGACAGTAACCTCAGTGTTCTGTAGTTAGTAACAAATTGCTGCGAAAGTGGTACAGAGAGAAGTACCTCCTCACTAAAATGTGACATCCGGCCTTTAGACCTACTGAAAATTATTTATTGGCAGTGGACGAATCCCTTATCACGCGATAGGTAACAGAGCGACGGTCGAACGAGAATGCTCGAATTTCTGAGGTATGTGGGCGAAAAGCAGGCGCCCTGGACGATCGCAGTGCTTCTCCGTAAGCCGTGGTCAGTTCTCGGAGGGCTGATCGACGTGATCTACCAGCAAGACTTTGACCGGCGCCTTCTCTGATTGAAACTTCAATCCGAGCTGTTCCTGTATTGCGGTAAAGATCGAAGTTTCAAGAGCATCGGATGTTGCCGCGCTGCCCGGAGCTGCGTCCTCTGTCCAGTGCAACTCTATATCGTATGTACCAGTGAGTCCTGTCTTGTCCTGTACGATGCGTCCCAGTTGCTGGGTTAGCGGCGGCAGCAGGGAGGCAATGGAAACCCCTTGCCCGGTAAGCCTGCCTCTTCCCCACATCATCACGCCGGCATGGCCTGCCGGTTTACCATCAGGGCCCTTGATACCATCCGGGTAAGTATCGCCCGGTTTTGAGGGCTTCAGCTTTGGACCGCCCTTTGCCACGACTAGCGCCAGGATCGGAAGTTGCTTCGTTTCCCAATGGACTTTCAGTTGGAAGCGATCCTTCAAGAAAGACTGAAACATGAGTTGATACTGGTCGGGGGTTAAATTCTTCAAACTCGCTGCGTCCGCGTTATCGACTTTTGCCTCGATGTCGTAGGCCTGAGTATTGATCCACTTCGGCTCCCCGGAGATTTGCTCATCTTCGATGCCGTACGCTTGTTTGATGAGGCCCTTGAGACTCATGCCTTTAGCAGTCAGGCGGTCATACATAAAGAGCAGTGTTGACCCACCTCCGGGCTTCGCAGGTTTGATCGAGGCGACATCGTACGCGGGCGTCGGCGGTGGAGGGTTTGCGGTTTGCGCAGCCAGAGGAAGCTGACTCACGGTGATAAACAACAATGAAGCAGCTACTGCAAAACCCGATTCGCTTGTACGTGGTGATCGCCATCGATTTTTCATTTGGCTGCTCCATTCCGGGGGATCCCCCTGGCGGCCACAAATATTCGCACAGGTGGCTTTGTCCAATGCGGACGTGGCCGAAGCCGGAGAGGTTGATTCCCCGTCGGTCTTGAGCCGATCTTGTGCAAACCAGCAGGTAAGTCCGAACCAAAGCAATGAAAACCAAGCACTAACCGGCATCAACTAGTCCTCGCGGAACTCGACAGATTGCTGCTCACTTAGACGCGTGGGGTACAAAAAGCGCTCCCGGTTGAGATGTTGGCAGAGCAGGTCTCGAATGCGGCAGAACGACCTGAGAGGGGCGAGGGATTCTCAAGGTTCCGACCGAAGGGCTTAAGCTGTCCAGTGGGGCAGCATCCCAGGATCAGGAGGCCCGATGCAACGTTCTAACAATCGAATCACGCGACGCGAGGCAATTGCCAAGCTGGGTAGTGCGGTTTTGGGTTCCACATTGCTTCCACGAGTATCTTCGGCTCAGGCTGGTCGTGGATTGCTGCAGTCCAAGGCCGGGGGCGCGAAGAGACAACCGAATATCCTTTGGATCACGACGGAAGGCGTTCCCCTTAAGGCTCTCACTTGCTACGGCAGCCAGCTCATTCACACGCCAAACATCGACAGGATCGCGAATGAGGGTATGCGTTTTGAGAACAGCTTTTGCACCAATGCGCTTTGCGCTCCGAGCCGGGCGACGCTCTTGACCGGGAAGTACAGCAATCTGAACGGCATGTGGGGGAATCCGGATGCATCGCCGCCGGGAATGCCCCAGCCGACCTTCGATGCTTCGCAGGAAACCATTGCGAAAATCCTGAAAAGAAGCGGCTATCAGACCGGTATGGTCGGGAAGTGGCATCTGCCGGTAAATCCAGGCGATGTGGGTTTCGATTTCTTCGTCTTCAAGAATGGTGCGGGCGGACCCTACTATGACCCGAATGGCTATCGCCGCAATGAGACGCTGGGAAGCAAAACCATTGTCGATAAATCGTACCCGGGATATATCACCGACAACGAAATCAATTTCGTGATCGAAGGTCTGGAGAAATTCAATCAGCCATTTTTCATGATGTACCAACCCTTCAGCGATCATCGCCCCTTTGAGCCGCCTCACAAATACGAACATATTTACGATGATGTGCGCATTCCCGAACCCGGCACCTTTTACGACGACTACTCACTGCGATCCTCGGCCGCCCGCGATGCCCGCATGCGCATTGCGGACATGCCCGATTTCCACCCGGCGACAGACCTGACAGAACGGCAGCGCAAGCAATGGAACTACCAGCAGTTCATGAGACATTTTCTGGGGACACTGCGGGCTCAGGATGACGCGATTGGACGCCTGCTCCAGTATCTGGATCAGAAGGGTCTGGCTGACAACACCGTGGTTGTGTACACCGGGGATCACGGGTTTTTTCTTGGAGACCATGGATGGTTCGATAAGCGGATCATGTACGAACAGGCGATACGTGTGCCCTGGATGATCCGATACCCGGGTCTGGTCAAGGCGGGCAGCGTCAGCAAAGATTGGGTCGTCAATATCGATAATGCACCGACGGTGCTGGAGATCGCAGGCGCCAGGACACCGGAGGACATGCAGGGTCGCAGCCTGATGGCGAGTTTCCGCGGAGCAACACCGGCCGATTGGCAGACTTCGATGTACTACCACTATTACGAATTCGCGCCGCCCCATTTTGTTTTCCCTCATTACGGAGTGCGCACTGGGCGGTACAAGCTGATCAGCTACTACACGATCAACGAATGGGAGCTATTCGATCTGGAGAAGGATCCGGATGAAATGGAAAGCCTGTTTGGGACTTCAGGCTATCGCGTCCACCCGGCCTATGAGTCCGTGTTGCCCCAGTTGGTCAAAGAACTCGAGCGTCTGCGAGAAAAATATAAGGACGACACCGGAGCTCCCGTAAAGTTCTGGCCGGTCCCGGCCTACGATTAGCCTGTGGGCGTTTTGGACGGCTGCGATCGCGGCCGCACCGCCTTACCTGCACGCAGATTTAGTCTCTCGCATCCAAGTGGCCTGGAGGGTGAGATGCGAGCCAGGCAGGTAGCGGAGAATCCTAAGACCTTTGTTGTGATCCTTGATACGGGAGACGAGATTCTTTCATCTCTCAAAGATTTCGCTCAAACGGAACATCTGGCGGGCAGCAGTTTCAAAGCGATCGGTGGGTTGAGCAATGTCGAACTTGGCTGGTTCAACTGGGAGACTAAAAAGTACGAACCTGCGGTGAATCTCCAAGAGCAGGTCGAGCTTCTTTCGCTCATTGGAGACATCGCCTTGCAGGACAACGAGCCACAGGTTCATGCGCATCTCGTTATTGGACGCAGAGATGGTACAGCGCATGGGGGTCACCTCATGAGCGCGACCGTTCGTCCGACTTGTGAAATTGTGATTACCGAGAGCCCGCGACATCTGCAGAAGGAACTCGATCCAAAATCCGGCATTGCGCTCATCCGTCTATAAATAGCAGTCTTGATAGGAGACAAGACAGCCCCTACTGGAGGCTCGAACTTCTCGGAGTACAGGGAGCTAAGGCTTTGCAAGACTCTAGCAGATAGTTTCATCGGCGGGGATCCCTTCGATGAATTTCGATAATGCTCTCAATGCTCACGTGTCCTGGAAAACAAGGCTTTCCACTTACCTCCGAAATCCGGACAAATCGCTGAACGCCAATGAGGTCGTAAGAGACAATCAGTGCGAGTTGGGGAAGTGGCTGGAGAGTGAACAGGGCAAGTATGGTACCGAGCCTGCGTTTCAGGAGCTGAAAAGGGAACATACTAGATTCCACTCGGTAGCAGCCGATGTGGTGAGGCGCGCAGATTCGGGCAAACCTGTTACCCAGGAATTGGTCATGGGCGCTTCCAGCCCGTACGCTCAATGCTCTCAAAAGGTCGTCGAAGCCATTATTAGAGTGCGTAAGATTGCGGGTTAACCATAAGCTGCGACTTCACTTCAAGCCCAGCGTCAATGCCCCGTTGCAGACGTTTCTTTTTAGGGCGCGGGCAGGGAACTGGAGGCAGAGTTCCACCATCCGCCTCCCAGGGCCTGAAAGAGCGTAGCCCTCTGGGCGGAAATCTCGCGGTCGCCGCGGGCGCAAGCGCGGCTGGTTCGCTTGCCGGCTATGCTAACTTGACTGGCAACACTGCCCAGCACGCGGTGCTGTGGTACGCGAATACCACCAAGGATCTGGGCACACTCGGTGGAAAGAACAGTGCCCTGCTGAATCAATTTTCGGGCTTCTCTGAAAGTTCCACCACCGATCCACTGGGCCAGAATTATTGTGGAACAGGCACGAACCTCATCTGCCTGCCGATCACGGCTACAAGTGGCAGCGCGGTGCAGCTTCCGCTGCTCGGTGGCAATAATGGCGCCGGTTTCGGCAACAACGATGTGGGTCAGGTCGCGGGAGTCGCTCAGACCACATTCCAGGATCCCAGCTGCCTGGTCAACGGTCAACCGGTCAAGCCATTCCTGCAGGTGCAGCAGGCAGTCCCCGTTGTCTGGACGAACGGAAACATTCGTCACCTTCCGCTTTACGCCGGGGACACCGAAGGCAGCGCCAACGCAATTAACAACCTTGGCCAGGCTACCGGCGCTAGCGGAGATTGCGTGAATGCGCCTACTGCTCATGGCGTGGTATGGATCAACGGTCAACCCGTGAACCTGGGTAACCTTGGTGGTTCTCTGAACACCAATCCGTTCGCGATCAATAATCTTACCCAGATCACCGGCACTTCGGATGTCGCCGGCGACAAGACCAGCCATGCCTTTTTATGGCAGAAAGGGAAAATGCAGGATCTCGGAACCTTAGCCGGCGATACCTATAGTGCGGGATACTCCATAAATGATCTGGGGCAAATCGTCGGGCAATCTTGTAACGCTGCGAACCAGTGCCGTGCTTTCCTTTGGCAAAATGGCACCATGATGGATCTGAATAGTCTTATTCCGGCTAATTCGCCGTTGTATCTTTATTTTGCTGGAGCCATCGACGAATTCGGCGTGATTGCAGGCTATGCGGTCGATCAGAGCGCGAACAATTCGCCCGCATTTGTGGCCGTTCCGCAGCTATTCGGGGTCAATCCAACGGAGACGTCCTCCGTGGCGCACATCCGCCCAGCGGTGCCCAGGGTCACGATGCCGGTGGGGGTGCGCGCGCAGATGCGGCCAGACCTGAGAACAAGAGGCGTGCAGCGAACCGGCATGTCGCCGTCTCTGCCTCCGGCCCGTTAAGCCGGGAGAACGGTGTAAACAGAGTCCGAGGGCCGTGACGAGGTTAACGAGAGCCTTCGTCACCCTGTCCTGGCGGCCTGCCCCGCAGCGGTCATAGCATCCTGGCAAAAATCTCAGCTATCCTGATCGACATTCCCGCGACCCTGACTAGAATCGTGGTAAACATCTTCGTGCAGGCGATTTCAGGCAGAACAGGAGCTTGCTGCTTGCTTGTTCGCCGGTGACTCCGGAGTGCGATAGTACTTTGCCCGACAACTCCCCCTACGACCCACTCAAATTCAAACCCGTTCTCTCCCTGAGGGCCTTGGTACTGTTTGGGCTTGCGTTTGTTGGCCCGACGGCCCCTTATACTTTTTTTGGCTTGGGGGCGGTTCAATCGAAAGGCCATTTTGCCCTTGTCTACCTGATTGCTCTGGTGGCCATCAGTTTCACGGCCGCCAGCTATGGGAAGATGGCGTACGCCTATCCCGAAGCCGGATCGGCGTACGCATATGCGTCGCGGGCGATCCATCCCATCGTGGGTTACTTCACGGGGTGGGTCATGATCCTGGACTACATTCTCATGCCAATGCTGTGCGTGATTGTATTTGGGAGCACGGCCCACAAGCTGTGGCCGGCCGTTCCTTACAGTGCGTGGATCGTTGTGACGGCTTTCACGGTCACCGCAATCAACCTTTGCGGAATTGAAATGACTTCCCGCGCCACCGCGATTTTCAACACCATCCTCGCCTTTTCACTTTTGTGGTTTTTAAGCGCGGCTGTTTGGGCGCTTACCCATGGGATGGGTCGAGGAACACTATTTTCGATTGCGCCCTTTTACTCGCCGCACAACTTCTCGCTGAAACTCGTAATGGCGGCCACGCCCGTTGCTGTATTGTCATTTCTCGGTTTCGATGGAATTTCCACGCTGGCGGAGGATGCCAAAAATCCCAAAAGGGACATTGGGCGAGCAACAATCTGGGTCTGCATCATCGCAGGAGGACTCTTTATTCTGCAAACCTATCTTGGTCAGCTGATCTGGCCTGACTATACGCAGTTTCACCCGGTGGAGACCGCGTTTAGCGAAATTGGGCGCCGGATCGGCGGTCCAGGCCTGGCTTACCTGATCGCTTTATTAGTCATTGCGCAGGCGTGCGCCAGTGCGATCACCAGTCAGGCAAGCGCCTCGCGTCTCCTTTTCGCGATGTCACGAGACCGCAAGCTGCCACGCATGATCTTTGGCTACATGCACCCCAGGCTGAATACACCCACCCACAGCATGTTATTGATGGGTGCGATCGCGCTCCTTGCCGGATTAGTGCTGGATCTCGACAAGGCAGCGGAGCTGGTGAACTTCGGCGCGTGCGTTGGATTCATGGCAGTAAACCTCTCGGTGGTAAGCTGCTATTTCGTCCGCCGGACTGAGAGAGACCTACAAGGGTTCTGGAAGTACCTGCTATCGCCACTGATTGGATTCCTGGTGTGCCTCTGGATATGGTTGAGCATTTCGCCGATGGCGCTTCGCGTCGGTATCCTGTGGAGCGCCGTGGGTGTGGTTTACCTCTTCGTGCTGCTTCGGCGTTACGGCCGCCAATTGCATGAAACCATGCCGGCGGCAAACGTCTGAAGGCTATTTCGCTGTATATCCTCCATCAACCATAAGACAAGTGCCGGTGATAAAGGAGGCTTCATCGGAAGCGAGGAAGGCGATTGCACTGCTGACTTCCTCTGCGGTTCCGAAGCGGTTGAGGAGGTGAAGGGGACCTTCGATGGCAAGGTCTTGTTCATACGTCAAGCCAGCGCGGGCAATGTCTGCGCGCAGCTGCGGGGTATCGATACAGCCAGGCGCAACCGCATTGACCCGGATTCGGTGAGGCGCCAGGTCCATCGCCAGACACCGGTTGAGTCCGAGAAGAGCCGCCTTGCTGGTGTTGTAAGGCAGGCTTTGCTCCTGCGCGATAAAAGCGCTAATGGAGGTTACATTCACGATCGAACCGCCACCGCAACGTATCATGGCGGGCGCCACATATTTTGTACAGAGGGCCGCTCCCATCACATTGACAGAAAGCACATGCTGCCAGTCGGACTGGCTTGCCTGGTAGGAGCCGAATACGAAGGCCGCGGCGTTGTTCACCAGGATGTCAATGCGTTGAAACTCATCTTCCACTTGCCGGACTGCCTGGGTAACCTCTTCCTCCATCGCGACATCCACATTCAAAAACGAGGCATGCGTACCGGCGGAAGCGAGTTCCTGCCGCACGGCCTCTCCGTTAGCCGCATTCTTGTCGAAGATGGCGACAGCCGCTCCCTCTCGTGCAAAACGAAGCGCAGTGGCACGGCCAATGCCGGATGCGCCGCCTGTGATAATCGCAGCTTTGCCCGTGAATCGCACACCGATGCCCCTTGCCGGCGATTATCCTTGGCCCGGCGCCGGCAGGCCAAGGGAACCATCATCCAGAACCAGCACCCAATCTTCCGCGTCCGGAGGAACGAACTGGTGAGTCCCTGTTGTTGGCAGCGTGCCGATCGCAGTCGCATTCCCGTTCCTGGGATTGAACCACCACGCCTTTGCTTCCTTTCCGGATACCTTGGTCATGTCGACGGTAATTGTGCGCCTGGTCGGCATGTAAGCCATCACTGTGCCGCCATCGGCAGTTCGCGCAGCGGCGAGATAATCAAGGCCTCTGAACTCCCCAAGCCCGTCGACCACAACCTTGTGGTCCGCATCGGGCACAAGCTCATACCACGGTCGCGACAAAAAAAGCGTCTTCAGTCGAGCCATGTCCTGAGAACCGGCGTAGTCAAGGGCCTTTTCCCAACCGGGATCGAAGAGCCAGATCGGACGATTGCCCATGAACTGGCCTGTCGCGCCGCACAGGATAGCCCAGTAAGCCTGGCGCCGAATCTGTACTGCCGAGGCATTGTGCTCGCCTTCGTAAGTGGATTCAATCAGCACGAACGGCATCGGCGGCTTGCGCTCGTAATCTCGTAACAGCATCTGGTGCACGATGTTGTACGTGTAGGTCGTATTCAGGTCGAGCCAGCCCTCCTGCTGATACTGGTCAAGGGCGGAATTTTCAGGATGGCAGTGAGCCGTGAAGATGTGTGTCTTGTCGAATTCCTTGATGCCCTGCACAATCGCGTCCACACCGGCGCGAGCCGTGTCCGGATTGCGGTCCCCTCCAATGAGCCAGACGATGTTGGGGAAACCAGCGTAGCGCTTGCCGACGTAGCGGCCCCACTCGCGATCCTTGTCCGGACCGTTCGCCAGTACTTCTTTGACCCAGCCTTCGTTGGTGCCGATGTACCCGAGATAAATGGGCGCCAGGAATACCTGAATGCCATTTTCGGCGGCCTTTCGGATTACCCAATCCGCGTGCGCGAAATACTTTTCATTGGGTGTGGAGAAATCTCCAACCGTGGTAAAGGGCGCCTCGCCATAGCGGTTGACCGGCCCACGAAACTGATGCTCGATCAGGTTAACAATGACGGTATTGAAGCCTTTCTTATGGCGATCCTCGAGATAATGGGCTGCTTCTTCCTTGGTGAGCCCGGAGATGAGTGACCAGGCAGCGTCTCCCTGGACAAGAAAGGGCTTTCCACTCTGATCGACCAGGTGCCTGTGATCCGGACCGACCGCCAGCGGATATGGATCGGCAGCGGCAGCCGCAAACGGTGCAAAACACAAGAGCCCAAGGGCAAGAGCGCGAAAGATGGCAGTCATGGCTAGAGTCTAGTAGTAGAAGGCTGCCGGAATAGGGTCTATAGGCTTTCTACGGTAATTTGTTAGAAATGTATCCGGCCGTTTGCAGACCTCTCAAACCTGGTCATGGACCGGAGAATTGAACTTACGACACGAAATCGTTGTTTCCTGATAGAAATGCGCCTGCGATGACGGTAGAAACAGAAGCGCCGTCTCCGGTAGACGGTGAGAGGGACCCTCGATGAACTACGAAGCCAATGAGCGCGAATATGTCCTGCACGCTCTCAGACGCGATCGATCGCAGATTTTTGCCCGCGCTCAAGGTTCAAAACTGTGGGACATCCACGGCAATGAGTACTTGGATACCATGTCGGGTTCCGCAGGGCCGGCGATGGTGGGTCATGCGAACCCCAGAGTTGCTGAAGCCGTGGCGAGACAGATGGCGACGTTGCCCTCCGTGAACATCATCCACGACAGCGTGCCGGTCATCGATTTCTGTACCCGGATGGCCGAAATTGCACCGGCCCGGTTAAACAAGACATTTTTGTGCGTGGGCGGAGGCGAGGCAGTCGAAGCAGCGATCAAATTCGCGATGCGCATTACCGGGCGGCCGGAAGTGCTCTCGCTGACGGGCGCTTATCACGGGCAGTCCCTGGCCACGATGGGTTTGGGCGGCATGTCGACCACTCGGAAGTGGATGCCGTCTGCCCCACGCTGGCCAAACTTCCGCCAGGTTCCGTCTGGAGATACGTACCGCCCGCCTCTGGGAGATGACCCGAACAGCTGGCAGGCGGCAGTGCACGCCCTGGAGGTGGAACTGGCCAACAGCTCAAACCAGGTCGCTGCCTTGATCATGGAGATTGTCCAAGGCCCCAACGGCCACAGTGTTTTTGTTCCGGAATACTATCAGGCGGTACAGAGGGTTTGCCGCGAACAGGATGTTTTGCTCATCGTGGATGAAATCCAGACGGGTCTCTGCCGCTGCGGTTCCACCTGGGCTTGCGATATTTTCGGGGTTGAGCCAGACATCCTGGTCGCGGGGAAAGCTCTTGGAGGCGGCGTGCCGATCGGAGTCTTTATCACACGCAGAGACCTGGTTCCCGAAGGGCTCGAGTCGGAGGCATGGCACATGCTGACCTTTATGAACCAGCCGCTCTCCGCGGCGGCCGGACTCGCGGTGCTGGACATCGCGAGGGACGAACGGCTGGCGGAGCGGGCGCGTCGGTTGGGCGCGATCGCCGGCGAACGGTTTCGCGAACTTGCACTGCGCTACGACGTCATCGGCGACGTTCGCGGACCAGGATTGTTTCTCGGAATTGATTTTGTCGAGGACAAAGGAACGAAAGCTCCTGCCTCAGCAGCCTGCCGCAAGGCATGGGATTTCGCAGTGGACCGTGGACTGATCATGCAATTTGGGGCTTCGGCCGGCAACGTCTATAAATTCAAACCGCCGCTCACCACGCCTGAGCCCGAACTGGAACAGATGCTCGACATCTCCGAAGAAATTGTTGTCTTCATACAACGTGAAGTAGACGAACAGCGCACACGGCGATCGGTTGCCGTTTCCGGCACGATCAACAAATAAACGGGGCTTAAGTGAGAACAGAAGTTGCAGCAGGCCTAAGAGGGAAGCGAAGTTGGCCAATGCGGGGCCACGGGGTTTTCCGAGCTGCCTCCGTTCTGCATGCGGAAGGTCGAAGGGGTCTCCCCCACGATCTGGCGGAAGGTAACGGTGAAGTAACTTTGGTTGCAGAATCCGACTTCGAGGCTGATTTCTGCAATGGACTTATTGGTATTAATCAAAAGATCCTGTGCCCGCGTCACCCTGAAGTGGTTGAGATAGGTCACAAATGATTGGCCAGTGACCTGCTTGAACAGGTTCATGAAGGTACACGGGCTGGCGGCACACATGCGGGCAGCATCTTTAATGCGAATTGGTTCGTCGCTGTGTGCTTTGACGTATTCGAGAATCGGAGTGAGCCGGGCAAGAGATTCCTGCTGCACCACCAGGGCACGCCGCAAAGCCTCGATGTCAGAACTCTCATTCAGTAACCGGAGCAGAATCATTTTTAAATAAGTTCGGACTGCCAGGCGTGAGAATTCGGTCGCAGCCGGCAGCTCAAGCCGGATTCTTTCGATGAGTTCACTGATCTCCTGCGAAGCCTCCTGATTGGAACGAATGACATTGGGTACCGATGGGTGTTGAAGGTTAAAGGGCATCAGATAGCTCCAGTCATCGCCGAACGGTATGCCCGAGTGGACTGTCTGCGGAAGAAAGGAGAGCACGGTGGAATAGGCCGGCGGTTGCGACGACTTGATGGGTAGACATCTGTGTGCAAAGCGGTCGCCCACAATGATGATGTCGCCCTTGCCCAGACTGCAGGTTGTGTTTCCTATTTCGTAGAGTTGCTCGCCCGATTCGAAAACAACTACCTCGAAATGATCGGGCCGGTGCAGCGGGATGCTGCGCCGGTCAAGGACCAGGAAACGCACGTCTATGGCAAAGGAACCGGTAAATGGCCAGACATGACGGTGTTCCGGATTGATTTGCCGGTCGACGAATCGATCGGCAGATTCCCATACGCGGGAGGTGTCCTTCTGCATCAGAATCGAACCCCACGATGCGCGAGAATTTCCTGTGAACAATTGGCCTGAGTGGGGTCAATCTTACCATGTTTCGAAACAGTCAAAGCAGTCATGTTGACCAGGATCAGAACGACAACTTTGCCCCAAGCTGGACAATGCGGGCGGGGAAAGCAGAATTGATTTCGCCGAGGACGTTTCCCGTACAGGGATCCCCTGGAGCCGTCTGGTCACTGCAAGAGGTGTTCACTCCCTGCCACTGAGGATGGTTGAAGGTATTGAAAGTCTCAAGCCGGAATTGCAAGGTACTATTCTCGCTGCCGAACCAGGGCAGGAGGAAGTTCTTCATCAGGGCAATATCCCAATTGTTCTTTCCCGGGCCCTGAAGCGTATTTTTGCCCAGCGTGCCAAACATGCCCGGCTGATTGTTCGCCGCCAACTGGGGCAAAGTCACCTGGCCGATAATGGCCGGATCAAACCAGCCTGGCGTAGGACCCAGAGTAGGATCCACGAGCGTGCCCTTCTTGATCTTCATTGGCCCAAGCGGGTTACAGGCCGCCAGGCCGCCGATGCCGGTCGATAATCCTGCGATTCCGCAAGTGAAGTTCAGGGGTGGACCAGTGATAAAGCTGGCGATACCAGTCAGCTGCCAGCCGCCCAAAGTGGTGCGCACAGCCGCGCGCGAAGAATTCTTAAAGAACGGCAGCTCATAGATCCAATTCACG
The DNA here is from genome assembly GCA_035507705.1 of Acidobacteriaceae bacterium. Lineage (GTDB taxonomy): Bacteria > Acidobacteriota > Terriglobia > Terriglobales > Acidobacteriaceae > PALSA-350. The sequence goes on from DATJNV010000068.1 coordinate 14,728, forward strand.
ACCAGCGTGTGCTTCTGGTTCAGGGTCGATGTTCCGTACCAGCGGCTGACATTGTTGTCGTCGATGCCCGGTGTGGCGATGATGTCATCGAGCGTATGTGACCAGGTGTAGGACAACTCGTAGTTCAGGCCATGCCGGGTGGGGTGGCGAAGGCTGACCTGGAGTGAATTGAAGTTGGAGATACCGGAAGGGTCACGCAGGGAAATGGTGTTGTACCCTCGATAGGGAGCGAAAAATAACGGCGGCTGATAGTTATTGATTAGCACGTCCTGTACGTCGCAATTGCCTGAGCCGTCGCAACCGGGAGTGCCGGCTAGTTCCGGAACATTCTCAATACCCAGGCCGATCGGAACCTGGTTCTGGTTTCTGGTCTGCTGCAGGTGCCGTCCCAGCGTGCCGACGTAGCTGACACTGAGCAGGTTGTCGTCGACAAATTGATGCTGCACTCCGAAACTGTACTGGTCAATCTGCGGCCACTTCCGGCTGGGCGGCATATTGGAGAAGGACGTGGTTCCCAAGGGTCCGGGGCCGATGTTGCTGAAGCCAAGAACGTTGGAGGTGCTGAGGGTTGCGGCGGTGGGTGCATTCCCGTTGAACCCGCCACCGGCAAAGAGCGGATTGTTGGAGTCAAAACCCAATGCATAACCGCCTCGAATAACCGTCTTGCCTTTTCCGAACGGGTCCCATGAAAAACCAAAACGCGGGGAGAAGTTTAGATTGGACACCGTGGTGCAGCCCTTGATCACCGGCGCCACGCCACACTCCAGCAGGCCATTGCCGTAGTTGAGATAAGTTGCGCCGGTACCCGGGAGGACGTTCCCACCGCTATCGAGCTGTGCCTGATCCTGCGCGTTGTAGTACTTGGGAATGAAGATGGAGTCACTGGTGGGGTTGGTGGCATCCCAAAACGGAGTCAGGTGGTAATAGCGGAGACCGAGATTCAGAGTCAGATTGGGTAAGGCTCGCCAGTCATCCTGAAAATAAGGCTCGAAGTCCCATTGCCGCCAGTGCCCGTTTCCCCGGCCGCCGACTAGCTGGCCGTCGATCACCTTGCCGTACTCCTGATAACTCGCAATTCGCCCCAGAAACATGTCTGCAAGCGAGTTCCCGGTTGTCAGACTGGAAGAATCGCTGAAAGTAAAAGCGCCCTGTGTCGAAAGACCGATGTTGGTGCTGGTGTTGATGTGGTTGTCGAGCAGGAAGAATCCCATCTTGAACGTGTGCTTGCCACGAGACCAGATCAGGTTGTCCTTGAAGGCGGTTTGGGGATCCCAGAAGAAGAATTCGAAGCCGGTGGATTCCGCGAGCCCCTGGAAAGGCACTCCACCGCCAAAGGCGATGCCCGGCAGGACAGGCTGATTCTGATTGCCGGGAAAAATCGTTTTCACCGCGAAGCCAGCAGGCTTATCAATCGATTTTGCCGGGCTGTCAAATCCAGTGGAATTGTGAACCGTATTCACATCAGCCGACATGCTGAAGATGAACTCATTGACCAATGACGGCGTGATGGTCTGGGTAAGGTGAACGACCAGGGACTTGGCTGGACTGGTCCAGGTAGATTTCACGGTTCCGTAGTTTGCGCTGGACCACAGCGTGGGAATGAAGTCTTGCGTATAGGCATCCTGGGTGTAGCGGACAAAAACGCGTGTTTTGTCACCCAGGTTCTGATCGATCTTGAACATGTCCTCGCGAAAGTATGTGGGAAGACTGGGCGATGAGACATAAAGATTCTTACCGGTATTGGGCAGGGGGATCAGCCCGTCAAGCAGGGCAGAGGCGGACGGGTCGACGGAGACGACATCACTGGGGTAAGGATTGCCCGTGTCCGGATCAACCGGAACGGCGCAGCCGGCGGCAACATCCGAGCTGTAGTTGGGAGAACTGGGATCGCACTCACTGAAATCCCCGCCGCGCTGTTTTAGCGATGGGACAGGGTTGCGAATGATCGTTCCCTGGCGATTGGAGCGCCATTCCTCCGAGACAAAGAAAAACGTCTTATTTCTGCCGGTGTTGTAGTGGTTGGGAATGTAGACAGGGCCGCCGAGGGTAAAGCCGTAGTTATTGCGCTTCAGCGGGTTCCTGGGCTGCCCAGCCTGATTGAGGAACCAATCGTTGGCGTCGAAGGCATCGTTGCGCACGTACTCGAACAAGTCACCGTGAAAGTCTCGAGTGCCCGATTTGGTAACTACCTCTACGTTAGCCCCGCCGGATTTGCCGTACTCGGCACTGTAGTTTGAGGTGGTAATGCGAAACTCTTCAATGGAATCGATGCTGGGATAGATCATGAGCGAATTGCTGCCCGATCCCTGGTCGACATTGTTCGTGCCATCGATTTCCCAGTTGTTGAAATTGCCCGGAATGCCATTGAACGAGATGGTGGCGTTTGCCAGAACCCCGACAGAGGATGGATCGAATCCTGTCCCGAGGGTGGACGCGCCGGGAATGAGTGTGGCCAGATTGGCGAAATTTCTGGCCTCCAGATTGAGCTGGCTGACCTGGGCGCTGGTGACCTGGTAGGAAACAGCTCCGGTCTCTGTCTCGACCGCAACTGGGCTGCCTGAAACTATCAGCTTCTCTGTGGTAGACCCTACTTCAAGTTGAAAATCCACGCGCAAAGTCTGGCCGGCGGCCAGGACGACATCGCTGCGAATGAGCTTGTTGAATCCACCCTTTTCTACAGTGAATGTGTAACTGCCGATGGGAATGCGGGTTACGGCGTAGGTGCCAATGGCATCGGTCGTGACCTGACGGGTAAAGCCCTGGTCCGCATTCACTACGGTAATCTGTGCGTCCGGAATGGCAGCACCCGAGGAGTCATGAACCGTGCCCAACACCGCAGCGAGATCCTGCGCACGGACGCCACAGGGCGAAAGCAATATGCAGAGCAGGGCGAAGAAGGGAAGCGCTCTCATTGTGCCGATCTGTGTTGCGACCGGCCGGCCAGTCCTGACCTTCAATCGATCGTGATGGCTACCTGGACACAACGCTTCCCGGGTGTTAGGGCATGCGCGCACGGAGGCTGTGGTGGTCTTCTTAGCAGCTTCATTGGTTCTAACGGAAGTCACCGGCAACGCTGTCTCCTTGACTAAGATCTGATCCGACAACTGGACGTCTTCAATGCAAAATGACGCGCCGCAAAGCCTGCCCTATGCCGCCCGCCGTTGCGCCGGCTCTGTGGTTCACACCGGGTTTTGCACCGGCTGGAAGGTGATCCGGCTGATCCCTGTGCCGTTCCAGCTTGCTGGGAACGCTGTGAGCGACGAGAGGGAGTACCTCAGAGCGTAGGGCCGGTCTTCAGAACCATCTATCGGTATCAACGCTTTTTTTGTTGTGAAATATTGAAGCGGCGTGAACCCGACTGTAAGCACCGTGCTATGATCCGGATTCGCTAATGGCCAGAAGTCCTCAGCGGCGATGGTTTTGTATGTTTTTGGCCGGGCTACTGTCCTGCGCCACCTGCGCGGCGCAATCGGGCCGATCTGCCGAAGTTGCGGATCTGCTTGCCCGGGCCGAAAAAGCGCTTTCGGAAAAACAATACCCGGCTGCGCGGCAAGACCTGCAACATCTGCTGGAGCTGGGGATCAAAACGGCCCCTGTGTATTCCAACCTGGGAGTCGCCTATCTGCACTCCGGCAATCCTGAAGAAGCCATACGCATGCTCAAGCATGCTGAGCAGCTTGCCCCGTCGGTAGCGGGAATCCGCCTGAACCTGGGCCTGGCTTATTTTCACGAGCGAGAATACAAAGTAGCTTCCGGTTATTTCGGCCAAGTGCTCTCACTCGCGCCGGACCATGTGCAGGCCCGTTACCTGGAGGGCATGTGCGCTTTCATGATGGACGACTTCCAGGGCACGGCCGATGCGCTGCAGTCCCTTTTCGAGCAGGAAAAGAACAATCTGGACTACTTGTACATGTTGGGAATCAGCTACGGCATGCTGAAGAGGCCGGAGGAGTCTGAGGCCATGTTTGCGCAACTCGTGCGGGCTGGAGGCGATACACCACAATTACATTTGTTTCTCGGGCGCGCGCATCTTGCCCTCGGCGACCTGAAAGCAGCGGACAGGGAACTTCGCGCCGCTACATCAGGCGAGACATTGCCCTATGCGCACTACTACAGGGGGGTACTCGCGCAAAAGCAGGGCGAGACCGACCAGGCCGCCGAAGAATTTGCAAGAGAAGTGGCGTTGGTCCCAAACGATCCCTGGGCTGTCAAGGAACTGGCCCTGATGGAGATAGACCGGGGTGACACGAGCGATGCCACGCGATTGCTGCGCCAGGGCATCGCCGATAATCCCGACGCGCCGGATCTGTATGCGGCTTTAGGCCGCGTTTATCTGCAATCGTCGCAGCCAAAGAGCTCTGTGCCGCTACTCGAACGGGCAGTTGCACTCGACCCGCAGAATGGTACATACCATTTCCAGTTGGCACGAGCCTATCTTGCGCAGGGCTTGCACCAGAAGGCAGATGCTGAAATGGCCAAAACGCGGGCTCTGGCACGGTCGGACACAACCGGCCAGATGGAACAGCTTTCGCGGGGAACGCAAAGCGAAACGAAGTAGCGGCGCGTCTCGCGCTACTTCGGCTCGACGATTTCCTGCACTTTGTCGGCGGGAACGTGCTTGAGGGTCTGAACGGCGCCGGAGGGCCAGCGAATCTCGATCTCATCTACGACACGGGCGCTGCCTAAGCCGAAGTGAACGGGTCCCGCACTGGAGGAGCCATATCCGGATGCAGTGCTCACGTGATCGAATTGGGTGGAACCGTTTGCTGTAAGCCTGATTTTGGCGCCGATGGCATCTCGATTGCTCCTGGTACCCTGAAGCGCAAGGCCAATCCAGTGGTTGCTGTTGGCAGTGTCGTTGATCCAGACCTCAGCCGGGGCACTGAGGGCGGTTACGACAACGTCGATCTTGCCATCGTGATTGAAATCTCCGATCGCGGAGCCCCGGTGTCTCCTGGGTTTCTGTGCACCAAAGCCCGCTTCCGAGGTAAGCGCGCTCCACTGACCGCTGGGGGAGTTTCTGAAGACAGAGTTGGGTTGCTCGATCGACTTGGCGCGCGACATAGCGAGAGACTGTACATCGCCCCGGCTCACGAAGATGTCTTTCCAGCCATCGTTGTCGAAGTCCGCTACATTGATCCCATAACCTGACATAGGCTTGCTCAGTAAAGACATCCTGCTCGGACCGGTGACTTCCGTGAAGTGTCCCTTGCCGCCATTGCGAAAGATGGGGAAGGTTTCATCCTGCAAGGCGGTGAGGACGATATCGGGATATCCGTCATTGTTGAGATCGCGTGCTTCGACGCCCATCCCTGAGATGGGATCGCCATATTCTGCCAGCGTGACGCCCGATTCGAAGGACGCCTCTTTGAACGTGCCGGGTCCGGTGGCCAGAAACAAGTCGTTGAACGTCTTGTCGTTGGCGACAAAGAGGTCTGGCAAACCGTCCCCATTGAAGTCCGCCATGCCTACGCCCATACCCTTGCCTACGATTGCGCGGATGCCCGATTGAGCGGAAACATCCTTGAACTTACCGCCGCCCTGGTTGAGATACAGCTGATTGGGAAGCCCGGAGTAGAACTTCGGATGACAATATTCCGGTTGTCCGTTGTAGCGGCAGTCGGGCTCCTTATTCACATCCCACGCCAGGTAGTTCACGACGAACAGGTCCAATAAACCATCATTATTTACGTCTACCCATACGGCCCCAACCGACCACAGGGGACCGTATCGGGCATCCATGCTCTTGAGGCCGGCTTGGTCAGTCACATCGGTGAACCGGCCATTGCCGTTGTTGTGGTAAAGCGTATTCCCATGGACACCGGCCACGAAAATGTCTTCGTAACCGTCATTGTCATAATCGCCAATGGCGACGCCAATGTCATATCCCTTTCCTGCCAGGCCGGCTTTCTCCGTTACGTCCTCGAAGGTGCCGTTCCCGCGGTTTCGGAAGAGCCGGTTCCGGTACCGTGGCGCGTTCTTGGTGAGCGTCGTGATGTCGCCGCCGTTGGTGAAGAAGATGTCAGGATTACCGTCGTTATCGTAATCAAACACCGCGACTCCCCCGGCCATAGTTTCAGGCGCATGCCGCGCTGGAGTTTCGCAGCTATCGAGGCTGAAGTCGATGGACTGGAACGCAAAGTGGATCAGAGGCGCATGCACGCCGGCAGCCCGAAGCTCGGGCGAGAGCCGCCAAATCAGGAGCAGGATGCCGATACCGGCCCACATCATGCTGATACGGTTCAGATGGCGCGATTTCACTGTGATGAGTTGTAACACATGGAGATGCGGCGGGCTGCGAGCAGTCCGGCGAAGCCTTATTGAAACGAACCACAGCGAGCTGAGGTGCTTACTGAGTGCCCGTCTCCTCCCAGAGAAAGCTCATCTCATCGGCATAGTCGTCAATTAATTGTGTTTGCGAGATGCCGGCGCTGTGACCGCCCTTCACGCTGTAGTGAAGAAGGATGGGCCGTCCGCTGGAACTGGCCTGCTGCATGAGCGCTGTCATCTTACGGGCGTGCAGCGGATCAACGCGTGTGTCGCTATCGCCTGTAAAAAAGAAGATGGCCGGATAGGCTGTTCCCTGCCGCACATTTTGGTATGGCGAGTATTTGTATATATATGGAAAGTCGTTCGGGTTCGCGGCAGAGCCGTATTCCGTGGTCCAGAGCGGTCCCAATTCAAAACGCTGGTAACGAAGCATGTCCAGCAGTGGATAGCCGCACCAGATCGCTCCAAACAATTCAGGACGCTGGGTCATGGAAGCGCCCATCAGTAGGCCGCCATTCGACCGGCCGCGAATCGCGAAGTGTGCGGGGGAAGTGTATTTGTTCCGGATCAGATATTCAGCGGCAGCAAACCAATCGTCGAAGACGTTCTGCTTCCTGGCAAACATGCCCGCCTGGTGCCACGCCTCTCCATACTCGTTGCCCCCGCGCAGATTGGGTAGGGCGAACCAGCCGCCTTTTTGCATCCACCATGCGTATTCAGGATTCCAGTCCGGTGTTTCGCTCACCTCGAAGCCGCCGTAGCCGGTCATCAGCAGGCGTTCCGTGCCGTCGCGTTTCAGTCCTTTGCGGCCGGCAATGAACATGGGAACACGTGTCCCGTCCTTGCTGCGGTAGAAGACCTGATGAATCTCGTACTGGGAGGAATCGAAGGGGATTCGCTGCTTATAGAAAACGTCGGAGACGCCGGTTTTTGTGTCGTAGTGAAATGTCGTCGATGGCATGACCAAGGATTCGAAGAAATAGAAGCCGTCGCGGTCGCTGGCCTGCCCGTATACAGTTGAGCTGGCGCCGATGCCGGGAAATTCAATCCGGCCCGTCTGTTTCCCCTCAAGCGTATAAACCGTAAGCTCGCTTTTCACATCATGCAGGCGAAGCACGAAGAACTTATGACCAACGATATTTGCCTGCTCGAGAACGTCATTCCCTTCAGGGATGATGGTCTTCCAATCAGCCGGGCTCTTGCCCAACTCGGCCTGTAGGACACGGCCGTTGGGCGCGCGGTAATCCGTACGCACGTAAAAGGTATCCCCGTCAGCAAGCGCGCTGAACCGATTGTCGATGCCGTAGACAAGGGGAAGTATGGAAGAATTGGGTGCGCGCAGGTCTTTGATCAGGATATCTTCACGCTTCGCAGGAACACCGTGGGCGATGTCCAGTAGCAGCCAGTGGCCGTTCTCGGTGAGATCGATGCCGACACTGTCGATCTCGCCCAGTTTCTCTCCCTTGTACTCACGACCGAAAATCATTGCGTCGGAGTCGATTGGAGTACCGAACGCATGATAGAAAACCCGCGCACCCTCGTGTGGAAAAAACCTCGAGTAGTACACGCCCTTCCCATCCGGCGACAGTTCCAGGCCGTAATACCGCGCGCTCGGCAAAGGCTCGTATAGATCCTTTCTGGTAGAGACATCAAGAAAGTGAACGGCGACTTCATCTGCACCACCGATGCGGATCCCATAGGCCATCACTGTGCCATCCTCGTTGATGCTCATGATGTCTGCAGACGTGTTGCCGTCCGCGCTCAACGAGTTGCCGTCGATAAGCAATCTGTCTTTGCCGTGCAAGCCGATACGCATATAAATCGAGTGTTGATTGTCACCGGCGAACCGCCGGGGGAAGAAAAAGCGGCCGCGGCGCTGGATCGGCACACCCATGGTATCGATCCGCATCAATTTCGCCAGTTGCGCCTTTGTTTCCGGCAAGGTTTTCACCTGCGCGAAGTATTTGGCTGTGTAAGCATTTTGTTCCGCGATGAAGGCCCGCGTTTCCGGGCTGTGGGCATCCTCCAACCATCGGTACGGATCGATCACCTTTACCGGCACTGGAGAAGCCGCACTCTGATACTCGTCGGTGACCGGCTGTTGCCGGACTACCGGCGGCGGAGGTAGCGTGATGCCGTTCTTGCCCTCAATCGGCGCGCCACTCTGTGCAAAACCGAGACAGATGCCAGCGCCGAACAGAAGCGAGGTAAGAACGGAGACAGGACGGACCTGCATGAAGGCACCTTCAGGGCAAGCCGCTGAGGGCTCGTTACAACGAGAGCAGGCTCGAGGCATGGGGTAAGAGTATCCCATGGGCCGCAGAGCGGGGAATGGAGCGGGAATCTGAGATCTCCGAACGTTCTACGGGCACGATCGGTCAGCCGTTCTCAGCGTCCCTCGGCTTCGGGGAATTTATTCGCGATGAAGGGCCTTTTTCAGAAGCGCGACCACAAGGGTGGCCTTCCTCTTTATGACCGCCGAAAAAGCTGCGTGCTAGCTCCTTTCTGACCTTTGAGATTCTTGAGACGGTCGCGCGGCCTTGTGCCGTTATCGAGACGAAGTTCGCCCGTTTGTCGGATGGATCCTTTTACACGCGCTCAACATAGACGTAGTAAGCACCCCGCTCATGCTGATCCTTACAGGCGAACGCGGTCCGCAATTCAGCCGGGCCGGCGGGTAGATCCAAAGTAAAGCCGAGGAATTTTGCCGCGTCGGTAACAGGCTCGCTCTGATGCCGGCCTGCGATGTCGATAGATCCGGAGATGGCTCCAATGGAGACCCCCTGAGTCTGTTCTTTATTGTCAGGCGGATTGTGATAGGTCGCGTTGATCGCCGCGTCGACCTCTCGAGGCCAGCGCCTCAACTCGAAACGGTAGCGGCCGGCGCGTGACACATCTACGGCCCAGAATCCGTTTGCGACGGGCCCCTTCAGGATCTGCCTTTGATGCCAGACCTTGAGAGCATCGGGACTGTGCCAGTCCATGCTGGTGAGGCAGGCCGGATTGTCACGATCGTCTCCGAGCACAATGCGTACCATCTTGTCGTTCTGTGGCGCGATCGTGGCCCACCACGCGTCGTATTTCTTGCTCAGCGTGGCGATCACCTCAGGATGCTGTGAGGCGATGTCCTTCTGCTGTCCCGGATCCTGGGTGATGTCGTATAGCTCGAGCTTCGCCGGATCTCCATTGAGCGTTGGATTTACCAGGCGCCATTGTTGCGTCATCACCGAGGTCTGCCGCCATTTCACCAGTAGCTCGTCGCGCTGCGAATCGACAAAGAGTGTTCGGTCCGGCCACGCCGCCGCCCGGGCAGTGCTTGTATAGAGCAGCGCGCGTAGAGAATGCCCATCGGATTGGGTACGGTGATTCTGTAGTCCGCAGAGGTCCACCAGGGTCGGCAGCAAGTCTATGTCCTTGGTAAGTTTGTTAACATCGCGGCCTCCGCCGATGCCCCCGCCAGGCCACTCAACAAAAAGCGGGACGCGATGACCGCCTTCGTAAGGAGAACCCTTTTCCCCGCGCATGTCTGCATTGAAAACCTTCACCCCGTCTGCGCCGCCATTATCCGTCGCAAAGATCAGGATGGTGTTCTCGCGCAGGCCGCGCTGGTCGAGGAACCGCACCAGCCTGCCAAAATCGGCGTCTATCTCCACCGTCATGCCGTAAAAGCCGGGCTGCGTGAGACCGGGAACATGCTCGTAGGGCGCAGTATCTTCTTCGAGGGCCCAGGTAGGTATATGGGATGCGGTGGTGGGAATGTAGCAGAAGAATGGCTGACCCGCATCCTGGGCTCCCGTCATGAACTTCATGCTCTGGTCGAAGAAGACGTGGGTGCTGAAGCCTTGGTATTTCTCAAAACGGCCGTTATGACGGTAGGAATCGTCACGGTCATCGTTGCCAAAGTAGTCGGGGGTCTGCCAGATGCCGCCGCCACCACAGACTACCACTTCGTCGAAGCCGCGATCCTGAGCACGGGAGGGATAGTTGTCGCCAAGATGCCATTTGCCGAAAAGGCCCGTTCGATAGCCCGATGACTTGAAACAATCCGCCAGTGTTGCGACTTCCGGCTGCAGGATGCTTCGACCCATGATCGTGTGCCACACGCCGACCGAGTCGCAGTACTTGCCGGTCATGAGCGCCGCTCGCGAAGGGGAGCAGGTCGGTGATACGTGAAAGTCGGTGAAGCGCACCGATCGACCATGCATGCTGTCGATATTGGGCGTTTTGATGTAGGGGTTGCCGAGACAGGCAAAATCTCCATACCCCACGTCGTCTGCCAGGACGAAGACGACATTGGGCGGTCTCTTTTGCGGATTCCCTGGCTTGGCGGCGGCCACCGACGTGGCCAGGGTTTGTCCCGCTATCCATTGCAGGGCCGTTCGGCGGGTGATGGCTGGTGACGGCACGGAAACTCCTTCCTGGGTGTACGAAGAACCAGAATGCAGGCCTGAAAAGGGCCGGCAGCTTTCGCGCTGCATTATAAGTGACCCAATGTGACCTGGTGCACCTGTTTGTCGCGCCGCCTGGTCCAGGATTCCTCCGCCCCGATCATGCCTGTCACTCCCTCCTCGGAGCCATGCGTGCCGAAGATACTATGTGCAGATGGGGTACGTCTTGCCGCCTCCAACCGGCTTTGGTGGTGTAGAACTCTGAATAGCCCCTGTGCAGAATCTGGAGAAAATCCGAACCGAATTTCAGGAAATCCTCGCCAAGCCGATTCGCGAACTTGGGCTCAAACTTGAGGGTTCTGCAGTCGAGCGGTTCGTTCAGCGACTCTATCGTGAACTGCAGGCCAAAGGCCTCCATAAATTTCGTCCACACTGCTATCTCACCGATGAATGGGGTTGTCCGTCAGGAGAACCTGTCGTCGGCATTCCGTTCTACCTGGCCAGCGCGGAACTCTCACAGCTCGAGCATGAGATGAACGACCTGGAAGACGACCGCGAGATTATGATGTACATGCGTCACGAGGCGGGGCACGCATTCAATTACGCCTACCAGCTATACAAGTCGGCGGAGTGGGGGGATCTTTTCGGTCCCTTTCGCCGCGCTTATCGGGATCACTACCGCCCCGTGCCTTTCTCGCGAGAGTTTGTGCGCCACATGGCTGGATGGTACGCGCAAAAGCATCCGGATGAAGATTTTGCCGAGACATTTGCGGTCTGGCTAACGCCCCGCGCGCAATGGCGCAAACGATATCAAGGCTGGGGCGCGCTGGCGAAGCTGGAATATGTAGATCGCATGGCGCGCAAAGTGGGGGATACCGAACCAAGCCGCCGGCGCGGCCACACCGATGTTACTGTCGATGAGATGGAGTCGACGGTCGGTGAGTTCTATAGGCTCAGCCTGCCGGAAGAAGAAATTTCAATACAGGATCTCGGGCTCGATACCGACCTGGCCGACATTTTCAATATCTCCGGCAAGCGGCGCAAGGGCGTCCGGCCGGCCCAGGAAATGCTGCAACAGCATCGCAAGCACATTGTGGACAAGGTTGCCTATTGGAGTGGGGTGCAACGACCGATTGTGAAACGGCTCGTAGAAGCCATCTGCAAACGGGTTGAGGACCTGGGGCTGCGCGTGGATATTCGCCGCGAGGCGGACTACCTCACGGAGTTCACGGTCTACACCACCGCGCTCTCTATGAATTACCTCGTTCGTGGAAAGTTTATTTACCCCTGAGGTGTGCCGCCTGCCGCGGCATGCCGATTGGAGTTCATATGAATGGAACGAAATTGAAAGTTACTGTGCTGTACGACCTATGGGAAGAAGAACCTGTGCAAGTGGAAGAGGAAATCCCAGCTCCGCGCAGGCGCAAAGGACAGAAGGAACGCAAGAAGAAGCCGGAAAAACACGACCGGGAAGAGATCTTCGAAGCTCTGGGGAAACTCGGTCATGAGCCGTCGTATTACGTGCTCAACGGCCGGCCGCAATCCCTGCTGGGCCTCGCCAAGTGCGGAGCCGATCTAATTTTCAACCTGACGGAATCTTATGCCGGGGATGACACCAAGGAGATGCATGTCACCGCCTTCCTGGATATCCTCGATATTCCCTACACCGGCGCTGGCCCGCACGCGAACATTCTGGCTCAGGACAAGTCTATTGCCAAGAAGATGTTCTCGTTCCATGGTATCCAGTCACCCTACTTCGCAACCGCCTATCGCGGTACCATCGACCACGCCCATGACATCTCGTTTCCGCTGATCGTAAAGCCCACGTCGGAGGATGGATCGATCGGCATCGACTCCGCCTCCGTCGTTACCAGCGTGAAGGAATTGATGGAACGTGTCTCCTACATCCAGACAGAATTCGATTCCCCGGCACTGATTGAGGAGTACATCGAAGGCCGGGAGATTTACGCCTCAATCCTGGGGAATTCCGAAAACGCCTATGCGCTTCCCCTGGTCGAGCTCGACCTCTCGAAGCTCCCTAAGGGGATGCCCCGGATCGCCTGCCAGGATGTAAAGTTCGATAAAGACACAGAAGCGTATAAGTTGACAAAATCGGCGATCGCCGAAGACCTCGATGAAGAGACCGCCAACAAGCTCAGCGAGATTGCACTGAAAGCCTACCGTGCCGTCAAGCTTCGAGATTACGGCCGCATCGACATGCGCTTATCCAACAAGGGCGAAGTCTATGTCATCGAGGCGAACCCGAATCCGTGGCTTTCAAGCGGGAAAGAGTTCGCAATGGCCGCGAAGAAATACGGCCTCTCCTACACCCAAATGGTCGGAGAAATCGTGGATCTGGCGATGTCGCGGCATGCCTGATGTAGATGTTCCCGGGGAAGCCCGGAGCAGAATCTTTTCAGGAGATCTGGAGTTCTGGTTTAAGAGAGCGCATCCGCGACGTCTAACCGGACGGCTTTTTGGAGAATCGGGACTGTGTAATAGTCAACGCTCGCCGCTGCACCGTCGAGCGTCATGATGGCGAAGCAATTGTCGTACTGCGTACCGTTGTTGCCCAGGACTCCTTTGGCGTTCCAGGTGGGCAGCGCGGCGCCCATGTACGTCTGAAGGCCGGCTCCGGGGGCGTACTTTTGCTGATCGGTAAACACAGGAACCGCGGAAGCGCCGACACATCTTCCACGCTTTAGCCCCAGATACTCATCGTAAATTGCCAGCGTATGTTCGTGGCCCCAGAACCACCATTCGATGTTCTCAAGAACGGGCTGAAAGATCGCGAGCAAGCTGGGATTGTAGGCGCTATCCTGGCCGCCGTTTTTGCCCACGGATCCAAATGGGGAGAACAACTGGTGATGAGAAAGCAGCACTGTTTTGCGTTTCCCAGCCTGCTTTATTTTTTCCAGTGCCCAGCTGGCCTCCGACCAGCTACCAGCTGTCAGCAGTCCGGTGATATTCGTGGCAACGGTGGCCGGATCGCTGTCATTGTGGCCTGTATCTACTGCGACGAATTGCCAATAGTCGTTTTGCAGGCAGAAATAACTGGCCTGCTGGCCAAGGCGATCGACTAACCAATAGTATCCCGCGCCGCCAGAATACATGTCGTGGTTTCCGCACAAAGAATAGACAGGAACGTCGTCGCCCAAAACTACGCGGCAGATGTCCAGGAAATTGTTATGAGCCTCACTCTGCGTGCATGCGTAATAGACATCCCCCAGGTGGATCAATATCTCGGGTTTGAAAGCCGCAGCCTGCTGCAACACATTAATTGCTACCGCGTCTCCTGTACCCCAGTCGCCGAGAATGGCGATGGTCGATTTCTTGCCCAGATCGATCATCACATCCTTGTTGGGCCGATAAGGCAACGTTGCGTGCAGTGCTTTGTAGGCCAGGAAAGTCGTGACACATTCCGCCCACCCGGTCCCGTCACACACGGAGAACTTAAGTTCCCCCGCGAGTTCTTTTGCCTTAGCCTGGTTACCGCTCATCTCCGCCCAAAGAAACTGTGCGGCGAGCTTGCCGCAGTCCGCGGCATCGGTTACCTTTGCCGCGATGCCCGTGGCCTTGGGAACGGCAAGAACATCCGCGGGCGAAGGGGCTTGCGCAACCTGCTCCGCGATCAATTGGGCAGGGGCCATCAGTTCATCCACTTTTATCGTTCCGACGGGCACGATATTCTCCGTCGTTGCCTGAGCTATGCGGCTCTGTACCGATTGCCTGCGGCGATGCACCTCAACGACGGAAGCCTGCCACAGTGATAGTACGGGGTTACGATACGAATAATCCTGGGACATAGACCGCGCCTTCTTTCGCGTTTTCCGGTTGCGGCACCATCATCCTACCATCGTGAGACGAGGGCTCCGGACCCGGTGCAGTTGTCAGGAAGCAAATGCCTCCGGATAGCGGAACCGCACCCTTTTAGGTCAAAACAAAGGGTTCCCCGTTTGCCAGAGTTTCCATGCCGTGGGCGCGCCAGGAACTTTGACAATACGCCGACGAAACTGTGACAACTCGATACATTTGGCGGACTAGCATTGCCTCGGAGTCCGGACTTGAGGTTCTCCTCGTCACCGGGTAGTCAGACGCCCGTTGAAGCCCACCGTGCCAATCAGAAAAGACAAGCCGGACGACGACTCGAATAGGCGGCGCAAGTCGCATGTTTCTCGAGTGGAGAGAATCGCTGCTTTTCGGGGGAAGGAAAGCGCTAAACCGAAGTCTTGCCGGAATCTAAGGAGAAGCCAATGAAACCATTGAGGTCAGCGCTCATTCGTACGGTTGCACTCACGTTATTTCCGACATTTGCATGGGCCCAACACTATCAACAGACAAATCTGGTGTCCAATGTGCCGGTGACGCCGGCGGCCCTGGTGACCGATCCGAACCTTCAGAACGCGTGGGGACTCGTGCACGGACCGGCGACTCCCTGGTGGATTTCCAACAACGCCGGCGGTACGTCTACCCTCTACAACACATCCGGTTTAAACCCCGCAAATCCCAGCAACCAGACTCCTCCACCGGTGTTGGAGCCGGTCACAATCGTTGCCCTCAACGCTCCGGGCGGGATGCCGGGAAATGGCGTCAAAATCCCCAATGCTCCCAGCCAGCAAGCTCCGGGATCTCCCACCTCCGTGATGTTCAATGGCAGCACGACAAATTTCCTTCTTGCACCGGGCAAGCCGGCCACTTTTCTGTTTGCCACTGAAGATGGCACGATTCAAGGCTGGAACTCGGGGGTAAATGCAACCACGGCAGTTATCGAAGTTGACAATTCCCAATTTCCAAACAAAAGCACCGGAGCCGTTTACAAGGGTGCGACCATCGCGGCGTTTGACGGCGGCGAATACATTCTGGCCGCTAACTTCCGCAGCGGCAGGATCGACGTTTTTGATTCCAACTTCAAGCCGGTAAATGTTCCCGACGAGTGTTTTCGCGATGCGGGGATTCCGCCAGGCTTTGCGCCCTTCAACGTACAGGGCATCGGGCCCAACATCTACATCACGTTCGCCCAACAGGATGCGGCCAGGCACGATCCAGTCGGCGGCGCGGGTTTAGGTTTTGTTGTGGTCTTTGATCGCCAGGGCAGAAGACTGGCGCGTCTCCAGCACGGTGACTGGTTCAATGCGCCATGGGGAGTGGTACAGGCTCCCTCTGACTTCGGCGCCTTCAGCCACGCCCTCCTGGTAGGTAATTTCCGCGGCGGGACCATCGCGGCGTTCAATCCGATCACCTGGCGCTTTTTAGGCAATCTCCTCAATGCCGACGGCTCGACAATCAGCGTTAACGGGCTATGGGCGCTGGCCTTTGGCAATGGCGGGGCCTCAGGGCCGGGGAGTAGGCTATTCTTCACCGCCGGACCAGACAATGAAACCAACGGCTTGTTCGGAGCCCTGGCGCCAGTTTCCAGCGAACTGCAAGAAGACGACGTGCAATAGCTGGGACGCCTTCAAGTGCTTGCCCAAGAGCGCACTCTTGTGCGAGAGAGGGGCGGGCCGGCACACAAGCCCGGTTCATCCCTCAATTGTCTCGGCAAGTTAGATAACTCCCAGGTCTCGGAATCGAATCCAGGACCTGGGAGGTAAGCTTGCGCGCAGACTTCGCGGCCTGGCAGGATGCTGAAAAACGCGAGGCGCAAGATACAGCGCCCATGCAAAATGCACTACCCTATTTCTTGTTAGTCGGTAGCGCAGGGTAACTGTGTTTCAGCATCCTGCTAGTGGTGATTGCGGTTGGAAACGTCCGCGGCCGCCCTTAGTTCCGCATCCGCCTGGGAGAGCAGAGCCTTTGCCTTCTCCCCGTGACCACCCAACGCATCGCGGTTTGCGGATTGAGCCGCGTCGATCATCTGATATGCCTGCACGATGTGCTTCTGGGCCGCTGCCAGATTGGGATGCCGCTGCGCGTCGATATTTACGACCGGAGCCTGCGCGAACAGGACTCCACCGCAGAGCAGCGTTGCCGAGACTACAGACTTCAGGAATAGATTTCTTCGGGTCATCATCTTCAAGTCTCCTACCAGGGGTTAAATAGAACGCACACGTCGTGAATGAATCGAGCCACGCTCATATTACAGCGTCTGCTCGGCCCGGTCTCCATCTCGGAACATGATGGAATCGGGACAATCACCCTCGGCCTATTTCTGGGTTGCCTATTGCTCCGTCGATCGTTTCGACGGCGCGCAAATGGATAGCTTCGGCGGCCGAGGCCCTAAATTGTCGAGGAGGCGAGCTCGGCTCCTTTGCTTGGATGCTGGATCAAATAATATGCCTTGACACGTATATACGTGTACTAGTATATACGTAATGTGGAATCTACGTTTGGAATTATTGCTGAGCCAAATCGCCGCGCAATCCTCAGTCTTCTCGTCTCTTCCGATCAGTCCGTGGGGGACATTGAGCGGCAGCTTCGCATGCCGCAAACGACCGTATCCAAACACCTGCGCGTGTTGCGTGAGGCTGGCTTCGTAGAAGCCACGGTGGATGCACAACGCCGTTTGTACCGGCTCAAACCGGAACCACTCCAGGAGGTGGATGCCTGGCTGGCGCCATTCCGTCAACTCTGGTCCACGCATCTCGATGCGCTCGAACGCCATCTCGACCGGCACTTCGACCGCATCCATGCGTCCACACGAAAGAAGAAGCAGAAAAGGCAAAAATAAAGGGCCCAAATCGCGAATCTGACAGAGGAGAAACAAATGAAAATCAAAGTTACCACCGTATATGTCGACGATCAGGAGAAAGCCCTGCGCTTCTACACCGAGGTGCTCGGCTTCGTGAAGAAGACAGACTTTAGCCAGGGGCCGTTTCGCTGGCTCACCGTGGCCTCACCCGAAGAGCCCGACGGCACAGAATTGCAGCTGGCGCTCAACAACATCCCCGCCGCCAGGACGTACCAGCAGGCTATCTTTCAGCAAAGCCAGCCTGCGGCCATGTTCTTCACTGACAATCTCGACGCCGACTACGAGCGAATGAAGTCGCGCGGAGCGGAGTTCACCATGCCGCCGAAAGATGTGACCGCGTCGAAAATTGCCATGCTGAATGACACCTGCGGCAACCTCATCCAGGTCACCGAACTGAAGCGCTGGTAGTGCGGACTTTCGGCGTGACACTCGCCACGTTGTGGCTCAGGAGAAATGCACATGATGGAATCAACTCTGAAGAATCCGGGGCTCGTCGTCGAAAACACAAGCCCTGAAGCAATGACCGTCCTCTACTGGATCGCTACCGGGCTCTTCTGCCTGCAGATGAGCTTCACCGTCTATGCCCAACTGCACCTGCCGCAGGTTGCGCAGGAGTTCACCCGTCTTGGTTACCCGGGCTACTTCCGGGTGGAGCTTTCGTGGGCCAAGATCCTCGGCGTTGTGGTACTGCTTGCCCCGGTGCCGGCGCGGCTCAAGGAGTGGGCCTACGCCGGCTTCGCCATCACTCTAGTCTCGGCCCTCATGGCGCATTTCGCCATCGGTGAGGGGCCACAATCCTGGATGTGGGCAGCAGGCACCAGTGTGCTCTGGTTGCTCTCGTACTTCTCATGGCGCCGCGTTCAGGCTGTGGGGGCCTGAACTTGCGCCTCGTTCTTTGTTCCTTGAACTACTGGAGCACCGCAACTCCATGGGCTGGAAGGGTTAATTCCGAGGTTGCAGTTTCGGTGCTCGATAAAAGGTCCTTCATGGCAGACGGCAGCGCGATCGACTGGCTGGTGCTGGTGTGATTAATGAGGATCAGTATAGATTTGCCATTCCCCGTGCGGCGGCAGACCTCGACGCCGTCGGGGACATTGACAACGATTGGCTGGACGCGGCTCGTCTGTACCCATGACGCTGTCAATTTGGCCATCAGCCCGTCGTCCAGCCAGCCTCCCACATACGTGATGCTGCCTTTGCCGGCTTTGCGTGTCACTACCGCCGGTTGTCCGTTAAGCCAGCCATTGCTGGTTCCGTAACGAAGCAACACCTGGGTCTGGGGATCGCTGGGAGTGAGGAACTCCGCCCAAACATGGGATGTACCTGATCCTATGTCGCCGCTGAGCGGCACCGGGTTTTCCAGCGCGTAGAATTCCTCCACGTGGGCGCCCAGCAGGCCGGCCAAGGGTCCCGGCTGGCGATCGGTATACAGAGCGCTATAGGTGTCTTTCATGCCGCTGCGCGGGC
Source organism: Acidobacteriaceae bacterium (assembly GCA_035507705.1). GTDB lineage: Bacteria > Acidobacteriota > Terriglobia > Terriglobales > Acidobacteriaceae > PALSA-350. Next base: position 33,541 of record DATJNV010000068.1, read on the forward strand.
CGAGCACCAGATTGCCGCCCTGCTTGACGTAATCGATCAGGTGCTGCGCGACTGCCTCCGATAGCAGGTTCAGTGCTGGTGCTTCTACCAGCTTGTATTCGTCGAGCGGCGCGTCAGGAGCCACGAGGTCTACGGCCTGAGTCATCTGTCGCAGCGGCCGATAGAAACTCATCAGCTCTTCCACCGGATCGAAATCCGCGGCATGGCGCTGGAAATCGATGGCCCAGCGGCTGTCGTAATTTTCGACAATTGCAGCTTGAGAATGCGGCGTGGTTCCCGACAAAGCGGGACCTGCTTTCTCGAACTCTGCACCTACCTGCTGGATCTCCGCATATACCGGGACAGGAAGACCGTCCGGACCAACCAGGGTGCCATGGTACTGCTCCTGCCCGTTGAGGGCGCTGCGCCACTGCCAGTACTCGACTGCGTCCGCGCCGTGGCCCACCGCCTGCCACGCCATCTCGCGAACCTGGCCCTTATCGAGAGGATTGTTCGTCTTTCTCCAGTCCACGAATGCGGGCTCAGTCTCCATTACCCAGAAGTTCTTGTGCTTGAATCCACGATTCAGGTCATGCGTGGCGCCATTGAGAGGAGCATCGTAGACCGGTTCCCGAATGTAATCGTCCCATGCCGCGATATCGAGGTTGCTGTTAACGATGTAATGATCGAATCCGTCGAACCAGCCCATGGTGTTGGTGGTGATGAACTGCCGCCGGTCGGCATGCGGCCGTATCGCGTCGATCTGGTTTTGCGAGTAGCTCTTCCACGTATCGCTGACGAAATGCTTCCAATCAAGTTCCAGCGCGGGATTCTCGTCGTTTGCCTTCACCGGAATTTCGTCGAAGTTGTCGTAGGTCTGACTCCAGTAGGTCGTGGTCCACAGCTGATTAAGCCTGGTGATGGTTCCGTACTTCCTTTTGAGCCACGCATGGAACTGGGCTTGAGCAGAGGGGCCAAAGTCAGGCTCGGCGTATTCGTTATCCAGTTGCCAGCCGACTACATCGGGATTATGCCCATAACGGGTGGCCATCTGTTCCGCGATGCCGCGGGCCAGTTCACGATATTTCGGGTCGGTAAAAGAAAACTGCTGCCGGTTGCCGTGCTCCGCGCGCCGTCCGTCTTCGTATACCCGTAACGTCTGCGGATATTTGCTCGTGAGCCACGCGGGAGGAGCCGCGGTCGGCGTGCCCAACACTACCACGATGTGATGCTGCGCGGCCTTCTCAATCGCGCGGTCCAGCCAACCGAAGTCATACTTGCCCTCTTCGGGCTCCATGGTGCTCCATGCGAACTCACCCACACGCACGAGGTGAATGTGGCAAGCGGCCATGCGGTCCAGGTCTTTATCCCACTCCGATTCCGGCCACTGCTCGGGGTACCAGGCCGCCCCCAAAAGTATTGGTGGAACGTTGGCATATTGGGTCGCCTGTCCGGACGTCGGCGTCGGCATAAGGGCCAGGACGACCAAAAGAAGAATGCACTGAAAAACTCCTGGCAGAGACTTGGTGGTCTGCCCTTTACCTGCAAAAGAAGGTTGAAGTTCTGTCATATAGGTTTTTACGCCCCCGGCCTAACTGGCAATTATGTCACCCCTGTTCGAGTAGTGCGCAGGTCGGCGTTATATTGCGCGCCACCAAACTGTATGGGGCGCAAGTCGTGCTGCGGGGTTGCAGGTTATTCCAGCTATAGTTAGATTGGGTCGAGTTGAAGACTGCCATGGAAGGGTCATCGCGATGGAATCCGCCTCTGCATTGATTGACGAAAGAATTAAACAACTTGGAGACTGGCGCGGGAAAATGCTCGCAAAGGTGCGCACGATTCTGCATCAGGCGGACCCCGAGATTGTCGAAGAATGGAAGTGGATGGGAACGCCCGTGTGGTCACATAGCGGCATTGTGTGCACGGGAGAGACCTATAAGAACGTTGTCAAGCTAACCTTTGCCAAGGGAGCTAAGCTGGATGATCCGGCGGGTCTCTTCAATTCGAGCCTCGAAGGGAATGTGAGGCGAGCCATCGACATCCATGAAGGCGAAAAGGTCGATGAGAAAGCCTTGAAAGATCTGATCCGCGCAGCAGTGTCACTCAACCTTGAAGGCAAGAGCAAGACAAAGGCCCAGGCAGGGAAGTAGCTTCGATAAGCTACTTCGGTTTTGGCTTGCTGTCCGTCGCCATTTTCTCTGCTGCCAACTTTTCGGCCGTGGATAAAGCATCGGCGGCACTCACCTTCACGTCTGGTTCTACGCCCGTACCCTCCCAGTCGCCCTTCGTCACAGGGTTGATGGGACGGCCAAACGGTACACCAATGGTGAAGTGGTCTCCCGCGGAAAGGCCACGTACCGGATGGGCCCCTCCTCCCGTCGTCTCGCCTACGATGGTGGCGCGTTTTTGTGTTTTCAAGTCAAAAGTGAATTCTTCTCCGCCTGAGAATGTGCCGTGTGAGGTGAGTACGTACACGGGTTGGCTGGCAAAGCGAGGTCCCAGAACCCAGGGGAGCGTCCAGTACTGGTGGACGTCATTATCGTGCCGGTTGGTGAGATCGTTGATGTGAGTGGACTGATCAAACAGATAGGAGACGATGAAGTCAACCATGTTGGGATCGCCACCATGGTTCTCCCTCAGGTCAAAAATAAGAGCATCAGTATGGGCTACAAAATTCATCGCCGCCACCACAGTAGGTCCACAGAATTCCGGAGGTGGAAAAGCATCGAACTTGATGTAACCGATGTTGTGATTCAGAATCTCCAGCTTGGAGAAGGTACAGTTCTGATGCTCAAGCATCGTGCGAAAGCGGGCCTGCTCGGCGGCACTCGGCTCGTGTGGCCCTGGTGTTTCCGGCACCGTGAACGCGTTGTACCCAACGAAAAGATGCTGGTCGCGGCTGACAGCGCGCAGGTCGTGCATCAGGGCATCTGCAAATTCATTTCCGTCGGTGATGGAGTTGTAGTCGCCTTTCTTCTCGTGTTCCTGCACAGCCGCGATCATCTTTGCTGCCACATCGGGGTACACATAGTAATCGGTCAGCCTGGCAGCGATGGCATTGATAGTCTTTTCTCTGGTCGCCGCATCGAGTTGAATATCATCGAGCTTAGCGCCCGGAGGGAGCGCACGGATACTGAGCCGCTTTACGCGTGGAGGTGTGGTGCTGGCGAGCCGTAGCACTCCATAAGCATCGACGTTGTCGCCCCGGCCATGGACCAGAAACTTCAGGGTATCCGGGGTGCTGCTGATAATCGAGGTAAGTCTGAAGCCGCCGGTCTGCGAACTGAAGGATGTCAAGCCTTCCGCATTGTTCTCCGGGTCGTACTCCTTTACATAGGCTGCGATATGATCGCGATCTCCGCTGTCAAATGCGTCGAGAAATGCCTGCAGAGTGTGACCAGCTGGAGTATCAGGGAGAGTCACTTCGCCGCGTGCCGGGAACCAGGGCGCGTCGAGAACGAAACAAAGGAGCATGACTGAAACGGCGAGACGGGCCAGTCGCCGAGAGTGGAAGAGCATCATTGCCTCCCGGAATGGTGACGCGACCAGTGTGCGCGGAAATAAAAAGGCTGTCCAGCGGGATAGGTTTTCCGGGATTTCTGATTACACGGCAGTGACTTGCTTGCCGATCATTTAGCCGCGTCTTCCGCGCTCTCCTCGATGATGTCGTACTGTGACTCTTTTGCGCCGATCCGGATATGCAGACGCTTCCCATCGTTCCAAACCGCCACCGGGGTACCTGCCGGTTGCCTCCACAGAGATTCGCGATGAGGCCACGTACCGTAGGGTGTCAGCGAATAGACCGTCCCCCCAAGCTTCACCGTATAGACCAGCATATCTGCGTCGTGACAGGTAGACATGCTGCTGTCCCCGGTTCCGTAGCAGTTCATGCGAACAGACTGGGTGTGGGTTTCCTGGAAAGTGGCTTCCTGGTACTTGGGAGCTGGTCTGTCTTTGGCCGAGGCCACAGAGCTGGAAGTCGCGCAGAGGGCGAGCGTGAGGACGAGAGTTTTCACGGGGGAGCCTCCCTGGCACTTCTACACCGCCGGAGGCTCCCTCCGCTTTAGCACTTTTGACTCATTGCTATTACTAATGTGACGTTCCGGTGCGGAGAGTAGGAAGAAGCGAAGGAATGCGCGCAAGCGCCGCAAAAAGCGGCGGCTTGCGCGCGGTTGCTTAAAACGCTGCAGCAGGCCCCAGAGACAGCGAAGGCTGCCTGTACCTAACTTGCGGCCGCTGGCGTGGGTTCGAGCACATGCTCGGTTAGCCCGCTTGGCTTCGATGTGCTGAGGATACTTTTCGCTTTTGCCACGTCGTCGGCCGTTCCATGGGCGATCACCACAAAACTGCCGGCCTTCAGTGCGGACTCGTACTCCACGATGCTGTCTTTCGGAATGCCGAGACTGTAGAGGCCTGCGCCGATCGCGCTTAACCCGCCCACGACGGCCGCACCCTCGAGACCGGCGATAATCCAGGCTACCAAAGGGCCACCGACCAGAATCGGGCCTATGCCGGGTACCCAGAAGAATGCGGCGCCGAACAATAGACCCCACAAGCCACCCCAGAAAGCGCCCAGCTTGCCCCAATGCCTCATGCGCTCGCCCGCGTTGTAGTATCCGACCACCTGATCCTCAGTGTGATAGTCTTTCCCGACTACTGACAATTTCTTCATGTCGAAGCCGGCCTTCTGTAACGCCTTAACCGCGTCGTCGGCTGTGGAGTGACTGTCGTAAACGGCAACTACCGCATTGCTGTCTGCCATGGATTTGCCTCTCTTGTAAATTCTGTAGGCTTACGCGACGTTCATGACGCAAGAACCCACCTGTTCATTGTCATACCGAAGATCGGGTGTGGGCTTCTTGAATCTTTGAAAAAACTTGCTGGATACCTCGAGCCGGTTGGCGGCCGGCATTGGGTTGCCGATTTCTAGCAACTCAACCTCGGCTCCCGAAGTCCGACGTCCCGTCCTGGTCGTAAAAGGTCAGAGTTCCGCCTCCAGGCAGGTCGGAGCCCGACAAAAATCTTCTTCCCAAAGCGGCCGTTCAACCAGTAGATTGGCTGGCAAGCGTTCGCACTTGGAAGGCTCCCACGGTGAAAGGCGCGCTTGGTTCGCGATTCCGGTGTGTGAGAATTACGTTCGGCATCTTCCTCTTCGTGTGTCTGCTTCTTGCCTTGTTCCGCGTGGCGACTCATGCTCAGACACAGCAACCAAGGCCCATCGAGTTCAGGAACGTTACCGCGGCGGCCGGCATCAAGCTTATCCATTTCAAGGGAAACAGCGGCATTTCCATCAACCGGGAGGAGTTTGGCCCTGGCCTCTGCGTGGCCGACTTCGACGGCGATGGTTGGCCGGATATTTATTTTGTGAACGGAAGGGATCTGTACAACCGCGGCATTCAGGTTCGAAATGCGCTGTATCGCAACAATGGCGATGGCACATTCACCGACATTACTGAGAAAGCCGGCGTCTCTGGCACAGGTTATGGATTTGGATGTGTCTGGGGTGACTACGACAACGATGGATTTCCCGACTTGTTTGTTACCCAGTGGGGTCGCAACGTCCTGTATCACAATAATGGCGATGGAACTTTCACCGACGTCACGGACAAAGCCGGAGTTGCCGGCACAGAATCAGGAACATTCCATTCTGGAGCGACATTCTTCGACTATGATCGCGACGGCCGGCTGGACCTGTATGTGGGTAGTTACGTCGACCTGGGCGACAAACGTTATTGCGATCTGGCAGGCGTGCAAAGCAGCTGCCCTCCAAGTGTTTACCGAGGCAGCCCCGATGCGCTCTATCACAATAACGGCGATGGAACCCTCACCAACGTTACCGCCAAGGCCGGGATCTATCAGCCTGCGGGAAAGAATCTTTCGGTGGGCGCAGCGGACTACGACAATGATGGCTGGCCCGACCTCTTCGTCGCCAACGATGGACTGAGCGCCTATCTGTATCACAACCGCCACGATGGGACGTTTGAGGAAATCGGCGCGCCCAGCGGCATGGCATTTAACGGACACGGCGGCGTGATGGCCGCGATGTGCATCTCGTTAGGAGACTTCAACAACGACGGTTGGCTTGACCTGTATATCTCGGATTTTCAATTGTCCTCTGATCACCTCTGGCAAAACGACGGCAAAGGCTTCTTCGACGAAGTCAGCGACGCCTCTGGAATCACGCGCGCCACACATGACGTCCTCAGCTTTGGCGGCGGCTTTTTCGACTATGACAATGACGGCTGGCTCGATCTCTTCATTGCCAACGGTCACGTTTATCCCGAAGTTGAGCAGGCTGTTCCTGGAACACAATACCGCCAGCTGAACTCGCTATTCCACAATGAACACGACGGCAAGTTTGTAGACGTGAGCAAGTCCGCGGGGGACGGGTTTCAGACCCCTCATGTCGGCCGGGGCGTCGCTTTCCTGGATTTCGACAACGATGGGTTTGTGGATGTAGTTGTTGCCAACAACGGGGATGGTCCTTTGTTACTCCACAATAGCGGGGGAAACGGGAATCATTTTCTGAATTTCAAGCTCGTAGGCGCCAGGAGCAATCGTGACGCAATTGGAGCGCGAATCCGGGTTGCCGCCGGTGGTCTATCGCAAATCCGGGAGATTGCAGGCGGCGGCAGCTACCTCTCGCAGAACGACCTGCGGGCAAATTTCGGTTTGGGAAAAGCCCTGCGCGCGGATACGGTTGAGGTCAAGTGGCCCACTGGCCTCCAACAGACATTCCGCAACGTGGAAGCAGACAAATTCTACCTTCTCGAGGAAGGTAACGATCGCCTGAGCCTCCAGCGGATTGCCGGCCGGCCTCGACCGGACTCACCCCGATGATCGATCGCTTCGCTACACTTAGAGATCATGCCTTGGCGTGGTTTTGCCCGCAGTATTGTTTTCGGGTTTGTTTTAGTTTGCAGTTGGGTCCTGGCCAGCGGGCAGGTACCGGTGCGGGGCGTATCTGTCACGCTTACGGTCACTGACGAGGATGGCCTGCCGGTCTCAGGCGCACAGATCACACTTTCCCAACCCGGACACGCCCCAATCCAACTCCATACTGATTTCGCGGGACGTTGTGTCTACTTGCTCAAAAGCCATACGCCCTACCGGATTCAGGTGCAGAAGCCCGGCTTTTACCAGGCAGCAGCAGAGGAGACCGAGGCGACGCGCCAGACCATCGAAGTTAAGCTGAGCCATGAACAGGTGGTGCGCCAGGAGGTCGATGTAGTCTCTTCCACCACGGGGATCGATCCCGAACAAACCTCTGACAAAAGCACCTTCAATACGCCGGAGATTGTCAATATCCCGTACCAAACGTCGCGGGACATCCGCAACCTGCTTCCGTTCACGCCGGGTGTGGTGCAGGATGGGACCGGTCAGATCCACATTGCCGGATCGGAGACCTACGCCACGCTCGACCTGCTGGACGGATTCGATATTCGTTCGCCGGTGAGCGGTGAGCTTGCCATGCGGGTCAGTACCGATGCTGTTCGCACCATTGATACCGAAACAACCCGATATCCGGTGGAGTTCGGCAAAGCCACAGGAGGCGTCGTGACCTTCTACACCGGCATGGGCGACAACAAGCTGCGAATGAATACGACCGATTTCCTACCCTCGTTCCGCGAGCTGAATGGGCTGCGCTTCGACAAATTTGTTCCCCGGGTTACGATTTCCGGGCCGATCGTGCCCAATCATGCGTGGTTCTTCGACGGGGCAGACCTGGAATACGACAACATCTATATACAGGGGTTGCCGGCCAACGCTGACACCAATCATCTGTTGCGCGGCAGCAATCTGGCGAAAGCCCAGGTGAACCTTACTCCGGCGAATATTCTGACCGCGGGACTGCTGGTTAACGATTACCACTCTCCCTACGATGGTATTTCCACCCTGGTGCCGCAAGAGAGCACCAAGAAAACAGACATCACCGCATGGCTGCCATACCTACGTAACCAGCATAGCTTTGCCAACGGAAGCCTCCTGCAGCTTGGCTTCGGTGTGGTGCATTTCCGCGATGGTTACGAACCGCACGGAGATAGTCCCTACGAGATTACGCCAGAGCTGACACAGGGTAGCTACTTTGAAAATCTCACGTCGCATTCCCAGCGGGAGGAGGGAACCGCAACCTTATACCTGCCGCCTCTTCATGGGATCGGACTCCATGACCTGGAAGCCGGACTCGACCTCGACCACATCGGTTTTGATGAAAGTGTTGCGCGCGCTCCCGTGAGCTATCTGCGCGAGGATGGAAGTCTGCTGCGACGCAGTATCTTTCCTGCGCAGGCTCCCTTTACCCGTCATAACTTCGAGACGGGAGCCTACCTTCAGGATCGCTGGTTCGCCCATCCGGGATTGCTGGTCGAACCCGGGCTGCGCTTTGATTGGGATGAAATCATCCGGCGGCCGCTGTTTTCCCCTCGCCTTGCAGTCACCTATTCGCCCCCGGGAACCGAAGCAACAACCAAGCTATCGGCCGGAATTGGTCTTTACTACGAGCACACTCAATTGGAATACCTGGAACGTGCGCTGGCCGGGATCCGTTTTGATACCTACTATGCGACCGATGGAGTCACGCCCGTGGGGGGTGCGCTGGAAAGCAACTTCATCGCAAACGATGCTTCTCTCACCCAAACCCGAGCTGTCAACTGGAGCATAGGCCTGCAGAGAAAACTTCCCGGTTCCATCTATGCTGGCGCGAACTTCTTACAGAAGCGAACTTCAAACGGTTTTGTTTACGCTAACCAGCAAATGCCAGGAGCACTCTACGGAACTTATCAGCTCACCAACAGCCGGCAGGACCACTACACCTCTGAGGAGATTGACCTGACCCGGACCTTCGCCAATGGATACAGACTGTTTGGGGCTTATACACACTCCTCTGCGCATACCAATGCGGCGCTCGATTATGTCCCCACTGTCTCCTTGCTTGGACCACAGCAGAATGGTCCTCTAACATGGAATGTACCCGACCGTGTCATTTCCTGGGGATGGTTGCCCTTGCTGCTGCCCAGGCTTAGACGGAGTTGGGACTTTGTGTACAGCCTCGATTGGCATACGGGCTTTCCGTTCAATGCAATCAATACAAACCAGCAGGTCGTGGGGGCTGCGGGTTCCTACCGGTTTCCCGACTATGCCTCCTTCAGCCCCGGCCTGGAATGGCGCTTTCACTTTCGCGGATCGTATTTCGGGCTGCGTGGAGTTCTGGAAAATGCCACGAACAGCAAGAACCCCGCGATCGTCAACAACAATATCGATTCTCCCGAATTTGGGACCTTCAGTGAGTTTCCTGGCAGAGCGTTCACAGCCCGGATTCGGCTGATCAACTCAAAATAAGTTCGTTCGATGTACGGTCTAATGCTCTGACTCTATACGCCCAGCCCATTTGTGTTTGTAGAATGCGACTTCGCGCACGCTGACGTCTGCCGGAAAGAGATGGAGTGCGAGAATTGAGCCCCATACCAGGTTGTATTTCTGGCTCCAGGAGTTGGGCACAAAGACAGGCCGCGCCTGCACAGATCGCGCATCTGAGATAAGCTCCTATGAAGAACCAGAACGCTGGCGAACGAGAATAACAGATTCGATAGGTCGCAGAACGATAGAGCTGCGATTACCGAATTCCCCATTGGAAAACTTTGCTTGAAACGTTCGCCGCGCCCGGATCACGATGACTCGTAGCTCGATTGGGAGGCATCTCTTTGGCAAGTCTGACGGGAACGGATTCTGAACAGATCACAGTAGCTGCAGGGGGCGAAGAGGAACTCGCTGGCCCCGCCCATGCGTTGCCTTCGATCGGTCCCGTAACTCGTGCGGAACGGATCAGCAGTATGGATGTTCTGCGCGGCTTTTCGCTGATGGGCATTCTGGTGATGAATATCACCGACTTTGCATTCGGATCTGCCAATTACTCTTTTCCGCTTAGTACGGTAAAGCCCGTCTTTCATGGGCCGCATTGGCAGATCAATACGGCAGCCTGGTTTTTGCGCTGGATTCTTGCCGAGGGGAAGATGCGTGCTCTCTTCTCCATGCTGTTTGGCGCCGGCGTTATCTTGCTTACCGAGCGCGGACTGGCCCGGGGAGCCGGCATTCGGGTGGCGGACATCTATAGCCGGCGAAACCTGTGGCTGGTGGTGTTTGGCATGTTGCACGGATACCTCATCTGGAGTGGCGACATTTTGTTCTACTACGGACTTGCGGCTCTGCTGTTTCTGTTTCCGTTTCGCACGGTTCGCCCCAGGCGCCTGCTGTGCGTGGCAGGCATCATTCTGCTGCTGAATTCGGCGTTAGGGGTAGCCCACTGGTACTTTCACCCCCTGAGCCAAAAACAGGCTGCAGAAAAAGCCACTCTAAAGCTCGCCCGCCATCAGCAACTCACGCCGGAGGAGTCGGCTGATTTGAAAGCCTGGAACGAAACGCAGGAACAGTGGCGCATGAGCCCCAAAAAAATCGACGAGGACATAGCCGCCATGCATCAGGGATATGTGAAGGCCCAGATGCACCTGGCGAAAGACGTCTTGATGGGTGAGTTAAAGGGCTCCTATTTCGGGTTTGGTGACTGGGTTGGGGTGATGCTCCTGGGAATGGCGCTCTACAAAAATGGGTTTCTGCCCGGCCGCCTGCGCGTGAAGACCTATGCCTGGACAGCGGTCATCGGGCTCGTAGTCGCGTGGAGCCTGGCCGGCGTGGGAGCGTGGAAGTCATGGGCCGGTCACTTCGACATGCTCCAGAGCGTCCTGTGGATACTGACGCCCTACGACCTGATGCGCGTTGCGGGCGCGCTTGGAATGGCATCCATGCTGATCCTTTTGCTGAAGGCGGGATGGCTGCGGTGGCCATTGCGGCGGATCGCGTCTGTGGGGCAGATGGCGCTAACGAATTACCTGCTGACGAGCATCGTGATGCAAACAATCTACGTGTGGGGACCCTGGCACTGGTACAACGCGGTCGAGTATTACAAAGTTTACTATGCCGTGGCCGGCATGTGGGCATTCAATCTAATCTTCAGCTCGCTTTGGCTGCGGTACTTCGAGTTTGGACTGGTGGAGTGGGCGTGGCGCTCCCTCACCTATTGGAAGCGGCAGCCTATGCGCGTTCGGGCGGCCTCACCAGTAGTAGCTGCGGTGGCCTGAGCTAGAGTTCAGCTACCAGATGTTGTATCTCTCCTGCGAAAGTTCACATGGGGAAATACCTCATGGCGCCCACGTCACAATATCCACGGAGATTCCTTAGCAGTCTCCCCTGATTGCAATGATCGGCTCACAGTACGGAAATTGCGGCAAAGTATGTTCTTTTCCGCTTAGTGAGAGGTATGCTGTCCCTCGGGTCTGAAACGCAGCAGAAGATGTATCATTCTTTGCGTTTCACGAGGGTCCATGGCGAAGACCATCTTTGATATCTGCATCGTGGGTTCTGGCGCTGGTGGTGGCACACTTGCCGGCCATCTGGCACAGCGCGGAGTCAACGTCGCGATTGTAGAGGGTGGTCCGGTCATCAATACCCGCACCGACTTCAATACCCACGCGCTTCCGTTTGACTTTGCCAACCGGCACATCCCCACCATGAAAACAGGGAAGTACGGCATGGCCTCGGAGCGTGCTCGCGGAGTCGGCGGCAAGACGATGCTCTGGAATGCTGTTGCCTTGCGCCTCAGTCATCGCGATTTTAAGGGCTATACCATCGACGGCGCCGGCGCCGATTGGCCCATCGACTATCCGGATATGGCGCCCTACTACGACCGTATCGAAACTGAAGTAGGCGTCTGCGGAGATCGCGATGGCCTGGAAGATCTGCCAGACGGAATCTATCTTGATCCGCCGCCTCTTAAGTCCGGAGACCTCCTCCTGCAGCGGGGCGCAAAACAGCTTGGCATCACCATCATCAAAACGCGCAAGGCCACGCGCACGCGGCCCAGCGCAACCCGGCCCGCCTGCCATTATTGCGGAAACTGCATGGCCGGCTGCGATGTAGCGGCCAAGTACAACTCCGCCGATGTTCACCTGAATCCGGCCATGAAGACCGGCCATTTGACTGTGTTTTCTGACTCAGTGGTGCGCGAAGTCGTTGTGTCCACCGAAAACCGCGCCACGGGTGTCAGCTATCTGAATCGTCTTACCGGCGAGCCGGGAGAGATTCACGCGCGCTGCGTTGCGGTTGCCTGCGCCTGCATCCAAAGCGTTGGCCTGTTGCTCATGTCCGAGTCTCGCCTTTATCCCAATGGCCTGGCCAATTCCAGTGGACAACTCGGGCGCAACTTCATTCCTCACTTCAACTCCGGCGTCGAAGGCTTTCTGACCGACCTGATCGGCCGGCCTGTCGTTAACGACGAAGGCTACATCGACCACGCATATCTGCCCTCCTACATGCACGCGCACAAGAGGGACTATGCGCGCAGCTTTGGTGTGCAAATCTATACCGGGATCCGGCGTACGACCGGCTGGGCCAGGGAAGTTCCAGGGTTTGGCGCGTCCTACAAGCAGGCCGTCAAGCAGCGCTTTCCGGCATATGTGAGCTTCCAATGCTTTGGCGAGATGATTCCGAATTCGCAAAGCTATATTGAGTTGGACAAATTTGCGAAGGATGAGTTTGGCCTATACAAGGTAAATGCCGTCGCCGTGCAACAGGAAAACGAGAGAAAGATCTACGAGGCCATGAACCAGGCCTCGGTGGATATCCTGCAGAAAGCCGGAGGGGAAGTTTCTTATGTTTCCAAATTTGAACACCCTGCCTTTAACCACCAGTTAGGCGGTTGCCGCATGGGGAGCGATCCTCGCACATCCGTGGTGAACGCCTATTGCCAGACGCACGATGTGCCCAATCTTTATGTGGTCGATGGCAGCGTCTTTCCGTCCTCTTCGGAAAAGAATCCCACTCTGACCATCATGGCCCTGGCGGCGCGCGCCGCTGACAACATCAGCGATCGCTTTCGCAAAGGAGAGATTTGATGCAAACTCGCCGCGAAGCTCTCAAAATCATTGGAGCCGTTGGGGTCACGTGCGCATTCCCCTTTTCCGCCAATGAGCTCTATGGTCAGCATGTTCATCCATCTCTGCAGCCAGAACCCGCACCCGCGCCACGGTTCTTTTCTGCAGCGCAGTTGGCACTCCTTGCCCGGGTGACAGATCTCATCATCCCGCCCACGGATACACCGGGCGCCGCAACCGCTGGCGTTCCCGCGTACATAGATCTGGTGGTGAGCGAAGAGCCAGGTCTGCAGGACACTTTTCGCGAGGGGCTGTCACGCCTGGACGCAATCAGCCAATCCAGGTTTTCGGTCAGCAGCTTCCTGCAGTTGACAGAACCGCAGCAGACCGAAATCCTCACTACGCTCAGCGAAGCTCCGGCCGGTGACGATGCCGCTTTTTTCCACGCGCTCAAGAATCTCACCGCGGACGGTTATTACACGTCGCGCATCGGTCTTGTGCAGGAACTGGGTTATAACGGCGATGCCTATCTCGCGTCATTTCCTGTATTCCAGATTCCCGAACACTGAGAGGCGGAGACTTCATGCTTCTGAATTGGAAAAGTGGCGCCGCATGCCTTGCGCTCCTGTTGTGTGCCACGGCACGTTCTGCAAGCCGGCCTGATGAAATTCCTTTTGAGAAACACACCATCGATCTCGGCGCCTCGGAGACCGCGGTCTTTGCCGACATTAATCGCGATGGGAAGCCGGACATCGTCTCGGGTGAGTATTGGTACGAGGCACCGCACTGGACGAAGCATCGGTTCCGCGAAATCCTGTACACCAACAATTACGTGGACGATTTATCTACCCTGCCGCTCGACGTCGATGGAGACGGCTACGTCGACCTCGTTACGTCAGGATGGTTTTCCAAGAGCCTGACATGGTGGCGCAATCCGGGGCGAAGCGGTGGAATGTGGAAGGAACATACCATCGCCAGCGGGACGCCGATCGAATTCTCGTTCCTTGTCGATCTGGATAACGACGGAAAGGCCCAGGAGATCCTTCCCCAGTTCGGAGACGAGCATCGGCCGCTGGCCTGGTATGAAAGAGATCATCATGGCGGAATCGTCGAGCACATTGTCAGCGACCGCAGCTACGGTCATGGGATTGGTGTGGGCGACGTTAACGGAGATGGCCGCAACGACATTCTCACCTCCAAAGGCTGGCTGGAAGCGCCCCGCGATCCTCGGCAAAATGGCTGGACCTTTCATCCTGACTGGCATTTCGACGATGCCCTCGGCTTCATCTATGTTCGTGATGTCAATGGTGACGGACGCCCGGATTTGATCACCAGCAACGCGCACGGATATGGCGTCTTTTGGGTTGAGCACACCAGCGATGGCAAATGGGTCAAACACATGATCGATGACAGCTGGTCACAACCGCATGCGTTGAGCCTGGTGGATTTCCGTAAAAGCGGCAACCTGGGCTTGTTGACCGGGAAGCGATACCTCGCGCACAACGGCCACGATCCGGGGGCACGCGAACCGCTGGGCGTTTATTGGTATGAACGCATGCTGGATCCGGCAACTCACAATGTTGAGTGGGCCCGCCACGTAATTGACTATGGCGGCCGCACCGGCGGCGGCATCGAAATCGCTGTCGGGGATATCGATGGGGATGGAGACATCGATTTCGCGGTGGGTGGCAAAAGCGGGTTATTCCTGTTCGAAAACAAGACAGCCGGAAAGTAACTTATAGGGCGCTATGCGGTTGGGAGGGTTAGCTCCCGGCTACCCGGTCCCGCCGGGAGGGACACAAAAGGTTTACCTCTGTGCAGAAAACCAGTTCACGAGGGAAAATGGATGGCGTGACCATCCTTCATGACGATCGCCTTTTCCCGTCCGAACCCACAGTCCGTGGCATCGCGCGCCGGCTTTACGGGGCCGTTCGCAATCTGCCCATCGTGAGCCCACACGGCCACACAGAGGCGCGCTGGTTCGCCGATAACGAGCCGTTTCCCAATCCTACAAGCCTGTTCATCATTCCTGATCATTATGTCTTCCGAATGCTGTACAGCCAGGGGATTCCGATGGAAGACCTGGGCATTGGCCAGAAGCAGATGGATGAGGACGAGGCCCGCCGCATCTGGCGCCGCTTCGCTGAATCGTATTACCTGTTCCGCGGAACACCGACCCGGATGTGGCTGGACTATGCCTTTCAGGAATTATTCGACCTGGAAGAGCGGCTCTGCGCCGCGAATGCGGACCATTACTACAACACCATCAGCGACAAGCTGGCCTCACCCGGCTTCCGCCCTCGCGCCCTCTACGATCAATTCAACATCGAGGTTCTTGCCACCACCAATCCGCCCCTCGATCCGCTGACCTGTCATCAGGCAATTCGTGATTCCGGATGGAAGGCTCGCATCGTGCCTACATTCCGCCCCGATTCCGTGGTCGACCCGGAATTCGACGGCTTTCGAGACAACGTACGTCGATTGGGCGAGATGCACGGCGAAGATTGTGGAAGCTGGCGAGGCTACCTGTCCGCGCTACGCCGGGCTCGCGAGCGTTTCAAGAAACTCGGCTGCACCGCTACCGATCACGGCCATCCGACGGCCAGGACAGCTGACCTCACACCCGCTGATGCCGCTACGCTTTTCGACGTAGTCGTTACCGGCAAGGCCAGCAGAGACGAGCAGGAGCTGTTCCGTGCACAGATGCTGACCGAGATGGCGCGCATGAGCCTCGAGGACGGTCTGGTGATGCAGATCCATCCTGGCAGCAGCCGCAACCACAACCGCCAGGTGTTTGCCCGTTTTGGCCGCGACGTGGGCGCGGATATTCCCATGCCCACGGAATATGTGCACGCACTGCGTCCCCTGCTGGAGCGATTCGGCAACGAGCCTTCCCTTACGATCATCCTCTTCACTCTGGACGAGTCGACTTACAGCCGCGAGCTGGCGCCATTAGCTGGGCATTATCCTTGTCTTCGCCTGGGTCCGCCGTGGTGGTTCTATGACAGTCCTGAAGGCATGCTGCGGTTCCGTGAGTTGACGACCGAGACCGCCGGCTTCTACAACACCGTCGGATTCAATGACGACACTCGCGCTTTCCTCTCCATTCCTGCGAGGCATGACGTTGCTCGCCGGGTGGACTGCGCCTACCTTGCTCGGCTCGTCGCGGAGCATCAGATCGATGAAGACGAGGCCTTCGAGGTCGCGCATGCCCTGGCCTATGAGTTGGCACGCAAGGCTTATCGACTATGAGCCTGTATTTCCAGCAAGGCGGGCCGGACGTGGAGCTCTCCCCGGAAAGCCTGCGCAACGGGCTGTACCGGGCGCTCGAAAAGGTTGGAAGCAGGCATAAAGTACTGGCGGTACCCCCAGACGGCACCCGCTTCCACTCCCGCTCCGGCGACCTGACCCAGAGTGTCTATGCTTACTATGGCGATCGGCTCGGGTGCGTTCTGCCCGCGTTGGGAACCCATGCAGCGATGCCGTCGGCAGCGCTCACGCGTATGTTTGGCGACATTCCGCAGTCGCTGTTTGCGGTTCATAACTGGCGGACCGATGTCGTCACACTGGGCGAATTGCCTGCATCGTTCATTCAGGAACAGTCAGACGGCTTGCTGGATTACACCTGGCCGGCGCAGGTAAACCGCCTCATCGCCGAGGGCGGTTTCGATCTGATTCTCTCTATTGGCCAGGTAGTGCCTCATGAAGTCATCGGGATGGCCAATCACAACAAGAACATCCTGGTCGGCACTTCCGGGCCGCAGAGCATTAACCGGAGCCATTACCTGGGCGCTGTGGTCGGTATGGAAAAAATCATGGGCCGGGCCGATACCGCCGTTCGCCGTGTCCTGAATCGCGCCTCCGATGAATTTCTAAGCCATTTACCAATCGTTTACGTTCTCACCGTGATCGGCGCCAATCGTAATGGGGAACTCGTGGTGCGCGGGCTTTACATCGGTGACGATGTGGAATGCTTCCATCTCGCCGCCGAATTGAGCGTTCAGGTCAATATTCAGCTTCTCGACAGGCCGATCCAGAAGGCAATCGTCTACCTCGATCCGGAGGAGTTTCATAGCACCTGGCT
Source organism: Acidobacteriaceae bacterium (assembly GCA_035507705.1). Lineage (GTDB taxonomy): Bacteria > Acidobacteriota > Terriglobia > Terriglobales > Acidobacteriaceae > PALSA-350. The sequence goes on from DATJNV010000068.1 coordinate 50,527, forward strand.
GGGCAACAAGGCCATCTACCGCACGCGCATGGCACTCGCTGATGGAGCCGAACTCATCGTGCTCGCACCCGGCGTGAAGCAGTTCGGCGAAGACCCCACCATCGACCGCATGATCCGCAGATTCGGTTATCACGGCACCCCAGCCACATTGGAGGCGGTGAAGCGTAATCCGGACCTGGCTGCCGAGCTGGGCACCGCCGCACATCTCATCCATAGCTCTTCCGAGGGCCGCTTCCGCATCACATATTGTCCCGGCGGCCTTAGCCGGGAAGAGACAGAAGGCGTAGGATTCCGCTATGCCGATCTGGCCAGCACCGTCGCGCTTTACAACCCGGACAGGATGCACCATGGGTGGAATGTCGTCGACGGTGAGGAAGTCTTCTTCATTTCCCATCCCGCTCTCGGTTTGTGGGCCGCCCGAAACAAATTCTCAGGAGGGATTCCTGAGCCGGCAACCCAAGTCGTGGGTACCTGATCTAAGCCCGCTCTCCCAGCGTCACCGGGCTAAAGGCCCAAGCCAGCGGTACTCGCCGCTCTCTGCGATCAGCGGCGCACATAACCCTCCTCGGCAACTGCCGGCGGCCAAAAAATCGAACCGCGTAGCACGTTCGGGGCCGCAGAGGAACCTGCCGGGGCAGAATCCCGCATCGAACACAGAAGTTGCCCAAATAGAAGTCTTTTGGAAGGGTCTAAATGGAATTCCATGTTTCCCGTGAAGCGCGCGACCGATACGAATTTAATCAGACGCTTTTTTCTTATACCGGCAACGTAGTCTTTGCCAATGTGGGCGCCAGCCGCGATTTTGCTCATCGCATGAATGAGCGGAACGGGGCAGACAAAGACCCATCCAAAACCATCAACCCAGGGGCGCTCTACGCCATGGGGCTGATCGACGAGATGAGTCATGTCGTAGTGGATTATTACCGGCGGCAGGTAGATCCTACGGCGATCGCGTCGGCCTTGGCCTGGTTCGACGAACGATTGGGAAAAGAAGAGCTGGACAAGACCATCCTCGCTTTCGTCGAGCAATTTCCTACGGTCGACGTATATCGCGACCAGAAGCCGCCGGCCGAATGGCTGGCTGGCTCGACCGATGGAATTCCTAACCGGGCCGTCGCGTTCGAAGAGCTGATGCTGTTATGGCTAGCCAATGCCAATCCAGCCTTTAAGCCGTTTTCCGAATTATTTGCCGATCAGTCGCTCGCTGCTGTTACCCGCTACCAGCAGCTCACGACCGGGCTGCGGGACTATTTCGCGACTCGCCCGCCGCTCACCGCCAAGAGGCAGAATCTGATCGATGTGCTTCGGGCCCCGGCCCTGGCTTCCCCGGATTCGCTCAGCGGTCAACTGGCTTACATCATCGAACACTGGGCCGAGCTGATTGGCGATGCTCTCGCCAAGTTGATGCTGGCCCTCGACGTCCTGAAGGAAGAGGAGCTGGCCATCTGGATGCGGTTTCATCCGCCCGGCGCCAATTCGGCCTGGAGGAATAACTTCCCCTGGAACCAGGATAAGAAGGGCGAAGTGCCCTCCTATGTGGGAGCGCAGGAAGAGAGCGAGCGTTTCAGCCAGGACCAGGAGTGGATGCCTACCACTGTGCTGATCGCCAAGAGCACCTATGTCTGGCTGGAACAGCTATCGCGCCAATATGGCCGCCACATTTATCGCCTCGACCACATCCCTGATGACGAGCTGCGGCGGCTTGCCCACCGCGGAATCAACTCGCTTTGGCTGATCGGCGTTTGGGAAAGGAGCGTCGCTTCCCAAACGATCAAGCAGCTGTGCGGCAACCATGACGCGGTCGCCTCGGCATACTCGCTGTACGGATACGACATTGCCAACGATCTCGGCGGAGAACCGGCCTACCGCGACCTGCGTGACCGGGCTTTTGCGCACGGCATCCGGCTGGCCAGCGACATGGTTCCCAATCACATGGGCATCGATTCCGGCTGGGTCATCGAACATCCGGAATGGTTTATGTCCCGCTCCGATAGCCCGTATCCCGCCTATCGCTTTGAGGGGCCGGACCTCTCCCGCGACGGCCGGGTTGAGATCAAAATTGAAGACCACTACTACGAACAATCAGACGCCGCCGTCGTCTTTCGCCGCCGGGATAAGTGGACTGGTGATACCCGCTACGTCTATCACGGAAACGACGGCACCAGCTTTCCCTGGAACGACACCGCACAGCTCGACTACCTGAACCCGGCCACCCGGGAGCAGGTGATCCAAACGATCCTGCACGTTGCGCGCTTGTTTCCGATCATTCGCTTTGACGCCGCAATGACCCTGGCGAAGCGCCACTTCCAGCGTCTTTGGTTTCCCATCCCCGGCACTGGCGGAGCCATCCCGTCACGCGCCGAATACAGCATGAGCAAGGCCGACTTCGACCGCGCCATGCCGGAAGAGTTCTGGCGTGAGGTCGTCGACCGTGTCGCTCGAGAGGTACCGGGCACCTTGTTGCTGGCCGAAGCCTTCTGGCTCATGGAGGGCTACTTCGTTCGCACGCTGGGCATGCACCGCGTCTATAACAGCGCCTTCATGAACATGATGCGCGACGAGGACAACGCCAAATACCGTTCGGTGATCAAGAACACCATCGAGTTCGATCCCGATATCCTCAAGCGCTACGTGAATTTCATGAGCAATCCCGATGAGCGTACAGCCATTGACCAGTTTGGAAATGGCGACAAGTGCTTCGGCGTAGCGACCATGATGTCTACCCTTCCCGGGCTGCCCATGTTCGGGCACGGGCAAATTGAAGGCTTCACTGAAAAATACGGGATGGAATTCCGCCGAGCCCGCTACCAGGAAGATCCGGATCCGGGCCTGGTCGCGCGCCACGATCGCGAGATCGCTCCTTTGTTGCACAAACGGTGGCTGTTCGCCGAGAGCGAGAACTTCCTGCTCTATGACTTCTTCCGGCCCGACGGTTACGTGGACGAGAACGTTTTCGCCTATTCCAACCGGCGAGGCGACCATCGCGCCCTGGTCATTTACCACAACAAATTCGCCAGCACCTACGGCACGATCCATCGTTCCGCCGCTTATGCCGACAAGGGAGCCGGTCACCCGCGCCAGCGGACGCTCGGGGAGGCGTTCGGCCTGCCCAACGACGGCAATCTGTTCCTCGCCTATCGCGACCTGAACACCGGACTGGAGCACCTGATGCGAGCGTCCAGGCTCGTCTCGGAAGGCTTTTCTGTCGAACTCCATGCGTACAACTGCCACGTGTATCTGGACTGGCGCGAGCTGAGACCAGACGCGGATCACCGCTGGGACCTGCTCTGCGATCACCTGAATGGCCGCGGTGCGCAGGGACTCGATGACGCCTTAATCGCTCTGGAACTCGCTCCACTGCACGAAACTTTGGTTTCCCTCTTGCGAGTTGATTTGCTGGAGCAGTTGGCAGATCTGCTTGAGCCACTGCCCTCATGCGGTGAGGAGGGCGCGGATTCCACGCCGGCCGCCCAACTTATGCAGCGGATTGAGGAACGCAGCCTTCGGTTCGCCAGCGACGGGCTTGCCATTTTGAGCCGCAAGACGGGCGCTCCCATACCGGTCGAGGAGAAAGCCCTGTGGCTGAGCATCTGCCGCCGGATTCATGCCCTGAAGGCGTTGCCTGACATCGATTCAAGCGAAGCCAGGCTGGTCTTGCCCGGCAGCAATTCTCTGCTTCACCCGATTGCCGTCTGGGGTCCGGCGCTGGCATACGTCGTCATTGACGCAATGGCCGGTTCCGTTCCATCTACCTCTATGGCGTTGTTCGATCGGCTGAGGCTGCGGGAGCCGCTCGCCCGGGCATTTTCAGGAGGCGGTGACTTCAGCGAGGACGGATGGCGTGCTGCCGCTAGGGTCCGGATGCTTTTCCTGGTCCAGATGCTGACTCCTGTCAAGCCAACCAAGGCGGATGAAATGTTTGCCGGCTTTCCTGCGGACATCTGGAAAGACGACGACGCACGGTGGCTCATGGAAGTGCATGAGACCGCGGGAGAGTGGTACTTCAACAAAGAGTTGCATCAGCAGATGCTGTGGTGGGCGCAATTGCCGGATTTGCTGCGCCTTGCAGATCCTGAGGCTCTGGGATTGAAATCCCGCCGCTCCCTTTCTCTGTCTGTCATCGAGGAAAGGGTAGAAGATGCCTCCGAACAAGGGGAGGAGGCGGGTTTCCGGCTGGGTGGCAAAAAGCCCGAGCTGGCCGGCAAAACGTCCAAGAGTGGGAAAGGAGCCTTGACCAAGTAAGAAAGGGTTGTGAAAAACGGCACCTCCAGCAGTGCATGTCGTGCGGTAACTAGTAGAATAAGGAACGGTTTGCAGACAAAATCGGAACTATTGGATCCGCCCTGGCATCTGTCTATTGGGCATCCCTTCTGATGGTTCATTAGGGCTCTGGAGGTCTATGGCACGCAAGGCTGTGGAATCAATGCCCCGTACGGGCGACGCAGAAGGTCCAATCACGCTGGCGATTGATATCGGTGGCACCGGCGTGAAGATACAGGCGCTCAATCCGGCGGGCAAACCGCTTTCCGACCGGTTGCGCGTTCCCACACCTGAGCCGGCAACACCGGCGGCAATCATTGCCGCACTGGATGAGCTCAAAGTTGGTGTTCCACTCTTTGACCGGGTCTCGGTTGGATTTCCGGGAGTGATCAAAGAGGGGAAGACCCTCACCGCCGCCAACCTCGACCCTACATGGGTTGGTTTCCCCTTGGCGAAGACCCTGGAAAAGCGTTGGGGCAAGCCGGTCCGCATGGCCAATGATTGTGCTGTGCAGGGGTACGGCGTGGTGCAGAGCAAGGGAGTGGAACTGGTCATCACACTGGGCACCGGCATGGGCTCCGCTCTGTTCACCGAAGGAGTCTTGTGTCCTGGATTGGAGTTGGGCCATCACCCCTGGCGCAAGAAAACCTATGAAACGTACCTTGGCAGGCGCGGGATGCAAAAGCTGGGCACCAAGCGCTGGAACAAGGTGTTAAAGCGCGCTATCGAACAAACCGCTGCGACGTTCAATTGGGACACACTGTATATCGGCGGCGGCAATGCGAAAAAAGTGACTGTGAAGCACGGGCCCGAAATCAAGATCATCTCCAACGAGGAAGGTCTGCTCGGGGCCATGGCTCTGTGGAGAGACTGGCAATAGACGTTTGCGGCGTCTCCACCTATTTGAAATTCTCGATCAGGCGTGGTGCCCGCAAGCGGTAAGGCACGGCGCCACCGATTTTCTCGAAACCATCATCAGCCGCAGCGATATCTATCGCTCGGTGCAGGCGGACTTTTTTCGCGCGATCGGGGACTGCAATGCCGAGCGGGTTGTCGACCTCTGCTCCGGCGGTGGTGGCCCATGGTTGAGCCCGAGTTGGCGCGCCGCGCTCAATGCGCATGCTCCCCTTACTGTATTGCTCACTGACAAATTCCCCAGCCACGCGCTTCCTGCCCGGCTTAGCGGCGAGCGATCGATCTGTTGTGTCGACGCTTCCGTGGATGCCGCCCGTGTTCCGCCATCGCTGCGAGGCTTCCGCACAGTCTTCTCCTCCTTTCATCACTTCGCCGATGACACTGCGCGCTCCGTGCTGGCGGATGCAGTACGTCGTGGCGATGGCTTCGCGACGGCGGAAGTTACCGCGCGCAACTGTCGGGCGTTGCTTGTCGTATCGTTGATGCCCGTTTTTGCGTGGTGCCTTACGCCGTTCATGCGGCCCTTCCGCTGGTCACGAATTCTGCTGACATACCTGTTGCCGCTGATTCCATTTGTGCTTTTTTGGGATGGAGTCGTCTCGTGTTTTCGCACGCGCACACCGCAAGAACTTTTGGCGCTCACCACCAGCTTTCCGCAATATGAATGGGCAGCAGGGTACGGGCAGGGCAGGTGGCTTCCGCCGGTGTACTTGATCGGCAAACCGCTGGAGCGGGTTTCCCTTCCAGACCCTTCGGGATTGTGAAGTGCGATGAACAAGTATGTTCGCGGTTGCAGGAAGGCAAGCAACACAATGGCCGCCGGACTCTATCTCTGTAGTCACCGGGCCCCGTTCGTCGCTGCATGTCTCATTCCGAATCTCGCGGTGGAGTTGTTCTGGTGGCGAACGCCTTCAAAATGCGGCCTATGGATCCGTTGGAAGGCGGGTCTCACGAAGCCTCGCGCAGTTTTCGCCAGCAGGTATGGAGCTATGTTTCCCGCTCTCCTTTGAAGTCTTTGTGGAATCTCGAAGGGGTGCCTCCGCGCGTCATCGCCAAAAATACCTGGAACGCCATCTTTGCCGACAATCTTTTGGGCCGCTCTGCTGAGCTCGGCTTCTACTTCATCTTCGCGCTGTTTCCCACATTGCTGACCGCGTGCACGGTCCTGGGCTTGGCGGCTCGGTCGGCTGTCCACATCTACCAGAATCTTCTGCAGTACCTTTCGATCGTGGTTCCACCGTCCGCACTGGGGACAGTGCTCGAAGCGTTCAATCAAACCACGGCCGCAGCCAGCAGCGGCAAACTGACGTTCGGCATGGTTGCCGCCTTGTGGTCTGCCTCCGTAGGCTTCGTTGCGATTCAGGACAGTCTCAACGTGGTGTACCGAATCAGAGAGACCCGGCCTTACTGGCGGGCACGGCTGTCAGCGATCGGCATAACGTTCATGCTCTCGATTGTTGTCACGGTCATGCTGAGCTCTCTACTGATGGCTGATTTCTTTGCGCGCCTGGCGAGGATCCACATCGCTCACCACATTCTCGCCGTCGTGACGGCCAACTCTATCAGAACTCTGGGCTGGGTTTGCGCGACCGCCTTGCTGTCTTTTTTGTTCGCACTTATTTACTATTTTGGGCCGGACGTTAAGGTAAGCCAGTGGCGGTGGCTCACACCCGGAGCTGCGGTCGGAATGCTGGGCTGGCTGGTCGCCTCACTTGCCTTTCGTATCTACGTTCATTACTTCAACAATTATTCCGCCACCTACGGTTCCCTGGGAACAGTGATCATTCTGCTGACATGGTTCTATTACAGCGGGTTCATGCTGTTGGTCGGGGGCGAAATCAACAGTGAAATCGAAGCTGCCGTGCAGGAAAAAAAGCTCCGGGAGGCCGGGGTGCTGAAGCCTGAGATCGTTCCCCCGGCTGCATCGTAGATTGACAAACCGCCGCTCTCTTCCTGCATCTAAGTGCTAAATGGTGTGGAGCGAGCTGTTATCTAAGCACCCTGGGGTTACGGCTCATTCCAAGTCCCCATGCTTTCTGCACGCTGTTTTGGCGGCGTTACTGTTAGTGTTCTCGACAGGCTTGCCGGCGCAAAACCCCTCTGCGCCATCGCAACTTCCCAAGACTGCTCCCCAGAGCCAGACCATACTGAACTCCTACGAGGGACAATCCGTTGTCTCGGTGGAGATCGCGGGACGTCCGGACCTGGACACAAGCAAACTGGTTTCCTCACTGCCGCAGCGTGCAGGAGAGCCGTTCTCTCGGGACAAGATCGATCAGAGCATCTCCGCTCTGAAGAGTGAAGGCCACTTCGACGAGGTTCAGCTCCAGGTCGAACCGGAAGCCAAAGGAGTACGCGTGCTGCTGGTTGCCGAACCAGCGTTTTGGTTCGGCATTTTCGAGTTTCCCGGAGCGGAGAGATTTCCGTATTCGAAGCTGGTGCAAGTCACGAACTATCCCCCCCAGGCTCCTTACAACGCGGGCGAGGTGCAGCGGGATGCCGAAGCGCTGGTTCGCTACTTTCAGCAGCAAGGCTACTTTGAGGCCGAGGTCCGTCCCCATCTTAGCGTGGATTCGGTACACAGGCTCGCCAATGTGCAATTCCAGGTAAGCCTGAACCGGCGGGCCAATTTCGGCACCGTCAATATTGCCGATACGACGGCCCAACAGTCGGCGCAGATGGCCAGGAGTCTGCAGGGCCTCAAGGCCCGGCTGCACGGAGCGGCCATCCGCCCGGGAAAGAAATATCGCCGCTCGACTTTGGACCGCGCGCAGCAGTATTTGCAGAAGGGGTTGGAGAAAAAGGGAAAGCTGGACGCGCAGGTGAAGCTTGCGGGCGCGCAGTATTCTGCAGAGACGAACCGCGCCGATGTTCACTATGACGTAACGCCGGGACCCACCGTTCATGTGCAGGTGAAGGGAGCGCACCTTTGGAGCTGGACACGCAAGTCTCTGCTGCCTGTCTATCAGGGGGTCGGCGTAGATCCGGAGCTGGTACAGGAAGGACGCCAGGCGCTGGTTTCCTATTTTCAGAAGAAGGGGTTTTTCGACGTCAGCGTCGATTCGCAATTTCATAGTCAGGATGCGGTTGACACCATCGTCTACACCATCACGAAGGGAAAGAAGCACAAGGTCACGGATGTGAGTGTGGCCGGCAATCAAAAAATCAAGACGCCGCAGTTGACGGACCTGGTCACGGTGAAGAAGGCGCATCTATTCTCGCCTGGCGCTTACAGTGAGCAGCTGGTGCGCACCAGCACCAAGAATCTGACCGCGCTCTACCAATCGGAGGGATTCAGCAGCGTGCAGGTTACCTCTTCGGTGAAGAGGACAAATGGCAATATCGCGGTGGAGTTCCACGTGGTGGAAGGCCCCCGGGATATTGTCAGCTCGCTGAAAATCGAAGGGGCCGACACGTTCCCGGAATCCAGGTTTGCTCCTAACGGACTGAAGCTCGCGGCGGGAAAACCCTATTCGCAAAAACTGGTCGAGGCCGACCGCGCCAGCATCGTCGCCCATTATTTACAGGCCGGGTACCTGACATCGAGCTTTCGTCAAACGGCAACCGTCGTCTCGAAAGAAGACCCTCATCTGATCAATGTCGTCTATCACATCTATGAGGGCCCGCAGGTTCATACTCACGATGTGGTAACCCTGGGCCGGGTTCGTACCCAACAGCGGCTTATCAATCGGGACGTATCCATGATTGTTCCCAATAAACCAATGACGGAAGGTGACCTGCTGACCGCGGAGAGCAAGCTTTATAGTCACACCGGCGTCTTCGACTGGGCGGAAGTAGATCCCAGGCGCCAGATCACGACTCAGACTACCGAGGATGTGCTGGTGAAAGTGCATGAGGCTAAGAGAAACTCGTTGACTTACGGGTTTGGGTTCGAGGTCATCAATCGAGGCGGCAGCATTCCCAGTGGTACAGTCGCGCTTCCAGGATTACCGCCGGTGGGACTGCCTTCGAACTTCACTACCAGCGAGACCACGTAGTACGGGCCCAGAGGAACGTTCCAATACACACGCAATAATGTTCGTGGCAAAGGTGAGTCGCTTTCTGCGACGCTTTTCGCCGGACGCCTGGATCAGCGGGTCGCAGG
>DATJNV010000069.1:0-3234 GCA_035507705.1 Acidobacteriaceae bacterium
AGCCGAGGAGGAGCCCTCCGATCACGCGCCAATCTTGATTGAGCTAGCTGCGGCCGTGTCCGATCGTCTGTCCTGATATACGCGCTCACCGCATGCGGGTGGCGGACTCTGGCCCGCTAACCATTCGGACCACCGGCCCAATCCGGGCGGCACTTTCGCCCATAGCCCGTTTTCCGTCAACGTGACGGGGCACGGATCACTGGACGAAGCCGACTTCAAAGTAAAATCCGTTGGAAGAATCCATCAGCCACCCTTTGCGCAGGGGGACGCAAACCTCAGATTGAGAAAGCCTGGAAGAGGAATTATCTCCTTGACTCTGCGGAAGATGACCTCATAGAATGTGCCCACTGCATTGACCCGCAGCATCCCCAACGAGCCAGTGCGTTCAAGTCACAACTCCCTTCATCGCAGGTGGAGTGCCAGGAATGAAGAAGCGCTTTCGCCTCTTTTATGGGTGGCTCATTGTCTTCGTTTGCGCTCTCGGACTTTTCGTCGGCGCGCCTCTGATGGTGTTTTCCTTCAGCGTATTTTTCAAATCGCTGACGGCAGATTTCCATGCCGGCCGTGCCGCCGTGTCTTTTGCCTTTTCCCTGTTCAATACGGTGGGGGCACTATGGCTTCCCGGCACGGGCATACTCATTGACCGTTTTGGGGCCAAGCGCGTGATTGTCGTCTCCACGCTCGTATATGGGCTGGCCTTATGTTCCGCCTTATTGGTGGGCACGGGCCTGTGGCAGCTTTATCTTCTGTTCACGATACTGGGGGCGGCAATGGCCAGTGGACCGTCGCCGGTTTCTCCAGGGGTTGTGATTTCCCACTGGTTTGACCGGCGCCGGGGTCTCGCGCTGGGGTTGGCGATGATGGGCATTGGAGTTGGAGCCGTTTTGGTTCCAATTGTTGCAGAGCGGCTGAGCGCCCAATTCGGTTGGCGCACGATGTTTGCCATCTTCGGAGGCGCTACTCTGCTGGCGCCGCTTCCCATCACGGCGGCGCTGCTCAAGAACGACCCGAAGGAGCGCGGGCTACGACCGGATGGAGATCAGGCGACTCCGGCCCTACGCGCGCCAAGAGCGGACAAGACCGGTTTGAGTTGGCAAGAGGTCTGGCATAGCAAGACGTTCTGGATCATGATCTGCATCTTTTCGCTGGCTGGATTAAGCGTGCATGGGGCTGTCCTGCACATCTTCTCAATATTTACAGACCGAGGAATCAGCGCAGAACGCGCCGCTTTGGTGACATCGCTGGTGGGAGCCGCAGTGATGGTTGGGCGGCTCGGTTCCGGAATCCTTCTGGATCATGTCTTCGCTCCGCGGGTTGCAATGCTCTTCTACTGCGCGGCCGCTCTTGGGATGGGAATATTGGCCGCGGGGAGCAGAGGGAACATAGCTTTCGCTGCGGCGTTTCTGGTGGGCCTGGGGATGGGAGCAGAGGTGGAGACCATGGGTTACATGATCAGCCGGTACTTCGGCCTGCGCGCCTTTGGCACTGCTTACGGACACGCCTTTGCAGCGTTCATGATTGCAGGAGCCGCGGGTGTGACGCTGATGGGCGCCGGATACGATCGCTTTCATTCTTATGCCGTGCCGCTTACCGGTTACTGCGGGGCAATGATTCTGGTATTGATTCTGCTTACCCGGCTGGGACCGTATGAATTTGGAGCCGAACCGGAGAAGCATTTTCCGATGGAGCCCGCGCAACTTCCGAGCGAATCGTAACCATAGTCGCCGGCTCCGTGCCGAGGTTCCGCATTGCAGGCAGCGGTTGGTTTAAACCAGGGAGAACTCATGAGGCAAGAGATGAATACCGATCCTTCCCGCGCAGTTCTGTTGCGCGCCAGAGATGGACTAATCCTTCACCAAGCTCTCTATGCCGCGGCCAAGCTGGGCATTGCGGATCGCCTCGACCAGGACTGGCGTTGCGCGCTGGATCTGGCCAAGGAATTGAGGGTGAATGGAGATGCGTTGTACCGCATTCTTCGCTTGCTGGCGAGTCAGGGAATCTTCGAAGAGAATGGGACGCGCCGCTTCAAAAACAATGAGGTTTCGAAATTCCTGAAAGCGGACGCGCCAGGCTCCGTGCGCCCATTGCTGCTTTTTTGGGGAAGTGACTTCCACTATCCCTGCTTTGGCAAGATTCTGCACAGTGTTGAGACCGGTGAGGCGTCTCGCAGCGTCCTTTCGGGCACCGATGGATTTGAGCATCTTCGCCAGGATCCCGAGCAGGCGCGGCTCTTTGACGATGCTATGACCACGATGTCGGAGCTGGTTGCCCCGGCGATTGCATCTGCCTACGACTTTGGAAGGTGGGGCAGCGTAATGGATGTGGGTGGTGGCAACGGGATCCTGCTCTCGCACATTCTTCGCACACACCCCGGCTTGCGTGGCGTGCTTGCGGATCAGGAGCATGTGCTCAGTCGCGCGCGCGAGCGAGGATACCTGGGCGGCGATCTCAAGGAACGCGCTTCCATGGAGCCCTGCAACTTTTTCGAGCGGATTCCAGCAGGCGGCAAAGCTTACCTCATGAAGAACGTGATCCACGACTGGGACGACGAGCAGGCGCGCATGATTCTTGGCAATTGCCGCAAGACGATTCTGGACGATGGTGTCTTGCTACTTGTGGAGTGGGACGTACTCGCCGAGAACGAGCCCTCGATTGGCAAATTCATTGACATAGTTATGCTCATTCTGTGGGGAGGGCGCGAACGGTCAACGGACGAATATCGCCAGCTGCTGGCGAGCACCGGATTTCGACTTCACAAAACGTTTCCAACCGACGCTCAGTTCGCAGTGATCGAAGCGTTTCCCGTGTAGCCGGAACAGACGTTCTCAATGACACTCCAGTACTGCCTTCTCCCATATAGATAACGACAAACGGGACAGGCTTTTACAATCCACTTTGCCGTGTCGTCGCCATCTCGGATAGTTGAGTGTCGTCGGTCCGCCGCAAATGAAGGGACTTCTAGCAAAGGCTGTTTTGCGGCTTAGGGCTTCGCCAAGGATGATACTGAAGAGTTGGCCAGTATCCCGGGATGAGATTTAGCGGATTACGTTTTTGCTGGCCCCGGATAATCGCCCGTTCTCAGTTGTCAGGCGTTCATGCTGCTTACGCGTGTGTGTCAAGTGATTTTTATCAATCTAGACGTGCGGCGGGAGAAGGGAACTGGGCTTCCATTCCTGATCTCTGAGAATGCGAAACTCTCTGGGATCAGCCTGAACTCGGGCTTGTCGCCGCTGG
>DATJNV010000070.1:0-70899 GCA_035507705.1 Acidobacteriaceae bacterium
CGTGGTGATGGTCGAGCTGGCTAACAATCTATTGCAGCATGCTGGGGGTGGTCATCTTTATATCAGCTACCTGGCAGTCGTAGGCGCTCTTGATATCAGCGCTGTGGACCACGGCAAAGGAATGGTGAATGTGGAGCGCTGCCTGGCCGATGGGTTCAGCACCGGTTCCACACCCGGGCTGGGACTGGGAGCGATTCGCCGGTTTGCCACCCGCTTCGGAGCCTATTCGCTGCCAAATCGCTCCACGGTTATCACGGCCCGCATGGTGGAACGTAAACCATATCCGGAAATTTCCATGATCTGCTCCGCGATTGACGGAGAAGCCCTGAGCGGCGATTCCTGGGACGTCTCCGACGATGGAACTACGTTTCTGGTGGCCGACGGCCTGGGACACGGCATGTTTGCCGCGGACGCCTCGCGGATAGCTGTTGAGATATTTCATAAGTCGCAAGGGTTCGCTCCTGGTGCTGTTCTCGAGAAAATGCATTCAGCCTTGCGAGCAACCCGGGGAGCGGCAGCGGCCATTGCACACGTTGACTCTGCTCGACAGCGCGTTCAGTTTGCAGGCATTGGAAACATTAGCTGCGTTATAAGCAACGCTACGCGGACGCAGAGCATGGTTTCACATAACGGCACCCTGGGACATCAGATGCGCCGGGTCCAGGAGTTCGAATATTCGTATGAGCCAGGAGACCTCTTGCTGATGCAATCCGACGGTCTCACGACCCACTCCAGACTGGGATTGCCGGCTTCTCTTCTGTCGCAACCCCCCTTCGTCGTAGCCCCTTTGATCTATTCCGAACAACTGCGTGGCCGGGATGACGCCACGATTCTGGTGAATCGCCTTGGCTAAGACCAACAGTTCACGGCTGCTAACGGTGAGCCTCTCGTCCGAGACTGACTTTCTGCTCGCCAGGCTGCGAGCAAAGCAGATTGCGGAAGTGCTTGGCTTTGAGACTCAGGACCAAACTCGCATTGCTACGGCGGTCTCGGAAATTGCGAGGAACGCATACGAATATGCCCGTGGAGGAACGGTCGGATTTCACTTCGACACACATTCGAGCCCCGCTTTCCGCGTTGTGGTTGCCGATACCGGGAAGGGTATTTCGGACTTTGGAAAAGTTTGGGATGGCACTTACGTGTCTTCCTCCGGGATGGGACTCGGTATCGCCGGCTCGCGACGCCTCATGGATGACCTTCAGATCGATACTTCTGAAAAAGGAACAATCGTCACTCTGACGAAATTGCTTCCCAAAGGCGCCGAGCCTCCCGCGGCCACCTCGGTTGCCAAGCGAATTGCTTCCATTTCATTACAGGACATTCCGCTCGCAGCTCGCTCTCAGGATCACGAAATCATACGGCTCTTGAATGATCTTCGGGAACGCGAGCGCGAGGTTTCTCAGCTCGGGCGCGAACTGGACGAGACCAATCGAGGCGTTATGGTTCTCTATTCGGAGCTTGAGGATCGCGCTCTCGAGCTACAGCAGGCTTCCGAAATGAAGACTCGTTTCATCTCCGGAATCACGCACGAATTGCGCACTCCCCTCAATTCGATCGTGTCCCTGGCCGGCTTGCTGATACGCCGTATAGATGGCGAACTCACCCCTGAACAGGAAAAGCAGGTTCTGTTCATTCAGAGGTCGGCACTCAATCTGACGGAGATGGTGAACGATCTGCTCGACCTGGCAAAAATTGAGGCCGGTAAAGTTACCGTCAAGTTGAGCGAGTTTACTGTCAAGGAGGTCTTCTCCGCTCTTCGCGGTATGTTTAGGCCGCTGGCGAGCAACGAAAACGTGCAGCTGTTATTTGACGACACGCTGCTGGATACGCGGCTTTTCACCGATGAAGGCAAGCTCGCTCAAATACTCCGCAACTATATTTCCAACGCGTTGAAGTTTACCGACCGCGGAAACGTCCGGGTGAGCGCAGAACTCAGCGGCGCCCATGGTGTTCGTTTCTCAGTGAAAGATACCGGTATCGGAATCGCCGAAGAGAACAAAGTGCTCGTCTGGCAGGAGTGGGGACAGGTAGACACCGACCTCCGCCCCCGCCATAAGGGCAGCGGTTTGGGTTTACCTCTCTCACGGCAACTCGCTACGCTCCTGGGAGGAAATACCTGGTGTGAGTCAACTCTCGGGGAAGGCTCGGTCTTCTACGTTGAGATCCCAAAAGCGATTGCCCCTTCAGCAGATAGCGCCAGGACGACCGAACCTGAGTGGACGATTCTCATCGTTGATGATGATGAGGTCGCGCGCTACATTTTGCGTCGTAATCTGGTGACCCTCACTTCTGCCAGGTTGATGGAAGCCGCTTCGGTTGTCGAAGCAAGGCGTAGCGTCGCTGCCTCCCGCCCTGCTGTAATTTTCCTGGACATTGTTATGCCGGAAGAGAACGGCCTGGCATTTGCCGAGGAGCTTCGCTCCAATCCTGAAACGTCACAGACGCCCATCGTCCTGATCAGCTCAAAGGTGCTGACGCCCGAGGAGAAGGCCTTCATCGAGCGTCACGAGCTCAGCTACATCAACAAGGAGAATGGAGATGCGGAAGACAACCGTGTTGCACTCGAGCGCGCTTTGATGAATCTGGGCTTATGTGATCTTCATCAGAGGGGCGGCGCTCCTTGATCCATCATCGTAAACAACCGGTCCTCTATGTGGACGACACCATAGAGCAGCGCTATGCCATGCGACGGATTCTTGAAACCGAAGGCTATAGTGTTCTTGAGGCGGGTTCAGGCCGCGAAGCTCTGCGACTGTTAGAAAGCGGTCCCTCCCTTGCGGTGGTGGATGTCAAACTTCCTGACATCAACGGTTACGAACTCACGCGCCAAATAAAACAGCACTATCCGTTCCTTCCCATCTTGCAGGTTTCCGCCAGCTTCAGCAATCCCAGTCTGAGGGCATCGGGCCTTTCTGGAGGAGCGGATGCCTACATCGCCCAACCGGTGCACCCACCGGAGTTGATCGCGGTTGTGAAGCGATTGCTGCAAACTACGGAGGCGGAAGAGTCGCTCCGGTTTCTGGCAGGATTCGGGCCACAACTCAGCGCGTCGCTGTCTTTGCCGGAAACCTGCGAAAGCATCTGCAATGCAGTCATTCCGCACTTCGCCGATCACTGCATCCTCATGTTGAGAGGCTTCCCAGGCCGGGATCAGCCGTATTGGTCGACTCCTCTCACCGAAGATGATCCGCGCCGGCAAGTCATGATCGCACAGGCTGCACAGCGAACGCCCAGAATGATTGATACCCGTTCGATGGTTGCATCGCTCTTCACCGGGAACCGAGGGTTCGGAGCAATCGGTTTTTTCCTCGATGACGAGCGGGAGTACTCACCCAGCGATCAAATTTTAGCCACAGACATCGCGAACCGCACCTCTCTGGCCCTGCAGAACTGCATGCTTCTGGCGACAGAACAAGCGGCGCGGTCGGCCTTGATCCAATCGGAAAAATTGGCGACGGCGGGGAGAATGGCTGCAGCCATCGCACACGAAGTAAACAATCCTCTCGAAGCTTTGACGAACTTAATTTACCTGCTGGAGATATCGCCCGATGCCAGTCCCCGGATCCGCGAGATTGCAGCGACAGCATTGGGTGAAATCTCGCGGCTGGCGCACATCACACGTCAGACCCTTGGCTTTTACCGCGAATTGCGGGCCCCCACCAACCTCGATCTCTCACAAAGCGTCATCGATACCCTGGATCTATACCAGAAGCGGCAGAATGAGCAACAGGTCTCATTCAAGCTGGACCTCTCCGAAAATCTGCCTATTCGAGGTATCAAGGGGGAAATACGCCAGGTCATTTCGAATCTTGTCGTAAATGCGATGGAAGCTGCGGGGCCGGGCGGGATCATTACAATTTCTACCCGCAAGACAAACGATAAGGCAGTTCTCGTTGTCGCTGACAACGGGCCTGGCATCGATGCCTCTACCCTGCCAAAGATTTTTGAGCCTTTCTACACGACAAAACAAGGCACAGGAACCGGATTAGGCCTCTGGATTTCGCAGAACATTATAGAAAAGCACGACGGAACAATTGTGGCTTCGAGCCGAACATCGCCCGATGAGCGGGGCACGGAATTTGTGTTGACCTTTCCCTTGGTACCAGAGCGAGCAATGCAAACGCATTGACTTGCCGGAGTTGACGACTCGGCTTCTCTTTCTGTTACATCACCCTGTTCGTGGAAGCTGTCTACGCCATAGGTCGCGAACCTAGGATGAGAATGTCCACCAGCCTCCTCGCACTCTGCTCCCAACCCGGCCCGGTTGCCACATTCGAAACGCCTATGAGAGCGCGGAGCAGGTCGAGCGGATCGAGGTCCGGACGTATGTCCCCGCTGGCAATGGCTCTTCCTACCAATGCCTGGATCGCACGAGTGATCTGGGCAGCAGTGGCTTGAAATAAACTGGAAGGCCCTCCAACGATCGTGTTGAGAGCGGGCGCGATGAGGTGCTTCGCCGCGATGTAGTCCACAAACAGCAGCATCCAGGAACGCAGGGCTTCTACCGGAAGCATGGCCGCGGCAAACTTGCGTTCGGCTGTCGCCAGTGTCTCTACTTCGGTGCGGTAAACAGCCTCTAGCAGCGCTTCTCGAGTTGGGAAATGACGATAGAGCGTTCCGGCGCCGATCCGGGCCTGCTTGGCGATTTCGTCCATGCTGACGTTTGCTCCGGAGCGGGTAAAGGCGCTCTTAGCGACCTTGAGGATCCGCTCGCGATTGCGGAGCGCGTCGGAGCGCGGTTTTCGCGGCGGCGATTTTGGGCGGCGAGAGGGCACAGGATTTTTTGCAAACGGAGATAGTCTCCGTTTATCGGATACTTATGGAGGCAATCTCCGTTTTAACCGGAACCGCCGCCATGGGTCAATCTGTGCCGTCCGACTCATCCAGGGCGTGAACATTGGCGGAAAACAGTAATGACATTTGGCGCAACCTCGACCACTGACGATGTTTTATCTGGTGTCGATCTGCACGGAAAGAGAATTCTAGTCATCGGTGTTTCGGCAGGGCTCGGCGTAGAAACGGCGCGGACGCGAGAGGTGGCCAGCGCTAAAGCGCGTGTTGGCAAGCGGCAGCGTATACGCAGCGCTGAAGCGCCGCTCCCCCGCATGAATCCACCCCAGCAAGCTTCGCGGCCGGCGACCCGGGCATGCGGGGGTCTCCATCATCTTGGCTGCATCTCAGACCGATTTCCCTGCGAGCCTGGGACAGCTCCCTGCATCTGGCTGGCGTTAGAGGTGGATTGCGCCGACTCTTGGTTTATGCAGCCGGCGATGGCTCAGTTCACACTCGAAATCAATGGGCAGCAAGAGACTGTTGAAGCCGTGGCGGAGATGCCCCTGCTTTGGGTTCTTCGCGACCTGCTCAATATGACCGGCACTAAGTATGGTTGCGGTATCGGGCTCTGCGGCGCTTGTACCGTGCACATCGATGGGCGGGCGGCGCGTTCGTGTCAGACACCGGTGGCAACCGCGGTGGGAAAGCGCATCGTTACCATCGAAGGGCTCGGCACACATAACCTTCATCCGGTGCAGGAAGCATGGATCGTCGAACAGGTTCCACAGTGTGGGTACTGCCAGCCGGGACAGATCATGTCCGCCGCTGCGCTTCTGGCGCAAAATACTGAGCCGGCCGATTCGGACATCGACACCGCCATGGCCGGCAACATCTGCCGATGCGCCACCTATTTCCGCATCCGCAAAGCAATTCACCGGGCTGCGGAGTTGACTCATTCATGAGCCCTAATCCGAGCCTGGCTCCGAACAAAGAGACTACCGGGATCTCGCGACGGACTTTCCTCACAACTGCCGCGGCGACCGCCGGGGCCCTGGTAGTAGGTCTTACACTTCATGACCGTCTACATCTTTTCTCTTCTGACAATCGCAAAGATCCCTTCAACGCCTGGGTTCACATTTATCCGGATGGAGCAATAGAGCTGGTTCTGAACAAATCCGAAATGGGCCAAGGCGTCTTTACCTCACTGCCCATGATCCTCGCCGAAGAAGCCGAGATCGATTTCTCGAAGATCTCGGTTGTCCAGGCAGATAACGCCGACGGAACCGGAGGCAGCGGATCTGTCTGGGAGGGATACAAACCTCTGCGGCAAGCCGGAGCCCAGGTGCGCGAAGTGATGATTGCCGCCGCAGCCAAGAGGTGGGATGTCTCAGCGGCTGAGTGCCGCGCCCGCAACAGCCAAGTCACACACATTCCTTCGGGCCGCGCTCTCCCATACGATGAGCTGGTTGCGGATGCGCGCCGCCTCCCTCTTCCCGATGCCAGCACGGTTCCACTCAAGGCCGAAAAGGATTTCACTCTTCTGGGCCGTTCCATCGCTCACCGGGACATTCCCGGCAAGGTGAATGGAGCAGCCAGGTTCGGACTCGACGTTCGCCTTCCCGGAATGCTCTACGCCGTCGTTGCCCAATGTCCCTACTTTCGTGGCGATCTGCTCCGTTTCAATGCTACAAAGGCGAAAGCTGTGCCGGGCGTGCTCGAGGTTTTCGAGATTCCGAGCGACCCGCATTCTGCCAATAAAAACACGCGCGAAGTCGCCGTGGTTGCTTCCAATACTTGGGCGGCCATCGAAGGGCGCAGGGCGCTAGCAGCCGAGTGGCAAGCGGGACAGTATCGCGACGAGTCCACGGAGTCTCTCACCACACAGATACGCGCCGGGCTGGATGCCCGGGAGTTCTGGAACTCAACCAACTGCAACGTCAATCCTGACACGGTTCCGGCCGCCAGGCGCATCGAGTGCATCTACGAGTTTCCGTACCTGGCTCACGCGACCATGGAGCCGATGAACACTACGATTCGCTTCGTAGGCGGCCGCTGTGAAATCTGGTCGCCGACGCAAGCCGGCGGAGGACTTCAGGAATCCGCGGCCCGGCTGCTCGGTTTAGACAAACGCGATGTAACCGTCCATGTGACTTTTATGGGTGGAGGCCTCGGGCGGCGCTTTGGCGTATCGTATGACCACCAGGCACTCGAGATCGCCCGTCGCATCCAGCGTCCCGTCCAGCTGGTATGGACGCGCGAAGATGATTTTACCCACGACCGTTACCGGCCTGCCGGCATGCACCACCTTCGCGGAGGGATCGACGGGCAAGGCAACCTGATCGCCTGGACCGACCGCCTGGCGAATACGACCATCATCGGCCAGGGGAACCCAAACCAGGCGCAGCTCTTTGAACTGGGCGGCGCCGTGGATCAGCCCTACCCAGCTCAATACTTCCGCATGTCATACGTGCCTGTCGACAGCGGAGCGACCCGGGGAGCCTGGCGCGGTGTCGAGATATCGTTCAATGTCTTCGCTGTCGAGAGCTTCGTGGACGAGCTGGCTCACCTGGCAGGCGAGGATCCGTTTCGTTTTCGACGCGGGCTGCTGGAAACTGCGGCAGCCCGCCCCGGTCCGCCAAGATCGAACTTCGATGGAAAGCTTGCCGATCCGGTTCGCATGATGCAGATGCTCGATCTGGTTACAGAGAAAGCGGATTGGGGGAGGCCGCTCGGCCCGCATCGGGGTCGAGGTATCTCATGCTTTTTTTCGAAGACGACTTACCTGGCCCAAGTCACGGAGGTCACTGTAAAAGACGGACACCTCAAAGTCGACCGCGTTGTAACCGTCGTCGACCCCGGGCGAGTCATCAATAGCAACGGCATTCGCGCGCAGATTGAGGGAGCGATCCTTATGGGCTTGAGCGCCGCTCTCAAAGAACGCATCACCGTGAAGAACGGCATGATCCAGGAGCAGAATTTCGACAGTTATCAAGTGTTGCGAATTCCGGACGCGCCGCAGCTCGAGACTCATTTGGTCGAAGGCGGCCGGCCACCGGGCGGCATCGGCGAGCCTCCATTAGCGCTGATTGCCCCCAGCGTCGCGAACGCAATCTTCGACGCGACGGGGAAGCGCCTTCGTAGACTTCCACTGCAGCTTGGCGAGGCAGCTTCCTGAAAATCCGAGCTCTACTGGGAGATCTTGCTATGCCCGTGCGGTGAACAGAAAATATCCTACCGTTGCGAAAAGATTGCCGTTCCTACGAAGGGTTTCAATTCCTGAGGTCCAGGCATGCAGCTCGGCATCGGAGATCACGCCGCCTGCAGCAGCAGATCGGCCGCACTGGGTAAAGTAGCCCGCGGCCAATTCCGGTTCAAAAACAACCACACGCGTCGCAAGCTGGATCTCTTTGAATCCAACATCCTGCAGGATCGCCCGCAGTTGACCCGGTAACCAACCGTGGGCCACGCTGGTCCCGGCTTCGTGTCCCATGACGCCCCTCACCAGCGCACGGTCTTCCAAATTGAGCGTGGAGGTGCTGATATCAGGCTCGATGCTCGCAACACAGCCGCCAGGACGGAGAACGCGCCGCATCTCGGAAACCGCCTGCCGCACGTCCGAAACATAGATCAGGAGTCTTTCCGACCACACGATCCCGAACGACTGGTCTGCGTATGGAAGTGCCTGAACTTGTGCCTGGTCGAATTCGATTGGGAGCACAGCCGCGGCAGCTCGGCGCCGGGCTTCGGCTAAGAAGTCAGAACTCAAGTCGCACCCGGTAACAACACCGCCCGGATCAGCCAGGCGAGCCAACCGCAAAGTTTCCAGCCCGAAACCACACCCCGCTTCGAGCACTCGCGCTCCCGGGCCAATGCCGGTTCGCTGATGGCCCAATGCCTTCAGCTCCTGTAACTGCTCGATCCGGTTAAAACTCTCCAGCGCGGAAATATAGGATGCAAACTCGTTCCCGTGTGAAGCAGAGGTAAAGCCTTTGAGAGAGATGCCTTCGTTGTCAGCCTGATCCAACATACTATTTTTGGACGTCCGCACTTCGTGTTCATGTTTTCACAGCTCTTCGCCGGAAGTAAACCGCTCATGAAAATCCTGGTTCTGAACTCTCCTATTGACAATCTATAGGAATGGCAGCATACTCATACAGTCATTCGATAGGACAACTGATGCGTTCCAACCAGACAAACCTCCTCCAGGGTACCCTGGACCTGCTTATCCTGAAGGCTTTGGGCACGGGCCAGCTTCACGGCCTGGGGATTTCGCGGCGAATCGATCAAATCACCCAGGGCACGTTCGTCGTAAAGCCGGGTTCCCTGTTTCCTGCGTTGCACCGCATGGAAGAAGCGGGCTGGCTGAAATCGAGTTGGGGTGACTCGGAAAACAATCGCCGAGCGAAGTTCTACCAGCTGACCAAGGCCGGCCGGGCTCAACTCGAAATCGAAACCCGGCAATGGCAGACAATCGTTCTGGCCATGACCAGTGCACTGAAGGCAACGACCTGAGAGGTAATGATGCAGATCCTGTCACGGATGCGGCACCTGGTGACAAATCTTCTGAGCAAAGAGAAGGTCGAGCAGCGCCTGGACATGGAGTTGCGCGCATATGTAGAAATGGTGATCGAAGAGAAGGTCGCGTCCGGTATTCGCGCCGAAGAAGCCCGTCGAACAGCGTTGGCTGAATTCGAAGGGATCGAGCAGGTCAAGCAGGCGGTACGCGATCATCGTGCGGGAACGCGGCTCGAAGTCATTTTCCAGGATGTGCGTTACGGCTGGCGCCAACTGCGGCGCAACCCGGGCTTCACGGCAGCGGCTATCGTGACTCTCGGGCTTTCGATTGGCGCCAATGCGGCTATCTTCTCGGTTGTGAACGCACTCATGCTGAGGAGCCTTCCCTACTCTCATCCGGAACGTCTAGGAACCATCTTCTGGCTCGTCCAGGGTTCCCAACCTTTTGACGGCCTCAGTGCCATCGACGGAGAGCAGTGGGAATTGCTGCGCGACAATGTTCCCTCGGTGTTGGGCGCAGTCTATAGCAGCATTTCCCCGGGCATGAATCTTGTAGCCGGGCGCAGTGTTCAGCACGTACATGCGGGGCGCGTCTCCGCCCACTACTTTGAAGTCCTCGGCATCCGTCCGGTTCTGGGCAGGAGCTTCACCGAAGACGAGGATCGACCGAATGGTCCGAAAGCGGTAATCCTTTCTAACCATCTGTGGCGCACCACATTCCATCGTGACCCCAGCCTGATCGGACAAGCCATTGACCTCAAAGGCGAACCCTACTCCGTGGTCGGGATCCTTCCGGCCGGTGCCCGAACGCCACTCGCAGCGGATGTCTACACTGCATTGCAGCCGAGCCGGAGTGGTGAAGGCGCAGGCACAAATTACGGGATCATTCTTCGCTTACGAGACGGCGCCACCTGGCAACAAGCTGATGCACAGATTAACCGCACGTGGGCTGAGCGGGCACGGCACTTCGCCAGGGACTTTCACCAAGGAGCGAAGGTTTCCTTCTACACGGTCCCGCTGCAAAAAGGCCAGACGGCCGAGCTTCGACCCAAGGCTCTGGCATTGATGCTTGCCGCCGGATTCATCCTGCTGATTGCCTGCGCGAATCTGGCAGGGCTTACCGTCGTTCGCATGGCACGGCGCACTGCAGAGATCGCAACAAGGATGGCGCTGGGCGCGTCTCGCTGGCAAGTGCAACGGCAACTGTGGATGGAAAATCTCCTGCTGGCGCTTCTTGGAGGTGCTGCCGGGGTGGGTATTGGATTTCTGGGACTGCGCGGCCTGCTGTCGCTGCTTCCTCCCGATTACCTGCCCGTCGCCGGGGTTTCTTTGGATGGACGTGTGCTCGCATTTACATCCGTTGTATCGATCCTGACCAGCGTGCTCTTCGGCATGCTGCCTGCGCTCACCCTGAAACGAATCGACCTTCGGGCCTTCCTGGCCAGCCGCGCAACTGCCGGCGTGCAGCGGTTACGCTTACGGCAGACATTGATCGCCGGCGAGGTTGCACTTACTGTTGTGTTGCTGGCTGCAGCCGGGTTGCTCATCCGCACCCTGATCCATCTGGAAACCCTTCCGCCCGGATTCAATCCCCAAGGTGTGATGACCGCGAAAGCTTCACTCGACGACGCGCGCTACCGGGATACGGACGCTTTTGACAAGCTGCTGAACGAAAGCGTCGCAGCCATGGAGCGCATTCCCGGCGTCCAGAGTGCCGCGGTCGGGCTGTCGCTTCCCTATGAGCGCGCTCTGAATAACGGCATGGTATTGGGCAGTGGCCCTCAGGCAGGGCAGCAGACCGTCACTGGCGAGGTGTACGTGACTCCCTCCTATTTTGCGACCCTGGAGATTCCCTTGCTCGCCGGAAGGACCTTCACCAGTTCGGACCGTCGAGGTGCACAGGCTGTCGCCATCATCAATCGTTCGTTCGCTCATAAGTATCTCAGGGGCCAGGATGCCGTAGGACGTGCCCTGGACGACAAAGGGACGATCATCGTGGGAGTCGTTGAAGATGTCACGCTTCCGCCCCATAACGGGCAAATCATGGATCCGCTCGGCAGCGAGCCGATCGTCTACATACCCGCCGCGCAGGCAGATGCGCACCTCATTGCCGTGGTGCACGCCTGGTTCCAGCCAAGCTGGATTGTCCGCACATCCCGTCCCATCGAGGGCCTGACCGGTCAGATGCAGCAGGCCCTGGCCAGCGTCGATCCGGACCTTCCCTTCTCCGGCTTCTACAGCATGACCGACCATCTTGCGGAGTCTCTGGTAACACAGCGCGTGGAGGTGGCTCTTCTTGGCGCCATGGCGGGACTCGCCCTGCTGTTAAGCGCCGTTGGCATCTTCGCCCTGGTGGCCAACACCGTAGCCCAGAGAACGCGGGAGATCGGCATTCGCATCGCACTCGGATCGACGTTGCCCCAGGCAATGGCCGTCGTGGCGATCCCGGGTATTCGTTCTTCGGCAATCGGTTTGGTTCTCGGACTGCTACTTTGCCTGGGAGTCCTCCGCGCGATGCGTAGTGCTCTTTACGGTGTGGGCATCTACGACGTGCGCAGTATTTTGAGTGTGGCGTCTGTGCTTGCGATTGTGACACTGTTGGCCGCAACCATCCCTACGCTGCGCATCGCGAAGACCGACCCAGCAACCACGTTGCGCGAGGAGTAGGAGTAGCCCGATTAAGGTTCGATTCGCGCAGAACTTGTTCTCCAGAGCACCTGACTTGCTTACGGCAACTCAGTAGGGAATGAACAGTTAGCAACAGAATTGTCATCCAGGCCCGAGCATATCCGGATTTCCCGCCGCACTACACCGGCCAGGACCACCTGTGCGCGCCTACGTTTGGAACTGTCTCTCCGAACCAGCCAACTTTATCCAGCGAATATCTGACGGTTTCCGTTCCTTCCCAGACGCCCAGGCAGAAGTTTCCATGCCGCGACTGCTTCATCCGCGCATATTGCGTGCACAATTAGCTGGGGGACATACGCACTATGAGTGGAATGCAATGCAGGACGGAACGAGTATGCCCGCGAGGACCGGCGTTGTTTTGCAGCGGAAGTACGGTTCGCCGGTTGATCACTCTTATGTGGATCGCCGTCGTGACTTCCACAACCGCGGCTCCTGGATTCGGCCAATTCACATCGGCAGAGGCCCCACCAAGCCAGCAGAGCAACCAGGCTCTGGAGCAGCGCGTCGCGACGCTCGAGCGCGAAGTCGCAGAGCTGACCGCTATTGTGAAGCAACTGCAGCCTGCGCCGGCGGCGGTAAAACCGATGCCCACCAGTCCGGCAGCCCTGAAAACCGCTTTCGTGGAGAGGGCAAGTCTGGAAGAGCCGCCTGCTTCAAAACCCGCAAGCGAAAGTCAGACACTTGTGCCTCCTACGATCCAGCCCGAGGACAGAAACACACTCGAGTTTCTGCGCGATACGACGATTAACCTGGCGCTGGATACCTACTATGAATACAACTTCAACAGCCCTGTGGGACGCGTGAACCTCCTTCGCGCCTACGACGTGCTTAGCAACGAGTTCAGTCTCAATCAGGCCGACATAGTTTTGGAGCATGCACCGGATGTCAGTGCCGGCCGGCGTTGGGGAGGCCGGCTCGACCTGCAATTTGGGCAGGCGACAGACACACTCCAAGGCAATCCTTCCAATGAACCGCGTCCGGAAATCTATCGCAACATCTTTCAAGCTTATGGGACCTACGTTCTTCCGGCCCTTAAGGGAGTAACGGTGGATTTCGGCAAGTGGGGCAGCTCGCTTGGAATCGAGGGAAACTACACCAAAGATCAAATGAACTATTCCCGTTCTTACTGGTTTAATTTCCTGCCCTTCTACCATATGGGGGTGCGCGCGAATGTTCCGCTGACTGACCGGTTCGGAGTGAATTATTGGGTGGTGAATGGAACCAACCAGGTCGAGGCGACCAACGGGTTTAAGGACGAGTTGTTCGGTTTCACGGCGCAACCGAAATCCAGCGTGAACTGGACCATGAACTACTATCTCGGTCAGGAACATCCGGACCGCGCCACAGCCACGAATTGCGGGCCTATCCCGGTTCAGCCCGGTCTGTGTTTCACGGCGATCAATCCGGCGCCGAATGGCCGCACCCACATCTTCGACAGCTACGCGACATGGAAAGCATCACCCAAATGGACGTTCGCGCTTGAGGGGGACTATTACATTCAGCGGCTGTGGCAGAACGCAGCGCCGGGTGAATCTTCGGCGCCTTCGCACACCGACGGAGGCGCAGCTTATCTTCAATACCAGTTCACGCCAAAGGTCGCTTTGGCGGCACGGGCTGAGTACATGTCAGACCGGGGCGGACTATTCAGCGGAATCACGCAGGCCTTGAAGGAAAACACGATCACGTTTGACTACCGGATAGCGGACGGCATGCTGATGCGTTATGAGTGGCGGCGAGATTTCTCCAACCAACCGTCCTTCCTCACCGCCACGCAAGAAGCATTGAGTAAAGAGCAGAATACTGCGACCCTCGGCCTTTTGTGGTGGTGGGGGCGTAAAGAAGGTTCGTGGTGAGGAAGGTGGGCCCTCACCCACCCAATTCCCTACTTTAGATCCGCCATCGCTGAATTGCCGGGTGCTTCCAGCCCAAACTGTTTCGCATATTCCGCGTTCAGCCTCTTCCAGCCCGCGAACTTCACCGCATCGCCACCCACGGTGCGGCCCATGGGAGTTCCCGCAAGCAGGTGATCCAGAACATCAAAGCAAATGTGCCAGCCCGCAGCTCCCATGGAGATGAAGCGGCGATCGATGTTATGCCATAGCGTCAGGCGGGTGCCACCCGCAGAGGGTTCGAGTTGCCATCGCATATCGAAGCCGCCCCAGTTATATTCGAGCACTCTGGGAGGTTCGGCTCGCCTCACGGTTGCTTCGGTTACGTGCGGCGTTGGCGCGTTAACGGTGGTGAGTTTCACCGTGGCTCCAACTGCACCCAGGCTCCCATCGGCGTCGAAGGGAGCCCACTCGCGCAGATGGGCTGGGTCAATCAGCGCCTCCCAGACTCTTTCCGGCGGATGGCGCAATTGCCTGACGATAACGAGCGTCCACTTCTCTCCTTCCTTTTCTATATGCGCCCCGTTTGCCGGGCCTGGCGTATATTGGCTGCGATCGCTCATCCTTTTCCCCTATCTTCTGGTACCGCCACCCTCGTTTGGGCTTCCCCTTAGCCGTAACCACTCACAACCGGAACAAGAGCTTGATCTCGCATTGTTCTCCCTTCGCGCTGCGTTCAACTCTATCCGCATGCAACCCCGATAAATAGCCGGTGAGCCCGTTGACAAAACTCTGCTCCTCCACCATTACCGTTTTCGGACTTGCGTCCGGTAGCGAGGGCAAATTACCCATATAGCGTAACGTCACCACGATATCGAAATCGTCGCTTCCGATTTGCAGATCGACTGGCCCATTGGCGCTCGCGGTCACATATTCAATGGCAGTATCGACGACCGAACGGATGCGCTCTGCATCTTCCGCAGGAATCTTCCACTCCCTGGCCTGCTTCTTAAAGAAAATGTCGAAAGATCCAGGCGTCACCGGCGCCCCATCGTCTCCCAACCGCAACAACTTGTAATGCCATGCGTCCAGCAGGAAAAGGGCGTTGAGAGGTACTGCTACCACCACGGCCATGGAAATGATGGAACCCGTGAACTGATGCGTCCAGGCGGGAAGAAAATTATAGAACTCGGGAAAGATGGGCACCGTCAAAGACGCCAGGATGGAAAATCCCACGGTCAGGGTGGCGCGAAGCGTGATCGGCCGGCTGGCAATGATTTGTATTCCTGCGACCAGCATGAGCGCCCCGTTAAACACCAACGCGGCAGCCATCACCGGACGCGGCATATTGATGATTAGCCCGGCAAATTTAGGCAGGCAAGACAAAAGGACGAGCCAGCCGGCAATCGACCAGGCGATCACGCGGCTCGTTGCCCCCGTGGTCTTCTCGACGCCCACCAGACTTGGGCTAGCACTCATGCCGGGTACTCCCAACAAGCCACCGAACAAACAACCGAGCCCGTCGGCTCGCACACCGGCCCCGATATTTGCCATATCGGGGTGGCGCCACGCAGCATCGTTCATTTGCTGGCACGTGGTCAGCACCCCGATCGCGCGCAAACCCGAGGCAAGTCCCGCGATTGCAAAAGGCATGGCAAAAGAGGGCGCGAATCGGTACGCCAGAAAGCTCAGGCTGGGAATTGCGAAAAAGCGCGCCGCGAAATAGTCGGCGGCGAAACCCGATGGAAAGACATGAAATACCGCCGCTGCCGCATATCCAACCAGGATCCCTATCAAGGAGCAGAATAGCTTGGGCAATCCAGTCGCCCAGATGGCGAGCCCGGCCATGGTTGCAAGAGAACATGCCGCAGTTACAAAAGAGGGCCCACTCTGCGCCGGATGTGCCGAAACGTGCTGGAGCAATAAACCAGAGCCGATCTTCCCCAACTCGAGCCCAACAGCAACGATAACCACACCGGAAACCACGGCAGGAAACAGCTTCCGGGTCCGGTTCACGAGGAAGGCCACTGCCACCTCGCACACCCCGGCAAAGACTACCATTCCACAAACCGCTGAAAAACCAAAAGAGGTGGCTGCCGCAATGCAAGACGGCAGATAGATGGCCGAGACGACCGGCGGACAAAGATAACCGGAACCCACCCATTTCCACCGCAGGCTTTGCAACACGGTCATCATCGCGATGGCGATCATGGCGAGGCCGATAGCACTTTGCGCGGCCGTACGTGGTAATTTCGCTGCTTCCGTTACCAGAGCCACCATGACCAGGTAGGGACAAATCACGGCGACGTGCTGAAACCCCAGCGCCAGAAGCTGCGGCCACGGGGGTTTTTCATCGAGGGCGTAGGTCAGGTCAGCCGGGCGTTCGGGCATCCGTATTTCTTTCCGTCCAACTCCACTCTCAGATCCAGGCGAAGAGGAGCGGATGGAAATGAGGTTTTAGGTTTTTAGGCTTCGGGCGAAATTATCAGGCACGCTTTCGCGCAAAGCAACCCCAGAGAAGCTGTTCGGGATTGGTATAGTCTTGTGTGCATCCCCCTTTCACAATTAACAGCGAATCATCAAAGCATCCGCCTCGTCACCCCTGTGGTTCCACAACCACAAAGAGGGTCGCGCCGCCACGGTTCAGTAGCAAGAGCACCGGCTGATTTGCCAGACCGGATATCGCCTTCTGGTACTCGGCGAGATTATGGACAGGCTTGCGATCGACCTCCTGGATCACGTCTCCCCGCTGCACTCCGGCAGCCGCCGCGGCGCTCGTTGGATCTACCTGGGAAACAACCACTCCCGAGGTGTTCAGCGGTAAACCAAGCTGTTGCGCAAGGTCATGGGTCAAATCCTCAACCTGAAGACCGTTCAGATTGGCGGGCTTACTCTGCGACGCTTGCTGCGGCTGACCCTTTTCTGGATACGACCCCAACGTAACATCGAGATTCTGCGTGTGCCCATCGCGAAACACCTGAAGTTGAGCTACGGAGCCCGGAGCCATTTCAGAAATGCGCAGGCTCAGCCCACTGGAGGTTGAGACATCCTCTCCGTTTAATTTCAAGATAATATCGCCGCGCAGCAAGCCGGCTTTCGCCGCGGGACTGCCGGAGGTCACATCGCTGACCAGTGCCCCCCCTCCGTGGCTCAGTCCGAATTGCTTCGCGATATCGGGACTGACGGCCTGAATCGAGACCCCAAGATATCCGCGCACGACCTTGCCGTGCTCGACAATCTGATCCATCACGTTGCGCGCCATATCGATCGGAATCGCGAATCCAATCCCCTCGTTTCCTCCGCCGCCTCCGGAGAGGATCGCGGTGTTGATCCCGATCAGGTTGCCATGCATATCGATCAGCGCCCCTCCAGAATTGCCGGGGTTAATAGCGGCATCGGTCTGGATGAAGTCCTCATAGTGCTCTACAGTCCCTCCCAGAGCTCGGCCTTTGGCGCTCACGATGCCCATGGTTGCTGTTTCACCGATGCCGAAAGGATCCCCGATAGCGAAGACCAGGTCTCCTACTTTCAACTGTGATGAATCTCCCAGCGTGAGAGAAGGGAATCCCGAGCCCTCGATTTTCAGCACTGCGACGTCGGTGCGTGGATCGGTTCCAATGACCTTGGCTTTGTATTTGCTTTGTGCCTGAGTGAATATCTCGACGTCAGATGCTCCGGCAACGACATGGTTATTGGTCAAAATATACCCATCAGGATTGACGATCACGCCCGAGCCGAGACTATGCTCCCGTTCCATTTGCGGCGGCTGGTTCTGTTGCCCAAACTGGTTGCCGAAGAACTGCCGGAAGAATGGATCCGCGAATATGTTGGGCATGTTTTGCTGCTTCACCATCTTGGTCGAAGAGATGTTGACGACTGCGGGCAAGGCAGGATCGATGACCGAGGCGAAACCATTCTTGAAATCTGCGAAACCAACCGGCGGCACATTTGTGGCGAGATGAAGCGTAGCCCTTGGCGTGCCAATCACACGGTATCCAGGGACATGCAGGACTCCAGCGCGCAGCAGTCCTCCAACGATGAGAAGCAACGCAGCCAGAACAAGTAGCCAAACAGGAAATTTCCGGGTTTGAGGAGTCATGCGCCCTCTCCTTTGGGTAGAACTGCAAGACGAGACACTCGTACTTAGGCCGAGAGCGTTTGCACTTCGCCGAGATAGTGAACGATATCGTCGCGTGAAAGCACGCCGACCACTCCACCCGCCTGTAGCACCGGGAGCTGATTGACCCCGTCACGTCCCATCTTCTCGAGCGCGGACCAGAGCGGCGCATTGGGCTCGATATTGGCCATGCGTTGCAACGGAATCATGATCTGCGCAACGGTTGTGGCAGGCCATTTCTCTCGCGGTATCTCGCGAATGGCTGCCATGGTCACGATTCCAGTCAGAACGCCGTTCTCGGTCACGATCGCGAAGCGGGAGCGTAAGGGCTGCAAGATCCCGACAGCCAGATGTTCGATGGAGTCTTCTCCGCCACAAACAGGAAAGTTGCGCTGCATGGCATCGGCCACTTTGTGACCGCCGAGAAGTCGTCGTAGTGTTTCCTGTTGCAATTGACTTCCCGCCGCGCTCTCCAGGAACCATCCGATGATGGCAATCCATACCCCGTCGATAATGTTTCCTGTTAACGCCCTCCAGACGCCATAGAAAATCAGGAGGAACCCGAAGAAGCGGCCGGAAATTCCAGCCGAAACTGTCGCCTGGTGGTAACTGTTGGTGAAACGCCAAACCGCGGCGCGAAAGATCCGCCCCCCATCCAGCGGGAAGCCCGGGATTAGGTTGAACACTGCCAAAACCAAGTTCAGGAGGGCCAGGTAGCTGGCCAGCGCGATGAGTGGCTGTGACGCAGCAAGTAACGGTTCCAGCTCCCAGAAAAAAGCCGCGAGCGCGAAGCTTGTGAGTGGTCCGACAACAGAAATCCAAAACTCCGCCGCTGCGCTCGGCGGCTCGGTCGCAAGCTGAGAGACTCCGCCGAAGAGAAAAAGGGTAATGCGTGGCACAAAGAGCCCGAAGTGCCCGGCGACCACGGAGTGGGCCAGTTCATGAACGAGCACACTCGCAAAAAGAAGAATGGCGGAGATGAATCCGAGAGCCCAGTATTCGCTGGCCGGCCATCCCGGAAACTGCGCTGGAAAATAACTCACCGCCAGGCTCCAGGTCAGCAGTCCAACAATCAGAAACCAGGAAAGATCAAGGTCGATGGAGATGCCAAATATCCGGCCAATCGGAATCCCATGGCGCGACATACATCCCCCCTCCTCATTTTGGATGCCGCCTCCAGGAAAGGTGTGTCATAGTCCAGCTTCGTATAAGGGGGTTGCGAAGCAAGGGAGCGCAAGACCCGGGCCGGGGAAAGTGCGTTGGCGGAGAACTTGCTTGCCTGCGAGGGAGACACCGTTCCTCCTCCGCTAACCTCCCCGCACCTTCCTATACCTGGACGAATTTGGAGGGCGCTACTTCGCCAAAGCGTCGCGGTTTTGCTTCGCCCAGGCACTGTCGTGCGGCACTGGCTTGAGAGGCGGCCCACCCTGCGTGCCGCAGGCGCACGGCCCTTCGGTCTTGGCCTCCGTCATGCAGGAGCATGATTTGTTTTTGAGGCACGCACAGACGTAAACCACATCTTTGCCTTTGGCGTTCTGCGCATCGCCTGCCTGATTGCTGCCGCCGGAGGACGGGATAACGGCCATCATCAACATCGAAGTGAAAACAACTGCGGCGGAAATGAGTTTTTCCATAACACATCCCTGGGCTGCAAACTGCTTCCCTGCTGCCAGTATCAGGATGCAGCCGCCCGCCGAGCAATATCCACTTGCGGGAAACTGGATATATCCAGCGTATCTTGACTCTTTCCACGATGGCAGGTTTGGCTAGCGCCGAAGGCGCGGCACTCCGTTCTGCTACGCGAACAGAATGCGTCATTCCGGCCAGGATGCAGGCCCATCAGGCCAAAACGCGCTATGCTTCGTCAGCTTCGTCTGGGCACTGCACTTTCCACGACTGCTTGAAGCTCCCCGACCGGGGAAACACCGGCGGTTGGGTACTTTCCGGCTACCTCCCGGCGCCCCTGATACCTCGAATCGGCGGCGTCATTCCACTTCCGGTGACTTAAAAAATCCCTCCATTGGCGCGAAGATGAATCCACGCCAGATTCGAACCCAACCAGCAGTCAAGGGTCGAACGGCGATTTAACTGTTCATCGAGCCGCCATATGAATCTGCCTAAGTCGTTATTTCACGCTTCGCTTCTCGGAAGCCTCTTATTGTCCCCGATCGTTGCATTTTCCAGCAGCACGAACGCCCACTCCAAATTCATAGGCGTTTATGTGTCCCAAGCCCAAAACGGCGGCAGAGATGGCGCCTTCATGAATCTGAGCCTCGGACCAGATGGTTCCGCCACGGTTACAGAGGATCCAGGGACTGGCACAACGACTACTCTTTTTGGTCACTGGGTTGACGCGGGTAGCCAGATAACGGTTACCTTCGACGCACAAGCCAATCAACCGACCGAGCCCGCTATGGCCTTTGCGCTTGGCCACGATGGCCTACAGGCGGTGTCCTGGAATCACGCCACATGGGGAAAAGTCAATCCCCCGCCGATGAGGAAGGGCGGAGCCAAAGTGAAGAGCCTCTATTGGTTCAGCGAGAATCCATAAGCACACATATCAGTTAGGTAGGAACGTCAAAGCCGATAGGGCGGGTGGGGTCTCCGGTTAGGAGGAAGGGACGATCGGGCAGGAACGACTGCTCCAGCTACTGAATCCCCGGAGAACCTCTTCCTGCTTCCACCGATCGTCAAGACAGCCTCAGAAAACCATCCGCCGTTGGGTCATGAACCAAAATGCTTTCCGTGACCGGGGGTCGGGTCCGGGAAAGACCGGTTTTCCGTCGCGGCTTGGAGCTATCACCGGTCAAGCGCGTGGCCACCATGACCACCCGTCCGATATTCGAGACTTCGGCCTCGTACTTCCACCGGCGGCTCGACGTCGGCGATAACGGATGCGGGATGAGCGTTAGCCAGCCCGACGACTTGTCCAACTCACACCAGCCGCAGATATAGGCATCGCGAGTCATCAGGAAATAAATAGGACGCTGAAATTCGTCGGTCCAGTCCCTGTGGGAGCAGATAGCGCGTTTCCGGGTGTCGATTAGCACAAGCGAGCCAGCCGGGATCATCGGAGATAGCGTGAGATCACGGTTGCCTATGATTCCCCTGCGATAAGGCGAAGCCAAAGAACACCCGTCAGAACCTAAGAATGCGGTCTCATCCGGTGAGTGCTCTGGAACACGCGCATCGGAAAACTCATCCCAGCTCTGAGGTTCGAGGCTACCTTCGGTCGACGTGTCGGTATTCGAACTTTGCGAATGACTGAGAGCAGCTATTTGGCCGTTTTCCGGCCCAATCAGCTGCTCGGGGGACATGCCAAAGATGCTGGCAAGAGTTATCAACTTATTGACCGTCAGTTCATGCTGCTCGCGTTCCAGCCGGTCAAGCCAACTCGCCGAAATCTGGTGCGATCGAATACCCCGCTCCTGGGCGAAATGGAGGCTTCTTTCCTCCACCTCCCGCAGGGAAAGCTGCCACATCTGACGAATCGCGCGAAGCCTTGCGCCAAAACCTCCCATAAGCCACATTCCTCTTGGACCGGCGACCGGCCCCAAAACTGCATTCCTATCTGATTACAAGCGTCGGCTTCCCAGAGGAAAGAGCGGAAGGCTATCATCAGAGCCTTGCTTGACTCACTCCGAATCTACCCAGAGGTCGACCCAGGATCTCAGACCGCACCAATCATGGATGACTACTTCTCCGGGATAAAGTGTAAAGTTGCGACAAAGGTGCCTATGAACGTACAGCGTAAACGATGGATCGACGGCTCTAAATCAGCAAATATTCCAATTGTCGGATAGTTCTATCCAATGCTCCGCTTGTTCCTTCATCAGCAGCAACAGTTGATCGCGCAGCGTTCGTTGCTCTGCGCGCGCCTGTTTCAGGTCCTTACGGAGCTGCTGACTTCTGGCGCGAAGTTCTTTCGCAGTTACGGAAAGTCTCTCTGTGGCGACACAAAGTTGGCTGGAATCCAGACAGGTTCGCCCATTTCGTAGCACCGCCGGAGAGCAATGTCCTCTTTTATTTTCCAGGACCGAGGGCGGCCTTCCAGCGCGAGTAGGCGATAGGCATTTCCTGCTCCCACGAATGAGAGCCCTTTCTAACTTAGGCTGCACAAGAAAGAACCCGGTCTCGTCACCTTTTGTTCTCAGAAGACACGGCGTCGTGCGTGTCCAATCTCTGATTTCGTCGGGCAGAGCAACAACCGCGCTGCGAGACTTTCCGGACGGGCGATGCACCGGAAATCCGAACCTCTGCTCCCAACGTTGAAGAGTCCGCTTTGTGGTACCCACATACGCGGAAATCTCTTTCCATGACCGCAATAAGCCAGGGGAGGACATGGGCTTACCTCAGTAAAGCAATCCTGTTGGCATTTATAAGTCAACTGCTACAAAAAACGAAGAATTTTCGACGGACCTTTCTACAATGGGTTCCACCCATGGCATGGTGCGATGTAGTTGGGATACAGATTTTAGTCTCGCCATGCAGCCGTTGGTCGCCCTATTCTGAATTCACCGGAATAGGTTATCGTTCGGGTAGTTTTTCGCGCTAGACTTAGACCGATCCTGATGGATCGAAAGATAAGTGCTTGCTGGCCGCGCGACTGGCCGGCAAAGGTAGCCAGCGGCAGGACGGTGTAGCTTGGCCGATCGGATTTTTCTTGTTCGATTTAAAGAGCGGCAACTGGGCCCTATGTCGTTCCTCGCCGAACGAGCTGAACTACACGGCGAACACCTGGTTCTGTTTACTTCCGTGGGCACTTTGGCCGCAATGTTGCTGACGGATGCAGTTGATAGCTGGTCCGAAATCGAAACAGAAACCCGCGAACAGCCCGCCTTCCAGAAGTCGCCGTCCGAAGGCTAATCGGACCGTCAGGATTGTCGCCCGCCACGTCAAACGACACCGCCGCTCAGAGCGTGCTACCAGCTCATCCATCGATATCCACCTGAATCTGCGGATCCGCGTAGGCCAAGATGAATTTTGCTTAATAAAGCTGGCGAAAGCGGGTGGGCGCCCACACGGGGTCGCCTGGTAAGTTGAGTCCTGGGTCGCCCTATAGGTCTATGCGGATCTTGCGACTGCTTCTGCCGAGACGTTGACGCGCACGGCAACTCGCGCCATTCAGGCGGAGTGAGGGGAACGAGGACGCGCATTGCGCAAATTGGCGCATTTGGCGGAAAGACGGGGAACAACTCCCGGCGCCACGAATACATCAGATATCGCAGGCGCGAAGCTCGGCATGAGACTCTACATTCACAAGATTGTGCAGCATGTCGAAACGCGAAAGCCGACTACCTTCGAATTTAGAAAAGCGATCGAGATAGCCTGGTTTTGGAAGACTCGGGAAGCCGCGGAACGCGCCCTGCTGATCTGGAAAGGAATTTCCGTACAGGGTCCGTTCGGTCGGATGTCCGATTGTACCGATTTTCGAATCGAGCCCAGGCCGCGAGGCGGTTTTGTCATTTCCTGCGAGCATCCGTCACGGTTCAAAACCATCTTCTTCAGACTGCGAGGCATTGCTCAGCAAGGGCTCGTGTCGGCACAATTCCAATAAGATTCCGCCAGACAGGATACCATTCTGTGGTTCCCGGCGATGATTCGGGACGAACTCCGGGCCTCTCGACACCTCTTCAGAAGCGCTCGCCCCTCGCCGCGAGCTTTTTAGCAGCAGACTCAGTTTTGGAAACCGGCTCGCCCCAGGCGTGCGCGCCAACGCCAACGCGGTCGGTTTCCCGTCTGTCACCACAGGTCCGTGCGGCTTGGCGAACTGGCGCGTCAGAAAAGACCCTTTGCGCTTCATCTTCTCGTGTGTGTCGGCGTCGCCTTTCCTCCCCCGATTTTCCACCGGGATCGGTGCATTTCCACAGCACCTTCCCGGCAACTCGAAGAGCTTACAAGGAGTCTTACTTTTTAATGGAAGAGACATCTTCCTCAAAGGAGAGAGTAGACTATGGCCTTCAAAAGAATCGGCAACGAGACTTGCGAATGGCAACAAGGAAGCTCATACAGTCAAGGCGACGCCGGAATGGTGAGGGAAACTCGAGCTGAGCCCGAATAGAATTACCAACTCCGGCAGCAATGGCTGTGATCCGGACGCCGATCCGGATCTTCGACAATCCGGACAAGAGGGGCGGGGTTTCGAGAGAAATTCCCGCCCCTCGCCTTTCTGCGCTGCTGTTGCCCCGCTGGGGCAGGACCTCAGATTTTGCATGAGGTCACGACTTTACGTCGGGCGGTACGCGCTCGAAAAAAGCCGCGGGCGTCTCACCCTTGCGGGATATTTTTATTCGAGCGGGCCTAGGCCTGCGGTCGAATTTGCTCTTACAATACGCTCTCTACAATCTCACTGGCGCGCTCAAGAGAATTGAGGCTTTCGATTTCGGCCTGCAGGCGGCGCGCGTTCTCGCGATACGAGGGAGTGCTCATCACCGCAATCACCGATGCTCGAAGCGTGTCGCTACGGACGTTATCCCGTGACAGGACAAGCCCCGTCCGAGTCCATGCAATCCGGGCTGCCACGGCCGGCTGATCGTTGGTGATGGGAATGGCCACCATGGGAACGCCTTGGGCCAACGATTCCAGGGCGGTATTCAATCCGGCGTGCGTGATAGAAACCGATGCGCGCTTCAGCAACTCCAGTTGGGGAGCGAACTTCACAATCACCGGATCACCGGGTACATCAGAAAATTGCGCTGGATCCATATTGCCGCCAAGGGAAAGCACGAGTTGAGCATCGAGGCCTGCGCAGCCTTCCGCAATCCTTCGGAAGATCCACTCCAGCCCGTTTTGCAGAGTACCCATCGAGGCATAGATCAGCGGCCGTCCATCGATCTTTTCCCACGGGAAGGGCGTTGCCGCCCGATTCTCATGATTGTGCAGCGGACCCACGAAGTGAAAAGCTCCTGGCAGTATGCGTTCCGGAAACTCGAATCCCGGCGGCTGCTGGGAAATCTGCGGACGCGTCCCGAATCTCTCATTGAGAAATTCCGTGTAAGCCGGTAATCCCCAGGTAGCTCTCTGCGCGTTCAACCTGGTGCGAATCGGCCGGGCTATAGCGCGAAGAAAAAGGTGAGCCGCCCTGTTCCGCATGCGCGCGATTAAGTGGCTCTGGTTGCCCCAGCCGAAGCTGATGGGAGGCAGCCTCTCGTCGACATTACCCAGCAGCGCGTTGGCCACATGCACGTAGGGAAGCTTAAGATGCTCGGCGATTGTGCTCCCGCTGGTAAAAAACTGATCGATGACCAGTACATCGATCTCAGCCGCACGAATCGCTTCCGGCAGCTCTGTCAATTGCGCGCTCATCTCTCCCGCGAATCGCGCAAGCGTATATCGGACCCCGCGCAGCCCATGCATCTTGCCCAGCTCGTCCGACACCTTTTTTGCGTAGCCGAGCGGAAGACCTTCCCGGGCGAAAACCCGGCATCCCAGCCCTGCCTGAGAAATGAATGCCTCCGAGTCGGCGAGGCAAAAAAAAGTCACCCGATGGCCGCGGCCTTTCAGATGAAGCGCAAGGCTGGTCATCGGATACAAATGACCCATGAAATCGAGGGTTAAAAATCCTATGTGAGCCATTTGCCGTTCTCGCGGCTCCTCAGTTTTTGGGCTGCTCGTGCGCATATCATAGCTCTGCCGGTTGCTGCTGCCTCCTCCGCCGGTTTGCCTATGAGGCCAGAGTGGCGCTAAACAATCCAATCATGGCCCGCGGCGCCTTCCTGCTTCTCGTGAGTATCCTGTGTTCGCCTGCATCCCCAGGTTTTCAGGCAGACCAGTCGAGGCCACCGGCCCCGGCCCCGTTTCGCTTCCGCGTTCCGGTCGATGAGATTTCGCTTCGCTTCCACGCCTCGGATCACA
Source organism: Acidobacteriaceae bacterium (assembly GCA_035507705.1). Taxonomy (GTDB): domain Bacteria; phylum Acidobacteriota; class Terriglobia; order Terriglobales; family Acidobacteriaceae; genus PALSA-350. Next base: position 25,777 of record DATJNV010000070.1, read on the forward strand.
GCGGCAAACCGCTTGCCAGGCTCACGGTGAGCGATCTGCAGCTTTCCGACAACGGTAAGCTGCAATCCGACATATTGACGCTGCAGGCTTTGCCCAACCTTCCGATCCGCGCGGGCTTTCTGTTTGATGTGAGCGCCTCGGTGCTTCGAGACATAGACTTTTATCAGTCCGTGATCGCCGTCTACCTCTCGCGCCTCCTGAAACAGGGTGTGGATCAGGCCTTCGTGATGCAGTTCGATAGAGAAACGGCGCGAATACAGAATTGGACTGGGTCAGGCTCCGCCGTTTTGGCCGCTGTGGGACGGGTCGGACCCCAAGCGAATCGCTATGCGCCTCTCACTGCGATTTTCGACTCTCTCTACACGACCTGCCGGGATCAGTGGCCGAAGCAGTCCGATGCTACGGGCAATTTCATTCTGCTGTTCACCGACGGCGAGGATAATGCAAGTCACGTCTATCTCAGCGAAGCGGTCGATATGTGCCAGCGCAGCCATGTCGCTATCTACGTCTTTGACAGCCGACGCAGCTCTCGCTCCTCCGACGGACACAACGCGATGAACGATTTGGCCCTTCAGACCGGTGGCCGCGCCTTCATCCACCCGCGCCGCGAAGAAATCTGGCGGGACCTCCAGATGATGGAAGAAGAGCAGCGGAACCAGTATTTCCTTGTGTACAAGCCCGGATTCCTGACGACCGACGGAACATTCCATCGCATCGGACTGCAGATTCCGGGCGCCCGTGTGGTGGCCCGTTCGGGCTATTACGCGTTTGCGCGGCCTTGAGTGGGTTGTCCTGTCGTTTGCGGCGCGCGGGTGACGTTTTCGGATCTGCTCTTCAGCCCCTAGGCTCCGCCGGAGCTGACTTTCGCTGAGCTCACGAATTTTTCGCCGCCGATGTGAAACGCCGCAAGTCTCCAGATCACAGTCCTGGTGTGCTGACTATGCCTTGCGCTGAAGAGGAAAGACTGCGAGTGGTATACGACGAGGCTCTGCAACGCTGGGTGCGAGCCCAGGGCGGACTGCGGATCGTTGCCCCTCACTCGCGTATCGACGACTTCGTACGCGGATTGCGGGACGAAAGAAACGCTGCAAGAAATCGCCTGCAAATGCACCGGCAGAACTGCTCACGGTGCCTCGCCTTTACGGCTGAAGCCCGGTGTTAGGGTCTAGGATCCCCGGTTCGTACCTTCCCCATCTCTCGAACTTCACAGGTTCGTCATGGATTCGTGTGGATTACGGAAAATTGAGGGACTCAATCGCTCTACGCAACGCTGCCTCATCGGCGTCATTACTCATATAGGTGATTGTCCCCGCAGCATCGACAAGCAGGGTTAGCGGAATCGCCTTCTGGCCCAGTGCGCTTTCCAGCTTATTCTCCCGATCGTGGTAGTTCGGCCAGGTAAAGCCATGGGCTGCGAGGTAGCGAGTCGCGATCTCCGCCGTGTTGTCTCGATCGACGCTGATCACCGCGACACCCTTTGCCTGCATCTCTGCTGCAAGCTTGCCAAAGCGCGGCATCCACTCCAGGCAGGGAGCGCACCAAGTCGCCCATTCGTCAATCAGAAGTGGCCGGCCGCGAAAGGATGACAGCTTCACCTCCTTGCCTTCGGCAGAGGTCAGAGAGAGCGCAGGGAGAGGCTGACCGATTGCGTGCGCCGCAGGCGGCGGGGGTAATTGGTGGAGATCCAATTGAAATGCGGCTACCTCCTTCGCATCAGCAGGTGGAGCGAAGACGAATGTGTCTGGTTCTATTTGTGTGTGCAGCTCCGCGATTGGGTAGGTGGTGGTTACTTCGACCGGCTTCGGTATTTTTACGTCCTGCGCCAGCATCGCGATCGACTGTCCGTGCTGAACAATCTTGCGGAAGAGCAGGGTCTTCTTCTCAATCCAGTAGGTGTTATCGGAGTTGGAGCCCTTGCCCCCAATGATGGCGCGAACGACATAGCAGGGATAGCTATGGCCACCGAGAAGGATAGTTTCGTCACGGAGAAGCGTCGCGTTGGTTGCATGCAGGGCATCCGCCTGAAGAAACGTGGCCGTGTCCCAAGCCTGCCTGAGGCCCTGCATTCCCATCAGGAAGATTCTCGGGAATTGCGGCTCGGACTCGGCGGGACGCTTCACATAGGAATTGGCCTCGCGGAAATAGACCCACTCGGTTGTTCCATCCGAGACCTGTGTCCAGGTGCCAAAGGCCGATCGCGACTCCATCCGGTAACGATGCATGGGAGCCTTAATGGAAAGGCGAACCTCTTTCTGCCAGTTTCTCTGCCACTCGTCGCTGGATGCAGTTTCCGTAACCGACTCGAAGTGGAACGAGTCCATACCGGCTGCATAGACTCGCCCCACCGCATCCAGCAGCGCTCCGGCATCCTTGAACTGGTCGTGGTACTGATCCTGGCCGTGTGCGTTCGCAACCAAGGCTAATATCAAACACAAAAACGCGTACGCCTTTACAGTCACGCGGCCTCCCATGCACTCCGCTCGATAGACGGATTCTATGTCCGATATGCTCTGTAAAAACGGGCATTTTCAGACCAGAGTTTCTCGGAGCGCCTGTCTGCATTCAGGGGCTGGGTTAGCATTACAAGATGAAAACGATCGTCCTGGCGTCCTTCCTCGTCCTGACTGTGCCTCTATTCGCGCAACAGCGCAAGGACTTGTACTACGGTCCCACCGGCGAGAAGCTGGTTTCGGAGTGCCGCAACATCACGGTGCTGGAACCCGGAAGGAAGGGAAACGCGACCGAACTCACCCGCTGTCTGGACTACATTACTGGGGTCGTGGATGGGGCGATGCTGGCCACCGACAAGAATCCTTCCGAATTTCCTGCTTGTATCCCCGCGCAGGCAACCGTAGGCGATTTTGCCCACACGGTGATGAAATACAGCGACCAGCACCCCGAGTATAAGAAAAAGTTAGCCAACACCCTGGTGTTGGCAGCACTCGAGAATGCCTATTCCTGTGGTGCTCCGGGCTCTTCCAAATGACCGAACCAGTCCCGGCGGGGACGGAACAATCCAGAGCCGGGCACGGCAGTGCCGGGAAAGAGAAACGAAAGGGATCCCGAGTCCCCTTTCAGGGGACGGCACAAACCTGCTTCACCCAACGCCCACCCTCGTCGAGACGAATCCCCCTGTTCCATGATGAACCAACCTTCACTTGACAGACAAGTGAACAAAGAGCGATCCTTCCTGCAGAGGACATCACTTGCATGTCTAGTAAAGAACAGGAATCCATCCAACTGCTGCAGGGAACGCTGGACCTTATCGTGCTCCGGACCCTGCACACCATGGGCCCGCAGCACGCCTACCAGATTGCGACGCGCCTGCAGCAAATCTCCGATCGCCTGCTCAATCTCAACCAGGGCACGCTGTATCCGGCCTTAGTTCGGCTCGAGCAGTACGGATGGATTAAGGGCGCCTGGGGCAGAACCGAGAACAACCGCGAAGCCAAATTTTACGAGATCACCAAGGCTGGACAGAAAGCCCTGGGAGAAGAAACACACAAGTGGAGAAAAATGGCCGCCCTGGTGGAGCGCGTTCTACTGGACGAGGTTTAGCCGATGAGCCGCCTGCGACGCATATTTCTCAGGTTTACCCGGCTGTTTGCCAACGATCGGACCGAGGCCGAATTGTCACGGGAAGTTGCGGCTCACCTGACCTTGCTGGAAGACGATTTTCTTCGTCTGGGCATGGCGCCGGAAGAAGCGCGCCTCGCGGCACGGCGCGCCTATGGCGGCGTGGAACAAGCCAAGCAGATGCATCGCGACGAACGCTCGTATCAGGGACTGGCACAGATCATGCGCGACATCCGTCATACGCTGCGGCAACTGCGTAATGCACCCGCATTTACCGTTACCGCCGTGCTGATGCTGGCCTTGGGTATTGGCGCCACAACAGCGATTTTCTCCATTGTCGAGGGCGTGCTGCTGCGCCCGCTCCCTTTCGCAGACCCGGACCGGCTGATGGTTCTGGGCGATATCCTCCAAGCTTCGAATTGCGCGTTTTGCGATCAATCGAGTGCCACTGCGGCCGGCGTGCGCAATTACATGCGCGACACCCAGGGATTTAGCCACCTGGGCGGATACGGCGGAGCCGGCTTTCAGCTATCCGGCAGCGGCGAACCAGTGCGTATCGTGGCAGCGCGTATGAGCGGCGAGGTCTTTTCCGCTTTGGGCGTGGCCCCACTCCTGGGCCGTTACTTTACGCAACAGGAGGACGATCAGAACCAGCAGGTCGCCGTGCTCAGCTATTCGCTCTGGCGCACGCAATTCCACGGTGATCCTCATATTGTGGGAACGAAAATTCTTCTCGACCGCACGCCTTATACCGTGACTGGGGTAATGCCGCGCGATTTCGAGTTTCCTTTATGGCCCGGTCACTTGCACCAAAGTGAGCTTTGGGTTCCCCTCAGGCTACGGCCGGAGGAGTTCATCGCGGGAAGCGCAGCCTCGTGGAATCTCCGCCTGGTAGGCCGCCTCAAGCCCGGCGTCAGCGCCGCACAAGCGCAAAGCGACGCCGAGCGCGTGGCCCAGGAGACGATGCGCAACTTTCCCAGTTTCATGCGGAGCATTCGCATTCACGCAAACGTGAGACCGCTTGAAGAGGATACCGTGGAGCGAACGCGCCCGCTGCTGCGCACGCTGTTCCTGGCCGTAGCCGTCGTGCTGCTGATCGCCTGCGCGAATCTGGCTGGTCTTCTGCTGGTCCGATCCATTCAGCGGCGCCGGGAAATTGCCGTCCGCCTGGCCCTGGGCGCGGGACCGGCAACGCTGCTGCGTCAGGCCATCATCGAAAGCCTTGCGTTGACGCTCGCCGGCGGTGTCCTGGGCTTGGGGCTTGCGGCCATCGCGGTGCGGGCCGGGGTGAGCTTTTTGCCGGATTCGCTTCCGCGGATCCGTGACATCGGGCTGGACTCGAGGGTGGTGTTCTTCGCTCTCGGACTCGCGGTCTTGACGGGATTGCTTTGTGGCCTGGCGCCTGCCTTCGCCGCCATTCGAACAAACGTGAATGAAACGCTCAAAGCGGGCGGGCGTAGCGGAACCTCGGGCAGCGGCCACGCCAGGTTACGTTCCGCGCTGGTGGTTGCCGAAATCGCGGTGGCGATGGTACTGCTCACCGCGTCCGGCTTGCTATTGCGCAGTTTCGAAAAAATGCGCGCCGTCGACCCCGGGTTTCGCCCCGATCATACGCTGGCAGCGTTTTACTATCTGCGCAAAGAGCAATACCCAACCCAGCCGGCCATCGATGAATTCAATCAGAGCCTGCTGCGCGATGTGCGCGCGCTGCCCGGCGTCAAAGCAGCAGGCATTACTTCCCTGCTACCCGCCAGCAATGGGAACTTCGAAATCGCTTTTACGGTGGATGGCTATGTTCCACCCAAGGGCGCGGGGCTGAACACGGCTTCGATGGGAATGGTATCCGGCGATCCGTTTCAGGCCCTGGGCGTCCGTCTGCTCCGCGGTCGGTTGTTCACGGAGTCAGACAAGGCCGGCTCACAGTTGGTCGCTATCGTGAACCGGAAGATGGCGCAGCATTACTGGCCTGGCCAGGATCCTATTGGAAAACGGCTGCGCCGTGGAATGCCCGAAACAGCTACTCCCTGGATGACGGTTGTGGGCGAAGTCGACGATGTGAAGCTGGGATCGCCAGACAAGGAGGCAGCGCCACAGGTATATCAACCCGTGACCCAATCAGTGGAAACGGAAGGCGTATTTGCCGAGGCCGGGGAGTTGAGCGCGGACTACGGCTATATCCTGCTGCGCACCAGCGTGCCTCCCCAGCAGATGGAAAATGCCCTGCGCGCCGTGGTGAGGCGCCTGGATCCGCAATTGCCGCTAGAGTATTTGCAGACCATGGACCGTGTCATCTCCGGAAGCGAGGCGCCGCGACGCTTCAATACGGTATTGATTTCGTCGTTTGCCCTCTTTGCCCTGCTGCTCAGCGTGCTTGGCATCTACAGCGTCATCGCGTTCACGGTCGCTTTGCGCGAACCGGAAATGGCGCTCCGGCTGGCGCTTGGCTGCCGGCGTTCGGGCGTGCAGGCCATCGTTCTAAGATCGGGCTTACAGTTAGCTGCAGTTGGATGTGTTCTGGGCTTGGCGGGCGCCTTGGCCGCATCCCGGCTCTTGCGCTCGTTTCTCTTCGATGTGAGCCCATTCGATCCGGCGGTGCTTGCGCTTTCCGCGGTTGCAATGCTCTTGCTCGCACTTGCTTCCTCGGCCTTGCCGGCACGGCGTGCCGCAGCTACGGATCCCATACAGGCGCTTCGAGGCGAATAGCTAAAGGCAGCCTCCGACTCGGAGCATCAGGTTCTCATCCCACCGTCACCCCGATGAAATGTTCTGGCAGTGCCGACACAGATGCGGGATTTGGCTCGTAGTCACAAACAATAATGGTCAGGTCATCGCTTTGGATGGACGACCAGGCGCTCACAGTGTCAAGAATCATATCCGCCGCCTGTTCCGCCGTTCTGCTTGTGCTTTCCTCAAGTAATTGGCTGAGGCGGTCATAGCCGAATTCTTCTCCTCTGGCATTGGTGGCTTCCGAAATGCCGTCGGTATAGAGCAGCATTCGGTCACCGCGCTGAAGCGGTCGCGTTATGGAGCTATAGGCTGCGGCAGGCATGAGTGCGAGAATAAGGCCATTTTCCTCGATCTGCACAACCTTGCCGGCACGCAGTAGAAGCATGGGAGGATGACCGGCGCCTGCATAACGGAATTGGCCGGCTTTCGGATCGAGGTAAACATAACTCGCGGTTACGAATTGATTCTGGGCGTTTCCGCATAAGGCTTCATTGACACCGGCCAAAAGTCCCGCTGGATCGTCCTGGTGGTGCCGTTGCGATTGGATCGCGACCTTTAACATAGATGCGATCAGGGCCGCCGGTACGCCGTGACCCGATACATCGGCGACAAGCAAACCTACTGCCCCATCTTTGCCGTCCAGGAACTCATAGAAGTCGCCTGCTACGGAACTCATCGGTTTGTATCTTGCGGCCACAGAGAAATGTTCTACCGCAGGCGAGGCGGCAGGCAGGATGGAGAGCTGAATGCGATGAGCGATCTCGAGTTCCTGGCGAATAGAACTCAGCTGTTGATCGCGCTCGAGCGTTCGCCGTGCCGCTACATAGCCGAGGCAGCACAGCAGTACAGCAAATCCGTAGAACTCAGAATCGGTGTAATGCCTCAAAAGGTCCCCAATATTTTTCCAGAGGACCAGGCCAACAAATACCACCAACCCCGCGCGAAAGACAATCTCCTCTTTCTTAACTATGGGTAGCCGGAAGGCAAGTACCACCAACGAAACTGTAGCCGCAGTTACCAGGATGCTGTTCGAACGATCTACCCATATCAACGGACAACCCAGCAAGACCGCGGCTATCAGGCACAGGTACAGGAGGCACACGGGATAAACGATCCCACGGCTTCGAGGGCCAATAAGCCCGCTAGCCTCAAAGAAAAGGAATGCAGGGATGGGCACAATCAGGTCGAGCACCCTGACAAGCCTGGCGCTGGCCAGGGAAGGAGAAACCATGAGCCCGTGTATGCCGGACTTCATCCATAAACGGAAGCCGTACAACGCGGCAAACCAGGCAAAGAAAGAAAGCAGCCGATCGAATCTTTGGCGAACAAAAGAGAACCCAATCGCGACCAGGCCCACCGTGATCGATGCTGCGGCGATAAACAGCCGCGGCTCATCGTTCCGGAAAACACTCAGAACATCGTTGGCGCTTAACGGCATGTCCAAGCTCCTACTTCGGTTCCGTCCACTTCATGAAGTCGATCAGGTATGGCTTCCATACAGCAGGTGTGGGTTCATGACTATGAGTGGCGCCGAAGATGCGGAGAGGATTGAATTTTGTTTCGGCACCATGGGCAAGACCGGTCGGTTGATCTTCTCACGCGTCACCCCCGACACGGATCTCTGCTCCCTACTCTCCAGCAATGATGAGTTCTTCCCATGCCAAAGCGTAGCCAACCGCCCGCTTCACCTCGTAGACTCGCTTTTGCGAGAGTGTTGCAATCTTCTTCACCAGGTGGACTTTTGAAATCGTTCGCAAATTGTCGCAGTTAATGACGCAGGGTTTGGGCATTCCCTCGGCCGAACCGAGAGGAACTTCGATCGGAATATGGCGAATGGTCGCCGAGATTTCAGCCGCAACAACCTTGTTGAGAATTGAGTATGCATCATCACGGCTCAACAGAAGCACCGGCCGGCGCCCTGCCGGTTTCGGGAGGTCTGCCCACCAGATTTCGTACTGCTTCACGGCTTCCACTCGTCCGCGTTGGACCAATCATCTGCATAATCCGCCGAATCGGGCTGCCGCAGATACGCTTCGCGAATGGCTTCGTATTCGCGTTTCCTGATCGCCTCTCTCACGGCCTGACGAATGAATTCCGCGCGCTGGCGCTTGGTAGCTGGAGCGATCTTGTTTAGCGATCGCAAGAGCGATTCGTCTAATTGGATCAATATCGATGGCATCCATCCTCTACTATATCATGGGAACATATATACTGAACCATCGGAAATGAATCCTCTTCCGCGTAAGCGGGCTGACCTGCGTCTCGAGATAGTGTGTAGTGCCAGGCGAAGGTTGCTTTGCCCGAAATCCCGCGCGCGGATTTCGGGACGTAACACCCCACTACCGTTGCGAGGTGTTCGCGGTTGGGAGCATCGTGGAGGTGATGGTCATCAGGTGGTAGTTGCTATAGTTCGCAAGAAAGCTCCACTTATATCTTCCGCCATCGAGAGAGGACGCCTTGGAGGCGATGGTCTTCGGTAGCCAGTACGGCTTGCCATCCATCATCACCCGCTCATAGTCGATGTACCAGGACCAGGAAGTTGGAAGCTTTGTACCTTCATTGTGGCGGGGCCGCTGTTGCTCCAGACGGACGATCTGCATCGAACCCGGATCGATATAGGCACGACCGCTAGTCTGTTCCCGTTCAGGACATTTGGCAGGGAGAGGTGACTTGAGGGCGTACTCGAGAACCAGCACCTCAGCGTGAAGAAAGAGAAGGGACTCACCCGGCCTGCGATGCATGTTGGGGAGCAGGCGGTAGTCGAAGCAGTCTTTCAACTCCGGCGAAAAAATATTGGGGGCGCGGCTAAACGCCCCAACCAAGATGGCCGGTCCGACCAGCGATTGACCTTTGGCAGCAGGCTGATGGTCGACATCTTTGATTTCGCGAGATTCGACCAGGTCCACGGTTTTGCCATCGGTGCTGAGACGTTTTAGCCGAAAGACAGAGTCGATGGTGGAATCCGTGACGGACTGCATCTCACTATCGTGGACACCTTGCCTTGCTTGAGACCCATAGGCGGCGGTTGCGGTGGAAACCACGTGCTCATCCGCAAAGACGTTGGGGATGGAAGACAGGTATTGGACGAAGTTGCTCCACACCTCAAGAAGAAGTTTGCGGGTGGCCGGATCGGAAGCCGGCGGCGCCGTCGGCTCCTGCTTCGCGGCTTGGACGGCAGAAGCCTGTGGTGGCGGTTGCGATGACGGCGGCGGAGGAATGTTACTCGCTACGATTGCTGTTCGCGGTGCCTGAGCTTGAGGATTTACCTGAGCGCTTGCCGGAGCTTGCCGTGAAGCCACAGGCGGCGGAGAGGCTGCCGTCGTAGCAGGAATGACCTTCGGGATCTTGACGTTGCGGGACATAGCGCTCAGCCGTTGATCAGTATCGGTCACCACCTCCCGTATCCAATAGTTGCCCGGCGGCAGTTGAAAGGTCATGCCAAGATCGATCCCGGCCTTGAGAAACTCCGGCATCTGTGCATCCGTAACATCCACAGTTGCGTGCCGCTGCTGGGCAGTCAGCATGTTCCCCTTTTGATCGAAGACGCCAAAAACAAAGGTCAGCGTATTGCGGCTATGGTCCGCTTCTTTGTGGAAATGCAGGAATTTGGGATCCACATGGGACGAAAGGGAAAGCTCGTGTGTTTCTCCCTGCCCCTCGGCGACTTTCGTATCCAACACGACCGGGAACCAGGTGATTTCCGCCCTCGAGAGGAGCGCCTCCCGAATCTGCTCCTGAGTTTGCCCGGCGCGACCGGAAGCTTCTGCCTCTGCAGCCCATGCCTTTGCTTCCGCCTCATTCCTGGGCGCGTAGTAGCCGCGGCGAGCCTGAATGTTATATCCAGTGTGTTTTTCGGCCAGCGTAATCTTTAATGGATGAAGTTTGCCGTTCGGTTTCAGGTCCTTGGGAGCGAACGTCAGAATGTAGCCACCGGATCCTGACAGCCGGGCAAAGCCCGCCTTCAGATCGTTATTGTTGTGGAAGAACTCACCCCCGGTGCCTTCCGCAAGCTGTGCCAATGCATCCTGTGCGACCACTTCCCTGTTTTGATCCATGCGATGCATCGCTCCCGCTGCCGTTCCGGATCCCCCTGGAATATATATCTGCGATGCGTCCGCCTGGCGCGCAATAACCACCAACCCTCTTGGGTCGAGCGCGCTGATGACCACCTGGAATCGCAAGGCCTGGTCGATCAGCCGCTCCAAGTGAAACTGGTTCTCGTTCAGCAGGAGAAATCCAGGAGAAGCAAAAATGACGGTTCGCTGGCCGGGCATCTGCGCTGTGTACTTCACCACCTGCTCCAGTTCCCGTAGGTTCGAGGACGTGAGCGATTCCACCTGGCCCAGTAGCGCGGCCGCTTTGCCTACGATGTAATTCCTGGTTACTATTTCCTCCTGCGCCTGCAAGTGTTTGTAGTCTCGAGCCATCGTGGGCAAGCAATCGCGGTCTGACGCTTCTTCGAGCGCCAATCCCCAGGCATCTCCCGTGGGCCAGGGATTTTTGATATCGACTCTAGCCGCGGTGTTTGTGATCTGCAGCGCCTGATAGTCCGTGAGGTCGGGGCAATCGTGGCCAAGGGCCGGGGCACGTGAAGTTGACTTGAGCCTGGCCAGGGCATCCTGAATCTGCTTCGGGTCGGAGGTAAAGTCGGAAAGCATTTGCCCCGAAGTGAAGATGGCGACACGGTCAGCCGGCTGAAGATTCGCAGCAAGGTAGTCTTTGGCAGCCTGGCGTATCTGGGGAATGTCGGAATCAGTGGTGAAGAGGTCGTCAAAGTAGAGCGCCAGAAAGCGCCCTGGCAGCGCGGGTGGAGTCGCTGTGACCTCTGGTTTGGATCCATGGGATACCAACGACCGCGAAGGCAGCGGCCAGGATGGCTCAATTCCAGGCTCGGCTTCGAATTGCGTGATGGGTTGCTGTTTGCCGGAGTCGAAGAGCCTGAAGTCCTCCTTGCGAAGGCCCATCACCGGCTTACCCTGTGCGTCCCGCACAACGACCCGCACCACCACCAGGTTACTGGTTACCTTTAACTGAGTTACGGGCAGAGCGCCTGTGGGAGTGTTTGCCGGGACCTGCGCTTTTGCCGGCCTGGACGAATTTACAACAGCCGGCAACAGCGTGACCGCAATGGCAAGAGATGGGGCAAGCCCAATCCTGAGGCTGAGCATAGGACTCCACCCCCGACGCCAAAAAGTCTAGCACCCAGTAGGAAAGGCAGCCAATTCTGGGAGCTAGCCCACATCTCTCACGAACCTCTGGGTCAATCAGCGCCAGCGGTAGTGAGATCTCTATCACCAACGAAAGACGGTGCCCCCTTCAAGCCCGCTTTTTGGCTTGAGTGGGGAGCATGCCGGCCGCTGGACTGCATTTCTCGTGTATAGAGCGATCGGTGGGCACCCTTGGAAATCGCACTCAAGCCAAAATCGGGCTGGATGGGCGCCGCGCTACACGCACCTGGTTATTGCGGTGAAGTGTTCGCGGCGGGAAGAATGCTGGAGCTAACCGATATCAGGTGGTAGTTGCTGTAGTTCGCAAGAAAGCTCCACTTGTAGCGTCCGCCATCGAGCGAGGACGCCTTGGAGGAGATGGTCTTCGGCAGCCAGAACGGCTTGCCATCCATCACCACGCGCGCATAGTCGATGTACCAGGACCAGGAAACCGGCAGCTTTGTACCCTCATCGTGGCGAGGGCGCTGTTGCTCGAGACGGACGATCTGCATGGAGGACGGATCGATGTAGGCGCGACCCATCGTCTGTTCTCGCACAGGACATTCGGCGGGGAGAGGCGATTTGAGGGCGTAGTCGAGAACAAGCACCTCATCATGGAGAAACAGGGCGCTCTCTCCCGGCTTGCGGTGCATGTTGGGGAGCAAGTGGTAGTCGTAACAGTCCCTGAGCTCTGGCGAGAAAACATTGGGAGCACGGCTAAATGCCCCGAACAGGATGGCCGGCCCGGCCAGGGATTGACCCTTGGCAGCAACCTGATGGTCGACATATTTGATTTCGCGAGACTCGACCAGGTCGGCCGTTTTGCCATCATTGCTTACACGTTTCAGCTGAAAGACTGAGTCGATGGTGGAATCAGTAACAGACTGCATCTCGTTGTCATCGTCACGGGCCCTAACCTGAGAGCCTTGGGCCATGGTCAAGCTGGAGATGACATGCTCGTCCGCAAAGATGTTGGGAATCGAAGACAAATATTGGACGAAGTTGCCCCACACCTGAAGAAGAACCTTGCGGGTGGCCGGATCGGCAGCGGACGTCGTCACCGGCTGCTGGATTGGGGCCTGGGCCGGAGAAGCGGCGGTCGAAATTTTCCCTGGCGAGGGCGGCGAAACATTGCTCGCCTCTGCGGCAGGTTGCAATGCATGAGAATTTGGCTGAGCGCCTGCTTGAGGTCCCGGCGCCTGCGGTGGATGAGGCGGTGGCGCAGAGGCTGCCATCGTGGCAGGAATTACGTTTGGGATATCTATGTTGCGGGATAAAGCACTCTGTCGCTGATCGGAATCGGTCACTACTTCGCGTATCGAATAGTTGCCGGGCTTCAACTCGAAGTTCATGCCCAGATCCATGCCGGCTTCAAGAAACGCGGACAGCTGCGCATCCGTAACATCGACGGTTGCGTGCCGCTGCTGAGCAGTCACCAGGTTTCCCTTTTGATCGAAAACCCCAAAAACGAAGGTCAGCGTATTGCGGTTGTGGCCGGCTTCCTTCTGGAAATGGAGTGATTTGGGATCCACGTGGGACAACAAGGAGAGCTTATGCGTTTCTCCCTGCCCCTCGGTGACCTTCGCGTCCAGAACAACGGGGAACTGCGCGATGTCTGCCTGCGAAAGCAACGCTTCCCGGATCTGCTCCTGCGGCTGGCCGGCAGGACCGGTGGTTTCTGCTTCCGCAGCCCACGCCTTAGCCTCTGCTTCATTCCGCGGCGCATAGTAACCGCGGCGAGCCTGGATGCTATATCCCGCGCCTTTTTCTGCCAGCGTAACCTTCAATGAATGAAGTTTGCCGTCCATTTTGAGGTCCTTGGGAGCGAACGCCAGGATGTAGCTGCCGGATCCTAACAGCCGGCCGAAGCCCGCCTTGAGATCGTTGTTGTTGTGGAAGAACTCGCCGCCGGTGCCTTCCGCAAGCTGTGCCAAAACATCCTGGGCGACCACTTCGCGGTTTTGGTCCATGCGGTGCATCGCTCCAGCTGACCTTCCATGGGACGGAATGTATAACTGCGATGCATCCGCCTGCCGCGCGAGGACCACCAGCCCTCTCGGGTCGAGCGAACTGATGACAACCTGCAAACGCAGCGCCTGGTCGATGAGCCCCTCCAATTGAAACTGGTTCTCGCTTTGCAGCAAGAAGCCGGGAGAAGCAAAAATGACGATTCGCTGGCCAGGCATCTGCGATGTGTATTTCACCACCTGCTCCAGTTCCCGCAGGTTTGAGCGCGTGAGGATCTCTGTTTGGCCCAGAAACGCGGTCGCTTTACCCAGAAGATAGTTCTTATCGGCCGCGGGGATGAGAGTCAGGCAATTACGCGCACCTGCGTCTTCCCATGCCAATCCCCAGGCATCCGATGTGTTCCAGGGATTGCCGAGATCGAGTTTGCCCTGGGTGTTTATCATTTCCTGCGCCTGATAATCGGAGAGCTCAGGGCAATCATGCCCATGGGTTAGGGCGCCTGGACTGGCCTTGAGTCTGGAGAGGGCGTCCTGAATATGCTTCGGGTCAGAGGTAAAGTCAGAAAGCATTTGGCCCGAAGTGAAAATTGCGACACGGTCCGTGGGTTGGAGATTCGCAGCAAGATAATCCCTGGCTGCCTGCCGTACCTGGGGAATATCGGAATCGGAGGTGAAGAGGTCGTCAAAGTAGAGCGCCAGAAAGCGTCCCGGCAGCGCGGTCGGAGTTGCTGGGGCCGCCGGTGGTAGCCCGTGCGATCCCATCGATGGCGAAGCAGGCGGCGATGATGGCTCAACCCCAGGCTCGACCTGGAATTGCGTGATGGGTTGCTGCTTGCCGGAATCGAAGAGCCTGAAGTCCTCCTTGCGAAGGCCCATCACCGGCTTACCCTGTGCGTCCCGCACAACGACCCGCACTACCACCAGGTTACTAGTTACCTTTAACTGAGTTACGGGCAGCGTGCCTGTGGGAGTGTTTGCCGGAGCCTGGGCTCTTGCCGGCTTTGCCGAAGCTACAACAACCGGCAACAACATCACCGCGATGGCTAGAGATGGGGCGAGCCCAATCCTGAGGCTGAGCATAGGACTCTACCCCCGACGCGAGAAGTCTAGCACCCGGTAAGAACGGCTGCCAATCGCACGAGAGGCGCGGACCTGACAGGACGTCCCCGCATGTTTCGTCGCAGCTAAATCGCGATGACAAGAACGGGCGAAACACTGGATCGTTCGTTTACCGCTTTTCTTTCCCCCTTAAAAAGTTCTTGCAAAATCACCATAGACAGTTTACTACATAGGGGTACCATCCACCAGCACTCCCTCAAAAAGGAGCGGCAAAGTTGATAGCGCAACGCAGCGACTTCCGGGAGTGATGAACCACGCCCACCGCAACCGAAGGAGAACGTGCGATGACTCGTTTTCTTGGTTTCGTACAGACACACATCTCCATGACTGGCAGCATCGGTGTTGGCTACGCAATCGTGGCGCTTCTTTCTCTGCTTGCGCTCAAGGCGTTCGCCGCAACCACCGATCAAACACAGCTATTGGACGCTATAAGACTTGTCAATCAGGGTAAGTTTGTCCCAGCGAGTCAGCTCCTGGATTCCCTGGTCCATACCAATCCTTCGGTGCTCAATGATACGGACCGCGGAATGGCGTGGAATACTTTGGGTGCAATGCACATGCTTATGGGCGACAGCGAAAGGTCCCGGGAGTGTTACGAGAACGCGATTCGTCTACTGAGAAAGATTCCTGCGGCCAGTCGAGCGTACGCTTCTGCGCTCGCGAACCTTGCTTCTCTTGAGATGTCAATGCACCAGTATGAAGAGGCGGAGAGTCCCTTGCGCAAGGCCCAGCAAATCGATGCCGAAGCCGCCGATCACGCGGGTTTGCAGGAAGTCGCCTTGTATCGTACGGAGCTTGCGATCGCCCGCAATCGCACGCATGCGGCACAGCGTTTTCTGGCGGACGCCTTTAGAGAAGCGGACCAGACGAAAGACTTAAGTCTCCGCAACCGTGCCACGATGTATAGCGCCGCAGGTTCTGTGGCGGTAAAGCTAAAGGATTTCTCAACGGCTGTCCGCTACTACCAGCAGTCCATCGATTTCTCAATTCAGGCTTGCGGATCACGTTGCTTCTACACTGGTCTCGAATATGCCTTTCAGGCCGAGGCCTATCGGAAGCTTGGCGATCACGAAAAGGCAAGGATCGCGATTACCCAAGCGCTTGCATTGACAGAACAGGCTGTTGGCCGGAGCGGTCCAGTCTATATCGGCATGAAGGTAATCTACGCGCGCATCCTTCGCGGAATGGGATTGAAAGCCGAGGCCAAACAGCAGGAAGCGGACGCAAGACAGCAGCTGGATGCCATGCGCCAGAGCCAATGCAACGGCTGTTCGATCAGCGCATTGGGTTTCAGATAGGTCTCCTCTCGCTAGCAGCCAGCGTTGCGGTAAGCATTTACCGGACCAGATGCATCACGATGTAGTCTATGGGCCAGTCTGGCGCCTTGTTTTCGTGCCAACGTTGCCAATTGCGCATAATGCCGGATGGAGTGCGTCGGAAGGTGCGCTAGAACCGTTCGCCTCGTCGCCCGCATGATGCCCGCGCTTCGGGTTTTCATTTCCAGCACCGTCTCCCAGAATGTGTCATCCCGGTCCATGAGCGGCCTCGGCAATTGCATGGCGCCGTCATGGCTTGCATAGGTCACCTCTGCCGAGTCGAGCGCGCGAACACCCAGCGCACTTGCCCTTGGTTCCATCCGATTTTCCCCGCGAGCGCCCATTGAAAACCGCGCCGGATAGATGAAATCCGCGTTCAGGCGAATCAAGGCAATATCCGCCACACATTCCGAGACCATTGTTCGGGGCGTAAATATCCCATGCCTACAGTAAGTGCCACTCTCGCGAAACAAAACAAACCCGCCCGGCGGCTCACAAGCCTTGCCAGGTACGCCCCGGGGTGTGTTCTCGCGCGAGTACACGGGCCATCTACTCATCTCACTGAGCAGGTAATCAGATCATGAAGTTCTTCGAAGTCATACGAGGCTACTACCGTGCCCGGAACGCCCAGCACGCCGGGACATTGGTCAGATTTTTCACGAAACATCGCACTCCTCTTACGGGCATCGCGGCCGTTTCTGTCCTGGCCGTGATTTCGGCGGCGGCTGCGGCCGCCTTCCAGGAACAGGACTGCAACCCGCCCTGGTACCCATCCCTGATGGCCTTCGAGCACTACGACTCGGCTCGGTCGCACGTGTTCCCACTGGCGCAGTTTCGCGGCTCCTTCACTGGACTGAACAAGGTCGCGGTGGTCCGCTCCGCCGCGGGCGCGTACCCCTCCGGCTACAACATGTCATACCTCAACGAGCATGAGGCCTTTATCCAGGGCGGCAGCTACGGCGATGTCGAGAACTCCATCGGCCCCTTCGTGGCCAAAATCGATCCCGAGACGCTCGAGACCAAGTGGTACACCCAGCTACGCAACACTGTGGAGGAGAACGAGTGGGATTACCCGGGCGGGATGGCGATTGAGAGCAACGGCTACATCTACGTCGTCTCCGGCTATCGCCTTTATAAGGTGAATGCGAGCGACGGATCCCTCGCGGACACTCTCGTGCTCCCGACGCTGGTGTACATGCGCAACAATTACCCGGACAAGCCGGCGACCTATGACAACTTCCTCACCGATGACTATGCCAATACGTCCTACAACGGCATTAACGCATTGCCCGATGGCACCATCGTAGTGAAGTCTCTATACCGGGTGGCCGGGTGCCCGCTGAACGGGCCCTCCGCGTTGCTGATGTGCGAGAACAGCGGAAACGTGCCGGCGTCCAACCTGATTTCCATTAACCCGAATACGATGCAGCCCATCCAAATTCTCCCGCTGACCGCCCCCGCTCCGGCGCGGCCCACCATCACTCGTTACCACGGGGTCGACTACGTCTATCTCCTCGAGAACACGTCCAACCCGGTGCGCTACTCAGTAAGCAACGGCATATTTACGCTCGACGCGTCGTGGAACCCGCCGGCGGTTACCAACGACGGCCAGGAGCCGGGTGGCTCGCTGATTGTCATGGGTGACTGGATTGTCGGGGCCACCAACACTGTCCCGGCAACCGGCGCGCTGACGACGTTCGCCGTCAATCAGGCTGACGCGTCGAAGTACTACTCGGTGCAGCCCTACAAGGACGACCCCATAGCCCCCGAACTGGCGGCGGCGTTCGCGGACAAGGCCCCGCAGGGACAGAAGGCTATTAGCTGGGCCGACATGTCGCTCGAGGCTGACCCCGAGAACGGCCTCTTCTATGGGGTGGAGACACTCGCCCGCGAGGTGGCCGCCTTCCGCATCGGCGACTCGGGGATCGAGACTGTGTGGAAGAAGACGCAGACCACGACGGAGTGGGCGACCCTGATCGGCCCGAAGGAGCACCGCGTGTGGGTGGGCACCGATATCCCCGGTCCCGAGATCCCCGGCGCCAACACCACTGACAGGGTGGTCTGGCGCGATGCAGGCACCGGGAGGCTTCTCGCGGTCTCCGAACAGGTACCGGCAATGACGCAAGGCACCGCTGTGCAGCCTGGGTACGATGGCAGCATGTACTTCCCCGGCGCAACAGGCATGCTGGTTAGGCTGACGCCCAAACCACTGCGCGGCTGGAACGGCTGGCCGTAGCCATAAAGGACGATCGCTCCATCGGAGTTTCAGCCTGGCGCCTGACTCAACCGTGTAGGAAGCAATGCACGCCGGTTGGATCGCCCGAAGGAAACGGCAGTGGAGCGGGTGCCGCATCGCCCATCGTGCGCCGGATTCGTTCGCGTATGAATCCGACGTCGGTGATATAACTTCGCTGCGACGAA
The DNA here is from genome assembly GCA_035507705.1 of Acidobacteriaceae bacterium. Taxonomy (GTDB): domain Bacteria; phylum Acidobacteriota; class Terriglobia; order Terriglobales; family Acidobacteriaceae; genus PALSA-350. Next base: position 44,110 of record DATJNV010000070.1, read on the forward strand.
GTCGTCCAGCCATGACGGTGAACAACATCGAGGATTTGTTCGCCGTTCATCGCATCGCAAGCCTGCACGTGGCGGAGGGACTGCATGGTGTCAGTTCCTCCGCCGAGCACTTTACTGAAGGCGCTGGTCGTAACATCGCTGATCCAGTGCCGGATACCGCACTCACCGGAGCTTTCGGCGGCCAACGCCTCGACAGTTGCAGCTGGCAGATACATCAACACGCCTTCTGTAATCATCAACGCCATGGCCGAACCAGCTACCTGATACATGTTGCGACGCTGCAGGGGATCGTTCAAATCGATGGTGAGACGCTCACGGCAGCAGCGTGGTGTCTCGTTCGACATCAAGCTATCCTTATAGTCCAGCACATCGGCGAAATCGATTTCGATCCAGCGGAGATTCCTCTCCAGATCAAGCCGCCACGGCCGCGTGTCAAGACCGCAGCCCACGCTCAGCACAGTCGTGATGGGGTACTCCCGGAGCGCTTCGAGCAGCAATTCGTCGACGAAGCGGGTGCGGATGGCGAGCCCGAACCGCGCCACATTGGCATGCGGCAACGCCTCCAGAATCGCGAACCCCCGCTCTCCCGCGAGCCGGGCCGCGAAGGGGTCGCGCACGAACGCGTCGTCCAATGCGGTTTCATGCGCGCGACAGGCCGCCACCAAAAGCGCCGTGTCACTGACGTGTTTGATTTCACCATCGTTTGGAGCCATGCGATTCATTATGCGCATCGGACACGTGACCATCAAGGAAGCTGCCGTGATCGCGGTACCGCATCCCAGACGGATGGAACGCCCGTTGGCTCTGGTCGTCTTGAAAACTGGCTGCGCTATCCATCCGAATGAGTTGCGCACACTCCTGGAACACGGTTCGCACGGTGGCAGGTGCCGGACGCTTTTGTGTTCGTGAGGGAGCTTACACTCCCACAGGAAAACTGCTTAAGAGCAAACTGAGGCGGGACCACATCAACTGGCAATGGGCCAGCCAGTAGCCTGCACTGCCGATGCTCCCGCCTCCTCGGTTCCTGCATCGAGGTGTTAGTAGTCCAGCGTTACCTCGTCTCGCCCCGCTTCGACATTGTAGTTGCACTGTGGTGCGGCGGCCGTCCCGGCTACGCTACTCCATTCGGGATCGCGTAAGGGACGCTTGTTCTCGTCAAAAACAATCACATGATCGAACTTCAGGCGCCGGTCGGGCGGGTAATCTTTGCACGAAACAACGTAGTAGGGTTCCATCACGCCACCAAAAGCCCAGTTGAACACCTGTCCGTCACTTGGCGTGTCCGAGAGTGTCGTGCTCTGGCCGGTTGACAGATCCAATGCCAGAACGTTCCACGTTGAGCAGGAAAGAGCACCCGGGGCACACGCGCTGGTGATGGAACTGTAGATCACGTCGCCCGGATTGACATTCACCGCGGGACTTTCGGTGACGGTATTACTCAGGCAGCAATTCCAACTTGCAATCGCCCACTGTCCTCCATGCCAGCTGAGGACAGGCTGTAGGATGCTTTGCGTGTCGTCGATGTCCTCGAGTCCAGGAAAGAAGTACAGGAATTGGCCATCGTTCGCGATCGGCTGCGGGGGCACGGTCCACACCGCTATCAGCCCACCGTAGGACGTCCCCGAGGATCCCGTGGTAATGTTCGCGTTTTCGACCCATCCGCTCACCTCGGGGGGTGCAGCCGGAACATTCGCGGTGACGGGAGTGCCGGAGGGAGTGTAATGAGGATAGTTGCAAACCGCGGCGCGCTCGTTGGAACTTCCATCGGCATGCTCAACCCGTCCATCCGGGAGCAGTCGCTCTCCCTTCGCGAGACTCTGAACACAGGATGGATGGAAATATCCGAAGGGCGTGGTCACATATCCTGACGGCACGCTGTGAGGACGGCCCGGCGACTGTGCAATCATCGCCGCAAATGTGCCGGCGAACACGCTGGTTGCAACACAGGTTTGTAAGATGCTCATGTGTCTGTCTCCAAACGAAGCCTGGGCATACAAGTTTCTCTAGCTCATGCTGTTGCTCGCACAGCCTTGAGCCGTCAGTTTGAGACCGATGACGATAAAAGACTTTAACTTGATCGTGCCAAGCGTCGCGCAGTTAGAAGTTGTAAATGGTCTTACGGCGAGTAACTCGCCCTTTCTGGTTTCCAAGTCAAAAATGGGAGAAAGTCCTCCCGGTGTGACCGATGGGGGAAGGTTCCAAGCAGACTACAAGTTGATGGTCTTCGCGGGGGATGCTCAGACCAAATTCGCACAACAGCCACTTAACAAGAATTTATATCTGGTTCGTAATTGGGTCCGACATCCCAGTTAGCGTAGTTCAATGTACAGGCACGCTGAATTTATCTATCACAGCCGACGATGAGGAGCAACAGGAATTTTCAAAAATAGTTTCCTCGACCACTCCCGCCGAACAGACGGAACCGGTGCTTTCAGAAAATGATTGAATATTGCGATGGGTACCAATTTCACTCCAGGGTAGGAGACCGGGGCGCTCGAGCGGCCAACCTCTGTCCAGAACGGCTCGATGTTGTCTGAAGGGTTTTTCCGGCCAAAGTCGTTGAGCGTGAAAGGGGGATGATAGATTCTCGCCAGGTATTTGAGGCAAGCCTCCCTTTTCTCTATGGCCGCCGCCTATCTAAACTGTCAGGTTTTTAACCCTGCCTCGAATGAATCAACCATTTGCAACCTTTGATTCCTTCTCAGATGAGCAACGCTGGGATAGGCTAGCTTGTCGGCAGAAGCGGATTGCCTAACTGGACTCAGGGATGAATAAGAGCGGAATTATTGTGTGGGCGCTGCTTGGCGCCGGCCATATGTGGGCCCAACAACCCAAACTGGAACAGCGGCCGCCGGAGACGATGGCGAAGCCAGCGGTTCCGTCACCGATGAAGGTGCCGGCGAAGCTGGAGCCGGCTCACCTGCCGAACGCAAATCAACTTTACCAGGCCCTTCGCAGCAGAGTCGTGAACGGAGACGCATTCACGGTAAAGAACCTCGTACTTCGACGGGATGCGGGCGTCTTCACGTTGGAAAGCGGAACAATCTATCTCTATGGTCCCGTCAACGGCCGGGTCACAGGCGCTGTATTCCTGGGAGAAGGCCTGCTCCATGTGGACCCCCCGTCGGCGATGGAGCGGCGGCAACTGAAGGAGGTAATGAAAACCGAAGTGCTGGACCAGCGCTTCACCAGCGCAGTGTTCGAATTTACTGACGACACGGCAGCGGAGTTGAAGAAGTCGGCAATCGCTTCTGCAACCGTTTCTGGTGCCGCAGAGAGCCGTGCACAGGAAACTCAAACGTTGTTTCGCCATGAATTGAAGAACAATCTCGAGATCCGCCTGCTCGAGGATCTTCAGCGGTCGGACGGTGGTCGATTTTTCCTCGCCGAGATGAAGGGCTCTCTGTTCTCCAGGCGCATGGTCTTTGAGGTCGATCCCCACGGCGCGATCGGAGCGGCGCCGGAGGAAGTCGCGCTTCTGACGTCATCGGAGTACGGATACGACATCGCGCTGGGATTCCCGGCGGAGTCCCAGCGACGGTTGCATCCGGACTCATCGAATGACACTTTCCGGATTCCCCAGCAAACGCTGAATGTAACCATCGATAAGGATGGCAAGTTAACGGGAACGGCGGTGACCGCGGTAACCGCCCTGGAGAGCCGGTTACAAGTATTGCCCCTGCGGCTGTTTCCATCGCTGCGGGTTGCCGGCGTCTGGGGACCCAACGGTGAAGCGCTGGATTTCATTCAGGAAGAGAAATCCAGAGATGCGGACTTCGCGGTAGTGCTGAAGAAGCCGCTGGCCACAGGTGAAACCATCCAGATCACAACCTCGTACGCCGGTAAAGACGCGCTCATCAACGAGGGAAACGAAAACTACTATCTGGTCGCGCGCGAAGACTGGTATCCGAATACGCGCAGATCGCTGGGAAACTATGCGTCCTACAACATCACCTTTCACACGCCGAAGTACGTGGAGGTGGTGGCGACGGGGAATCAGGTCTCAGCCAGAGAGGAAGGACATGAGCAGGTCAGCGTTTGGCAAACCATGGTTCCGATTGCAGTCGCCGGCTTCAACCTCGGCGAGTTCAAGACGAACGTCAGTGAGCAGAACAAAAATGTCCAGGTCGTAAGCTACGCCAACAAGGAACTGGCTGATAGGTACGTCGGCCTGAGCGGAGCACCCGGAATGGCGCTGGGAACGATGTCAACCACAGGCATGTTGAAGAGGGCTACTTCGGAAGGGGATGCCGCAATTCAGATCTACACAGACTTCTTCGGTCCGCTGCCCTACGACCACGTGAGCCTGACGCAGCAGACGGCGTGCAACTACGGGCAGAGTTGGCCGATGCTTGTGTACCTGCCGATCTGCTACTTCTGGGACTCCACCATTCAGCATGAGCTTGGAGTTCTGGATCGCGATCCCTCTTACTGGCAAGTCGTCACCGCGCATGAGGTCGCCCATCAGTGGTGGGGCCAGACGGTGGGGTTTGACAGCTACCGCGACCAGTGGATGAGCGAGGGGTTCGCCAATTTTTCGGCTTCGCTTTTTCTCGCCTATACACGAGCCGACCGTAAGGATGAGCGGGATTTCTGGGCGCTGATGCACAAGCGGCTTCTGGAAAAGAATGCCAACGGAGTCCGGCCGGTCGACGCGGGTCCGGTCGTCATGGGAATGCGCGTCAATACCTCCAGAACCGGTGAAAATCTGTACCAGCCGCTGATTTATAACAAGGGCGCTTTCATTCTCCACTCTCTGGAACTGTTGTATTGGAGCAATCAGTACGGCGATGTACCCTTCAAACAGGCCATGCACGACCTGGTGAGCAGCTATACGAACAAGCCGGCCACCACCGAGGACTTCAAGGCAGTGATGGAGCGGCATATGCCACCGTGGATGGATGTTGATGGAAACCGTCGTCTCGATTGGTTCTTCGATGCATACGTATACGGGACGGCGATCCCGAGATACTCGGTAACGGCCGAATTTAGCAAAAACGGCGGCGAAACCGAGGTCCACTTCAAGCTTTCGCAATCTGAAGTACCCTCTGATTTCAAGATGCTCGTACCACTCTACCTGCAGACCGAAGACGGCCATGTGATCTTGCTGGGGCGGGCAAGGATGTTTGGCACCACCACCATCGAAAAGACGGTGAAGCTGGGAAAGATGTCGAGCGAGCCTAAACAACTTCTGGTCAACTACAACTTTGATTTGTTGGCTGAGTAAGCATACGCTCTTGACCCTTCTGCACGTTTCGTGTCTGGCCGTGAACCTGACCGGGAACTGCTGGCGCGGTAAAGTGAGTTGAGGCACCCGGGCAAAAGAATTCGAGGTGAAGAATGGCAACCCGAGCACACGTTCACATTCTCGTCCTCACAGATAAGAATGTCGCCTGCTGCCGGTCACTTTCCGACCTGCCGATTTTCCTGTGTGACGATAAGCTCGGCGGAGAACCCGACTACACGCTGCTGGCGTTTCTGCCTTTCCTGAATGCAGTTACGCAGAAGGTTCCTTCTGGGTTTGTGTTTTCACTCATGGGTAAGGTTCATAGCTACGACGACTTCACTGGTGCGATAGCGATGGCGCACCGAATGCAAGTTGACCTGGTGGTTTGGTATTCGTTCGCCATGACGGCGGCATCCGAAGCCGCGATTGACCCGGGCGTGCAGGAAATCGTGGAGTTTGCTCTGGCAAACAACATCGTGGTTATCTATCCGTTCCTAAGCATGCCGTTCCAGGATGCACCCGGCGCCATTCCGGTGGCTGGAGTAGCGATCGAGAACTCGATTTTTGGTCTGACCCGCATGCCTGCAGGAGGCCTTGTCAATGAGCCCAAGGTTGTGACCTCAGGGCGTTGGGCAGAATTTCAGCGCGTCTGGGAACTAACGAACATCCGCATCTCGGTCCCCGATCCCCGGCAACGAATCGAAGGTCACGGATTAGCGGTCTGGACGGTCGCCGCGGTTGCGGCATGGTATCTGCATATGCAAAAATCGGCCGGCGCTCAGGATCTTGCCAATGGCCTTGAGGATTGCCTGAGAACGCTCTGCGTTCCGATTGAATTGCAACCAAAAGGCACTCGAGTCAGCTATGGCTATCTGGATCCACGACGCGTTTCGGAGTTTGGAGCTTGAACAGTGGATTTGACCCTCGATTCAGAGTTCCCCCAGCGGCACACCCAATGCAAATGGTCCATTTGGCGGTTTGGCTGTAAGGGCCGTTCGGCGAAGGTCGCGGTCATCGACACCGGAGTTGACATCGATTGGATTCACCAGACATATCCCTTCCTGCCGCTCGATAATATCCACGCCTTGGATTTCACAACCGCCAAACAAGGCGCCGAGGACTGCCCCGGGATGGATCATCACGGAAGCAAGGTGATTGCGGCCATTCTGACGGGTGCGCCTGAGGCGGAGATCTTCAGCCTCAGGGTCTATAGCGAAGGCGTCGAAACCACCCGCGAGCGGTTTTGCGACGCTCTGACGTGGTGCGTGAATTCCGGCATTTCCATCGTGAACATCAGCCAGGGCTTTTACTTCGGATGTTCCAGCGATGAGCCCTGTATGCTTTGCCGCAAGATCAACACCTACACTCTCACGGCGGATCTGTTTGCAGTTATATCCTGCGGTGACCCGTATACACTCAACGAGCAAATCGAGCGAGGCTTGTCGCCCGCAATATGTCCAGCGTTGAACAGCAGGCTTGCGTGGGGGCTTGGAGGCTCAATCATCATCGGAGACCGGCGGACAAACCTGGATAGGCTGGTTGGCTCCGATGAAGGGCTATCGTTCGTCGCTGCGGACTTCACGGGTGGCGTTGCGCTGCTGCGTTCCAGACAGCCAACCAATGACGTGTTTTCGGTTCGGCGCGCGATCCGGCGCACATGCGCTCCGCTGGTGGGGCCGCCGGCGACGGATCTTGCTGTAGGCCGGCATTGTTTTCTGCTGGCTTTTCTTTACCTGGAAGGTAGACGATTCGCCCCAAACGGCCCTGCTTCGAAACAGCTGGCGGAATTGAAGCGTCCGGCCAGGAGTGCGGTCGATACCTTTCACGCCGAGTCATTCAAATACCTCATGAGGATTGTGATTCGTCTGATAGCCAAGCATGATTGGTCCGCGGCCGTCAAAGACACCTCGGACCTCTTCGAAACGGTCAGGTCCTGGGCCGAACCCGGCCATCAAAGCATCATTCTCCATGTGCTGGCAACGTGCTTTGAAGCTCTCGGGGAGACGAACAGAGCGGCAGAGTCTTACCGGGAATCTGATCGTCTTCTAGACGCTGACACTTAGCAGGCTAACCGTTGTAGTCGCCGCAAAAGGTGTCTAATCCAGTGCGCAGCAGCAGCACCGCGATGCAGAGCGCGGCTACATGACTGATGTCGATGTGGCTCCCGCCGACGATAGCGCCGGCAATAGAGCCGGCCAGAGTCTTCTGGTCTATTGAGCCAACTGCCGAGCGGGGGCCGTCCGGACCGCAAACCGCGGCGCGCAGAAAGTCGACTTCCCTAGAGATAAACTCCCTACCTCTCTTGACAAGCGAAGCGGCGCCCTGTGGAGTTGCCGCTTCGCCGGTGATTTCCCGGCCCAGCCGAAGATAGAGCTCGTTGTCAGATAGACTGAGGAGCTCGTCGATTTTCGGGTCATTCGAACCCATGGTTTGCTTTCGATTTCGCAACTTATTACAACACACCAGCTGCCTGGTTTGAATCAATTCTGCTTTCTACACCGGCTGGCCGGCTATTGATACCTGCAAAATAAATGTCCGGCGGGTCCAGTGGCTCCATGTCGATCTCAGAGTTTTGTATCAGGGCAAGACTTTAGTCGTGCCGCACATGCCTGAAAATAGTTTGGGCTTTAGCCCTGGAGGCCCGATCTCCTTCTCGGTTTGGCTTCCGCGTGGTCCGGTAGCTTCAACGTGATTGGAGGACATTTCTTTTGCAGTATGGAATAAGTGAGCGCGGATCGTCCCAAAAGAGGGCGCGCAACAGGGCACCCGTCGGATACTGTGCGTGGGCATAGTAGGCTGGTGACCATGATGCGATCGTGGTTATCGGTGACCTTTGCCCTGTCGTTGGGAATCTGCGCTTGGGCTCAGCAGACAGCTGTTGGCTCAGATCACACAGCGAAGAACGCTCTCGAACGTGACATCGATCCGGCCATCGCCAAGATTATTTCCGAAACAAAAGCGTTCGACAACCACGCGCATCCCATGCTTTCGCCGCCCGACGATCGGAGCGATCGCAACTTCGACGCGCTGCCGGTAGACAACATGGCTCCCCAAACCGACCCGGTGGCCTGGCGTCCGAACTGGCCGATGCTGCACGATGCGTGGCTTGCGCTGTACGGGGTGAATGCACAGGCGCCACTCAGTCCGCAAGACGCGAAGACGCTCGATGCAGCGCGGGTGCGCGTGAAGGCAAAAGAAGGGGTCCATTATTCGCAGTGGGTGTTGGACAAGGCCGGCATCGCGATCATGGCAGCCAACCGTGTCAGCATGGGAACAGGTGTGCAACCGCCGCGGTTTCTTTGGGTACCCTATGACGACGCTCTGCTGTTTCCGCTGAGCAACAAAGGCGCAGCGGACACGCCTGACCGCATTCTGTTCTTCACCCTCGAAGAGAAGTTGCGTTCCAAATACCTCGCCGCCGCGGGCCAAAGAAGCTTACCCGCCTCCATGGACGAGTACATTTCCAAAGTCGTGCTGCCAACTCTGGACCGCCAAAAACAGGGAGGAGCCATCGCGGTAAAGTTTGAGCTTGCCTACCTGCGAGGTTTAGATATCGGGCATCCTTCGCACGCAGAAGCTGCCGAGGTCTATGCAAAATACGCTGCTCACGGGGTCCCGCCGCCCGCGGCGTACAAGACTCTACAGGATTATTTGTTCCGCGTAATTGCGCAGCGCTGCGGCGACTTAGGCATGGCGGTGCATTTTCACGGCATGTCCGGCGGAGGACGCTACTTCTCGATTGCCGGCGTCGATCCGCTGAACCTGGAACCGTTGCTGAACGACGCCAGCCTGGCTGGGACTAATTTTGTTTTGTTGCATGGCGGATGGCCCTTTGTCCTCGAAGCCGGCGCCATGCTGCAGAAGCCGAACTTCTACCTGGATATCTCTCAGCAGTCTCTGACGATCCCGGCACGCACGCTCAGCACCTGGCTGCGCGAGTGGCTGGAAATGTACCCCGAGAAGGTGCTGTTTGGCACCGACGGTTATCCCTATAGCTCTGCGCTTGGCTGGGAGGAGGCCACCTGGCTCGCGGCCCGCAATGGGAGAGAGGCGCTGGGGCTGGCGCTCACCGGAATGCAGCGCGATGGGGAAATCACGCCGCAACGTGCAGCCCAACTCGCGCGCATGGTGTTATACGGCAACGCAGCCGCGCTGTACAGAATCAACGTTCAAGATATTTCGCTGGCGAAATAAATTTAGTTCACCCGAATTAGTCCCACGCAAGCTCTTTATCCGTGTCCTCGAGACATAGACCAAAGCTAGGTTTTGAATGGAGAGGGAGCGATCCACTTCATGTCGTACCGATTGATAAATTCGGGTTGGGCAGCCATCGCGCCATTGCCTCTGGCATCGCGGAAATATTGCTCCATCATCCCGGCAGGCGCGAATGCAATCAGGAGATGACTCGATGGAACCACCGATGAGAAAGTGTGCTGCACCCGGCGGGGCGCCAGAATGGACTCACCGGCGCTCAGGGTTACTCTCTTTTCGCCGACGAGGAAGGTCACCCGGCCTTCAAGAACGTAAAACCATTCCTCCTGGTTGAAATGAAGGTGCAGTGGTGGGCCGCCCGGCTTGAGATTACGATGCTCGATCATGAACAGATTGCCCCCCGTCTCCTGTGTGCCGACCTTGAATGCCAGCTCGCTAAAGCCGAGGGAGTGGAGACTGCCAAAACGATCTTCGCCGGCAGCGACCGGGTGGAGCTCCGGAGAGGAGACCGAAGCAGATGCTTGGTTTGCGAATGCAGGAATCGCGAACAGACTAGTGATCGCGGCGGCAGGGGCGGCATGAAGAAAGGCGCGGCGGCGCATAGACGTGATCGTCCTCTCAAAGGTGTCAAAAGGAAAGTGGTGGAAGTGTAGCAGGAAAGAGGATTGGGGGGTACTCGCGTGCCACAGCCGGGGGGTCGTGCGGCCACTTCGACAAGTCAAGCGCATCGCGACGCGCGAGTCAGGCCCGTTAGGGCCGGCGAAAGAGCATAACCTTAACGCGTTGACCTAAGATTTCAGTTCACTCATCTTCTTACCCACGGCTCCGGGTCCGAAATTGATGTGAGCGTCCTTGAGGGAAAGGCCGACGACTTCGATACGCTTCAGGTCCCTTGTTCCGATGCCGGCTTCTTCGGCAAGACGGAGCGAGTTGTCGCCCCGGATGAACGGAGAAGTATTGCGCTCTGCATAGGTATCGTATCCCATCACGGCCATTCCGACGGCATCCACGTTGACGGCATTGCGGCCGGCAATGATCACACCAGGGGTCATCTTTTCCAGGCCGGGAAGCCATGGGCCTTCCCCTCCCCGCACTGTCTCGACGCCATCCACGATGGCGAGGTCGATAGGCCGAATACCGTTTTGATCCACCAGAATGCGTGGAACCCGATAGCCTGGATCGCGCGGTGAATCAGGATGCAATTCGGCATCCACTACCTTGGGCGCCGGCGTGGTTCCGTTGTGCAGCACAGGTCCGCGCTCCTGCGTCGGGCGCTCGTTCCCGTTCGGTCCGCAGTCCCCGCCATAGAGCGAGCAAGGCGTGTTGCCGAAGTTGTTCTTCATGGTCATGGTCACACCGGCAATCCAATGGTTCTTCAGCTTCGCCATGGAAGCGTATACGTCGCACTGATAGAACGCAGGATTCAGGTGGTACGCGGGATAGACGTACCCGCCCCACGGCACCTTCATGCGGACATATTCCTTATAGTTGCCCAGGTTCTGCACGTTTTCCCAAACCACCGGCACGCCCATGTTGTTAATCGCGTTTACGTCCAGGCCGTAACGTGCCCAGAGCGACAGATCCTGATCGGCGGGGAAGAAGCTTTCAATCATACGAACGCGCTTTGCGCCCGCCCTGGCGAACAGATGGACGGTCGCCGCTACCGTCTCCGCGTTGGTTCGATATGGGAGATCGGGCGTGAGGGGCCAGTTCTTTGGATTCCCGGTGAGATTCAGCTTGAGCGCAACGGTCTTGCCGCGCACCAGCTTGTCGATGCCGCCGATCTCGTCGAAGGCCTTCGAGAGTTGCTGCCCATATTGCGCGTAATCGCGGCAACGCACAATCGCAACCCGGCTAGCCGGAGCCTCAGCATGCACCAGTTTCGGCATGACAAGCGCTCCCAGCGTCGCAGCACCGGTGGTAGCCAACATCTCCCGTCTGTTCATGGCTTCCGCCTCCTCGAAACCATGCTACTCCGGTATGATCGATGGCGCGTGCCTTATTTGATATCCAGACGATCATTTGGTAAGTTGCTCGCCGCCGTCCCGCTGGCTGCAACCCCTTTCGCCAGAGCTTTTTCCAGCAAGCGGAACATGTTCCTCTCCCTGAACAGCGTCCTGCTGCAAGGTCGGGTTCCGTGGCCCGAATTTGCGCGCCTGGCCGCACAAACCGGCTTTCCCGGAACGGACATCATGCTACGCCCGGCTATGCAGGCCGGCGCCGGCGCGACCAATGATCTGCTGGCCGGGCTAAAGATTCGGCCGGCCGTCATCGAGTTCCCGGTGGAATTCCGAAAAGACGATGCAACCTTCCAGGCCTCGCTCGCCCAGCTCGATGCAGCCGCCCGGTTCGCTGCCGCCATCCATTGCCCGCGCATGATCACGTACATCATGTCGTCGAGCGATACGCCCAAAGAAGAACTGCGCCGGACCTACAAAGAACGGTTCACGGAAAGTGCGCAAATTCTAGCGCGCCACCACGTCCGCCTCGGCCTCGAGTTTCTCGGCCCACTTGAATTTCGCAAAGCACACAAATACGAATTCATCTGGCGCATGAACGATATGCTCGCCTTCGCCAAGGAATGCGGTCCCAACGTCGGTCTGCTTCTCGATTCCTGGCACTGGCACCACGCCGGGGCGACCACCGAGGACATCGTCGCGGCCGGCCGCGACCGCATCGTGCACGTCCATTTCAATGACGCCCCAAATCTGCCTCCTGAACAGATCCGCGATAACCAGCGCCTGCTGCCCGGCGAAGGCGTCATCAACCTGACCGGCTTCCTGCAGGCCCTGCATAGGATCGGTTACCACGATGCACTCAGCGTAGAAGTCTTCGGACGAACGAAGGACATGACCCCGGAAGCAGCCGCAAAAGCCGGCCTCGACAGCTCACTGGCTGTCTTTCGTAAGGCCGGAGTTCCCCAAGGCTGAAGAGCTCACATCCAAACGCAAGCTTCGCGTGAACGCTCGTTCATGGCATCAAATGGCGCGTCTTAACGATGAATCCGATATTCACTGGCGCCGCGTAAAGGAAGTAGAGCCTGGTCCTTTCCCTCAAAGACGGGTCCGCTCCGTAGCTACCCCTGCCACGATGCGATCCACGAGATGCATAAGACCTGCGTGGGACGTGGTCATTCCCGGCCAACGATAGAACAACCCTTCAATGAGGCACTATGGCAAATCTGATCGAAGACGTGATCGCTGCATCACCGAACCGGCGCAGCTTTCTGAAGACGCTTGCTGCGGCCACTGCTGGTGTCAGCGCGCTTTCCGTGGCTGGAATTACTCCCGCCCAAGGTCAAACCTCTACCGAAGTAGAAGTCTTGAAATTTGCTCTCAATCTCGAGTACCTGGAATCGGAGTTTTACACCTACGTTGTGAACGGCAGAGGCATCGAAACGTTTGGCATCGGCATTAACGGTGAGGCAAACGGCGCCAATCCCGCTAGTGGAGGCATAACGACTGGTGGGAAGAAGGTTGGTTTCAATAATGCCTTCCAATACCTGACCTTCGCCGATGCATCGGAGATCGCAAGCGACGAGCGCCAACACGTTCTGTTGCTCCGTTCTGCTCTCGGCTCACAAGCCATCGCACGGCCGAACCTCGACCTGAATGCATTAGGCTTCGGTTTCGGCTCTCAGTACGAGTTCGTGAAACTTGCCCGCATCTTTGAGGACATCGGCGTTTCTGCCTACGCGGGCGGTGCAGGCTTACTTACCACGCCCAGCGTCATCACGACCGCGGCGCGCATTTTGGCTGCGGAAGCCGAGCACGCCTCCGCGCTCCGCATGCAAGTAGCTCTCCTAAACATCGCAACCACCCCGCTGGATGGAGCCGATGTGATCCCGCAACCGAGCGGGCCCCCTGGACACCTCTTTTCGCTAAATGGAGCGAATGGGCTTTGCGCCACCAGAACGCCCGGTGAAGTTCTCTATCTGGCCTTCGGAAACAAGGAGAACGCGACCAGTGGAGGATTCTTCCCGTCGGGTGTGAACGGCTCCATCATTACCAGCACGAGTCCGGCGACCGCGGCAAATCTCGCGACCTAGCTGGACGAATCTTGCCGCCCGTATTGTCTCTGCCCCATGCAGGACAGTACGGGCGCTTTTCGCATTCACCGCCCCTCTCACAGCGAAGCCGTTGAAGCTGTCGACGGGCAAACTCTTCATGCCATACCTAACTGCCTGCAACCAGCGCGGGCTTCAGCCGCTCAAGATGAAGCATCCTGGCGCCTTGCGCTGAGAGGCCGGCGAAGCTGCGTCACTCCGGTCTACCTGATTTCACCTCTTTTAAGCTACTCCAGTGTCAAACTGCTTCTCCGCGCTGCTTCCACTGGAGTCATCACGGCTTTTCGGTCAAGGCATCAATGGTCTTTGTGGGTTGCATCAACCTCTAAGCTCTTTATTAGGAATTCTTACTAAGTGACGCGGGGCTGCTGGATTTGCTTAAGGATCGTTATCCCTCCCGAACCCGCAGACATCGCGTTTTCATTTCGGCCGGCACGTTCTGGATATCTCTTGATCTCGCTGGCTGTTTCCGGCAGAAGCAGCTGTGGTCAAAACGAAACTCTTTGCTCTGAGACGGGTTCAAACAAATGGGCGGCAAAGGGTTACTCATGGGACAAAACCGAGGGAGAATTGTCTATTTCACGGCCCAAATTAAATTGTGACGGCAAGGCCGGAGTTGGACAGGCCTGCCAATAGAACGGGCGATTTGCCCGATTCGATTTACGACTAACCACGCGCGGCGCGGAGGCTATCGCGCGCAGCGTGAATGCCGATGGCGCTTAAGTGCCACGGCAGGAAAGAAATCATAGGAGACAAGCAATGAAACCTGCACGTCAGTATCTTATTTTTGCGGCAGCCTTGGTCCTGGGAGCGTCCATTTCTGCTTCACCGCTGGCTTTTGCACTTCCCCAGTCTGCGCAAAACGACATCAACCTGCAGGCCGAGGTCACAAACCAGGCCCTGAATAAGTCGAACCTCAAGGACGTTCATGCTACCGCTCACGATGGCGTCGTCACCTTGACCGGAACGGTACCACTCTTCTACCTGAAAGAAGAGGCGGAGAAGCGCACGCATAAGATCAAAAACGTGCAAGCTGTGTCAAACCAGATTGAGGTTGCAGGCGTAAACCTTCCCGATTCCGTTCTGGAAGCGAAACTCGCCAAGGCCATTTCCTATGATCGCGTAGGATACGGTACGACACCGTTCAATGCGATATCCGTTCGCGTGCAGGATGGAACTGCGACCCTCGCCGGCGATGCTTACGGACCTGTCGACGCGGCTTCCGCCCTTGCGCTGGCCGCTTACATGCCGGGGGTGAAGAATGTCGTCAACGAGGTTCGGGTCGATCCGCTCTCGCCGATGGATGATCGTTCTCGAATCCAGCTGTTCCGGACGATCTACGGGTTTCCGACGCTCAGTAAATATGCCTTGGATCCCGCAAAACCTATCCGGATCTCGGTCCAGAACGGCAACGTGACTCTCTATGGCGTGGTCGACAGCCAGATGGACAAGGAAGTTGCCGGCATTCGTGCCAACTCTGTACCTGGCATATTCAAGGTAACGAACAACCTTAAAGTCGCCGAAAAGACCGAAAAGAACTAATGATTAGGCGAGCTTCTACTGCGGGTGCGATGCGAATCGCACCCGCTCGCGTTTGAAGCCGCATACTTAACTCCCTACAGGGGACACCTCCCCACTCCAGATTTTTTTGAGTTAACCGCGCTGGCTGCAGCTTAGGATCGACCTCTTTCTTAGGTCAAGGAATAGGGCCTAACTCCGCAACTCATGGGCGCTGATCTCGTAGTGGAAAGCAGCCGGGTCCAGAGAGTCGACACGTCCTTCACTGGTTTCGGCCTGCGGGTACATGAAGAAGTGAAGCGGTGGACCGCTGGAGCCGGGTAGAGTCACATCCTGCGCATAGTTGTAGGCCATCCAGTTCATTTCCCAGGAGCCGAAGAGGCGACGGCGTGCGGATTGCACCTTGCTGTCGGAGAGAGGCAAGTGCCCCGGGGATTCTTCGAGGACGACCTTGCGAACATCGGCGGGATCCATGGGCACCCAGCCGAAGTGATGGAGATATACTTCGGCGCGACAGTGTTGGGCCTTCGTGATAACCCCAGAAGGGTCGGTGCCGAGACTCTTGCATTCCAGGGCCGATGGCCCCAGACGAATGCCATACACATCGCGGGCTGGGATTCCAGAGGCCTTCGCCAGGCCTACGAACAGCGCGTTGAGATCGGCACACTTGCCGCCGAGGTTGCCTGTCTGCAGCATGGGCACAATATCTCCGAAGCCGCAGCCGCGGACCTTGGGATCACGGTAGGTATTCTCGACGATCCACTGATAAATTGCTTGCGCCTTCTCGAGGTCGGTGGAGGCGCCCCGAGTGATCTGCTCGGCTCTGGTTTTGACCAGACCGCCGGTTGGGATATATCGCGTGGGTTCGAGAAACGCAGCCACTTGCGGCGGTAGCGCCGACCCGGGTTGCGAAGGCGATCCCACCAGATCAACTGACCAGTTTCGCGTCGCGACCTGTTCCGTCATGGTGAGGAGCGGCGGGACACCGGCCGGAAACTCGGCGGCTAGAATTTTCATGCCGCCATGACTGTTGTCATAAGTCCGAATCTTGCCCCCTTCGCAATGCACGCCGCGCGCGACAGACCGCTGAAACGCGGTCCGGTCAGCCAGCGGCTGCGGCAGCCACACCCGGGTGGTACCGGAGGGCTGGAGAACCTGGACACTGGTGACGATTTCATACGTACGCCATTGCGGTTCCTGAACGATCTGGGCCAGAACCTCAGCGCCGACCGAGAAGCTCGGTATGGTCATAAGCCCGGCACGCAAAAACTGTCTGCGATTCATCGCGTTCCCTTCCGCTGCAAAGCAGGTCTTGTCCCTCGTCATTCTATCGGCCAGCAGGCGCGGAGCGAGGCGCTGCCGTGCGAACTGGTCGTGTTTCTGCCATTGGGTTAATCTTCGTGAAGACACTTCAGGAGAACACTGTATGCCGATGACCCGACGTCACTTCCTTCAACAGGCGGCGACCGCTGCTGTCGCTTTAAGTGCAGTCCCGCCCCTGCTGGCCGATCCGCTGGGCCTTCCAATCGGCTGTCAGACCTATCCCGTCCGCGCCTCGATCAATTCGGATTTCGCCGGAACCATGAAGAGTCTTTCCGCCGCGGGCTTTCAGACCATTGAGCTTTGTTCGCCTTTTGGATATAAGGATTTCTCCAGCCTGGCGCAGTACAAGCCCCAGGATCTGCGGAAGATGCTGCACGATTTCGGCCTCACCTGTATCAGCGCACACTTCGACACGGATGAGCTCTTCCATCACGCGGAGGAGCGGATCGCATGGGCTAAGGAGCTTGGCCTCACCCAAATGGCCACAGCCAGCCTCGGCTTCGGTACGCTGCCAAAAAATGCTCCACCCACCATAGATGACGTGAATCGCATCACTGGACTCTTCAATACCTTCGCGGCCAAGGCACATGATGCGGGCATCGTTGCCGTACTCCACAACGAAGGCTTCGAAACCACCACCATCGATGGCAAGCGGGTCTATGACATGGAAATCGAACGCCTCGATCCAAAGACGGTGAAACTGCAGTTCCAGGTCTCCACCATGCAAAAAGGATTCGACCCGGTGGATTACTTCACCCGTTATCCGGACCGCTATATCTCCATGCACTGTCAGGATTGGGTAATGACTTCCGACGGTAAAGCGAAAGAGGTGGCGCTCGGTAAAGGCGTTGTGGACTGGAAGAAGGTCTTCACCGCCGCCAAAGGGGCTCATATCCGGAACTACTTCGTCGAACTGGAGCAAGACCCTTCCCTGATGGCGCAAAGCGTTCCATACCTGAAGAGCCTGCAGGTTTAGAGTGCCGACTGACTTCAGGGTGGGATTCCGATTGGCGATTCTGTTCATCCTTGCAGGAGGGCTGATGCCGGGTTCGCTCGCAAGCGCTTCCACGGAGCCGCTCAAGGAGGCCATCTTCACCCCAGGCTCCGCGCCGTTCGCGGCGAGTCACGCTTCCACCATCGTGGAACTGAAGAACGGCGACCTGATGTCGGCCTGGTTCGGAGGAACGGCAGAGGGCAAGCCGGACGTGGCAATCTGGGGAGCGACCCGGACCCACGGCAAATGGAACGCTCCCGTAGAGCTGGCCCGGGAGCCGGACGTGCCATGTTGGAATCCCGTGCTGTTTCATACTAAAAACGGCACGCTCTGGCTGTATTACAAATTTGGCCCCAGCCCACAGACCTGGACGGCCGCGCGCAAGTCGAGCGACGATGAAGGCAAGACCTGGAGCCAGGTTGAGCATCTGCCAGCCGGCCTGCTGGGACCAATTCGGGCGAAGCCGCTCGTGCTGGAGGATGGCACGATTGTCAGCGGAACGTCGTTCGAGGCATACCGCTCCTGGGCAGCATGGATTGAGCGCAGTACGGATGGCGGCAAGACCTGGGCGAAGATCGGGCCGATCGTCCCTCCCGTAAAACCCGATTGGCAGCCCACCAGCGAAGCTCACGCACCGCAGGTGCCGGGATCCTCGAACTGGAAAGAAATAGATGGAATTATTCAGCCGTCGGTCGTGCCCCTGGGGAAAAAGCATCTACGATTGTATGCACGCTCCACGGCTAAAACGGCGCGTGTTTGCGTGGCGGACTCCTACGACGACGGCGTGACGTGGACGCAGGCTCGCCCACTGGAGATACCGAACCCAAACTCAGGCATAGATGCGGTGGCGCTGCGCGATGGGCGAGTGGTGTTGGTTTACAACAACACGACGAGCGGGCGGACTCCTCTGAATATTGCGGTGTCCAGTGACGGTGAGCATTTCAAAATGTTCTACACGCTGGAAGATTCACCGGGAGAGTACTCCTACCCTGCGGTTATCCAGGCCTCGAGCGGCGACCTGGACATAACCTATACCTGGAACCGCAAGACCATCGAACATGTTCACTTTGCTCTGGTGGATGTTCCTGGAAGGTAAAAGTTCTTGCTGCGAATGAAGCCCTCAGGATGGTCACCAGGAGTCGTGCAAGATGAACCCAGCCGAAGGGCAGTTATGATGCCGGCCCTATTAATTCTCGTCGGTCCCGGGCAGCGATCAGGAAAGTCTCTAAAAACTCACCCCCGACTCCAGCACAACCGCCGTCCCCGAAAACCCCGGATTGAACACATAGGTGGTGAATTCCCAGTTCTTACGAGAGACACCCACCAGGAATCCACCCTGGGCGTCGACCTTGGTGGCATAAGCCACGGTATGTTGCGCCACCCCGCCTAAATGCAGCCATTCCCTCGGGGAGTAGGTGACTTGCGGCCAGGCATAATAGAAATTCCCCGATTTGGATTGAGTGTCAAACACATACTCGTTTTCGATGTAGGCCGCAAACTTCTTTCTATAGTTCAGTGAGATTTCGCAGCCCGGAGCAATCCCGGTGGTGCGCCCGAAAACGCCTCCGAGGATCGGCGTGATGGCTAACTCCCATCGGCTGCCATCGTCGACGTCGCCACGGGCGAAGTTGTACCCGACCCACAACGATCCCGTCCGCAGGTCCTCGTAGTTGTAGCGGGCTTCGAGATGCAGCCAGCTATGGTCCACCGTTAAGTCAGGGTTGAAGAAAGAAGTTCCGCCCGGCACGATGTAGCCGTCGACGTTCAAATAATACCGCCATGCCTGCGCCGCCGCGGGCGGCGCCTTGATGGATGCGGCGCCCGGCGTTGCCTGGCCCAAGGCGTGGTACTTCAGCAACAGCAACATGGCTATTATCGCGAGTTGTTGCCTGGCTTTCAAAGTCCCAGGCTAAACCAGTACTCGATCCAGCAGTTGGTTCACTGCGCGATTGCTTTCGATGAACGCGTTGCGATGATCCATGGCGCCGGAGAGGTCCGAGTTCGAGAAAGCAACTCTTCCGAATGGCCCATCGCGGAGGGCCTGACGCGGAGCAGGGTTTCCGTTCAGCCCAAAGAAGAACCCGGGCTGGGGATTGATAAACGCATGTCCCCAGCGATTAAGAACGATTCCCGCGATGTCTCGCTTGGCATCGAAACCTGAGGCCGCAAACATGTCCATCATCTGCTCGCGTATCTGCTTTTCGTAGTCCATGAAAGATGTCGACAGCAATTCGGCACGGCCCAGGCTGCCCTGCTCGGCCAACGGAAGACCCGGTTTGGCAAAGTCCACTTCGAAGTTGAGTACCGTGGGAAAATCGGGGCCAACGAAGGGCGTATCCACACCGAACTTCGCACACGTACGTACATTGATGGAGCGGCCAAAGCCCTCGAACCAGCCTCCGCCGGCCAGGCCGAGATCATAAAGGAAACGCCAGTTGCGTAGCGCCACGTTGGCCAGGAGGTAGGGTGAATAATACATCTGCGCATATGCGTTGCGGCGGGTTTCGTCCAGGTCGCGCACCACGTGTTTGGTCATCCATCCGCCGCCGGCCATCACGACCGTCCTGGCCTTGATGCGTTGCGGGCGGCCATCCTTTACATAAATGATGGAAACAAACTCAGACTTTTCAGGCTCTCCCACATGTTCGACCCGCACAGCGGTGGAGTTGAGCCGCAACCGGACACGCTGCCCCGGCTGATCCAAAGCGCCGAAGTTGATGGGATTCTTCCAGACCGCCTCCATGCTCCGCGGACCATCGAAGGCCGCAGGAATCAGCGTTTTCACCATCAGACGCACCATGCCCGAGTTCCCACCCGGGAACATCTGGATGCCTGTCTCCATGCTGTTATCGACGGTGGGGACGGTTTTGTCCCATTCGTAAATCAGAAAGGCCGACAGCACATCGGGACCGAGCCCGAATCCGCCCGCGTCTTCACTGGTGCCCAGGCGTATGGTCTCGCGGCTCACGCCATAGGTGCGCACCAGGTAATCTTCGATCGTCATGCTGTCGAGTTGGCGGGAGACCGCGTCGCCCGGATAGTCGTAGACCAACGGCGGTACGATATGCCGGTTGTTCTTGAGAGCCAGCATCTCCTGACGCGTCTTTTCGGAGAATGGCGTGCCTTCCAGATTTTTTCCCCAGGGATCCTTCACCCAAATTCCCGGGTGGCAGCCGAACTTTGCGCCGAAGTAGAAGCCATACGCAGATTTGCCGTCGATCGTGCCTGCACCGTAGGGGCTCCTCGGTAAGGAGATCTTCGGAGAGGGCCCCTGCCAGTCCTGGTAGGACTTGAAGGCGTTCCAATCCAGGCCCATCGCGTCGTAGACACCGGCTAAGAAACTGTTCGGATAAGGCGGTTGAAAGTGTACAGAACCCTGGGGGCCATACAGGCGATGGCCATCGACCACAAACTCGTTGCGCTTGGCAATCCCGCCGAAGACGGCGGCATTGTCGAGCACAATACAGTCGCGGCTGGCCCCGGTTCGTTGATGGAAGAGTAAGGCCGCGGATATCCCGGAAAGGCCTCCTCCAACGACGGCGCAATCGTAGATCTCGCCCGTCTCCGTGACTTGCGAAGGGATCGCGTCATACGCACCGTCGCGCACCGCATGCGCATTGTGCACCACTTGCTCACTGTTGCCGGCGGAGAGTTTGTAGTCGCCCTCGCCGGTGTACCCGGCCCAAGCAGAGGTTGCTCCTCCGTTTCCTTGCGCCAGAAGGTCGAGGGGAGACGAGGTCATGGCCAAACCGGTGGACGCCACCAGTGCCCCTTCGAGAAAGTCTCGTCGGGAAATCGGCTGATTGAGGCCGAGAAGCTGGTCGAGGTGTGGGCAACGTTTGGACATGCGCGTTTCCCTTTCTGGAGTGGATAAGGGAACACGATACGCTATTGCCGCAATTTAAGCTGGTTTCGCGGCCGGGCGCCCGCTTATTGGAGATTCTTAAGCTGGCAACTCAATGGACTCAGTCGGCTGCGGTTGCGCTCCACAGATTTCTTTATCTCCGCCCTATCTGTCCAGGCATCCTGGCGGAGCGCCCAGCCTATTGCCTTCCTCGGGAGCATTCGCCGGCGTGCTGCAATGCGGCGCGCAACTTCAGTAACAACATGGGTCCTACCCCTTCGTGTGCCGGAACTTCACAGTAGAGCAGCCCCAGTACCGCTTCGCCTATGAGACGAAAGTATCGCCGATACCTTCGTCTGATTGTTTCGCTGGCATACTTCTGGCGTAATCGCAGGTGTAAGTACCCATCCGGGTTCGGTCACCTACCAACTGGCCCGCTTGATCGAAGCTACCTTCAAACAAAGGATGATTCTATGTCAACCGAAAACACGACAACCCTCCATGCTGTTCACGAAACTACGGTCCGCCCGCACCAGCCGGGCGAGTCGGTTTTCAAATCGATTCTCCCCGAAGACGTCAACTGGAAGCCGTTCCCAGCCTTCCCACCTTCGGTTCGTCTTGCAGTCATCGTTGGTCAGCCCGCGGAGCCCGGCGTCTATACCATCAGGGTCAAGGCGCCCCACGGTGCGAGGCTGATGCCGCACAAGCACCCGGAGGATCGAATCTACACCGTGATATCGGGCGTTTTCTACATCGGATTGGGTGAGGAGTTCGATGAAGGTAAGCTGATGGCCTACCCTCCTGGCGCGGTCATCGTGCTCCCGGGTAACACACCCCACTTCCATTGGGCAAAATCGAGTGAGTACATCACCCAGGTTACGGGAATCGGCCCGCTTGGCCTTGATTATGTCGACTCGAAGGACGATCCGCGAAAACAGACTCCGTGACATATCCGGGTCGAAGACAAGATGAAGAAGTCTCGTCACGAGCCTTCCAATTGCAAAGGAGCAAAGGGCATGCAAATTACGGCGGAGCAGGCGGATCGCGCCCTGAAGGCCTCCCTATCGAAGGCGGGTGAACTGGGAATTTCCGTTTGCATTGCAATCCTGGATTCGGGAGGCCACTTGAAAGCATTTCACCGCATGGATGGAGCGTGGCTTGGAGTGATCGACGTGGCCATCAGGAAAGCAAAGACCTCTGCCTTGTTCGAAATGGAAACGCAAAGCTTGGATAACTACAGCAAACCAGGGGCAGATGCGCATGGAATTGAGCTCAGCAATGGCAACCTCATAACCTTTGCCGGTGGAATCCCCCTTAAGTCCGCCGATGGCCAAATTATCGGGAGTATCGGCGTGTCCGGAGGAAAAGTGGCTCAGGACTATGCAATCGCTCAAAGCGGTGAATCGGCGTTGCAAGCCTAACCAGAAGAAAGAGAGATAACTGACATGCGGGAAATATTGATCACGGGAGCAGGCTCCGGATTTGGGGAAGGCACCGCTATTGGACTGGCACAAAAAGGACACAGCGTAATCGCGGCTGTCCAGACCTGGCCACAAGTGACAGCCCTGCGGGAAAAAGCTCGCTCGCTCGGCCTCACAACCTTGAGAGTCGAGAAGCTCGATCTGCTCGACCCTTATGATGTGGCACACACGCTCAAAACCAGGTTCGACATTCTGGTGAATAACGCCGGCATCGGGGAGGGCGGGCCCATGTCCGAAATCCCCGTCGAGCTGGTGCGAAAGAATTTCGAAACCAATGTATTCGCTGCGTTGAACTTCACGCAGGGCGTGGTAAGGAATTGGGTGGAAACGGGTGTTCAGGGAAAGGTGGTATTCGTTTCCTCGGCTGTCGGCCTCCTCTCGGTCCCACCAATTCCCGCGTATGCCGCGAGCAAACACGCCGTGCAATCGATAGCGGAAGCGATGTACGAGGAGCTGAAACCCTTCGGAATCCAGGTCCAGACCATCAATCCCGGACCCTACCTGACCGGTTTCAATGAAACTGTAGTGGAAGCCGGTCTGCGCTGGATGGCCGATGACGTGAACTTTATCAAGCGCGATGCCTTTCAGAAGGTGGTCGATGGGCTGCTCGGTAAACCAGAGGGCAGGCTCGATCCAAAGGACATGATCGCCAAGATGGTAGAAGTGATTCCCTGTCGCACGGGAAAATTTCTCAATATTTTTCCCCCTTCAACCGAAGACTGGGTCAGGAGCTACCAGCAGCAACTCTACGATCGCACGATTTGACCGGCCACGATGGCGAATGATGCGTTCGTTCGACAAGCGTCGCCCCAGCGAGATTACGAACCCCCGATACGCGGTTGTCGAGTTTTCAGCCGCGAAGTTTGCTGAGCATGGTCCACACGATGCGCGGCGTGTAGGGATTCAAGAGGTTTTGGATCATGGTACGGCGCTGACGCCCGTAGTACGCGGTCGTCGTAAAGTAGTCTCGCGGCTTGCCAACCGCCGTCGCCGCATCCTGTGCAGCCGAGTGGAGTTGCGCAAAATGATGAAAGCGTACGGCGTGGCGTTCGCGATGTGGATAGGCCGCCTGCCACAAATCGATCGCCGCGGAAGAGTCGAGGCCGGGAAAGAGTGTTGCTGCGTTCGCTTCCGCGATTCGCCGCTCGCTCAGGTAGTAATCGTCGATCTGCGCCGTCGTGTTGGAAAGATGGCGCCGGTATTGCACCAGACGATCGGAAAGATTGTGCATCGGACCGATCTGCATCAGGCGCATCCATAAATCCAGATCTTCGCCATTATTGAAATTGCGGTAATTGCCGGCGCGCAAGACGGCATCGCGACGTACGAGCGTGGTCGGAGCACAGAAACAGGATTGCCAGCGCGTGCGCCACCGGATCTCCGCATCTTCAGTCGGATATACCCAATCGGGAAGCGGATTGCCGGCGTCGTCGATCAGTTGCGGCAAGCAGCCCAACGCGACGAGCGAGGGGTGATCCCGCATGTACGCAACCTGCCGTGCGAGGCGCGTCGGATGGTGGACGTCATCCGCATCGATCGCGGCACAAAGTTCCGTTTGCGCGGTTTCCATCAGGCGCGCGCGGCAAATACCCAACGGAAGCGGCTCCTCTACAACGATCCGGCCGCCGATGCGGAAAGGAATATACGCCCGCAGCAACTCGACGCTGTCATCGGTCGAGCCATTGTCCCAAACGATGATTTCGTGATTCGGATATGTCTGTGCAACGAGTGAATCGAGGAGTTCGCGCAGGAAGGGCATCCCGTTGAGTACCGGCATCAGCCAGGTGACGCGCGGCCATTCGGATGCTGTCGTTACTGCCGGCTCAGTCAACATTTGCGCTGCTGCTCTGCGATCGCGGGCGTTGCACACGCGTAGAGCCATCGATACCGGTTTTCATTCCTGAGTGCCTGCATCCGAGCGGATTGTCGTTGAAAACGATCCGGTGTGGCAAAACTTGCATCCGTCCCCGTGAAGGTGCTCTTTCTGCATTGCACCATATACGGCAGATTTCCGGGACAGGAAGCTATGAAAAACTGCCGACGGGATCAAGTTATCAACTTTTGCGGCTTTGTCCCGCCCATAGATCGCGTCTTTTGTATGCACTTGCGAACTTTGTGCAGGTGGGTATCCTTCCCGGCTGTCCCGCTCGCTTCTGTTGTTGCTAATTTTGCGCCGATTTTGCATCCGCGGCGATTTTTGCATTTTGGCGCGCCACCAAAGCCTCGAACGTGGGATCGCCATGCAAAGCTTTGAAAGCGGAATCGTCGGCCGGATTGTCTTCGCTGATAAGCCCGTGATCGATGGCGCTACCCAGCCAAGTGAGGGCGTCGCCCTTCTTCCCCTCCACGGCATTTAACTCGGCCAGATAGAATGCAGCCTGGCTTGTATATTCGTGGTCCTTGCCAACGATGCGCAGCAGGCTATCGTAGTCTTCCTTCAGTACCTTTTCCGCTTCCGGGTAGTGGCCCTCTTTGGTCAAAATCTCACCCAACACCGTCTCGCTCATCAGCGTATCGGTGTGATCTTTGCCCAGGGTCCGCTCTTCGATAGCAAGGTTTTGCCGAACGACCTGTTCGGCTTCGGCATACTTCTGCTCCTTCAGCAGTGTGTCCGCAAGGTTGCCCGCGGTTACCAGAGTGGAACGGTGCTCCGCGCCCAGCTTCTTTGTTTTGGCAGCCAGGGTTTCGCGAAAAAGATTCTCTGCCTCCGGATAGCGCTTTTCATCGAGCAGGGTGAGCGCGAGATTTCCCTTGTCGAGCAGGGTCGTGGGGTGATCCGGCCCAAGGACACGATCGAGTTTGGCAATCACTTCGCGAAAAAGCTTCTCCGCTTCAGGATACTTATGCTGTTGCAGAAGGATTGCGCCCAGATTCCCTTCGGCACGCAGCGTTTGTATGTCGTCGGGACCGAGAGTGGCCACATCTGCCTTGAGCCCTTCGCGGAAGGCCTTTTCTGCCTCGGCCAACTTACCGGCATACGCCAGATTGACCGCCAGCGTCCGCTCCGCGGCAATGGTTGTAGCGTCCAGTGGGCCAAATTCGCGAAGCGCGGTGGCGGCGGCCTCGCGGCTGATGGGTTCTGCCTGCGCATAGTGGCCTTCGTCGACAAGGATGTAGGCTAACTGCCTCGTTGCATCGATGGTCCCTCGGTCCAAGGGGCCGCGCACGCGGGTTCGCCGCTCCACCTCGTCCCGCGCCACCTTCTCTGCGTCGGCGTAGCGGCTCTCCTCGTCCAGTACACCCGCAAGGGCGTTCATGGACTTCAAAGTGTCCGGCTTGTCTGCACCGGATACCTTGTCCTCGATCGCGAGCGTTCGCCGGAGAAGTGACTCGGACTGCGGATACAGCCCGAGATTCCGGTAAACCTCCGCCATCACCTGCATCAGCCGCGCTTGATCCTCCGGATCCTTGGCCAGCCCGTTCACAATTTGTGTGGAAGCCTTATCGAGCACCTCACGTACACGAATATCATTGCCGCGGGCCGCGCTGGGATCTGAGACCTTGAACATACCGGTCATAAAGGCTGTGACGCGGTCGGCGCGATCCCGTTCCTTGCGGATGGCGCGCAATTCGATGGTCTGGGCAATGGCGAATCCGACCAACAGCAGCAACACAGCGGAGGCCAACCCCACCCCTACGCGATGGCGGCGGATGTATTTGCGCGCGCGGTAGGCCCGGCTGGGCACGTGGGCCGACACGGGCTCGTTGCGCAGATAGCGTTCGATATCCGCAGCCAGTTCGGAAGGCGAGGCATAACGCCGTTGGCGGTCTCTCTCCACTGCCTTGAGTGCGATGGCATCAGGATCGCCCTTCAGTTGGCGGGTTAGTGTGGGCAGGTCAGCTGAGCGGTTTTGCGCTGCGACTGTAGAATCGCCCGCCAGTAGGCGCAGCCGGGTACTGGGCCGGGGTGCATCCTGATCACGCAGGCGGCGCAATGCTTCGTCTGTAGCGAGCTTCTTCAGGTCGAGCGGTAAGGCGCCAACCAACAACTCGTAAAGTACAACGCCCAGCGAGTACACATCACTGCGCGTGTCGATGTCTTCCCCGCCGGAACCAGCCTGTTCCGGGCTCATGTAGCCGATGGTGCCGATCGGCGCGCCCAGCTGGGTAAACATGGTGGCTGCG
>DATJNV010000071.1:0-4028 GCA_035507705.1 Acidobacteriaceae bacterium
CCAGCGCGCTCTTGCGCTCAGTCACTCCCAAAAAACCAGCCGCATCATACTCCGCGGAGGATCTTACCGCCTCACCGAGCCGCTACATCTCTCCCCCGCTGACTCCGGCACGCCAGGCCATGATCTTGTCTTCACTGCCGCTCCCGGTCAACACCCCGTTCTCAGTGGCGCTGTGCGCATCGAACATTGGCGCCTGATCGATCCCGTCCGCCATCTTTGGAGCGCCCCGGTTCCTGACTCGGTCTCAAATGCGCGCCAGTTATACGTCAATGGCGTTCGTGCCACCCGCACCCGCGCGCGTGTTCCCGTCGAACTCACTGAAACCCCAACCGGCTACACCGCTTCTGGAGACGTCATGGCCGCGTGGAAGAATCCTTCCGACATCGAATTCGTTTACACCGGCGGCAACAGTGTCTGGTCCGAGCACTCCGAGGGCCTTGGCTCGTGGGATGAGCCACGCTGTCCCGTCGCTTCAATCCAGGGTGACGTCATCACCATGGCCCAACCCTGCTGGGACAACTCCACAAAGCGCGTGATGTTGCCTGGCAACGAATTTCACGGTCGCACTGCCAATCTGGTCGGCCCCATGAGTGTCGGCAAGCGGCCGGAGTACGTCGAAAATGCCTACGAATTGCTTGGCACACCCGGCGAGTTCTACTTCGATCGCCCGGCGCATCAGCTGTATTACGTCCCGCGCGACGGAGAAAATCTACGCACAGCCGATGTCGAAATGCCGGTCCTCGAATCGCTTATCGAAGCATCCGGCAGCGCCGCCGCTCCTGTCCAGCACGTTATTTTCTCCGGCCTGCAATTCTCGTACGCAACTTGGCTGGGCCCCAGCAGCAACGAAGGCTTTTCTGAGATTCAGGCAAATTACCAGGTTACCGACCCCAACGGTTACTCCCGTCAAGGCCTATGCAATCTAGTGCCCGACGGCACCTGCCCCTACGGTGCGTGGACTCCCGCGCCCGCCAATCTCAGCTTTGCCTACGCGCACAATATTCAATTCCTAAATGATGCCTTCGTTCACCTCGGCGCAGCCGGCCTCTCGCTCGGTGACGGCGCGCAAAATGACCTCGTGCAAGGCTGCATCTTTGCCGACATCTCCGGAAACGGCATCGACCTTGGCGGCGTCGACCAGCCACTCGCACCCATTGCTGAGTTCACATCAAATAATCGCATCGAGGACAATCTCTTTCGTAATGTCGGCGCTGAATACCGCGGTGGCATTCCCATCGTCGTGGGTTATGCTCGCTTCACCGTCATCGCGCATAACCAGATCGACCACATCCCTTACGCCGCTATTTCCATGGGGTGGGGTGGATGGCCAGACAAAATCCGCAAAGCAGGTCAGGCAAATCATTCCCTGCAAAATGTTGTTCGCGACAACTTCATTCACGACCTCATGATCGTCCTCTCCGACGGAGGTGGAATCTACACTCAGGGGCTTACCGGCAACGATCTTTCCGACGGTGAAAAAGTTACCGGCAATGTCATCTACGACCAGTACAGTTCTGGCCACGAAATCTACTCTGATAATGGCTCGTCGATGATGACCATCCAGGGCAACGTGATGTTCAACACCAATCACGATAACTGGGGCTCGCGCCATCGCGACTACTACGATGATCACGACGGAAAGGACTTCGACCCGCTCACAATTGCCGATAACTATTGGCAACAGGGCGACCCCGACTCATTCAGGGGCAACGTCACAGAGTCGCACAACCACCTCATCGCATCGCTTGTAGACGTTCCGCGCTCCATCATGTCCGATGCCGGACTCGAACCGGCCTTTAAATCGAAGCTTGAGGCTCGCTTCGCGCAGATATTTCCTGCAACCAGGCCCAATGCTCCCAGCCGAGTAGCTGCCGCGCCCGGTAATGGCTTTGCTTATGTCACCTTCAGTCCGCCTGTCGCCAACGGAAATCGACCCGTGCTTTCTTACACTGCCACTGCATCCACAGGCGCCAAGGCCACGGTCTCAGCCGCGGAGTTCTTCAAACTCGCCTATTTACGCGTTCCCGGGGTGAGCAACGGAGAGCCCGTCACCTTCACGGTCGTGGCAACTAATGCCATCGGAACCAGTGTTCCTTCCCTGCCCTCGTACCCCATCACGCCAGACGCCCGTACCGTGACCGCGCCCCCGCCTCCTTCGGGAGTTTCCGCTCATCCCGGTGAGCGTGGAATCGTCAGCATTCACTTCCAGGATCCGGCAGTCGACCACAAAGGCGAAGATCCCAGCCCCATTACCGCCTATGTTGTAACCGCCGAGCCCGGAGGCCAAAAATTCACCTTCACCGGCCGCAACATCATCACCCTCCAGGATGGAAGGCACACGACGTTTAAGGTCATTTCGGGCCTCGCGCCGGGCACCTATACTTTTCGCGTCGCAGCCGTCAACGAAGCCGGTGAAGGGGCGGCTGCTATCACTGCACCAGTCGACGTCCCATAGGATCGATTGGCCTGCGGACTTCCAGTCATTCCCGCAGTTCGCAGGCTTTTTGCTCAGGCCCCGAGAGACAGCGCGAGACCGTCGCACGCTGCCGCGACGAATCCTCGCACCGCAAATCCCTGTATGATAAAAGTAAGCAGGCTGCGGAACAACTCTTCCTGAGCGGCGCCAGGTGGCCGGCGCAACGACTGGGTCATTGTTTGACCTTGATTGCCGCAAATGGCAGCAAAAACGAAAAGTGTTGTTCGCTTCTGGTGAACGCAATCGGAGTACCGCCAGATGACAGAACCTTTCTGCAGTCAATAAAGTATCGATGGCATCAGAATCAACCAATCCGTCGTCTTCAGGCGCCGGGAGCTACAGCTCCCTCACTATCGGCGTGCTCGCCCTGCAGGGTGATTACGACGCACACGCCCGTGCGTTCGCTGCCGCAGGCGCGCGCACCGTGCTGGTGCGCAAATCTGAACAGTTGGCGGGAATAGACGGTCTGGTTATGCCTGGCGGCGAATCCACAACCATGCTCAAATTTCTTGAGCAGAATGGCTTCTTCGCCGCGCTCGGCAAGTTCGCTTCTACCACCCCTTGCTTCGCCACCTGCGCCGGCTGCATCCTGCTAGCGCGCGAAGTGCTGCACCCGGCGCAACGAAGCCTCGGCGTCTTTGACGCTACCGTCGAACGCAACGCCTATGGCCGTCAAATTGACTCCACTATCCTTACCGCTCCCACTGAACTTCCCGGCGGTCCACTGGAAATGGTATTCATCCGTGCGCCACGCATCACCCGCGTAGGTCCCGACGTCGAAATCTTCGCTCGCCGCGACGGCTTCCCCACCCTGGTCAAGCAGGGCCATCTCCTCGTCGCTACTTTTCACCCGGAGATGACTACCGACACACGAGTGCAAAGACTCTTTCTTGATATGGTTGCAGCACACAAAGCGCGATAAGATCGGCTTTCCCTTTGCCAATTCCCCGCCGGCAAGCCCTCAGCTGCACTCCGCATTGAAGTTTGACCGAATCACGCGTAACGAAACAACGCTTTAAAACCGTAGTCCATGTGCTGTTGGATGTGGCAATGAAAGAGCGCGAGCCCCGGCTGGTCGGCCGTGAACTCCACAACCGCGCGTCCGTAGTACGGCACAACCACCGTATCCTTAATAATGCCCGCGGTCTTCTTGTCGTTGATCTCCTTTAACTCCCACAAATGCCGGTGCAGGTGCATCGGGTGGGCATCGTCGGTGCGATTTCGCATTACTAACCGGTAGCGTGTCCCCTGCTTGAGCACGAACTCGCGGTCGTGCGGATACGGTTTCCCATTTACGAGCCAAACGTTAAACTTCCCTGCTCCACCCGGTACCTTCTCAAAGGTCGTCTCAATAGTCTCTTGCGCAGATGTCGCGTCCGACCCGCCGTTCGTTGAGGTCGCATTCTCAACACCGATCCCAAAAATGGTGTAATCCCACGGCTCCTTCGGTGGGTCAATCCACTGCGGCTGGGTGTGCTGCCCCGCATATTCAACTACCACACCCAATCCCATCTCGCGAATTGGCTTCTCGGTCGACCCCAGAATCCATATC
>DATJNV010000072.1:0-30126 GCA_035507705.1 Acidobacteriaceae bacterium
CGGTGCTCATGATCCACTCTCCCGGACGGCAGTTGGAAAACGACGTGACCGAGCCATTCGACGAACTCCGCATTCACGAAATTCTGGAAACTCTACTGAGAGGCGGAGAGCCTCCGTTTACTAAAAACCTCGCGGCCGGAGGGCTCGGGTCACCTGTCGCGGCGCCATAAGGCCAGAGCCCTAAGCCGAGGCACAAACCTGTTTCGCGCGACCACCGTGTGCGTTCCTGACCCGGCGCGCACTCCAACCCCATCTGTATCCCCCGTTCCGTGGACCTAAGCCTCGTTCAGCCTCGAACCGTTCCCGAGCACTCTCCCAGGCTTATGGTGGCAAAGCCTTGCCGCTCGCAATATCCCCGCAAGGTGACCTCATCGCCATCCTCGAGAAAACCACGTTGTTCGCCCGTTGGCAGTGAAATAAGCTCTCGACCGTTCTGCGTGAGCTCAAGCAAACAACCCAGGTTTTCCTCCTTGGGGCCGGACACGGTACCGCTGGCCAACAGATCACCGGGCTCGAGATTGCACCCATTGCTTGCTTGGTGGGTCACGAGCTGCGCGGGAGTCCAATAGAGCGCGCGGAGGTTGGTGCGGCTAAGGCGAATCGCATCGTCCCCGGTCTCCCGCATGCGGGAGGAACGCAGGAAGACTTCGAGGGTAAGGTCGAGTGCTCCTTCCTGCAGGTCTTGTTCCGAGTCCAGGTAGGGCAGTGGGGGAGGGTCCTGTGACGGGCGCGCGGACGCGGGTACACGAAATGGCTCCAGCGCTTCCATGGTGACGATCCAGGGCGAGATCGTGGTGGCGAAGCTCTTGGCCAGAAACGGGCCCAGCGGCTGATATTCCCAGGCTTGGATGTCGCGCGCCGACCAATCGTTGAGCAGGCAAACGCCAAAAAGATGC
This sequence comes from Acidobacteriaceae bacterium, assembly GCA_035507705.1. Lineage (GTDB taxonomy): Bacteria > Acidobacteriota > Terriglobia > Terriglobales > Acidobacteriaceae > PALSA-350. The sequence goes on from DATJNV010000072.1 coordinate 897, forward strand.
GAGGCGGCATGCTCGATCGAAATCGTCTCGCCCAGGGGATTGCCCACTCCAACAAAAAATCCAACCTCAATTTCGTAATCAAGCTTGCGGGTCGCTCTGAAGTGGGGCGCGGCTCCCGGAACCGCCACGATTTGTCCCATGGGACGCTTGACCGGTTTACCGCTGAGGATGATCGAAGAGGCGCGCCCATGATAGCCGATGGGCACATACTTGTAATTCGGCAGAAGGGGATTTTCCGGCCGGAAGATCCTGCCCACGTTTGCGGCATGATCGACTGAGGCGTAGAAGTCTGTGTAGTCCCCGATCATAACTGGCTTGAGCATGGTGGCGTCTGCCATCGCCAGCAAATGAGGCTCCAGAATGCGTTGGTGTTCGTGTGCCTGAGGATGATCGGCACGCAACAGATCGCTGAGCCGCGCGCGCAAAGCGGAGAAGCATGCAGGGCCGAGCGACATCAGCGGATTGAGGATAGCCGCCGCACAGGTTCCTGCGATGCCTTCCGGGAGATCACGCAACAGCTCTGCACAAGAGCGGAGATTGAGGATCCGGTTCCCGATCGCAACTCCGATAGTGGGACCATCTGCGGCGGAGAAGACTCCAAAGGGGAGGCTCTGGATGGGGAACGGCGAACCGGCGAGATTCGCCGAGGATATCCAGCTTTGGCGTCGAGGATCATGCGTCGCATTCATAGTTACAGTTAGGGGAGGGGTTTGCCCGTGAAGCGCTTCTTCAGCGATTGCCACACCTGGAAGTATTCGCGCTGCAGGGCGTCGGTCTCCATGGCGAAGCGCGTGGGGTGCAGCACCAGCTGTGTTTCAAACATGAAGGCCAGGGTTTCGGCGAGATACTGCGGCTTCAGCTGAGCATTCTCGGCCCGCTCGAATGTCTCCGCATCGGGCCCATGTCCTTGCATACAGCTATGCAGGCTGGCGGACCCGGGAATGAATCCTTCTGCTTTGGCGTCATACTGTCCGAAGATCAGGCCCATGAATTCGTTCATTGCATTGCGATGGAACCAGGGTGGGCGAAAGCTATGCTCAGCGACCAGCCAGCGTGGCGGAAATATGACGAAGTCGACATTCGCAATTCCCGGCAGCGCCGTCGGCGCAGTCAGCACGGTGTAGATCGAGGGATCGGGGTGGTCAAAGCTGACCGTATTGATGCAGTTGAAAGTCGCCATGTCGTATTTATACGGAGCGTAGTTGCCATGCCAGCCCACTACGTCGAGCGGGGAATGATCGATGCGCGCCGACCACAACTTACCTTGAAACTTGCACAAACTCTGAAAATCGCCGTCCACATCTTCGAAGGCGGCGACGGGATAGAGGAAATCGCGCGGATTCGCCAGGCCGTTGGCGCCGATCGGGCCCAAATCAGGCAAACGAAATGCTGCGCCGTAGTTCTCGCAGATATAACCTCGCGCTGAGCTCTCGAGCAGCTCAACCCGCATTTTCACACCCCGGGGAATGACACAAAGTTCGCCGGGCGCAACCTCCAGAATGCCCAGTTCCGTGAAGAAGCGAAGTTTTCCCAGTTGAGGCAGGATGAGCATCTCACCATCGGCATTGGCAAAGAAACGTCCCGACATGCTTTGGTTCGCCGCGTAAATATGCACCGCGCATCCGGCCTGTCCTGCTGGACCGCCATTGCCGGCCATAGTGATGATGCCGTCGAGGAAGTCGCAGGGCGTGTCCGGGATCGGAAGCGGGTTCCACCGCAGCTGGTTGGGAGTGGCAGAAACTTCGTCAAACGGGCCGCTGTGCATGTTGTTTCCCTCAAGCTCGACATACGGCCAATGGGTGACCGAGGGGCGGATGCGATAAAGCCACGCGCGCCGGTTCGTGGCTCGAGGAGCCGTGAAGGCGGTTCCACTGAACTGCTCCGTGTACAGCCCGAGAGACGACTTCTGAGGCGCATTCTGTCCCTTGGGCAAGGCGCCCACAACCGCCTCGGTCGCAAACTCATTGGCAAACCCGGATTGATACGACAAGTTCGGCATGATTTCCCCCTGTAGGTGTATACCCGACCGCCTCCACGATTGCCAACCCACACGCCGAGAACCACTGGAGAAGTCCCGAAAGACGGCTGAGACTGGCCCAGAACACAGTCCAGAACACAGTCTTGGGTACAAAGCGAAAAACACGACCAGTCCCGTAGGGACGACTGAAAATGACCCAGGATGCAATCCTGGGTCTGGAGTTTGCACATTTTGGCAGTTTGATGGGCTAATGAGAACTTTTCTACGCCCAAAATTCTTTGGCTTCGTATCGGCGCCACTTTAGTCGTGCCCCGATAAAAAACAAACAGCCCAAGCGCACCCTACTGAACAGAAACTGCCACAGATACACTCTGACTCGCCGCTCCCGAAGCCGTGAGATTGACCGGAACAGTGTAGTTGCCATCCGGAGCCTGGTGATCTCCACGGCCGCAGCCATTCGTTGCTGCGGCTAAAAGAATGCCAAGCAACATCACCATGCTGGCCCGTGCAGCCCAGGGGCCGCGTCTTCGCCGGCCTATCACCACCAGGCCCGCGAACCCAGGCAACCAGAACAACGTTGCCATTCTGCCGCCGGCGCCGCCCGGGAATTCTGCTGCAGAAGTCGTGGTGAGCGCGGTGTAGATCGTCAGCGTGTTGGTCACGGCGGCGCCGGAGGAGTTGAAGGAAACGGACGTCGACCCAAAGCTGCAGGAGAAATACGGTGGAAGCGTGCCGCACGCGAAGTTGACCGGGCCGGCAAAGCCGCCCTGCGGAGTCACCGTGATGGTGACCGTTCCTGGGTGCGCGAAGGGCACCGTGATGCTGGCCGGGTTTACGGTTGCCGTAAATCCGGGAGTCGCAATCGTCTCCGTCAGCGGCGCTGATGTGCTGCCGGTGAAGTCTGCATCCCCCCCGTAGACAGCCGTCAGGGTGACGGTCCCCGCGCTCCCAAAGGACGTGGTCAAGGTTGCCACGCCATTAGACAGGTTGCCGGTTCCAAGGGATGTGGTCCCGCTATAGAAGGTCACCGTGCCGGTAGGCGTACCACCCTGCCCGGAAACCGTCGCCGTCAAAGTGACATTCATGCCCACTCCTGGGCTTGCCGGCGACGAAGTCAGTACCGTCATGCTGGCGACCGGCGTGGGCGGCGGCGTTACCGTCAGAGAGAACGAAGCCGTTGCTGTCACCGGCGTGCTCTCCGCATCCGCAACCTGAATCGTAAAAGTCGACGTACCCGCGGTTGTGGGCGTTCCTGAGATAACGCCAGTGGAAGCACTCAGTGTAAGCCCCGCGGGCAGGCTGCCGGAGGCAACGCTCCAGGTATAAGGTGTCACTCGACCGCTCGCTGTAAGTGTCTGCGAGTAAGCGCTCGCCACCTCTCCTTGAGGCAACGTAGTGGTGGTAATGGTGAGGCCCGACCACTGCGGTGCATTCACCAGCGCGTACACATCGGGGCTCCCCAGGCCGGTGGCAAGATCGTAGCCCGGCGTGGCGATGAACGCCGGCGAGCTGCTGTTATCGGCGGTCGAGAGAACTCCGTAGTAATTCGGCGTGGTGGTCAGGTTGCTCCCCGAACCTGTCACCGTGATCTGGTATCCAAAGCAGTTTTCCGAGTTGGATGCCGGGTCCGTACTCATGTCCGTAAAGACACCAGCGGCGGTGGCGCTTCCGGTGCAGGGAACGGCAGTCGTTCCCATGATGAAAGGAGTTTGCTGCTGTGTCGCCGGATCAGGATTCGGGGTAGCGCTGACGTCGTGAAAGTAGCACGCCGGCAGAACCCCGGTGCCCAGGTAAGCGGCGCAGTTGGCGAGGTTGGGCTGGTTCGCGCTGTTGTTGTTGACGAATTGTTGTGCGGCCAGGGGATAGAGAACATTATTCGCCTGTCCCTGACGGTCGCCGGTCTTCTGATTGATAAGCGCCATGATCCCGGAAAACGCAGGAGCGACAAACGAAGTGCCCCCATCGGTATTAAGGTACACCGTGTTCGGATCCGAGAAGTCACAGCCCTGGCCCGTTCCGGAATAACAGAAAATCAGGGAATGTCCCCACGTCAGTCCCGATGAAGCAAACATGGAAATATCCGGCAGCGCGCGCGCATTGCCGGAGGGCAATCCAGTCACGCCGCTCTGCCAGCTGGGCCGGGATGAAACCGTGCTCAATCCTCCGCTTCCGGCGGAACGTGTAAAAGTTGGCGAAATCAGAAAGAAATCAGGCGGCAGCGTGGAGGCGTAGGTGCACAGGCCGTTCGCTCCCCAGCTGGAATCGAAATTGGTATTGTTTTCCTTGTTGAATCCCAGAAGCACCAGGGGACTGCCGCAGCCTTCGTTCCAGGGCGTTTCCGGAATGTAGGATTTGGCACTTTGCAGGGTAGCGCTGTTGGTCGCGGACCAGTAGGTAGCACTGGTCCCACTGAATACGTCGCTGAAATCCGTACCACCGGCAGCGATATTGTAGGGCGTCGAGGCCTCGCCGTTGACCGAAAACCCATGGGACACGTAGGTGAAGCTGATGGGCTCATCGCACTCTGCTCCGCCGGCATCACCGGTGGCCACCACGACCGTGATGCCCTCGGCCGCTGCCTGCTGCCACAGCTGCACATAAAACTGGTTCGATTCACTCACTGGGTCCTGCTCACAATACCCGTAACTCGAGCTCAAAACCGCATCCTGCTTCGCGTGCATCGGATCCTGGACGATGTAGGTTGCAGCCAGATCGGTTCCGGATGTCATGCCGCTGTTCGCGCAGGTGACAAAGTCAATGGTCGCATCGGGTGCGGTCGCGCCCGCCCATTCCGAGTCGATATAACCCTCGAGATCAGGAGACGCTGGATCAGGAGCGGCGCACACACTAGTTGGAGGATGGTCGACGACCACCGATCCGTTCGGGCCCAGAGCGGTGAGACCAAATTGATCGCGAAAGTTCTGGAGGTCACCGGCCGCAAGATCCGTGTCGCCGATCACGCCGATGGTCTGGCCTGTGCCCACAAGCTTTTGCGGTCCCGACGGAGCGCTTTGCTGCCAAACCTGGTTGACACCATAGATCTGGGCGAAGTCCTGCGGACCGACGATGTAGTCCGTTCCTGCGCCGTAGTCGCTGGTGAAATGACCTTGAGCCTTGTGTGACCATTTTCCTGTCGTCCGATCCAGGCGCGCAACTCCCGGTTGTTGCGCCAGCGGCTTGGGATAGAAATTATTCAGGGCGCGAAATCCTGAAACTACCGCCGCCAGCTCCGCGGGGATCATTGGGTCGCTGGCATTCGCGAGATGCTCTTCGCCCGCGCGCAGGTAACGATGTATTTCCGTATGAAATGCGGCGCCAACCTGGCCCGCCGTGCCGCTGAAGTCAATGAATGTGCGCCCGGCGGCGACCCTGTTCACCGTGAATCCGTGCTGCGTAAGCCAGCCGGTGACTCGGTTGATATCCGCCACAGACGGGCCGAAGAGCGAACCATACTGCTCCGGTGTAAGCCACTTGTGAAAGTTAGCCGACCGCGGATCGTATTGCTGCAGCATGAATTGATCGAGTGCTTGCTGCTGCATGCTCCCGCGCTTGAGCATCATCAGGATGTGCTCTTGGGGAGCGTCGTTCGCCACCCGGCCGAGATCTCGGCTCGTAATCGCGCTGGGACTGTGATTTCCCGTCAGCCGCTGCAAATGCGTCTCATCAATCGGGCCCGTGATTCGAGGTGTTGCTGGTGACACGGCAACATTGGGTGGGGATTGGGCATTCCCGCCATCAAGGCAGAGCAGAAAAATGAACGTGAGTAAGGCAGACCACCGGCGAGGAGTTATAGGCATGAGATCTCGAAGTAATTTTCCTTTAACGTCTTACCAGATGACGCCTTCCAGGGCAAAGAGGAATTAAGGCCTTTACACCCTTCGAAAAACTCAGGCGTACCCTGTCGGCGATCATGATCCCTATTGCTCACTCCAGCGCGTGCCCAATTTATTAGGCAACTTTTAATGCACTCGGGAACGGAAGACCGCCGATACTCCCGACAGATGCGCCACTTCTCCCAGCAGAATTCGCCTGTGGAAGTCGTTGCAGTCCTGTTGGATCTGGTGCTTCATCCGGTGCAGACTTTCTACTACAGCTGGAACTGGAAGTCTGCCCTGCTCAGCGCGATGCTGCGCGCGCCCATCTTTCTTGTTGCGACTCTGCGACAGGGGATCGAAGCCATATCTATTGCTGTTGTCGTAGAAGCAGCTTATAGCGCGGGGATCTCCGGCTGCTATGGCGCCTTCGTGCAAAGGCTTCGCCGCGCTCGTCCCGTATGGGCTGCCGGACTCTTGATCGTTGTCGTTTTTCCCACCCTGCTTCTTTGGTTGGACTATCTGCTGCACAAGTACACCCGGATGCCCAACCTGAAGGGAGGCATGCTGGGAGCAGGAATCTTGTGCCTGCTTTCATCGCTATTTAACTGGCATTTGATGAGCCGCAACAGTCTCCTCGTCGGCAGAGAGGGACATAGCTTTACCTCTGACCTTAAGCGGATGCCGCGCTTGTTGCTGGAATTCGTCATCCTGGTCCCGCGGCATTTCTTCCGCCTTCTACGCAGTCATCACGTTCGTATGCATGCCTGATGGCCATCAAGACGCTTCATCTCACGAACGCATTTCACGCCCATTCCGGCGGCATTTCCACTTTCTACATGGCGATGCTGCAGGCCGCCAATCGGCAACAGAGAGAGATGCGGCTGGTCGTTCCCGGAGCAGAAGATCGTGTGGAACAAGTCGGCAGCTACGGGAAAATCTACTTCGTGCGTGCCCATACCGCACCGCTCTACGGCAGTTATCGCGTCATCTATCCGATCCAGTACTTATGCCCCGAGGACACCATGCGCACGATCGTGCGCGAAGAGCGCCCCGACGTCATCGAAATCTGCGATAAGTACAACCTTCATTTCCTGGGCGGCATGATTCGCGAAAATCTGCTCAAGGACCTGGATTTTCGTCCGGTCATGCTGGGCCTGAGCTGCGAGCGCATGGACGAAAACGTGGCCGTCTACGTGGGCAACAGTGTGGTTCATCGCCATTTCTGTCGCTGGTACATGCACTGGCTCTACTTTCCTTTCTTCGACCATCACATGGCGGTTTCCGAGCACGCTGCGCAGGAACTGTTGGCCGCTTCGCGGAGACATCGGGTGCGCCGCGGGATCTGGATTCGCCCTATGGGGGTCGATGTCTCTCGCTTCTCGCCTGCGCGGAGAAGCCACGCCCTGCGTCAGCGCCTGCTTCGGGAGTCCGGTGCCCATCCCGCTGCTAGCCTGCTGCTGTACGCGGGACGTCTGGCACCAGAGAAGAATCTGCCCTTATTGATTGACACGATGCAATTGCTGGTCGAGGACAGAGATCGTGATTACCGCCTGATCGTGGTCGGCGACGGCATCGAACGCGACCGCCTGCAAAGGCTTTCCATTCAGCAGGCGCCAGGCAAGGTATGTTTCCGAAGTCACATTACCGACCGCGAGCAATTGGCCGAAGTCTACGCGAGTTGTGACCTCTTTGTGCATCCCAATCCACGTGAGCCATTCGGCATCGCGCCGCTCGAAGCCATGGCTTCGGGGCTTCCGCTGGTCGCAGCCAATAGTGGCGGAATCACATCATTTGCCAATGACGCCAATGCATGGCTGGCCGAGCCGGAAGCAACGGCGTTTGCGACAGCAATTCGGCGCGCCCTGCGTGACGATGTCGCGCGCGGTCAGAGAGTGGAGAGGGCATTGGACACAGCCGCTGAGCACAGTTGGGATGCGGCCGCACAGGCGTACTTCACGCTGTACGACCAGATCCATGCCCAATTCTGGGGGCCGGATATGCCGGGGCAGTTCCCCCCGTATGCATGGTCTACGCGAGGAACCGGTTACTCCGACGCGGTAATCAACGCGTCCTCGTTCTTTGCCCAATCCCTCTTTCGCGCTGCGGTCAGGCTGGCCAGCCAAACCAGGGACCTGGCTCCGGAAAAACCTTCTCCGCGTTACATGCACATGGTGCCATCCGTAACCGCCACGGAAGAAAAGCATCGACCATTTTGTATCCAGGAAGGGCAGACTTGACGTGGTTGCACGTTTGAGCTGCCCCCACCAAGACCGCAGGGAGTGAAACGCCGTAGGGGGACCAAATGCAGACAACAGGCTGGCAGGGCACTCGGAACGGGATGTCGCTACTTGGCAGAGATTGGAAATCCTTTCGTTCCGGACTCTGTCTCACCGTCTTGCTTCTGGTTCCCCTGGCATGCACGCCGGTAGCCTACGCGCAGGCCCAGCCTGCCCCGCCGAAGCTGACCGCGGATCAGATCGTCCGGCATCTGATGGAAATGAACCAGGAACGTGCCGCGGCCCTGCAACACTACATCGGCAAGCGCGTTTACCACCTCGAATATCACGGATTTCCTGCCCCGGCGGAAGCCTCCATGGAGGTTGAAGTTAATTTTGACGCTCCTTCCTCCAAGCATTTCACTGTCGTGAGTTCCAGCGGTTCGAAGCTGATTCAGAATCGTGTGTTTCATCGCCTGCTCGAAAGCGAAGAGCAGGCCGGCGATACAAGTAACCGTAAAAGTAGCGAGTTAGGTCCGGAGAATTACAACTTCTCCCTCGCCGGCATCGAAGGCACAAACTACATCCTGAATGTTGAGCCCAAGGTCGAAAGCAAATTCCTATATCGCGGCAGGATATGGGTGGACGGCCACGACTTCGCGGTCACCAGGATTGAAGCGCAGCCTGCCCGGAATCCGTCTTTCTGGACCAGCAAGTCGCTTATCGATCACACCTATCAAAAAATTGACAACGGATTCTACCTGCCCAAGGAAAACAAGACCGTAACCAGCGTTCGGCTCGGCGGGACGGCAACCCTGACGATTGAGTATCAGTCCTACCAGGTGACGGCAGCCAAGCCAGTCGCCCTGGTAAGAAAGCCCATTCCGTCTTCCGCCGCCTTTGCATGGCCCGAGAACGGGTTCAGCGAACCGATGGCCAGTTTCATGTCAACGAGGAAATAACGCCCCGCGGGAGCACATATCATTGCGGTCGACGATTTGCCGCGGACGAAACAATTTGAGAGCCCGGCACTCACGTGCCGCACAGGCCGGCAAAACAACCGAGTCCCCGTTAGCTTACGGCACAAGACGCTTCGCGCAAACGACGGCTAGGCTCAACCAGGCTCTCAAAAATCCCCACCATCCTCCGTCGACAACACCACTCGTCGTCGGCCAAACATGCGTGCATCCAGCGAATAACCCCCGGGTCCGAGCAAACCTAACGCCGCCGTGTTGACCACGGTGACTGCCATGTAGAGGGCATCCATGCCGCGGAGGTTGAACAGGGCGGCAATCTCCAGGAGGCAGCAGAGGGTGCACACCAACGGGGTAAATGCCCCTAGCAACAGGAAGACCGCCAGCACTGCCAGGCCGGCCAACGCCAACTGCGAAGAACTCACCTGCGTCCGAGGAATCACCGGCATGAGCAATATGCCGGCCGCGGATAACCTCAACAACAGTAAGGCAATCCCCGCTGAGCCCAAGGGAAACATGGTGAACAGTCTTTGCATTCCACCGAGATTACTCACCTGTTCCAGGTTGAACAAACGTGAAAAGGGGGTACGTGAGGGCCTCCTTTTGAGGGGGGGTGGCGGTAGTTACCAGGGAGTACAATCTTGCGCGAGGAAGCAACATGAGTGCTCAGCACACCATCCGCGTACTCACCGTAGACGACCATCCGCTGTTACGGGGTGGTATTTCGGGAGCCATCATGGCCCAGCCGGATATGACGGTAGTGGCCGAGGCAACGGACGGAGATGAGGCAGTCGCTTGTTTTCGCATCCACCAGCCTGACGTCACGCTCATGGATCTGCGCATGCCCAAGGCCAATGGAATTGAAGCCATCACCGCGATCCGCAGGGAGTGGCCCAACGCGCGCATCATCGTCCTGACAACTTACGGCGGAGACGTGCAGGCTCTACGCGCCTTCAAGGCGGGCGCATCCGGCTATTTGCTCAAGAGCATGTTGCGCACGGAACTGATCGACACCATCCGGTTGGTACACGCCGGTCACCGCCGCATCCCGCAAGAGATTGCCCTCGAGATGGCCGAGCATGTCGCGGACGATGCCCTGACCGACCGCGAGTTGGAGACGCTCCGTGGAGTGGCCCGCGGAAAATCCAACAAAATCATAGCCGAGGATCTCGGTATCTCCGAGCACACGGTCAAGGGTCATCTCAAAAGCATTCTTTCCAAGCTGGGAGCCAGCGATCGGACCCACGCAGTCATGATTGCCATCAAACGCGGGTTCCTGGAGTTGTAAGCTTCCACCTGCCGGTTCTCTGGTCCTTCATTCAGTTTCCGTGGCGATAGGCTGGTCGCTGACCGGCATGGTCCGAAGCGTCTGCAACTCGCTTTGCACCCGAGCCCATTGTTCCGGATTCTTCTTGGTATGGATGGGCGCATCGGAGTCGGCGTAGTAGTGAAGAATATCCGACTTGAGGCCAGGCGGTACGGTGTGATGTGGATCAGCCACCAGCCGGTGAAGCAACTTGGCGTAGGTCTCGTCCGTTAGGCGATAGGTGCCCGGTTGAACCGGCGCGCCCGTGTCCAGGTCGCGATTCGCCAGTGTCTGGTGAGGCTTACTAAGCCGCTCCATGGCGGCGCTCAGGGCCTCCGTCGACAGATTGACACTGCGGATGTAGTCCGCTTCTGTAGAAGGGGTGGGACCCTTAATGGCCACAAGCTTGAGCGGGCCGATCTTGGGCACGATATAGATAAACCCGGCCAGGGTATATGTTCCGATCCCGGCCTTTTTCCTGTACTTGTCCCACTGATTTTCGGCTGCTACCTGCGCGACTTCGGTTTCAAACTTCTGCAACTCGGGTCCGGGCGTGTCTGTGGGCATATGACCGCGGTGAAGCAGCGTTACCGCATAAGCAACCCGGGGGATAAAGTTGCGAACCGCGAAGCGAAATCCGCCGACGTTAATACGCCGGATCTTGGCCTGTGAGAAATCCGCACTGACGCCATACGTCTCATAGAAGGCGCTGGCCAGTTGCTGTGTGGGGACATTGAGACCCACGTGCCGAAGATAATGAACGGGCGCAAACCGGCGATGGGCAATCTCGTTAATGTCGAAGGCGAACTCCGTCTGCACGTGCGCGTGCTCGTCCTGGCCGTAGGTCACGATGTGACCGTACTTCGCCTCCAGCTTGGGAAACTCGATTGGAACCGCGCGGTTAGTAGCTAGGGAGTGGCCTATATTGTCGCCAATGTAATGGGAGAGTGCGCCCACGGCAAACGCCAGCTGGTTCTGGTCTTTTGCGTCACGAAACAAGCGAACGATGAAGTCGCCCGTGCGCACATAGTGCGTCAGATCGGAAACAAATGCGTCCCCGAAAGGATAGTAGCCGATGTCCTGGATGACGGACCCTGCATAGGCATACGAGCGTGCCCGCTCCAGTTCTTCGGGAGTGATCCCCGGATAACGGCTCCGTAGCAGAGGCACAATAGAACCTTGCCACGTAAGATCGATGAGCTGCTCGTGCGTCTGAAGTGAATATGCGCCGGCGGGCTGGCATACGAGCAGGATTGACATCAAAAGAGCAAGAACCCTGAAAAAGCTGCACATTGCGTCCAGTATCGCAGCCGGGGAACAGAGATGACTACCGGTTGCACGCCGCCACGGCGCCGTCATCCTTGAGCGAAGGGCCTCGCAAGTCATCGCGTAAACAACAAAGATCTGAGCGGTGAGTCGAACGACCCCTGCGACGCTTGTTGAAAGATGCTCCTCCAGGCTCTCCAGCCGCCGGCCCAACCTGACTTCGAAGTCCTCAATGCATCGCAACAAAGGGGAGGAAAGCTAGGCGGCGAAGCCCCGTTAGAAGCTGAACTTCAAAGCACCCTGCAGGATTCGTGGAGCCGCGGCACTGATGGCGTTGCCAAAGGTTGAACTGCCGATGTTGCCGTCAATCGCGCTCGGCCCATTGAATTGCGTGTGGTTGAAAACATTAAACGCTTCTACCCGAAACAGCAGTGATTTGGATTCTGTCAGCGCGAGCTTCTTGGCCACCGCTGCATCCCAGTTATCAGCTCCCGGGCCATAGAAGAAGCGTCTCTTGGCATTGCCCGGAGTTCCCAGCGCATTCATGCTGAAAACGCCACTATCGAAATAGTTATTCTGATGTGTGCGCGGGTTGTGGTTCAGGCGGAGCGGGTCGCCGTTATAGTCCGGCTCATCGATGCTGCTGTTGTTCACCCCGTTCGGATTGGTGCCGATCAGCGAGTTATCTCCATTGTTGACCATGGTCACAGGGAAGCCGCTGGAGAACCGGGTGATTCCGGAAAGAGACCACCCTTGGGTGAGCCGATTGGCCCGAAGAAAGCGGTCGAAAGGTAATTGGTACTCGTAACTGAGAACAAAGTTGTGTTTGATATCAAACGCTGACAGGGCATAGCTGAGCGCCGGATCAAAGGGATTCACTTCCTCCCCAATGTTGGAGGATTGATCCATCGACTTGCTGTAGGTGTAGGATCCGGAGAATTCGAGCCTTCCGCTGCGATGCCGGGCGCTGAGTTCCAGCGCGTTGTAATTGGCATGGCCAATGTTGGATTGCAGGGCATTGCTCCCAAAGTTCGAGCCCAGGGGTCCCCGGGTGCCGTTCACCTGGCCGCCGCTGATGGGGTAATACACCGTGTCCTCGCCGCCCGCCCCACAGGTTAGAGTTCCGGGTTGTACTTCGCTGGGCTGGCTAAGGCTCAGGCACAGGGAGGGATTTCCCGGATTTGGTTCAATCAGGATTCGCTGCCGATGACTCGAACTGCCCACGTAGCTCGCGCTGAAAACCGTGCTTGGCCCCGCCTGCCGTTCGATGGAAAACATCCATTCTTCGGAATACGGTGCGCGGTTGCGAATGTCATACCCCGGAATCCCGCTGATGGGCTCGAACGTGGCCCAATCGATATTGGGGTCGGGATTGCGCCGCGAAGAATTCAGTGGCGCAAAGGCATAAGGGAACGGTTGGCCAAAATCCTGGCCGCTGGCCGCGGTGACGAATGGAGTTGCGAACAGCGGCGGCGCCGGGCTGGTGTAGGTGGTCCCATAGGGTGTATTCGCCGCTAGCACCGCGATCGAAAGGGCATCAATCGCGGTATAGAAATTCCCGGCGCTGGCCCGGATGCTGGTCGTTCCCGCCCCACCCAGCAACTTCCCCAGCAAACTCCCTGGCTCCCCCTGTGGCGACCAGGCGAGACCGACACGCGGCGCGAAGTCAAGCTTGCCAATGGGCGCAAGGGTATCGGGTATCCGCTGACCCTCTGCTGCATCTCCCGGATAAAGAATTCCCGGGGGAGCGCCTGGGAACACCACCGACTGAGCACCCGCGACGAAGGTAGATATCTGGTTATACTTTTCCGACCACGGCGCGATGCGGTCCCAGCGAAGCCCATAGTTGAGTGTGAGGTTCGGTAGAGCATGCCAGCTATCCTGCGCAAACAGCCCCACATACTTGTTGCGCGCGTAGAACGGATTGAGTTGGCTCTGGTTGTACTGGCTGGGAACGCCAATCAGAAAGTCAGCAAAGTCTACGCCCGTTTCCTGACCGCTAAAGACAAAGCTCCCGTTGAACTGTGCAATCGGGTCCGCGTTTACCTGGTCGATGTGGTACTCACCGCCGAACTTGATGGTGTGGTTTCCCCAGACCTTGGAGAACGTGTCTGTCACCTGGTAGGTATTGTTTGCCTGGATAAGCTCATTGGCCGCGGCGCCCGTGGAATACCCGTTGAAGTTAAGATTCTCAACGCTTTCCCCTTTGGGATCGAGAGCCACGATGCTTGGTGATCCATCGGCATTCACAAAACCCTGGGAAGCGAGGCTCACACCCCGCCCGCCCACAGGCTGCCCGAGATTGGTCAAATCGCGCATGAATCCGAAGTGAAGCTCATTGAAGGCTGTGGCGTTGATGGTTTTGGTAGCGCCCAGCGAAATCAGTTGCGCCCTGCCCGTGGTGATGGCATCGAAGCCCGGAACGCTGGCCCCGCTTTGCGCTACGGGATAGGGATTATCGAGATCGAAATCATCGATGAAGTAATACGCCGAAAGCAGTCCCCAGCGGCTGTTGGCGTCAACACGCACAGCCCCTTTATCGTCGCGAACTGTCTGGTTGAAGGAAGAAGTGGAGAATCCGCTGGCGGTGTTCGGAGCTGGAATGTATTGCAACATCCGCTGTGCCGGAACCGACCAGGCGCGCTGCGGAATCACGGCGTTGGGAAAGACGCACACGGTTGGAGTCGTGCACCCGGGTGCGTAATACGCTTCTCCCGCGGTGACCAGGTACCCGAGTTTTTGCGTGAGCAGGTTGGCAAAGTAAGGACCGCCCACTAAGCCCACCAACTGGTTTCCGGAAGCACTATTGCCGAAGTCGCTCAGATTGCCGGTACGATCCGCATTCGACGGCACACTGATCGTGCCTGTATCGATACCTTGTGTCTGGCGCGTACCTTGATAATCGACGAAGAAGAAAACTTTATCGTGGCGGACCGGGCCCCCGATCGTACCCCCGAATTGGTTCTGCCGAAAGGCGCCGCGCGTCGGCGAAAAATAGTTGCGAGCATCCAGATCGGTATTGCGCAGAAAGTCGAATGCATTCCCGTGCCATGTATTGCTGCCCGACTTCGTGATCACATTGATCTGGCCGCCGCTGAATTCCCCGTACTCGGCGTCGAAGTTGCCGGTGATGATGCGGAATTCGTCGATTGCATCCAGATTGGGTACGATTGCCGTCCCCGCGTTCACATCCTCCTCTACATCCGCTCCATTGACACTGAAATAGTTACTAAACTCCCGCTGCCCATTGACGGCGATCGTGCCCGGGTTGAGTGTTCCCGACGGGTTGAGGACGGTTGCCCCCACGTCCTGCACGGTGGTGGAAGTAATCGAGGTTTGCGGGGCGACTCCGGGCTGAAGGGATAGCAGGTCGGTGTAGCTGCGGCCATCAAGCGGCACCGCCGTGATCTGCCTGCCGGTGATCACTTGGCCAAGCTGCGTACTCGTTGTCTCCACATGTAATGTGTTGTCGTTGACGCTGACGGTTTGAGAAACGCCGCCCACGTCGAGAGTGATATCGAGCGTGATCGCCGCATTCGTGTCGAGCGTCACGTTATTGCGCTGGTAACCGGAAAATCCGGCGGCCTGCACATCCAACTCATAAACGCCGACAGGCAGAACCGGGAACGTATAAAATCCCTTGCTGTTGGTTTGGGTTTGGTAATTGAGTCCCGTGCTGGTCTGGCGCACCGTCACTCGCGCACTCGCAACAACGCGTCCGGATGGATCCTTGACCAGGCCGGAAATGCTTCCGCCCACACTGGCCCAGGTCAGCGCGGCTGACAGGAGTGCGGCCAGGCAAAATGTTCCCACAATCCTGGCCCTACGGTAGTTGACCATCTTCCACATATTCACTCCTGAGCCTTACTGGACAGTGATCGGAACGTTCACAGTCGTCTGGTATTGCGATGACCCGCTGCCTGCAGTGCCGGTGACAGCTACGCTGTAAGAGCCTTTCGGAGTTCCCGGATCGGTCTGCCCTGACCCGCCACATCCCGTGACGGTGAAATGAATGGCGGCGAGCGCCAGAAGCATGATGGCCAGATTTCGCAGCCTGCGCCGTGGAAAGCCAAGCAGGAGAACACAGCTGAGACTTGCGCCGCCGCCTGCGGCTCCGAACCATCGGAACCCGCCATTGTGGCCAATCGCGGGATGCGGCGGTGTCGTGTTGACGGTGAGCGAAACAGCTCCCGAGCCGGTAATCGATTTGGGATTCACGAAGCATGCTGACTGTGTGAGGCTACTGGGCATGGCGCAGGTGAAGGCGATCGGCGCCGTATAGCTGGTCGCCACGTTCACGGTTACGTTTGCGATTGCTGCGGCGCCCACCGCGGCCGTGGCTCCGGGCGAGACCAGGGCAAAGTTCGACACGGTGATGGGAATCGAAGCCGAAGTGGATTCGGCGTAGGTAGCATCCCCCTGGTAAAAGGCGGTCAGATTGTTGGTCCCGGCCGACCCGTTAAGGGCGGTCGACAATGTCGCCTGCCCGTTGCTCAGGGTGACCGGGCTGCCCACATTGTAGCCATTGAGCTGGAATTGAACCGTGCCCGTGGGCGTTGACGCTCCCGTCGAAGCATCCACAACCGTCGCCTTCAAGGTTACGTTTCCGTTCGGTGCAATGCTCGAGGCGGAGGAACTGGCGGTTGCTGTTGACGCTAATCCGGCGGAAGGCAATACCTGAATCTCGCCCATCATTCCGCCATCTTCATGTTCCAGAATGTGGCAGTGATAGACGAACGTGCCCACGATGCTCGGATCGCGGAAATCCATTCGTACCTTTACGCTCGGATACGCCCCGCTTCCGGACCAGAAAGGAATGTCCACGGTATCCCGAATCGCCGGATCGTTGACCGGTTGTCCGTTGACCTCGAGGACTTGGAAATGAAGCTGGTGGATATGAAAGATGTGATCTTCCTGCGCCCGATTTTCGACCACCCAGTCTTCGACCGTGCCTGAGTGCACCACGATATTGGGCGCCTGATTCATCTCAAAAACGGTCGGCGTTTGCCCCTCTTCGGTGATGAAGAAAGTCGTGGGGCTGAGCGGATTGCTTGGATCCAGCAGCGTCTCCGAAAAATACAGGTTGCGCTGGGCAACCGGCGTGGCCGTGGCCAAAGCCGCAAACCGGGTGACGCGGCTCTTGATCGGGTTGGCCGGAAGCCGTCTGACGGCTGCTGTCGAACCCTCGATCCCATTCTGGCTCACGATGTTGGCAATCGGGCGGGCAGGGTCGGAATCACCGTCTGGGCCGGTATTCCAGTACTGGGTCACCAGTTGTGCCTGGTCACCCACGGCAGGCGTCGTTACCACGAACTCCGCTCGTGCCCCTGGTCCCAGAAGAATACTGGTCTCGCTCTCGGAACTCTGTCCGCTGCTGCCGGACGCAATGGGATAGCCGTCAACCGCCACTACCTGCACCGTCTGCAGCGTGCCGTTGACGACGTATTGCAGGTTCAGAATGGTATCTGCCGCGGTATTTGCGACCCGCCACAGTTCCTGCTGGCCAGGATTGGTCTGAATGACAGCTGGAGTGTATTTCGGGTAAGTGACAGGAACGTAGTTGATGGAGAGATCCCAGGCCGGAATGTCCGGATCGTTGCTCTCCGGCGTGGGCAGCAGTTGATCCCGGATCACAAAGGTTCGCTCGGTCAATCCGGCCAACGCCGTATCCACATTTTGCAGGCCTTCGACAATCAAGGCTCCCGTGGCTCCGCCCTGTACCTGCCCTTCGGAAAATCCGTGCGGATGCGGATGATACCAGTACAATCCGGGTGGCTCGTTTTGCGGGATTTGTACCTTGTAATCGAAACTTTGCCCCGGCTGGATCAGGGTATGAATCACTTCATCCTGCCCACACGTGGGAGCGACGTTCGTTCCATGGAAGTGAATATTGGTCGCCGTCGCGGACATCGTTCCGTTACACGCGCTGGGGCTTCCGCTTGTGTCATTGCTTGAGAGTGTCATTTTCATCCCGGCCATGTTGCCCGCGGCAGCAGGAAGGTCGTTCTGAAAATGAATAATCAATTGGTCGCCCGGATTCACGCGCAACGTGGGAGCCTCCAGCCCCGTGTCTGTCACATAGCAGTAGCGGACCAGGCCTTGCGCATCCGTGGTTGTCAGGAACTTTAAAGTGAGTTCCAGAACCCCGTTCTGGCTTTGCAATTCCGGCGGTGCGTAAGTCGCAGAGCCGGATGCGAATCGTGCGCAGACCTGGTCGGCTGGATCCGACGCTGCTGCCGCGCGAGTCGGCACCCGTGCCCCAAGCTTCGCAATGTCCTGGCCGGAAGTAGCGCCTCGTCCCGGGCGCGCTGATTGCGCCTGAGCAAAAATCACCGGCAGCAGGAAAACGAGAAAGGACGTACCAAGCTGCGCACAAAGGGCCCTGTGGATACGAATCCTTCCCACCTTCATCGTTCTTTACTCCCCAGGCACACGTAGGCATTCAGGCCGCTCTGAAGCGCTCGGCAGCCATCACGACGGTTGAAACCTTGCGGGTGGGGTCCTATAGTGAAGGGAACCCGCAGTCTATTCGGCTGTGGCTCCCAGGTCCTCACGGTCTCCGCCAAGAGATTGCCGCGGGGATCTGGGTCAATGATTCAAGGGAAAATCAGGAAGCCTTTTGCTGGGCGGCACACAGCCCGCAGAGACCTCCCACTTCAAGTCGCATTACCTGTATTTCAAAGTCATTCTGGCTGGCGATCTCCCGCTTGAGACGTTGGAATGTCGGACTGTCGAACTCTTCAATTTTTCCGCAGCGGAAACACGCCAGATGCAAATGATCCTTTTGGGTCTTTACCTCGTAGTAGTGCTTTTCCCCATTAAGGTGCATCAGGTCCAACTCATCGATGAGCCCCAGCCGTTTTAGCAGTTCCAGCGTCCGATAGACGGTCGCTCGATCGATGTTGGGATCACGTTCGCGGGCGCGTGAGAGTAGGGTGGCCGCATCCAGATGCGCGTCTGCCTGTTGGATGGTCTCGATCAAGGCACGCCGCTGTGCCGTCAGGCGCACGCCTCTTGCCCCAACCTCATTCAATAGATTGCAGCGCTTCAACACCATCTCTAGTTGCGACTCATTCGCACATATACAATATACGACAATTTCGGTCCGATTACAAGCAGCCTAAACCGCTCAGCGGAATTTCGTCCAGTAAAACGTCCGGAAACACGACAGCAATTCTCATCGATCGCTTCGCTTCCGATTCAATATTCCTCTCATTTGCTATGTCGGCGCCCGGGAAATGGCCGAAGGTAGACATAGATAGCACTCAACTTCGAGCCAGGTTCAAGGATGATGAGGGGAATCGGCGCCCCCGCGCTCATTGGTTATTACGACTCCGGGTTGGTGGCAATCTCAGTCGTGATTGCGATCGCAGCTGCGTACGCGGCGCTCGACCTCTCCGGACGAATGGCGATCGCTCGGGGGCGCGCCCGGCTCGCCTGGTTATGGGGTGGCGCCTTCGCCATGGGCATCGGCATCTGGTCGATGCACTACATGGGAATGGAAGCCTTTCGGTTACCGATTGTGGTTCGGTACGACTGGCCGACGGTTCTGTTGTCCATGGCAGCGGCCGTGCTCGCCTCCGCGGTCTCCCTGTTTGTGGTCACCCGAGCCCATCTCACCTTCCTATCCACAATCACAGGCAGCGTGCTGATGGGCGGCGGGATCGGGGCCATGCACTACATTGGAATGGCCGCCATGCGGATGGACGCCAGATGCGTTTATTCCCCAGGCATAGTGGCTTTGTCCATACTCGTCGGTGTTGTCATCTCTCTTGCTGCCATACGTCTGGCCTTCGCTGTGCGGGAGCAGTCTTCTTCCTGGAACTGGAGGAAGTGGCGCAATGGGCTGCTGATGGGGCTGGCCATTCCAGCCGTGCACTATGTTGGAATGGCCGCGGCGACATTTGTGCCTGAGAAAGTGCCAGATCTTGATCTGAGCCACGCCGTCAACGTTTCCGACCTGAGCCTGTTTGCCATCGTATTGTTGACCTTCCTGGTCTTGTCCACCGTGTTTGTAGCAGCAGCTGTGGATCGGCGCTTCTCCTTCCAGGCGATGGAACTCAAGCTAAGCGAGGAACGCTATCATCTGATGGAGGCAATGAACGCCGAGCGGGAGAAAGCAAAGATTGCCGAGGCCGCCAGCCGGGCCAAGAGCGAGTTTCTGGCTAATATGAGCCACGAGGTTCGTACTCCGCTCAACGGAATCATCGGCATGACCGACCTGATCCTGGATACCCAGGTGACGGCGGAACAAAAAGACTACCTGGAGACAATCAAGCTGTCTGCGGACGCTCTGCAGGTGGTAATTAACGACATACTTGATTTCTCCAAGATCGAAGCCGGCAGAATCGACCTGGAAGAAATAGAGTTCGACGCACGTGACTGCGTGGAAGGCGTTCTGCGGACCATGGCTCTGCGAGCGGATGAAAAAGGAATCGAGCTGCTCTGTGATATCTCGCCGGATGTTCCGGTTGCCGTGATCGGGGATTCGGGCCGTCTTCGCCAGGTTCTCCTCAATCTCGTCGGGAATGCCCTCAAATTCACTTCCGAGGGCGAAGTGGGGTTGAAAATAACCACGGATTCGGTGGACGAGAAGCAGTCAATCCTGCATTTTGTCGTTTTCGATTCAGGGATCGGGATTGCTCCGGAAAAATTGGAGATGATCTTCGACGCCTTTAACCAGGCCGACGCCTCTACCACCCGCAAATTCGGAGGAACTGGCCTCGGCTTGACCATTTGCAAGCGCCTGGTCGAGATGATGGGCGGCCGCATTTGGGTCGAGAGTGAGCCTGCTGTAGGATCCCGTTTTCATTTCACCGTGCGATTTGGTGTCGCCACCCGGGATGCCTGGGAGGCGCAAGGGACCAAATCGCCGGAAATGCTGGACGGGTTGAAAGTCCTGATTGTCGATGACAACGCCACCAACCGGCGTATTCTCAATAACACACTTGCAGCCTGGGGTATGTGTCCCACCACGGCCAGTAGCGGCGAGCTTGCTTTACAGGAACTGGCCGCTGCCAGGCAGGTGGGCTGCCCTTATGGTTTGATACTCACTGACATGCACATGCCGGTCATGGATGGTTTTGGCCTCGCTGTACGCATCAGAGAGTCGGAACAGGAGAAGCCTTCGGGTGCGCCCATCATACTGCTCACCTCCGGGGGACAACGGGGCGATGTGGCCCGTTGCAGGGAGCTTGGGATCGCTGCCTATCTTTCGAAGCCTGTGCGCTCCGCGCAATTGCACCAGGCGATCCTTCGTGTGGTACAAGCCCAGGACGAGCCCTTACCCCAGTCCACGATTACTCGCTATTCTCTGCTCGATAAAGGCGGTTTTCTCAAGCCCCTCGACATTCTGTTGGCGGAGGATAATCACGTCAACCAGAAGGTAGCGACCCGGCTCCTTGAGAAACGCGGTCATCGCGTCGTTGTGGTTGCGAATGGAAAAGAAGCTCTCGAAACGCTGGCCCGCGAGCCGTTTGACCTGGTGCTGATGGACGTGCACATGCCAGGAATGGATGGGATCGAAGCCACCATGGTCATTCGAGAAAGAGAAAAACTCAGCGGACTCCATCAGCCGATTATCGCCATGACCGCTTTGGCGATGACCCGTGATCACGAACGCTGCCTGGCGGCCGGCATGGACGGGTACCTTGCCAAGCCGATCGATCTGCAAAAACTCGACGATCTGTTGACCTCCTACGCCGACAGGCGTGCGAGCAGCCCGGAAAGAGGAAACGACAAATCGTCACTCGCCCTGGTGAACACCGCTGACCCGTCTTAAACCGCTAATCTCAAACATCCTCATTTCATCTTGGGTAGGTCCGGGCCTATTGATACCTGCAGAAATGACTCCCGTTGACTTTATGTCAGTCTCAAAAACGTTTGTGTCAGGGCACAACTTTAGTCGTGCCGTAAGTGCTTGAAAATAGTTCGGGCCTTAGCCCCTGGGGTATCCTTCCTAAAATGATTCTGACTTTTTCTGCGACCATGAGATCGCCGCGAATCACGGACGAAACACACTCGCCACGAATGAACCTGTTAGAACTCAGAGGCCCCCAATGACCGTCCTTCGGCGCTGCGCATGGGCAGAAACCGATCCATTACTCCGTGCTTATCATGACGACGAATGGGGAATTCCCGAGCATGACAGCAGAGCTCTCTGGGAGTTGCTCATGCTGGAAGGCTTCCAGGCTGGCCTGGCGTGGATTACCGTATTGCGCAAGCGCGAGGCCTTTCGCGCGGCCTTTGAAGGTTTCGAGCCTGAGGCCGTGGCCGGGTTTGGCAAGCGGGAGTTGAACCGTCTGCTTGGCGACCCGGGCATCATCCGCTCGCGGAGCAAGATCGAGGCCACCATTCGAGGCGCGCAGATTTATCAGCAAATGAAAGCCGCGGGCGAAGACTTCGGCGCCTTTGCCTGGAAACTTGCGGGCGGCAAACCTCTCCGCAACACGACGGGACAAATTCCGGCAAAGACCGCGCTCTCAGAAGAAATTTCGAAAGTCCTGAAAAAGCGTGGATTCAAGTTCGTGGGTCCCACCATCGTCTACTCCTGGATGCAAGCTTCCGGCATGGTCAACGATCATGACCCGCGCTGTTTCCGTCGTAAAGCATGAACGGCACTGAGTCCTGGGATCTTCGTCACTAATCAACGACGGGTGGCGAGAAATGCAGGCTGAACTGACGTGTTTTCTAACTCAATTGCTGTTCGACCAGCGTAGCCCAATAACTCGTACCTGTGGCAAGGATGTCATCGTTGAAATCATACGTCGGGTGGTGCAGCATCGGGTTGGCGCCGACAGCGCGTTTCGCGCCCAGAAGAATGTACGCACCCTGCTTGACTCCCAACATATAAGCGAAATCTTCCGCGCCCATGACTGGGTCGGCCATCTCAAAAACTCCGCCTGTACCGGCCACAGCCGTGGCCGCAGTTCGGGCCATGGTCATCGAGGCTTCATGGTTGATGGTGGTTGGGGCCACCATGTGCATTTCTGTCTCGGCGGTGGCTCCATAACTCTCCGCGACGGACTTAGCCAGTTTCACCAGGCTGCGCTCGATCATTTCGCCGACACCGGCATCGATCCATCGCGCGGTTCCTTTTAGCGTAGCCTTTTCCGGAATCACGTTGGCTGCCTCCCCGGACTGAAAGCTGCCCACCGTCACGACTGCCGGATGCTTCGGGTCAATCGAGCGTGAGACGACGGTTTGCAGTGCGCAGACCAGGGCGCTCCCTGCAACAATCGGATCGATGGCGTAGTGCGGCTGGGCAGCATGACCGCCCCGTCCTGATATGGTGATCTCGAAGAAGTTCGCCGCTGCCATGATGGGGCCATTGCGCCAGAAGAATTTGCTTACCGGCATGGAAGGGAAGTTGTGCATGCCGAAGACGCCGCGCATAGGAAAGCGCTCGAACAGCCCGTCGGCAACGACACGGCTGGCCCCTCCGATCTCCTCAGCAGGCTGAAAAATCAGGTAAGCGGTCCCCGCGAAATTACGCGTCGCGGCCAGATATTTCGCTGCCCCCAGCAGCATGGCGGTGTGGCCGTCGTGACCGCAGGCGTGCATGATCCCAGGTCTTGTTGAGGCGTAGGGTACGCCGGATTCTTCCATGATCGGCAGCGCGTCGATATCCGCACGCAAGCCGATGGCGTCGTCGCCGCCTCGCCGCCCACGGATAGCCGCGACCACACCCGTGCCCGTAAAACCATGAATCTCATCTACGCCAAACGAATGCAACCGTTCCTGGATGAAGGTGCAGGTGCGCGCCTCCGTGAAGCCAAGCTCGGGATGAGCGTGAAGATCCCTGCGCCAGCGCACCATGTCAGCCCGCAGCCCCTCAATCTCATTTATCAATGACACTTCCAAATCTCCTTTGCGGCGCAAGCGGCCATAGCTGTTCTAAGTTCGGACGAAGTCTCCACTCTTGCCTCCGGACTTACGCACCAGCACAACCTCCCGGATAGCGATGGATTTGTCCAAAGCCTTGCACATGTCGTAGATGGTGAGCGCCGCGACCGCTGCGGCCGTCATCGCCTCCATTTCCACGCCTGTACCCGCGATCGTCGCCGCCGTGCTGCGGATCTGGACTCCGCCCGAAGCCACCGTGGCCGACACATCGACATAGGTCAAGGGCAATGGATGACACATCGGAATCAAATCTGCTGTGCGTTTTGCGGCCTGGATGCCGGCGAAGCGGGCAATCTCCAGCGGGTTGCCCTTGGGGTTTTGCGGCAGGGCGGCAAGCACCGTCTCCGAGAGTACGACGAACGCGGAAGCTTCCGCTTCGCGCCGAGTCGCGGGCTTCGCGCTCACGTCAACCATACGGGCATCGCCTTCGGCGTCGTAATGAGAGAGCTTTTCCATATCACGCTAGGCTAGCAAGATCGTAACTGTCTCACCAGCCGCCAGAACCGGACGATCGGGGGGAACCACCAGGAAGCAATTGGAACGGCTGGTGCTCGCCAGATCACCGGAGCCTTGCCAGGCGAGCGGTTCTACGGCCAGCTCAGCCAGGCGGGCTGGCAGAAACCGGGTGAGTCCGGTTTTTACCCGAACCTCAGCGGCGAGCTTTGCCTCCGTAAAACGAGGCCCGCGATCAGCCTCCCCACCCAGTGCGCCCAGTACTGTCTGGACAAAAAGCGAGAAGGTAACCATGGTAGATACAGGGTTGCCGGGGAGCCCGAAAAAATAAAGCTGGTCCAGCTTGCCGAAAACCACGGGCTTGCCGGGCTGGATCAATGCGCCGGTGAAAAAGAATTCCGCCCCCAGGGACAGCAAGACCTCCTCTACCAGGTCATACTTCCCCATGGAAACCCCTCCTGAGAGCAGCAGCAGATCGCTCTTCAACGCTTTGCGGATGATAGTTTCCAGATCTCCACGTTCATCGTGTGCGATCGGGAGCCGAACCGGCTCACCCCCGGCGGAGATCACCTGGGCAGCGAGTGAGTAGCTGTTGGAGTTACGAATCTGGCGGGTCAGGGGGGGCTGGTCCACCTCGACCAGCTCGTCGCCGGTAGCAACGATAGCGACCCGCGGCCGGCCGAACACGCTGAGCTGGGGATAGCCGCAGGCAGCCGCTGCGGCGATCTGGGCGGCGGCAATGCGCGCGCCCGGCGCAAGGATAACTTCGCCGGCCGTCGCTTCGGCGCCTTGCGGCACAAGATTCTCACCTGATTGGATGGTACGGCCCGCCTGGGGGCGAAGCTTGTTTCCCGCGCGTTCGACGTGCTCCACCATGAGCACGCAATCCGCGCCCGCGGGCATGGGAGCGCCCGTCATGATTTCCACCGCCTTGCCGGCAGCGACTGCCTCGTCCATCGCCTCGCCTGCGCGGATCGACCCGATCACCTCAAGAGCAAGACCGGAGGCAACATCCGCCGCGCGGCAGGCAAATCCGTCACGCGTGGATCTTGGAAATGGCGGCTGATCGCGATCCGCAAGCACCGGCTCGGCCAGGACTCGTCCCAGGCTGTCGAGCAATGGCACGCGTTCAGGCGGCCGCGACGGCTTCAGGCTGGCCGCATGCTCGCCGACAATTCTGCTGGCGTCGGCAAAGCTGACCACCCGCGATAGAGCGGCATTATTCAAAAGCATTGCCCCAATACAAGTGAAGGGACGCTGGTTTGGCCAGCGTCCCTCCAGTGTTTTCCGTCCGCCGAATCAGTGCTTGGCGCTGTACTTGCTATTGACCTTCTCACCGATCTCCGCCAGGATCGACTTCGCTTCCGGCGCCATCGGTCCATTGGGAGCAAGCTCCAGGTATTTGTTATAGGCCTCGGCCGTTCCCGGAGGAGCGACGATCTTCTGCGTCTTAGGGTCGACCGTGGCCTTCGAAATAAGTGCCTGCCCTTTCAGGTAATAAGGTATTGGCCGGCTCGGGTCGGCGGCGATCGCCTTATCCGCCGCTGCGATTGTGGCGTCAGTCTGCCCCGAACGGCTCAGGACGATCGTCTCGTTGCTATAGTACATCCCCGCGTTCGAGGGTTGCAGCTTCGCGGCCGCGTCATAGGCTGCTGTCGCATCGGGCAGCTTGTTGGTGCTGGCGTAAACCTCGCCCAGCGCATTATCCGCAGCGGCTTCAATCTCCGGGTTGGGCTTTTTGGAATTTGCGTCCAGATCCAAGGCCTTCTTCAGGGAAGTCGTCGCATCGTCATACTTTTTCTGGCCTGTCTGAGCGATCCCGTACTCGAGCCAGAGGACCGCCGCGTCCGGCTTCACCGAAGTTGCCTGTTGCATTGCCGAAGCGGCGTCGTCATACTTCTTCGCCGCATTATCGGCTCGCGCCTGCTTGAGCAAATCGTTCAACTTGCCCACATTGGCGTTCTCTTTCATGATCGCCGCATTCTTCGATTTTGCCTCCTCTAAGGCCTTTTGCTGTTCCGGAGATAGTTTCTTCACATATTCCGGGCGGCTCAAATCGAAATCCTGCAGCGTATCCTGGCCGGCAGTGAACTTTACCGGATTGTCGGTGCGATCAACCGCCTTGCCCGGACTTTGGAAAAGGGTGACGTAATAATCGCCAGGCTTGATCCCCTCGCCCTTGTAATCGCCGTTGGCGTCGGTCGTGAAAGTGTAGAGCGGAGTCTTGCCATCGGTGCTCAAGACCACCTGGGCATTCGCCATCGGGACGGTGGTCGGATCCTGCGCGTGGCCGTGAATCTTGGCCGTATCCTGGGCGCTCGCCAGGGCCGGAACAAGAACAAACACAACGGCCGCGAGCCATAAGTTCAGTTTCGTACGCATCATAAGTTCTCCTCGAAGCGGGCCACACACTGCTCGCCCATATAGCACGACCACGTTAAATGGAAGGCTTAAACAATTCAAGGCCGGGACTGCCCGGCCGCTGCTCTCCTAGGATGTGATTTTGCCCCCAAACGTCAGAAAAAAAGCCCTTAGCCGCCTCTCATCCTTCGTTCTTCCGCAAACCAGTCCCGAAGGGACGAGACAAACCAGAGCCCGGCACGAAAGTGCCGGAAAAGACGACCAACAGAACCCGGCTCCCCTTGAGTGGACGGCACAGACCTGCTTGACGCGGTGACCGCGTCTGTTTCTGCAAATCACTGGAAAGAAAACCAGACCCGGTGCGGCCCCGAAGGAGACGGCTCAGAATTACCCAGGATGAAATCCTGGGCACCTCAGCCAATTCTCACGCCCGTCAGGCCGCCGTCTGCGCTGCCTGTTTCCGCCACCACCCCTCAAAGATTTCCAACGCCTGCTCGCACTGAAGCCGATGCCGCTCCCGCTTGTCCCGAATCTTCTTTCGCACATCCTCCTCGAGGGGCGGCAGCAGATCAAAAGTGATGTTTGCCGGTTGAAAGTGGCGCCCATCGGCCTGCGTAATGTAGCGCACCAGGGAGCCCAGTGCGGTTCCGCGCGGCACCGGAGAAACCAGCTCACCCTGTGCGAACTGCGCCGCGTAGAGGCCGGCCAACATCCCGCTGGCGATCGATTCGGTATAACCCTCCACTCCGGAGAGTTGGCCGGCGATGAAAATGTTCGGGTATTCCTGCAAAGCCAGGGTCTCAGAGAGCACCCGGGGAGCATTGATATAGGTGTTGCGGTGAATCTGTCCAAAACGTAGGAACCGGGCGTTCTCCAGGCCTGGAATCAGGCGCAGGACCCGCGCCTGCTCTCCGTATTTCAGGTGGTTTTGCAAGCCTACGAGATTATAGGAATCAGCCCGGAGATTCTCGCTTCGTAACTGCACCACAGCCCACGGCACCTTGCCCGTACGCGGATCCCGCAGGCCGACCGGCTTCATTGGTCCGAAGCGAAGGGTATCGCGGCCCCGCCGGGCGAGTTCTTCGATGGGCAGGCAGCCTTCAAAATACTCCAGCTTCTCCCATTCCCGGCTTTCGACCTCTTCGGCGGAAACCAGGGCATCGTAGAAGCGGTCGTATTCCGCCTTTGTCATGGGGCAGTTGATGTAGTCCGCCGTGCCCTTGTCCCACCGGGCAGCGAAATACACGCGGTCCATATCGATGGAATCGGTCTCAACGATGGGGCTGATGGAATCATAAAAGGCCAGCTGGCCACTCCCGGTCAAGCGGGCCAATTCTGCGCAGAGCGGAGCGGACGTCAATGGACCGGTTGCCAGAATGGTGAGCTGGCCGGGATCGAGGGAAGTGACTTCTTGCCGGTGAACCGTAATCCGGCTGTCCGCCTCGATGGCTCGATCTACCAGGCGAGAGAATTCGACCCGGTCTACTGCCAGGGCGTGCCCGGCCGGCACTGCACTAGCGTCCGCGCAGGCCAGCAAGGCAGATCCTGCGCGGCGCATTTCCTGCTTGAGCAGCCAGGGGGCGCTGTGTTCGCTCTCGGATTTGAGCGAGTTGGAGCACACAAGCTCGGCGAAATCTGCCGTTTGATGGGCAGGCGTCGAACGCAACACACCGTCTACGACGGCACGCATTTCGTACAGGTCAACCTGGCAGCCCCGCCGAGCCGCTGTAAGTGCCGCTTCCGGGCCCGCTAGGCCTCCGCCGATCACGCGAATCCGGGATGGATTACTTTGCGTCATTGGGCAGGCTCCATTTCCGGCGACAACTTAGCCAGGGCGCGAATCCCGCCATCGTTCACGCGCATAATGCGCCATTCGTCCAGAAACTGTGCCCCTAACCCCTGGTAGAAGTCGATGGCCGTCTGGTTCCAGGCCAGAACATCCCATTGCAGCCGCACGCAGCCCTGTTCTGCTGCCCGGGCTGCCACTCTTGCCAGCAGGGCTTTGCCAATGCCCTGGCCGCGAAATTCGGGCAGCACAAACAGATCTTCCAGGTGAATGCCCTGCCGCCCCCTCCAGGTGGAGTAGTTGTAGAAAAACAGCGCAAATCCGGCCGCTTCGCCGCACTCATTCTCGGCGATCAGACACTCGAAGCAGGGCTGTGAACCGAACCCGTCCCGCAGCAGATCCGCTTCCGTGGTCCGAACGGCGTCGGGTTCGCGCTCATACCGGGCCAGGGCGCGGATAAGGCTCAGAATTAAGGGAATGTCAGCGGCAGTTGCAGGACGAATAGAATGCATCGGGAATTTTTCAGTTTACTATCCCGCTGTCATGGCAACGCGCCCCGTTTTCAAGCTGTCCACTGAGCCATCATCGTGAGCACCTGACTTGCCTTGCGACAAGTTAAGAGACGAAGGAACGGTTTGTCACAGGATGACCGTGGTCGGCTCGCGGTTTCCATCGGTCAGCCCTGTTACGAAAGAAAGCCTATCGGTCACTACCCGAAATCACTTCCACCGGGATCTAAATAGACAGGCAGAAATGCGCAATTGCGCTCCAGGTTAGCGGCGTTCTGCAACCAGGGGCAGCGAGCGAGGTCGCGCTCAGGCGCGCTCCTTATAGAGCAGTATTTGACAACTGAATCCTGCCCTGGCGGAAGGTGCTTTCGGGTACATGTTTCTGCGCCAATGCGCCCGTCCAAATGCCGGATTGGCAGCCAATCGGTGCATCGCGGGGGGCTTATCTCGCTTATCTCGCTTTTCTCGCACAAAAAATCGAATTTACCCCGGATCCGGCAAGGCTGGCTGCCGGCCGATCGCCACCAACGCCGAAAAAAACCGAATTTTACGCAGTTTTATGAAATTGCCGGCCTCCCGGGCTAGCCGTCGCCCACCGCAAGCGGCCCCTGAGCCGGAGGCAGGAAACCCGCAGGTACATCGAAAATCGCGAAATTTATCAA
>DATJNV010000073.1:0-2695 GCA_035507705.1 Acidobacteriaceae bacterium
CAAGCGGGTTCTATGGTCGCCGTCAGATTTTGAGTTGCGGTTCCTGTGCCCCCCCCTGCCGGACCCGATGTCAGGGCCGCAAGCAGCAGGAATTGAGCAATCCGGCTCGAACTAACCTTCGCCATCCTGGGAGAATTCTAAAAGACGAGTTTAAGTGATGCAAGTCCCTATTTAGCCATAAGATAGGACTAACCTTGTGTCTGCAACTTCTAGGCCAGTACCATGCACTGCGCTCTCTACAGAGCCCGGAAGCACCGCTAAGACAAGAATAGCCACCTTGCGCGGCCCGGCTATGTATGGAATTTTTGCTGAATCTCACCAATGGATCTGCGGACACATTTCGCGCGAGCTAAGTTGACCCTTTCGCGTGCGCTCAGCTTTCGCTCTTCCCCACGCTGCGGTCCTTTCAGACTTTTTCCTTGACTTACCTAACCGTCGCTCACCTTTGCTGGGGTCGTACAACTGTGGCGACGCAACCAATTTGCCTCCCTCGTGATGTGGCGCGATGTCTGCTTCGTGCCTATTGCCTGTGCGGTCTTCATCAGCGCATGGTACCTCGCTTAGTGATCCAATGGGCTTTTCTCTTATCAGCCGGCGCCGCGCTGTGCGCTGGAACGCGTAGATTGGCAGCGATAAGCTGACACTCAGAGCTTGTTGGTTCGTTCAATGCTGATGTGGGCCCGAATAGTACTACTGTGTTATAAATTGTTGATGAGCAGAGGGATAGCGCTGCGGGCGGTATCGTGAAGTTGGGATGAGTGTGGTCGAGGCAAACATCCAGACCGTTGAGGAGATGTACCGGCTGATTTGGACGGCAATCGAGAATAGGCAGCCGATCAGCGCCATCTACAAAGAACGCCCCCGGCTGTTTTGCCCTCACCGGTTGGGTCGCAATCGGCTGGGCCAACCTCGCGTGCTCTGCTATCAATATGGCGGCGAAAGCGAGAGCGGATTAGGGCCGGTCGGGTCACCGGAGAACTGGCGTTGCGTGGTTTTCGAGGAACTGCGTCGGGTGGAACTGGTGAACGATTCCTGGAGGACCGCCCCAAACCATTCTCGCCCAGCCACTTGCGCGGTGGAGGCAGATATCGACGCCGAGGATCAGCCGGAACGCGACCCGCAGAAGGGACATTGAGCGATCCCGCCCAACAGGTGGCGCGCCAGAACCATTCTCAAGGTGGCGATGGAACGTGGGTTATGCCGCTCGGGACGAACCCGGCGAACCGCGCGGCCGGAAGTCTGGCGGCGGCTCGGGCGTTGGTAGTCCAAGATTACCGACTTGGGCTGAGGGGGAAAAACGACTCCGTTCGGCCACCAGGAATCCATAGGCTGTGATGCACAAGGTGGCATGATGATGAAAGCCGCGCCAACCACGTCCTTCGTAGTGGCCCAACCCGAGTTCCTGTTTCAATTCCTGATAATCCCTTTCGATGATCCAGCGGTGTTTTGCCAGGTGCACCAGTTCCCGGAGACCAATATCAGCCGGCAACGTGGACAGCCAGTATTTAGTGGGTTCCGATTCCCCGGCTGGCCATTCGATCAGCAACCATTCTTCCGGATGGGGCTCCGACCGCCAGTAGTCGCGATGCGCGGGACGTACCCGCAAGACGGCAAAGCGAGACTGCAACTTTTCCTTCACTCCTTGCCGCCAGGTCACTTTCTGCCAGGCTTCAGTGGGCAGGGATAGAGCTAACTCCTTCACCGAGACCGGCTGGTTCTTGGCATCGCGCTGTAGCAGTTTGCGAGGCCGCCCGGCATTGCCTTTCCGGGCCGGCGCCGGTTTCGGCTCTTCGCCCGGCTTCCAGACCGTCGCGGTGCTCTGGATTCCCACGACGTAGGCCATCTGCAACTTCGTCAACGCCGCACGGAAGCCGGTGTCTGTCCCGTAGCCGGCGTCCGCCAGCACCACGCCTTGCGGAATGCCTCGTTCATATGCTCGCCGGATCTGGTCCAGGGCGATTTCAGGCTTCGTCTGGAACGGAATCGAATCCGGTACCCCGGTCTTCTTCCGCCGCTGGCGGTCTTCGATCCAAGACTGCGGGAGATATAGGCGGTACCCCACCGGCATACTCGCTTTTTCCGTGGTCACCGAAAGGCTGACCGCTACCCGGCAGTTGTCCTGTTTGCCAACTTGGCCGCAATACTGTCGGGCTACTCCTACCGACTCGCGGCCCTTCTTCGGAAATCCGGTGTCATCCACCACCCATGCCACCACTGGGTCACGCCGCAGCATGGCTGGGATCACAAAATCCAGACAGCGATCGAGAACAGCTTCGTCACTCCAGGGAGCGTCAGCGACCACATGATGCAGCGACTGGTGCATCCGCCGCACGTTGTCGCTGGCAAGCCGCGCCGCCATTGGTTCGACGCTCTTCCGTTCGCCCGGCAGCAACAGGCCAGTGCAATAATTCTTCAGCGGAACGTGACGATCGGCATGCCCTGCGGCTTCCGCCAGGCCCTCGATATATGCCGCAAAGCGCTGTTCCTGTGGGCCTGGCGCGATCTCTTTGCCCACGCAAACAATTCTACACTAAATTGTATATTTATAACACAGTAGTACTAGCAGCCCGTGGTAATAGTCAGATTTCCCGCCAAAACATGTGACCTAAGAAATGTCCTGAGCGTCTATATGACATGGCGATGGGAACCCGAAAACGGGAGCGGCAGCAGGATCTGTGGATCGCGACCAAGGATG
>DATJNV010000074.1:0-3564 GCA_035507705.1 Acidobacteriaceae bacterium
TCGAAATACGGGAACATCAGGGAATCCTTGATGAACTGCGGGGCTTTCTTGAGCATGGGCGTGTCGTTCAAGTCGCCCACAAAGATGGAAGGATCGATATCGGGCAGGTCTGTAAGCTTCAAGCCTTTGTCGCGCATTTCATATTCGAGCATGCCGGCCATGGCGCTGCCTTCCAGCACGGATTCGCGCGCCAATTCTGCATCGTCGTTCGGTTTTGCCGCGCGCGCCCAGGCGTCGATGTGAAAATACTGGTCCTGCAGCGCGTGCGTTAGTTCGTGGGACATGACCATACGCTGCTCGTCGGGCTGTATCCAGTCCGCAATGTAAAACTCATGCTTCTTGGGGTCGTACAGCCCGGCAATTTGTTCCGTCAGCAGATCCACCAGGAAATGGTCGAGATCGAAATTCTTGGGAAGCAGCCCAAAGGCCTCGGCACTGCGGGCCGACGCATAGCGTTCCTGGGCGTCTTTTTCGTCGTCCATTTCCGCCAGGATGTAGGCGTGAATCTCGGCGCGGGTCCGGATGGATTTCTTGAGCGGCGTCTTCACTTTCCAACCGGTGATCTCGGCCATTTCGTTCATGACCTCGTCAGCGGTGGCAAGAAATTCCGGATCGGCGCTGGTCGCGGCGGGATTGTTGCCCGGGGCCGGGGAGGCTTGCTGCGCGCGCCCCCCAGGGCCAGCGAACAGGAGAAAGAGACCAGCGGTGAAAAAGCAAAAGTGACGGAAGATGCAGCTCGCGTGCATAAGAATCAGGATAACAGATTCGTTTTGGGACATGTCGCGGTGGCCTCACAGTCTATAAGGCACACGTTTTCAATCAACTAAGCTGTTTTGAATTGCCAGCCACAGGTTCCGGGCCTCAATACTAGAACCTTCCGCAAATTCCACAGACTATTGTGCTGTTCCGCATTCGTAACATTCTGGTAATTTCCTATAATGTGAATCACCAGTTAATTTCTCTCCCTTCCCCTGAAAGGAGCCTTCATGCATCCTCCCGGTCTACGCTTGCGGCAAACTCGCGAGGCCCTTGGACTCACCTATCGTGATGTCGAGCGCGCCAGCTACCAGATTGCCGTGAATCGTGGCCGCTCAGACTTCATCCTGCACATCAGCCGCTTGGCCGACATCGAAAACCGTGGGGTCGTGCCCAGCCTTCACAAGCTCTATTCTCTAGCGGCCATTTTGCATCTTGATCCCTTGGAAATTTCGAATTGGTATGAAGCACCGTTCCGTCAGACCTTCCACGATGGCGCGGCGTTTCCACCTCCCAGTACCCATCTTGCTCCGTCTCCCTTGCCGGCGGTCTTTTGCCACCCTCTGGACCACCCGTCGGGTTCAGAAAGCACGGAATTGCTGGCACGCCGGCCAGCAACGGTGGTGCCCATGCCCCACGGCGAGCATTCGCCAAACAAGCATCGCTACGGCTATATCGGATTGACGGACCGGCGCATGATGCCGTTGCTGCGCCCCGGCAGCACGGTACTAATCGACACGACTCTGCGGCGGATTGAGGACGCCGAGTGGTCCAGCGAATACGACCGTCCCATGTATTTCGTGGAGATTCGCAACGGCTATCGCTGCGGGTGGTTCCAGAAAGACAAAAATCACCTGATCATGCAGCCTCACACACTTTCACGCTGCGCCCCGGAATCCTGGCTGAGCCCCGATGAAGCAGAAGTCGTGGGACAAGTCGTAGGCGTAGTCAGCTATTTGGGGGATCCGTGGACGTATCGTCCAGCAGCAATTCCAGAAGCACGTTCAGATTGGAACAGTACAGCTCTTTGAGATAGCTAGGAGCTCGGCTGGGCACCCAGGTGGGACAAAGCTCCCGGCAGCTCTTCACCCTGGTTGTCAACGTTCCTGGCAGCGACCCAAGGTAGATCCCCAAATCTGCCTTCTGTGCATTCAAAGGCATTTCCAGTAAGCGCTCGAATACTTCCTCGTGAGTCTGCGCCACTACCTTATTCACCGCCTCTTCTCCATACGTGCTCGCTAGTTGTTCATGAACGTATTGGCCGTTAGAACCTTGGCGCAATCTGGCTAAGTAGCCCAAGCGTTGATAAGCGCCTTTTAACGGTTCGAGATAATTTGCGGTCAGATCGAACAGGATTTGTTGGTAACTCTGAAGATTATCGAGCATGGATCGAAGAGTTGGAGCTACGCGCCTGTTCCGTTCGCAGAACTTTTTAGCAACCGCCGTATGAATCGGGGCGAGTAGCCGGACCCTCCCGTAGAGGAGGGTTCCATGAAAAATCGCGTGGTCACCCAGGTTCTCGCGCTGTCTGCAGCTTTACTTCTACTCTGTTTGGCATTCCCGGTCAATTCTCATGCGGTGGTGCCGTCCAGCAGTCGAACAGTTTCGATGGATGGCGTGCCACTACCCCCGCCAGTAAAGCAGGTCACGGATGGAGTGCCACTGCCGCCGCCGGTTAAGCAGTTCGCCAGCTCAGTCACGGATGGCGTACCACTGCCGCCGCCAGTAAAACAGATTACCGACGGGGTGCCGCTACCTCCGCCGGTTAAGCAGCTCACGGACGGCGTACCGCTACCGCCACCCGTCAAGCAGTGACAAGCTCGCTGGTCCGGTAACACAACCAGTCCTAATCGACATGCAAAGCAACAAATAAAAATAGTTTAATCCTGCCACCCGCCCGCTCTCTCAGGCAGAGTGTTATTTACTCTGACGTTACATAGTGGTACTCTGCCTGAGATGGCACCCCTCATCCTGCGGAATCTCTCGTGGGCCCTGACCACACTTCTGGAAGTTGTTCTATTGTCGTATCTCGTCCGGAAGAAGCTTTACCGGTCTTATCCTGCCTTCTTCACCTATGTGCTGATGGCCATTACCCAGAGTGTAATTATCGCGGCCACCTACCAAATGGCGGGGGCGCGCAGCGATGCGGCTTACAACATCGCCTGGGGCACGCAAGCTGTGATGTTGTGCGCGCGATGGCTGGCGGTAATGGAAATTGCCAAGAAAACATTAGCGACCTATGGCGGGATTTGGGCGATGGCCAGCCGCTTGCTCCTTGGCATGGGCGCCTGTGTCTTTGTGTATGCCATCGTGGCCTCTCGCCTGCACTGGAACCTGGCCATCCTGAATGCAGATCGCGCCGTGGAGTTTGGCACCGCGGGTTTCATTGTGGGTATGTTCCTGTTTGTGCGTTATTACGGAATAGCGATGCCGCCGTTCGATCGCATGCTGGCCATCGGCTTCTGCCTGTACTCATGCTTCGTGGTCATCAATGACTCGGTTTATGAGAACTGGCTGCGTTTCGCCGGAGCGCTTTGGAGCTATATGGACCTGGTGACCTACATGGCCAGCCTGCTTCTGTGGATCATGGCAGCGCGCAATTATGCGGAAGCCCATAGTCGCGTGGCGCAGCCGGAACTGACGCCGGAGCGCTATGCGGAGTTATCGCAGAAACTCAATTCGCGATTGTTGCTGCTCAACCATCGGCTGGATCATTTGTTTCGGTCTGAGGATTCTCGTTCATGAACCTTTTTCTCATT
This sequence comes from Acidobacteriaceae bacterium, assembly GCA_035507705.1. GTDB lineage: Bacteria > Acidobacteriota > Terriglobia > Terriglobales > Acidobacteriaceae > PALSA-350. Next base: position 3,516 of record DATJNV010000074.1, read on the forward strand.
CTGTTCATAGCCCTTGCGGTTCTGCTGGTTCTCTTGCTGGCTTGGGCGG
>DATJNV010000075.1:0-4315 GCA_035507705.1 Acidobacteriaceae bacterium
ATCGACCAGATTCTCAGCTCCCGCGACCAGATGTATCTCCACATTTTCACTGACCACGGGGTGCAGGCCACCAACACCGACGTCATCAACCAGGTCTTCAATGCGACCAGCCCGCAGCCGGAATGGCAGGGTCAGCTGAACGAGACACACATTTTTCAAAGTCGCGCCGTCAACCAATTCATCGCGGCCTTCCAGTGGTCAGGGATTCTGTTTGGGCCTGCCAACTATCCTGCCGCCCTGGCTGCCTTTCCCGCAAAACTGAGCTTCTCCGACGGTAGCCTCCACTATCTTGGCCAGAACCAGGCCGATCCAATCGGGCGCCACATCACCCAATATCAATTTGTCGATGATTTCTCGATCACTTATGGCAAACACACGCTGAAAGCTGGAGTGGATTTTCTGCGCGACGATCTGAATGTGTTCCAGTATGGCAACCAGACGGCTGGAACGATCACGACTTCCCTGATGGACTTCTACAACGGCGGTGGTCCTTCGACGTCGTTTCTCAAGTCATTCCCGCAGGCCCTGCATCGCGGGTTTGCAGCCTACGATCTCGGCTTTTACGGCGAGGACGATTGGGCAGTTCGGTCCGATCTGAAGTTGACCTTAGCACTCCGCTTCGATCGCCAATCCAACTCGAACTGCCCAACTGACTGCTTTGCCCGTCTGGCTACTCCCTTCGAGGATACGGATCACGACCCCTCGACTCCCTACAATGCCGCCATCCAGACAGGCGTTTCACAAGCGTTCTACAGCGCTACTCCGATTGCCGTAGAGCCACGCTTCGGCTTTGCCTGGTCGCCGTTCGGCAGCAAGAACACAGTCGTGCGCGGCGGTATTGGCAACTTCCGCGATTTCATCCCGCAGCAGTCGCTGCAGGGCTTCGCCCTCAACTCGCCCAACGTGAACTCATTTAACGTGACCGGCAATCTTTCCCCAGACGTGGCGAATAACATCTTCTCCAACGCCAGCACCTCAGATACAACGTTCTTGCGCGGCTTTTCCCAGGGAGCCACGCTGGCCGATCTTCTGGCGACTGATCCTGGATTTTCACCGCCCTCCCTTTATGGCGCCCAGAAGCAAACCCGAAACCCCACCTACCTGGAGTGGAATCTGGAATTCCAACATGCTTTCGGCCAGGCAACGACCTTCAGCCTGAATTACGTGGGCAATCACGGGGTACACGAAATTTTTATCAACCCGAGCCTGAACGCCTACGCCGCTGCCGGATTTGCCGGCCTGCCCTCGGCAGTGCCCGACGTTCGCTTTGGCCCGGTGACCGAGCTGCAGTCCGACGGTACGTCGCAGTATCACGGGTTGGTCGCCTCCATTCGTCACAACTTCGCTCACAGTTTCCAGGCAACCGCCTCCTATACCTGGAGTCACGCCATGGATGACGTGACCGACAATGGATTCACCGCCTGGGGATACGGAACCGCGGCCAGCCTGCAGTACCCTCAGATTCCCTCCAACCCGCATGCAAGCTATGGCGACAGCGATGCGGATGCCCGCCAAACCTTTACTGCCAGCTACGTCTGGACACCGGCGCTCGAGACCTGGACCGGCCCGGTACCGAGAGTGCTGACTTCGGGATGGTCGGTAGCCGGAACCTTCGTCACCCGCACCGGCTTTCCCTTCACCGTGATCGATGGTGATACCACCGGAAATCTGACTGCGGCAAACTATGGAGCGTCCGTATTTGCCAACTACGCCGGCGGCGCGCAACCGAGCTGCGGAAATCCGAATCAGCTTTGCCTGGCTTCTGCTGACTTCTCCTCTGCAGCAAGCGGGTTCGGCACGCAAGGGCGAAACCTGTTCCGCGGACCAGGCTACTTCAACACGGATTTGAGCCTTTTGAAGAGCACCAAGGTGCATCTGTTGCAGGAAGGACAATCCTTCGTCTTCGGCGCGAGCTTCTTTAACGTACTCAACCACCCCAACTTCGATCAGCCGGTCAACAACTTCTCCAACACCGGCCAGTTCGGTAGGATCATCGCAACCGTCTCTCCACCTACCAGCGTGCTGGGCTCAGGACTCGGTGGCGATTCCTCGCCCCGGCAAATTCAGTTGATTGCCAAATTCATCTTTTAGGTCGAAGCTGCCCGCTGTGTGGGCCAAGGCGAGGACATGAATACCCGGTACTCTCGATGGATGGTAATGGCGCTCGCGGCAATCACCCTGGCCGGGCACGCAGCAGTCGAAAGCCCGGCATGGGACGCAGCTGCGAAGAGCTGGTGGTCGCATGTGCAGTACCTGGCCAGTGATGCTCTCGCCGGCCGGGAAACAGGCAGCCATGGTTACGTTCTTGCGGCCCAGTACGTGGAGCAGCAATTCAAACAGGCTGGCCTACAGCCTGCCGGCACCGCAGGTTTTCTGCAAAATGTAAGCTTCCACGTGACTGCGCCCGATCCGGCGCATTCAAGTTGGGAACTCGTCAGCGATCACGGAACGATCCCAGTTGCTGTTGGTAAAGAAGCAGCCATCAACATCCGCGGAGTGGAGGGCGGCGGCCCGCTGGAGGCACAGGCGGTCTTTGTGGGCTATGGCTTCGCCGTGCCGGAGCGCGGGTTCGACGAACTTGCAGGGCTTGACCTGCGGGGCAAAATCGCCGTCGCCATCAGCGGAGGCCCGGATTTCATTCCGGGTCCCATTCGCTCCTTTTACCAATCCTCCGGGGAACGATGGGCACAATTACAGAAGGCCGGCGCCGCCGGTTTGGTGATGATTGCCAATGCCAAGACCGACATACCATGGGCAAGGGCGCAGGCCGGCAAACCGAAAACCTCGGTCGTGCTTGCGGATCCGGAACTGGACGGCCTTCGTGGACTCAAGTTCAGCGGGACCATTAATCCGGCCTTCGCTGACAAGTTCTTTGCCGGCAGCGGCCACTCCTTTGCCGAGCTGCAAGCACTGGCAGACGAGGGCAAGCCCCTGCCGAAATTTCCTTTGGCCTACCGGTTTCGCACCCAGGCCGGGATCACCCAGCTTCCCGCTATCGAATCGGCAAACGTCATCGGGCTCCTGCCGGGTACGGATCCGCAGCTTCAACACCAATACATCATCCTCTCCGCTCACCTCGATCATCTTGGCATCGGGCGCCCGGTGAATGGAGACAGCATCTACAACGGTGCAATGGACAACGCCGCCGGGATTGCTTCCCTGATTGAAGCGGCAAAAGCGTTGGGCAAGCCACTCATCCGAAATAAGCGCTCGATTCTGTTTATCGCCTTCACCGGGGAAGAAGAAGGGATGTTGGGCTCACAATATTTTGCGGCACATCCAGCCGTCGATTTCAAAAGCATCGTGGCCGCCATCAACATGGATATGTATCTGCCTTTGTTTCCTCTGCATTACCTGGAAGTACAGGGCCTGGGCGAATCAACCTTAGGTAACGATATTCGCGCAGTGGCCCAGCTGAATGACGTGGAAGTACAGTTTGACAAGCAGCCGGCACAAAACCGGTTGATCCGCAGCGACCAGGCTAGCTTTGTCCGCCAGGGCGTCCCCGGCCTCGCCTTCAAATTCGGGTGGACACCCGATTCGCCAGAACAGAAAATTTTCAACGATTGGATACACGAGCGCTACCACTCGCCTTCCGACGATTGCAAGCAGCCCGTCGACACCATCGCCGCGGCGCAATTTACCAGCATCCTCGAACAACTGGCGCTACGCGTGGCCAATGAACCGGACCGGCCCGCTTGGTATCCGGAAAGCTTTTACTACCATCTGGCCGAGCATCCTCACTCTTTTGCGGCCAGCACTTACTGACAGGCTGCTGCGGAAAAGCCGCAAGTGCAAACCTGCATTTCTCACGCTCAGACCTGCAACATATCCCGGGTTCCCCAGATCTGCCCGCTTTTGGCAGGTCCGCGAATCCACAGATCTTGACCACCCGTTCGCGATGTAGCTGATCGGGTAGAGAATGATCGATAGACGGCCGCGGAATCCTACTCAAGCCAAAACCGGGCTTGAATAGGGCACCCGTCATTCTTTGACGATATGGTTCCACGACATACAGACCTGACTTTTTCCACAAACCTGGCATCCCCTAGCGATGGGAAAGGTCGCGGATCCAGATGTCCTTAAATTCCATGTTGCCGCGTCCGCCTGCGTGGAGCTGTAACGCGATCTTCCCATCAAACGAAGTCGGTTTGGGATCGGTGAAGTCCACCATGGGCACGCCATTCAGCCGTGACCTGTAGCGGTTCCCATCGACTTCCACCAGGTAGTCATTCCAGTCACCCATGCGGACGACGCCCTCGTTCTCCGGCGCCGGCCAAACCACCCATCCCCGCCCATCCTCCGCATACACGCC
>DATJNV010000076.1:0-4510 GCA_035507705.1 Acidobacteriaceae bacterium
AGTTTGTTGGCTGTTGACCACCTCGAGACGGGCGTTAGCGGGCACCGCGTCCGGATCCCAATGGAAGTGCATCCTTATTGGACGGGACTCTATGGGGGCGTGGCAGGCGGCATCGCGATGGCGGTCGTGGCAATGCTATTCGGCTTGATTGCGCAAGGGAGTATTTGGTATCCCATCAATCTTTTGGCCGCTGGCGTTTTGCCATCGCTGTCCGCGGCGTCTATTGAACAGCTTCGCACATTCAGCTTAGGCGGCTTGATTGCCGGATCTTTAATCCACGGGACGATCTCGCTTTTTGTAGGGCTGCTCTACGCGGTCTCTCTTCCAATGTTTCCACGCGGGGCGAGTTGGCGTAGCGGGCTGGTAACACCAGTGTTGTGGTCGGGGCTAGTGGCCGCCACGCTGAGCTTGATTAACCCCACGCTCAATGAGCGCATCGACTGGGGCTGGTTTGTTGGTTCCCAAATTGCGTTCGGCTTGGCTGCCGGGTTGGTGGTGGCACGCACCGCCAAAATCGCGACCATGCAGACCTGGCCACTGACGGATAGGGCCGGAATTGAAGCGCAAAGACGTGACGCCGATAGGAACGGCTCGGAGGAGAAACCAGGGTTATGAGCCACCGTGCAGTCTGGTTACCAGCAGGTCTTACAATTCTCCTGCTTGGGTGCCGCCACCAAACGGAGCAATACGTATTGCCGGACCAAGTCACCGACTTCTCCGCTCTCTACGCAAGCAATTGCGCCGGTTGCCACGGACAGGACGGCCGCTCTGGCCCCGCGCGGCCCCTGAACGATCCACTCTTCCTGGCGGTGATCGGCAAGGAGAGGCTCCGCGACGTGATCGCAAACGGTGTGCCGGGGAAGGCTATGCCGGCGTTCGCGCAGAGCGCGGGAGGCACACTAACGGACCAGCAGATCAGCATAGTGGCCAGTGAGGTCGAGGCACGCTGGTCAAGACCTCAAGAATTCGTTGGAGTAGCGCTTCCGCCATATACCGCCGAATTGGGCGACGCGAAGCACGGCGCCCACGTCTTTCGCGGCTATTGCGCGAGATGTCATGGCGAGGACGGAACGGGTAGCGCGAAAGGCGGATCGGTTGTCAATCCAGCATACCTTGCGCTGGTGAGCGACCAATCGCTACGGACCACAGTGATAGCCGGCCGCGCAGGCCAAGGTTCGCCAGATTGGCGAAGCGATGAGCCTGGCCATGCGATGAGTCAACAGGAGATCTCCGACGTGGTCGCCTGGCTGTCCGCCCAACGACCACTTCCCGGCGAAATGGCAAAAGGAGGAGCAACAGCACCATGACCGACACTTCCATGACCGACACTTCCATGACCGGCAGCGATCAGAAATCAGATTGCCCGTGCAAGCTAAACTTACCCACGGAGGCGCCCGCTCAGGGGCTCTCCCGCCGCAACCTCTTCCTCAAAGTTGGAGCGGGATTGAATGGCATTGCGGCTGCGCTCATCGGTGTCCCTTTGCTGGGTTACGTGTTGTCGAGTTTCACCAAGAGTTCGCCGAATAGCTGGGTATCTCTCGGCCCTCTTGGCCGGTTTCCCCAAGGCGAGACGCGCCTGGCCATTTATCGAAACCCGGTCAGCAAGCCTTGGGACGGAGATACGGCCCAGGTGCCGTGTTGGGTGCGCCGGATCGACTCTCAGGCGTTCCAGGTGTTCGCTATCAATTGTACCCATCTGGGTTGCCCGGTTCGTTGGTTTCAGGAATCACGATTGTTCATGTGTCCGTGCCACGGGGGCGCGTTCTATGAAGACGGGTCGCATGCGTCGGGGCCACCGCCACGTGGACTGTTCGAGTACCAGCACAAGATCGAGGGCGGAGAACTGAAAGTGTTGGGCGGCCATGTCCCAACTCTGGCCGAACCGCTGTGAGGAGCCGAATATGTTGAGAGCTATCGCACTCTGGCTGGAAGAACGGCTGCACCTCATGAAGCTGTTCGAATCCACGGCCGGGCACAAAGTCCCGCCGAGCACCAATAGCTGGTTCTACGTGTTTGGCAGCGGCACACTTTTGTGTTTCGTTCTACAAATCGTGACGGGCACCTGTCTGGCCTTCGTCTACGTGCCTTCGACCAGCCAAGCGTGGACCAGCCTGCAATACCTGAACAACGAACAGTTCTTGGGTTGGTTCCTGCGTGCGGTGCATAACTGGGGGTCGATCTTCATGGTCGGCATCATGACATTGCACCTGGTGCAGACGTTCTTGTTTGGCGCCTACAAATACCCTCGCGAACTGACGTGGGTCAGTGGATGCTTCCTCTTTCTGTGCACTCTGGGCATGGCGTTTACCGGACAAGTGCTGCGCTTCGATCAGGATGCGTACTGGGGCTTGGGGATAGGCGCATCCATCATGGGGCGAGTTCCGTTTATCGGCGCGCAGCTAGTCCACCTGATGCTGGCTGGATCGACTATCGCGGGCGAGACGTTATCCCGTTTCTTTTCACTGCACGTCTTCGTGGTACCCGGAATGATTATCGCGCTGCTGAGCCTTCATCTGCGGCTGGTAATGACAAAGGGCATAAATGAATATCCGAAGGCAGGATGCATGGTGAGGAAGCAATCGTACGCGACGGAGTACGAACAAATGATCGAAAAGACGGGCGTGCCTTTCGTCCCGAACGTGATAGGCAAGGACTTGATTTTCAGCGGCTGCCTGATCGTCGCGATCGTCACCTGTGCGCTGGTGTTCGGGCCGGCGGGTCCCTCCGGCCCCCCCAACCCGACACTCATTCATACCGCGCCGAGGCCAGACTTCTACTTTCTGCCAATATACGCCATTCTCGCGCTGCTGCCGGCGTACATGGAAACCGTTCTCCTGCTGGTAGCGCCCGTGCTCGGACTCGCAGTTCTGATTCTGTTGCCTTTCTATTCCGGCACAGGCGAGAAGAGCTTCCGCCGCCGTCCGATGGCTGTCGTAGTGGTGCTACTGGCATTTCTTACCGTGGGCCTGCTGGCCTATCTCGGGACGTTCGCGCCTTGGTCCCCGCACATGGAGGCGTGGAGCGGCACGCCCGCACCCGCGGCGTACGTAAAAGGGCGATCGGGATTGGAACTCCAGGGAGCAATCTTGATTCAGAGTAAGCAGTGCCGGAATTGTCACAGCCTCGGTGGCGAAGGTGGGATGCGAGGACCCGCGTTGGATACGGTAGCCACACGGCTGACACGCGATCAGCTCATTCGGCAGGTCATCCAAGGCAGCGGAAACATGCCGGCCTATGGAAAGAACTTGCGGCCCGCGGAAGTGACTGCGCTGGTCGCGTTCATGCAGACCCTGCGGCCGTCGTATGAACCCGCGGCGAGGGATTCTACGCAGTCGGCCCAAACGGTCAGCCGCTGAGGCATACAAATGGACCCGGTCGCCCCTGCAGTGCTCGCATCATGGACTTTGGACTTAAAGGTTGTGGGCCTGTTGCTCGCCGTCGCCGCGCTGTATCTGCGCGGTTGGCAGCGCCTTCGATCTGAGTTGCCTCGGAAATACACCACAGGCAAGCTGCTGGCCTTTGCCGGCGGGCTTCTCGCGGTTCTGCTGGCCCTGGCATCGCCCGTGGATGCCTTTGGAGGCTTCTTGCTGCAAGCGCACATGATCCAGCACCTGTTGCTCATCATGGTGGCGCCTCCGCTCCTGCTGCTGGGACAGCCTGTGCTGCCGCTATTACGTGGCTTACCGCAGTTCGTATTCAAGGACGCGCTTGGACCATTTCTTTCCTGCCGGGAATTGAGACGGTTTGGCCGCGCCATCGTGCACCCAATCGTGTCCTGGCTCGCCTTGGCGTCTGTGATCGTGGTGTGGCACATGCCGCGGTTTTACGAATTAGCGCTCCACTCGCAGGCTTGGCATCAGGCGGAGCATGCCTGCTTTTTTTGGTCGGCCGTGATGTTTTGGTGGCCAGTCATCGGTGTGTGGCCAAGCCATCCAGTTTGGCCAAGATGGGCAATGATTCCTTACCTCGCGCTGGCGGACCTGGTCAACACAGGCCTATCCGCGGTGCTGACCTTTTCGGACCACGTACTATATCCGACTTATCAACTGGCTCCCCGCTTATGGGGCATCTCCGCACTCGCCGATCAAGCAGCGGCGGGCGCCATCATGTGGGTTCCGGGGTCGATCGCATTTCTCGTGCCGGCAATGATCCTGGGGATGCGGGCCATTGAGCCCGCACGTGTCCGCCCGATCCAATTTACGGCGGCTCCGCGCGTCAGAGCTCCGATGAGCTCACCAAGGGCGCCATGGGATCTCCTGCGGACGCCCCTACTCGGCTCGATTCTTCGCTATCGCAACTTCCGGCGGTACGTTCAAGCAGGCATGTTGTTGCTCGCTATCGCCGTGGTGGCAGACGGGCTCTTCGGGCCACAAATCGCACCGATGAACCTCGCTGGTGTGCTGCCATGGACTCATTGGAGAGGGCTGGCCGTGATTGCGCTGCTGATGGCTGGGAATCTCTTTTGCATGGCGTGTCCATTCACGCTCCCGCGCGACTTTGCCAGAAAGCT
>DATJNV010000077.1:0-71561 GCA_035507705.1 Acidobacteriaceae bacterium
GTTCCGGAAAGAATCAGGTGAGCAAAGGCCAATTCCTGATCGGTGATGGGGTCGGTGACAGGGTTTTTGGGCATGGGTGGTCTGTTCCTCGATTGGTTGAAGATTGGGGAGTGGTTTGCTGATGTCGAACGAGACGCGGGCTTGAGAGCGTGCGTGAGAACTACGATATGCAGGGTTTAGTCCCGAAGGGGTGTCGGTCCTGGGGAAAGGATCAGAACTCCAGTTCGCGTTGTTGCCAGGCTAGTGTGCCCCAGGATTTCATCCTGGGTAATTTTCAGCCGTCCCTTCGGGACTGCCTCGTCTCCTACACTTTTCCCAGGACTGACGTCCTGGGCTACTTTCAGCCGTCCCTTCGGGACTGCCTCGCATATGGTAGTTCTCACACAGAGTGTTGAGAGCCGCGATGCACCGGTCAGGGTCTGTTTTGGTGAATTTTGGACAGGGATCGGGTGTGGCACCGGATAGCGATCAAAGCTATCCTTCGCTCGGGCTTAGCTCGTAGGACTACCGAGAACATGCTCGACCTGGCGGCTGCCGCCGAGAAGCCAACTGCCGGCCGGTATCAACTGCCTATAAGGGTAGTGTTTTCCGAAGTTCCGGTCTGGGAACGTGACGCAATTCCCGGCACGAGAGTACCCACCCGGATCTCGCGCGGGTAACTTCCGCCGGAGTTTTTCGTGGCTGTTACCCGCCGTTCGTGCAGCGTTATCCCTTTCCAGGTGCTCCCAACTGCTCATTCAATACTGCTGCCAGGCGGAGTCCAGCGAGCGCCAACTGCCGGTCAACCACCGGCCGCTGGTGCTGATAGTAGGTCTCGTCAATTTGTGACTGTGGTTGTACCAATGCCTGTTTCGCTAATTCCAGGGATTGGTTTGCCCACGTTGCCGGGTCTATCGGGCCGGCGTGCAGATGGTCACGCGCGATCATCGACTCCAATGCGCCGGCATATGCATGCTCCGGCATACCGGTGTGATTGATCAGCTCGCTGTCCCAGACGCTGTGGAGGTTGCATCTGTAGTCGCCACACTGCGTCGAGCCGAAGACGGTTACGGGAATGTCGTTCCCCCCACGCGCATCCGCAATGGCGTGAAATGGCTGACTCACGTCGCCAACGAAATGCACCAGAAACTTGAGGGCTTCGCTGCGGGCGGCAAAGGGTTGTTGCGGATCGCCCAGGATCTTCGCGAACTTGTCGATCTGCGCCACCACGCAGTTGTCCTCGGGGCAGTCCTTCGCTGCATCGTAGCCGCCGGATTCCGGTGAGATGTCCACGTAATGCCAGGGGCCGGTCTCGGAGCGCTGCTTACGGATGTCATCCGCCCAGACCGAGATCGAGGCCAGATCATAATCACCCAGGAAAGGACGCAGGTTCGCTCGCGCGGTGTCGTTGAGATGATCCCACGCAATGTCGGCAATGATTCTGTGGCCCTCGTTTCCCCAGGCCCAGGCTTCGGGATGAGGAAGGAGCAGGAGAAGAAGGATGACAGCGGTCAGCAGGCGGGAATAGATGCGGGCGTGAGAACGAAGCATTTGGGTAGATCCGGCTTTAGCCGGGACAAACCCAGGATTTCATCCTGGGTGTTTTTCAGCCGTCCCTTCGGGACTGATCGTCTTTTTGTGTACCCAGGACCGGGCTCTAGCCCCTGGGGTATGTTTGGCGCGATTGAAATAGTGTTTTTCGGCCGAAACGCCCTACGCCTCAAGTCTACTAAGGTTCGATTTAGAAACCAGCGAACTGCCCCACACAAGCCCAACAGCGGGGCTTGTATGGGGTAACGCGCTTGGCGCGCGTTTGACCGCTTCTAGAGAAAGAGCGGGGCCAGCACCAGCGTCACGGTTGCTAAGAGTTTGATCAGCACGTGCAGCGAGGGGCCGGCGGTGTCCTTGAAGGGATCGCCGACTGTGTCTCCTACCACGGCTGCCTTGTGTGCATCGGAACGCTTGCCGCCGTGGGCGCCGGTCTCAACATATTTCTTGGCGTTGTCCCACGCGCCGCCACTGTTGTTCATCAACATGGCCATCAGAATACCGGTGATGGTTCCGACCATTAACAGAGCCGCGACCGCTTCCGCACCGGCGAGCTCGATGGTGTGGCCATTGAGCACCGGCCGGTACTCTTGCGACGTGTGGATGTGGAAGCTTCCACTCAGATTCCTGAAGATCAGGCCAACCGCCAGCGGCGTAAGGACCGCCAGTGCGCCGGGCAGAACCATCTGCCTGAGCGCTGCGCCGGTGACAATGCGTACGCAACGGCCGTAGTCCGGTTTCGAAGTGCCTGCCATGATGCCGGGGTTTTCGCGAAACTGGGCGCGCACGTCCTGAATGATGTACTGCGCGGTCCGTCCCACCGCCTTGATGGCGAAGGAGGAGAAGAGAAAGATCAGCATCGCGCCCAACAGCGCTCCCACAAAAACCGGGACGCTGGCAAGATTGATATTCGTGAAACTCCAATCAGCGGGAAGCACGGCGCCTGCATCCGCGAAACGCTGCGCCACGATGCCGTGAACTGTCTCGAGATATGCGGAAAACAACAGAAAGGCAGCCAACGCCGCGGAGCCGATAGCGTAGCCCTTGGTCAATGCCTTGGTGGTATTACCGGCGGCATCCAGTTTGTCTGTCTTTTCACGGACGGAATCCGGCTGATTCGACATTTCGATAATTCCGCCGGCGTTGTCGGTGATGGGGCCGAACGTATCCATGGCCAGGATGTAGGCTGCCGAGGACAACATACCCATGGTGGCAATGGCCGTTCCGTAAATGCCCTTGGCATAGTCGGTGATCGCAGCATCGGCCAAGCCACGCACACCGAAGTAGTAGCTGAGGAGCAGGGCCGCGCTGATCACCACCACCGGCATCGCGGGAGTCTCCATTCCGACCGCCAGGCCGCTGATGATATTGGTCGCAGGGCCGGTGAGAGAGGCATTGGCGATGCTCTGTACAGGCCGGTAGCGGCTTTCTGTGTAGTACTCGGTAATCCGGACAAAAAGAAATGAAGTCACCATGCCGACGAGGCCACAGCCCAGTAACCACCAGCGGCCTTGCAGCATGTAGTACACGGCTGCCGCGAAGCCTACGAGCGCCAGGCCGGTCGTCACGTAATAACCGCGATTCAGAGCATCCATCGGATCCTCATCCTCGCGGCTGTGCACAACCAGCACACCGATAAAGCTGGCTACCAGGTTGACTGCATGAACCATGAGAGGAAAGAGGATCCCTTTAATGCCGAAGACCGGATACAAGGCGGTTCCGAGGATCATCGCTCCGACATTTTCCGCGGCGGTGGATTCAAAGATGTCGGCTCCACGGCCGGCGCAGTCACCCACGTTATCGCCGACCAGGTCGGCAATCACAGCAGGATTGCGGGGATCGTCTTCCGGAATGCCGGCCTCGACCTTTCCCACGAGGTCAGCGCCCACGTCCGCGGCTTTGGTGTAAATGCCTCCACCCAGCTGGGCAAAGAGGGCAACCAGGGAGGCGCCAAAGCCAAAACCAACCAACTGGTAAGGAACGTGGCGCGGATCCTGCAGTCCGCCAAAAAGGTAAAACAACACACCGATCCCAAGCAGAGAAAGGCTGATCACCACCATGCCCGTAACGGCTCCGCCGTGGAGCGCAATCTTCAGGGCTTTTCCCAGACTTGTGCGGGCGGCGCTGGCGGCGCGGATATTGGTGCGAATGGAGACGAACATACCTGTGTACCCGGAGATTCCGGAACAGCACGCGCCAATCAGGAAGCTGATCACCACCTTGCCCGCCATCGGAGCGGTGAAGGCCGAGAACTTGTAGCCCACAAACAGGCCTACGGCCAGGACGACCGCCAGAACGGCAATACTCGTATATTGCCGCGACATAAAGGCCTCTGCGCCTTCGCGGATCGCATTGGAGATGTGCTGCATCTCCGGGGTCCCACTATCGAAGGCGAGGACAGAACGGGACAGGTAAATCGCAAAAACGATGCCTAGCAGGCCGGCAATGATAGCAATGGAGAAAAACAGGCTGCCATTGGAGTCGGGGGCAGCGGTTGAGCCCAGTTGAAGCACCAGACCCGACAGTGAGAGAAAAACCATTCAAACGCCTCCAGGGAACACTTACAACTGGGGTTGCGAGACAAACACCCGTAAACCGGCTGATTAGAGCATGTAGAGAAAAAGATGGTCAACGCCGCTCCGCCATCATACCGGTAGAGAGGGCAGCCACAGTCTCAGGAACGTAAACTGCTGCCAAGCAACAGCGGGAACAACAGATTACAATTTGCCTGATAGTAACAAGAGGTGGGCATGGCCAAAACAGCCAGTACTGAGCAAGCCACAGCTGCGTCCTATGCTGGCCTTGAGCCGGAGCAGCTGACCCGGATGTACCGGCTGATGTATACGTCCCGCCGCACCGACGATCGTGAAATCCTTTTAAAACGCCAGCAAAAGATTTTTTTCCAGGTCTCCTGCGCCGGGCACGAAGCGTTCCTGGTTGCCGCCGGCATGGCTTTGAGGCCGGGCTATGACTGGTTCTACCCCTATTACCGCGATCGTGCCCTGTGCCTGGCCCTGGGGCAGACGGTTGAGGAACAATTCCTGCAGTCCGTTGGCGCAGCGGCAGACCCCTCCAGCGGTGGCCGGCAGATGCCGTCGCATTGGAGCATCCCCCGTCTCAACATTGTCAGTCAGTCCTCCTCCGTCACTACCCAGTGCCTGCAGGCCGTCGGTTGCGCTGAGGGGGGCAGGTATTTGGCCACCCATCCGGCAGCGTCCGAGCAGCGGCAGGGGGATTACAGTGCCTTCAAACCTGTGCATTTTCATGGGGACGAAGTCACATATGTTTCCCTTGGTGACGGCGCGACCAGCGAAGGGGAGTTCTGGGAGGCGATCAGCTCGGCGTCTGTGCTGCGGCTCCCGGTCCTGTTTGTCATCGAGGACAATCGCTATGCAATTTCGGTTCCCGTGGAGGTGAACACGCCGGGAGGTAACATCTCCCGACTGGTGGCCAATTTCCCCGATTTTCATTTCGAGGAAGTGGATGGGACCGATCCGGTGGAATGCTATGCCGCTTTTGGCCGCGCCGTGCGGCACTGCCGTTCCGGACGAGGACCGGCGTTAGTCCACGGCCATGTCGTCCGGCTGTATGCCCATTCCTTTTCGGATGACGAGCCACTGTACCGGTCGGAAGCCGACCGTAAGCGGAATGCGGCGCTGGACCCACTCCCCAAGCTCCAGATGCGCCTTCTGCGCGAAGGCATTCTGGATCCGGCGGCTATCAATCGTCTGGAGCAGGAAGTCGATGAAGAAGTCCGCAGCGCGGCAGAACGTGCGTTGCGCGCGGCCTTACCCGAAGTGAGCTCGATCAAGCGCCACGTTTACTCCGAAGATCTGGATCCGACGGGCGAGGTGTTTGACCGTCCTGCTGAGCCGGCACGCGACGCTCAGGAACGGACCATGGCGGACCTCATCAATGTCTGCCTCAAAGACGAAATGCGGCGTGATCCGCGCATCGTCGTTTTTGGCGAGGATGTTGCCGATACCAGCCACGACCAGGATCTTCGCGAAGGGCTGGTCAAGGGTAAGGGCGGCGTCTTCCGGTTAACCACGGGCTTGCAGAAGGAGTTCGGACCTGATCGGGTCTATAACTCGCGGCTGGCGGAAGCTGATATCGTTGGACGCGCGATCGGGATGGCCACGCGCGGGCTGAAGCCCATCGTGGAGATCCAGTTTTTCGATTACATCTGGCCGGCAATGCACCAGCTGCGCAACGAGCTGAGCCTTCTGCGCTGGCGTTCCAACGGAGGCTACTCAACTCCGGCAGTCGTCCGGGTGGCCATCGGCGGATACCTGACGGGCGGGGCGATCTACCATTCGCAGTGCGGGGAAAGCCTCTTCACCCACACGCCCGGAGTTCGGGTGGTGTTTCCTTCGAATGCCCTGGATGCCAACGGTTTGCTGCGGACTGCGATTCGCTGCGATGACCCCGTTCTTTTCTTCGAGCACAAGCGCCTCTATCGCGAGACTTTTGGCCGTGCGCCTTATCCGGGGCCTGATTTCTCCATTCCCTTCGGAAAAGCTAATATCGTTCGCCCGGGCACGGACATCACGTTGATCACGTACGGTGCAGTGGTTCCGCGGGCGCTTCGTGCTGCCCAGCAAGCGAGCGCGGAGCATGGGCTCGACGTTGAGCTGATTGACTTGCGGAGTCTCAATCCCTATGACTGGGAGGCGATTGCCACATCGGTGCGCAAGACCAACCGCGTGATCGTGGCCCACGAAGACATGTTGAGTTGGGGATACGGCGCGGAAATCGCAGCCAGGATTGCTGACGAGCTTTTCGAGGATCTCGATGCGCCGGTGAAGCGGGTGGGCGCCATGGACACGTTTGTTGCTTACCAGCCGGTGCTGGAGGACGCCATCCTGCCCCAGCCGGAGAATCTCCTTAAGGCCATCGTCGAGCTGGGGGAGTTTTAGTTAGCCGCTTAGTTGAAGTTAAGCGCAGGTTGATAAGGATCCCGGCGGGCGCTTCTTCCGGCAAGACTCCTCTTGGTCGACGAAACGCTCCATTCAGGCCCTCAAGGCCGCCCCTAAACGTAGCCCAGCCGGACGGGCTGGGGCACCAGTCCCGGCATCATCCACAGCGCCGGCTTCTACTTTGGATTGGTCAGGTTGGGTTTCCAGGTCACGGCGCCTTGCGGGTCGATGTTCACCAGCAACGAGCCCTGATCTCCTTCGTCGACCTTTGGGCCCTGCGATGTGTGGGTGGCTCCTGCTCCGTTCACGAATTGCAGCGACACAGGGCCCGACCCCTGCACTTTGAAGCGGTAGGTATATTTGGCCCCTGCCGCGAGCTGGTTTGCCCCGAAGCTGGCGCTTGGGTAGTCGAATTCCATGAGCCGGATGGCGGGCCCCTGGTTCACGATCGTTACAGCCACAAAGCGAGAACGACAGCCGGCGAGCGTTGCGAACAGGGCCAGCAACAACGAGATCCGGGTAAGGGCTTGCTTCTGCAATCGAGCCTCTTTCAGTTCGATGCGGACGGGGGGATGAGGCTTCCTGTGTAGGTGAGGGCAGCTCGCAATGGAAGCATTACAAAATCGTCTTTCGCTCCAGGATGCGAGCTGTCAAAACCACTCCGGTTTCGTTGTTGTGCAGGGTAAGGGGAAAAGCCAGAACATTCCAGACCCACTCTTCTCCCTTTCGCGGTAAATTCAGCAGGCCGCGGTAGGTACGATCGATGTAGGTCTCGCGTTTCTCGGCGACCGTGCGCAGAATTTCTCTCCAGTTAGCCGCAAGGTCGGGCATCTCAACAAAGATGTTTTTGCCGGGAAACCAGTCTCTGGGACGCTCCAGGAGCCGGGCGCAGGCTTCGTTGACGTACATCCACTCCCCCTCCGCATCCAGGATTTCGAGTACGACATCCTCACCAATGGCCATGCCGATGCGGGAGTAAAAGAACTCACGCGCGTCGACTACCACCGGTTTTCCCCGGTGCTTGGCTTCAAAAGAACGCAGGGCGGCGATCAGGTCGTCGACGGAACTGTAGCCCTTGAGCAGGTGCATGTCTTCGACCCCGCCGAAGCGGTGTTCCAAAGTGGCGGAGAGGATGATGATGGGCACTTCCGGACGGCGCCCGCGAAGGACGGAAGCCACTTCTGTTCCGAATTGCCCAGCGCCCAGATGGTAGTCCAGTACGGCAATGTCGATTTTGTTCAGGAGTTTTTCGGCTTCGCCAACAGTGCTGGCGGTGTCAGCCAGGTAGCCATGTTTTCGCAGGATGGCGGCTCGAAGGAGAAGGTTCTCTGGATCGTCGTCGAGGAGCAATACTCGGATGGGATCTTCAACCAGGTGCAAAATCTTCCTTCCTGTTCCTGCAGGCAAGAGACCAAGATAAGATGCCGATTTCGGCAAACATGCTGCCAGATCGTTAAGCTGAAATCCAGATTAGGTTTATGTCTTCTTGTTCATCTGTTTGACGAGGTCTGGCAGGCGGCTGAACGCGGCTACGCTGCGCAGCCAGCGCCTATGCTCAAATGCCGGTGATCCGCTGATCACGCTGCCCGGAGGCACATCACCCGGAACCCCTGACTGGGCCGTCACCACGACTCCGTCTCCGATAAAACTATGCCCGACCACTCCGACCTGCCCCGCCAGCACCACATTCTTTCCCACGCCCGACGACCCCGCAAGCCCGACCTGTGCACAAATGAGAGTATCTTCGCCAACCCGCGATCCGTGTCCAATCTGAACCAGGTTATCGATTTTCACGCCGCGCGCGATCTCGGTGTTGCCGACGCTGGCGCGGTCGATGCAGCTATTGGCCTGGACCTCGACTTCGTCGCCCAGGGTAACCGCACCGCTCTGGGTGATTTTATGCCATCTGCCGCTGTCTTCCTTGGCGAATCCGAAGCCGTCTGACCCGACCACGGCTCCATTCTGCAGCACGACGCCATCCCCCAACCGGCAGCTTTCGCGGACCACCGCATGCGCATGGACAAGACAATTCTTTCCCAGGCGAGCGCTGGGGTAAATAACCACGTGTGGCAAAAGAACCGTTCCCGGGCCGACCACGGCATCGGCGCCGACGACGACATAGGCTCCTATATGGACGTCCGTGCCGATGGTTGCGCTTGGATCAACGACAGCCGTGGCGTGAATGCCCGGAGCATACCGCGGGCTGGGATGAAAAATTTCGACCGCCCTGGCGAAGGCGAGGTAGGGGTTCGGGGTCCTTAGAGTTGGGGCCGTGATTGGCTCGAAATCCTCGGTCACCAGGACGGCCCCGGCCTTGGTGGTTCGGGCGAACGGCGTGTATTTCGGGTTGGCGACAAAGGTCAGCTGCCCAGGACCCGCCTTCTCAATGCCTTCCACCCCGATAATTTCCTGCTCCTGGTCGCCGTGACAGGCGGCGCCCAGGACTTGGGCAAGCTCGGCAAGCTTCATGCAAGGGATTGTACTGAACTCACGAGGGCGAATTCTGTCCTTTGAACAGGCTCTCCTGAATCGTGTCGGCCGCCCCGCGCCGTGGGCTCGGCCGAATCACCGCCAGCACCTCCAGTTCTGTGACCGCCTGGCGTGGAATAAAAATACGTTGCGTATTCGACCGGATGTCGGGCGGAATGAGGAACAAACCGTCACTTTCCAGCAAGGTCAGGTCGTTTTGCGCAAGGCCCTCGATTAAATCGTTATCTTTCAGGCGAGCGCGAACCCAAAGACCCTGGCTGCGGGGCCGGGTGACGAAGGTTTTGCGCAGCAGACGCTCCGGTTGGTTGATATCCCCCGATTGGAAGTCGCGCACGAAGCAAATCCATTTCACCTCCGCCATTTGTACCGATACCAGTTTCCCGGCCAGGTCCAGGATTTGCGCCTGTTCATTCACGAGGAAGGCGGACGGAGGAAGGTAGCCGGCCAGCCAGTCCCGGCTCAGTTTCCGTACGATCACCTTCTTGCGGCTGACTGGCATGCTGGCTGGGCCTCCGGCGGACGGGAAGGAAATCTCCCGGGTGGATTGTCGCATGGGCACTCTCTGGAGCGCACCGGGAATCGTGCAAAGGAGCGCAGCGAAAACTGTGCAAGCCTGTAGCCAAGCGCCTGCTCAGTATGCTAACTTAGGTCTTTGTTCGTAGCATGGGTTGGCCGCTAAGGCGTTCACATGGCGAAGGTTAGCCCGAAACTTAGCGGCGGGCGGAGCTGATCGCAAGGCATGCCCGACTATATCTATCTGCTCAAAAATCGGCTCTCAATCCACCAGCGCACCGCCCTCGACCACATCCGTGAGGCTGCACGCGAAGCCGGGATGACTGTGTTTCTGGTAGGCGGAGCCGTACGCGACCTCACCAGCGGGTCTCCCGTCAACGATCTTGATGTAACGGTGCAGGGAAACGCTCTTAAGCTAAAGAAACCACTGGAGAAATTGGGTGGTAAGTTTTGGGGCGAGCACGAGGCCTCGCGCACACTTTTCTTCCGCTTTCCCGTAGGGGTTACGGTCGAGATCTCGAGCGCCCGGCGGGAGGAATATCCCAAACCCGGCAAGCCGGTCTACCACTGGGACACCATTCTGGAGGATCTGCGCCGCCGTGACTTCACGGCCAACGCGATGGCGCTGTCTCTGAATGAACACTCCTACGGGCTGTTGATGGACCCGCTCAACGGCGTGGCCGACATTGAGGCTCGGCAGTTGCGGTTGGTCAGCAACTACGGGTTCATCGAAGATCCAGCCCGACTGCTCCGAGCCACCCGCCTGGTCGCCCGCTTGGGGTGGGAGTTAGACGAACGCACCAAGGCCCGATTCGACAATGCCAAGGAGTCTCAGGCGATCGAGGCGCTCTCGCCTTACAGCAGGGGATACGAATTGGAGGAGATCGTCCACGAGGAAGATGGGCTCAAGGTACTGACTGCGATGGAATCTGAGGGGTGGATGCAGCATCTGTTCCCCGCGTGGACCACCGCCTCGGCCGACGTTTCTGCGCTGGAAGAAATGCGTAAGCTGTTGACGCAGCTCCAGGTGCAGGGAGTAAGCCCCGATCTTTCCGCAGCATCCGCGCATTTTCTTACGGCAAAACTTGCTCCCAAGGAGCTGGCCGCGCTCAAAGCGTTGTTTGTCCGTCCAGGTTTCGTCGAAGAGTGGAACAATCTGGACCATGCGGCTAAGGAATTCAGTAAGCAATTGACGGGGAAGGAAGCGGCCACGCCATCAGCCACGTGGAAGCTGCTGACCTCCGCCGATCCGCAAGCAGTTTTATGGTTGGGTTTGACCTCCAAGGTTCCCGCCGTTCAGGCCAAGTACAAGAATTTCTTCACCGTATGGCCGGAAGCGCGGCAGAAGGTTCCTCACGCACTGTTGCAGGAGCTGCGAATCACTCCTGAGGTCCCGGGCTACGAGGAGATGATGAACGGCCTCTTCCTGGGCGTAATCGATGGCGAACTCGAAAGCGAAGAGCAACTTCGCGCGTTTCTCGAACCCTATTCACCTCCTGCTCCTCCGCCGCCGGTGACGGTACGGCGCACGCGGGGGTCGAGAAAGAGCGGGGAAAAGAAGGTTGCGGTTGAAGCTGCCTTTGACGGCGAGGCTACCGAAGCTGCTGATGTGGATGGGTTGGAACTGGACGACGAAGAAGCCGTCGAAGCGCCTGTCGAGGAGTTGGACGAGGAAGAGAGTGAGGCTCCGGTCAGCCTGCCGCCGGCGAAGCCGTCCAGGAAGTCCGCTGCGGTAGCTCGGAAACCTGCTCCGGAAAGCGCGTCCGCTACTTCTGCGGAAAAACCAGCGGTCATAGAAAAGGCAGCGCCCAGCCCAAGCGCGCAGGCGAAGGCAGCGAAAGTTCATGTGATGGCCAAGCCGGCCAAGTCCGTTCTGCCGGCTGCCGTCCGTGCGACGAACCATTCCGGTAAGGCGGCGCATGGTGCGCCATCCGCGCATGGTGCGGCGGGGAAGAAGGCAGCGAAACCGGTTGCCACCAAGGCTGGGGGCAAATCAGCTGCAGCCAAGCCGCTGCCGGCGAAGGCGGTGCGGCGGCCTGCGGCGAAGGCTGCTGCTGCGAAACCTGCCAAAAGCACAGTTCCCGCGAAGAAAATTGCGGTCAAACCTATTGCTAAAGCGCACAAAAAGGCAGAGCCGGCCAGGAAACCAGCACCTCCGAAAAAGGTTGTTGCAGCCAGGAAACATCGCTAGACCAGCTGCGTCGCCCAGGTTTGTATCCGGGCACGACTTTCGGGGATTTTAGGGCCGGCGTGAAAGCGGCAGTGCCTCAGGGGCTAGAGCCCAGACTATTTTGCAGGCACTTTCGGCACGCCTAAAAGTCTTGCCCTGATAGAAAACCATGTACGGCCTCAAGGCCGTGGCCTTCATTGATGGACTGCGCTGCCTCGGGAGCGGCCCAATCTCGTTTTGCGACGTTAAAGTAAGCCTCACCGGTTGACGATGACGTGCGTATGGAAATCGCCATCCCCGGAGACCATGCCGAGAGGGCGATCTTCGTAACCAAGGCGAGCGAAGATTGCCCGGGCGCCGAAGATAGAGATCAGCCGGTTAGCGAATACGATTGCCTCCGCGATCAGCCGGCCGAGAACCCGCAGCACGTCCAGAAGGTATTGTCGGCGATTCTCGCACATGAACCGTTGCCGGCAATCCTGCAGAAAATTGCGGATGCCTTTGTCGCCCTCTGTCCCGAAAAAGGGGTTGCCATCTTCCTGCTTACCGGCCAACAGTTTCAGATCGAAGCCGAAGCGGGTTTACCTTCCATGCCGGATGGATCTTCGGATCGACGCCTCGATCCGGACCCACAAGCTGACCTCCTTTCGAGCTTGCCCGCGCTTGGGCCAATACTGAATTCCGGAGTCCATCTGTGCCTCGCTTCACCACTGATTTCCAATTCAGGCGAAGTAAGAGGCGCCTTCGCAGTTTTTGAGGTTCAGCCGGGAATCCTGGACGAATCAGTGCGGGAGACCGTTCGCAGCCTTTGCGATCTTGCCCGGGTGGCCATCGAACATGGCCAGCTCTACGAGGAAGTGGTTTACCAATCGCAATTTGACCGTTTAACCGGGCTGCCCAATCGCCTACTTCTTCAGGACCGCCTTCGACAGGCAATGATCGCAGCTCGCCACCAGGGGTCTCTGGTGGCGGTTTGTTCGATCGACCTGGATCGCTTCAAGCATGTGAATGAGACGCTGGGACACGATCTCGGCGATACGATTTTTAAGCTGACCAGCGAGCGGCTTGGGTCGTCTCTGCGGGACGTGGACACCCTGGCACGTCAATGCGGCGATGACTTCATCCTCATATTGCGCGACCTGGCCGAGGTATCCGATGCAGTAGCCATTTGCGAACGCCTTATCAGGAACTTCGATACGCCTTTTTTGCTTCCGGACCGCTCGCTCAGATTGACTGCGAGCATCGGGATCAGCATTTTCCCGGACCACGGTGATTCGACGGATCAATTGCTGCACAATGCCGACATCGCGCTCCGTGCCGCCAAGCACGCCGGGGGCGGACGCGCGCAAATCTATTCGCGAACTTTGGGCCAGCAGACGCGGCGTTCGGAGGAGATGGTAGATGCTCTGGTGAACGCCTTGGCGCAGACTCAGTTCCGCATGGTGTACCAACCCGTCTTCAATTTTGGCTTGGAGATCGTAGGCTTCGAAGCCCTGCTGCGTTGGAAGCATCCTACCTGGGGCCAGATCACGCCTTTAGAATTCATTCCTGCGGCGGAAAAGAGTGGTCTCATTGTGGCCATCGGCGATTGGGTCATGGAGGAGGTATGCCGTCAGGCAATGGAATGGAATGACGCCTTTGCGCGCCTGGTCAAGATGTTTGTCAATGTGTCCGGGGTGCAGTTGGAGAGGCGCGACTTCAACGCCAAGGTCGCCGCTGCACTGGAGCGAAGCGGCCTGCCGCCAGACCGCCTCGAACTCGAGATCACCGAGAGCTGGGTCATCTCGGATCTTTCGGCAGCCGCGTCCGGATTGCGCAAGTTGTGCGATCTGGGCATCGGTATTGCCATCGACGACTTCGGCACGGGCTACTCCACGTTCAACTACCTGCAGGAACTTCCCCTCGATACTCTGAAAATTGACCGGTCCTTCGTTCATCGTCTGGACGGTTCTGCAGCCAATCTTTCCACCGTACGGGCGATTGCCATGCTGGCCAGGCAACTCGGGTTAAAAACCGTCGCCGAAGGTGTGGAATCGGAGCAGCATGTGCGGCAGCTGAGCGAAGTCGGTTGCGATTTCATGCAGGGATATTTCCTCTCTCATCCCCTCAATCCTGACGCGGTCTCTTCGTTGCTCAAACAGCAACAGGGCTCCTCTTCGCGCCCGGCGCCAGTCCCGGCGAGAACACCGGCTGAAATCTCTCCAACGCCGTACGTGACCAGGTAGATCGCAGAATCCGGGGTCGCCGGTGGTTCGTTCCGACGGTAGATCTGCAATACTTTTCCGGTGCTCAGCGAAAAGCAGTTCTCTCCTCGTGTTGCCGGCATGCGGGTTATTCCGGTTGCGGGCAGCGACAGCATGCTACTGAACCTAAGCGGCGCCCATGCACCGTTCTTCACTCGAAACATCGTTCTGCTGACTGACGACGCCGGGCACACGGGCGCCGGCGAAGTGCCCGGTGGGGCGCGCATTCGCGCGGTGTTGGAAGAGGCCGCCGCGCTGGTCATCGGCCGCGCAATCGCTTCCCGCAATGAGATTCTGCAGGGTATACGGCAACGCTTCGCCGACCGTGACGCGGCTGGGCGAGGGCTGCAGACATTTGATACTCGGGTCACGGTACATGCGGTGACCGCGGTCGAATCTGCTTTGCTCGACCTGATGGGGCAGTGGGTGGGTCTGCCGGTCGCCGCATTGCTGGGCGAAGGACGCCAACGGTCCCGTGTTCCGGTGCTGGGTTACCTGTTCTTCGTTGGGGACCGGCGCAAAACGAATCTGCCTTACGTAAGCCAAGCGGATGCTCCCGACCCCTGGCTCCGGTTACGCCACGAAGAAGCGCTGACCACCGAAGCAGTGCTTCGCCTGGCGGAGTCGGCGCAGGCGCGCTACGGCTTTCATGATTTCAAGCTCAAGGGCGGTGTTCTGGGCGGGGAGCAGGAGATGGAAACGGTGACCGCCCTGGCGCACAGGTTTCCGCAGGCGCGCATCACACTGGATCCTAATGGAGCGTGGTCCCTGGAGGAGGCGATCGAGCTTTGCCGCGGTAAGCAGAACGTGCTCGCCTATGCGGAAGATCCATGCGGAGCAGAGCAGGGCTTCTCCGGGCGGGAGATTATGGCGGAATTCCGCCGCGCAACCGGAATGCCCACGGCCACCAACATGATTGCCACCGATTGGCGTCAGCTCCGGCATGCGGTGCAACTGGGCGCAGTGGATATCCCTCTGGCCGATCCGCATTTCTGGACCATGCAGGGCTCGGTGCGAGTGGCGGAGTTCTGCCGTGACTGGGATCTGACCTGGGGCTCGCATTCCAACAATCACTTCGACATCTCGCTGGCCATGTTTACGCACGTAGCGGCGGCTGCTCCGGGAAAAGTAACCGCCATCGATACGCACTGGATCTGGCAGGACGGCCAGCGCCTGACCTGCGAACCGTTCCGCATCGCCGATGGGGGCATCGATTTGCCCGAGCGGCCCGGACTCGGGATCGAGATCGACATGGAGCGGATCGAAGCCGCGAACCTGCTGCATCAGAAGCTCGGAGGCGGAGATCGCGATGACGCCACCCCAATGCAGTTTCTGCGTCCCGGTTGGACTTTCAATCCCAAGCGCCCCTGCCTGCTCTGAGATATAGTGGGGACCAAATGCCCGGTGTTCTTGCCGAGAATGCGGCCAGGGTAAAGCTTGCCAGGGCGGTTGGGTGGACTTTCGCCGGAACTGTCGTTGTGCTGATGTTCCTGGCCGCCGGCATTTACCATCGACAGCGCCTTACGATTGAACCCAGCCAGGTCACACTGCCGGCCGACGGCGCGGAACACCAGGCAATTCGGATTCGCGTCCCTAGTTTCTGGTTCGGACTTGAATCGAAGCTCGCACAAGAGGCCGGCCCCAAGCTCCTTTTGCTTGAGGCGAGGGATTCGGCGGGACACAGCGTCTTCGAAGGTTTGTTGCGGTCTCCAGTAAACCCGGGCCACACTCAATTGCGATTGCGCTGGCGCGGACGCGTGGTGCGCATTCGGGTAACGTTTGTCCTCGATTCCAACGATAGCTACGGTGACGGGACTCCGGATTTTCTTCGTCTTCACAGCCCCGAGGATCGGCGAGCCTTCCGGGCATGGTTCACTTCTATCGCGGAGGCCCAGGCGGACCGGCCCACGGTGCCCGCCGAGATCGACGATTGCGCCGCGCTTCTCCGCTTCGCCTATCGCGAAGCCTTTCGCGCTCACGATGAGAATTGGCTCGCAGGCTATCCGGCGGATGCCGGACGCACCTCGATCCGGCAGTATGTATATCCACATACCCCGTTAGGCGCGAATCTTTTCCGCGTCCGGGCCGGCCCGTTCGATCGCACGGATCTCGGCAATGGCAGCTTCGCCCAGTTTGCCGATGCCCGCACGCTCAAGGAGTACAACACGTATCTCATCGGTCGAGACATTCGCCTGGCTCGCCCCGGCGACCTGATTTTTTATCGCCAATTGGACCAGTACTCACCGTATGATGTGGCGGACGTCTCCCATTACCACTCTCCCTTTCACTCCATGATTTTTTGTGGAGAGCAGGGAGTTGTCTACCATACGGGCCCGATTCATCAAGGCAGGGGCGAGATGCGGCGCCTGCTGGTGAGCGATTTGTTGCACTACCCGGATGTGCGTTGGCGGCCGGTGGCGGAGAACACGAACTTTCTGGGAGTCTATCGTTGGAACATTCTGCGCGAAGGCGATTAAGTGCTGCGTTGCTTCTGTTGCTAACGCTGCTCCTTCCAGCGCGGCTGCTGGCGGCTCGCCCGGTCTCCTTCAATCTCAGCACTAACCGCAGCTTTGCTCCTTCCGAGAAGCCCACGATCCACCTGTACGCGCAGAACGTCGACGGACTGGAATTTCGTATTTACCGGGTGCAGAATCCGGCCAAATTCCTTGCCGGCCTGCCGGACCTGCACAGCTTCGATAACGGAGCGCCCTTTGGCCCCAAAGAGCGCATCGACGAGCGCACGTGGCTGGAGAAATTTCACGACTGGAAGCATCATCTGTGGTTTCTGGTTCGGCGTTTTTTTCGTGGACAGTTCACTGCGGAGAATCGCGACCGCCTGCGCGGGTACCAGGCCAACCTGGCCCGGCGCAGCAGGATCGTTGGCGTGGCGCAGTTCGCGCAAATCCCGCTATTGAACGATCACCAGCTCGTCGCGCGCTGGCGCCAGGAACTTCCGCCAACGTACGTTTCCGATGGGCAGGAATTGCCTATCGATCCCTTGCCCTCCGGCCTTTACCTGATCGAGGCCACCGACGGCCACTACAAGGCTTACACCCTGCTGATGGTCAGCCGTATGGCCATGATCACCCGCACCTCCGGCGGAAGTGTTCTGGCGTATTGCGTGGACCGCGTTTCCGGGGCCGGAATCCCCGGCGTGCAGGTGAGTGCGGGCATTGGCAAGGAGCAGCCGGTCTCAGCCTCGACCGATGCCGATGGCCTCGCCACATTGAAGATGACCGTGCCCAAGCCGCAGCCGGATAACTTCTGGGTGCTGGCTGCTTCGGGCGACGACGTGGCCGTGGTCACTCCGGGCGGATGGTCGCTGAGCGGCTACCAGGGCGGCCACTGGTCTTCCTACATTTACACTGACCGGCCCGTCTATCGTCCGGGCCACGTTGTTCACTGGAAGGGAATTCTGCGCGCGCGGGTGGCGAACCACCTGGAGCTTCCCAAGCTCAGCACCATCCATGTCACCATCGCTGACCAGGATGACCACGCGCTGCTCGATAAGGATCTGCCACTCTCTGCCGCCGGCAACGTGAGTGGTGACCTTACTCTGCCGGCAACGGCGGCGCTGGGTTACTACACGATTCGGCTGCGCAATGGGCCTGCTTCGGACGATGCAGAAGCGGATGCCGGCAATGGTCAATTCCGCGTGGAGGACTACAGAAAGCCGGAATACCAGGTCCGGGTAAGCCCTGCCAAGCCGCGCCTGCTGCAGGGCGAGACGATGCAGGTGGTGATCGACGCGCGCTATTTCTTCGGCGAGCCGGTTGCCAACGGCAAGGTGAAGTATCGGGTCTATCATTCGCAGCACTATTGGTGGGATGAGGAAAGCGGTGGCGACGATAGTGGAGGGATGGATGCCGGCGCTGGAGACTCCGCCTTAGGTTATGACGCCGCCCAGGTGTCGGAGCAGGCGGGAAAGCTCGACGCCAACGGTAAGCTCACCATCAACGTTCCCACGCAATACATCGCAAACCAGAAGCGGCCGGCCGACCAGGACTACACCGTTGAGGCGGCCGTAACGGACCAGGCGAATCGCGAGATCACCGGCCGCGGACATTTCCTGGCGACGCGGGGCAGCTTTCGTATTCACGTCGAACCCGTGAGTTACGCGGTGCGCGTGGGCGACTCCGCTCTTTTCAACGTAACCGCCATCGATTACGACAACCACCCGGTCCAGACACGAATAAACCTGCAACTGGTCACCCATAAATATGTGAACGGCGCTACCCAGACGACTCGGGGTGGGAGCACGGATGTGACAACGGATGCCAACGGTCGCGGGCAGGGAACTATCCGGGTCACCACGGCCGGCAGCGCCGAGGTGGAAGCCACCGCGACCACGCCGGAAAACCGGGTGGTGTTCGATTCCACCTATCTTTGGGTGATGGGCGGCAATGAGGAAGGGTGGGGCGGGGAAGCGCGCTCGGTGCAGATTGTTGCCGACAAGAAGAGCTACGCCCCCGGAGAGACGGCCCACCTGAGCATTCTCTCCAACGTAGATAATTTCCATCCTCTGGTGATTGCGACCGGCTATACAGTCGAGTTCCAGAAGGTGATGTTCTCACCAGGGAAGTCGCTGACCTTCGACCTGCCCATTACCTCGGATGCGCAACCGAACCTGGAAGTCAGTGTGGTCTTTATCCGCAACGACCAGCTCTACCAGGCGAATCTGAGCGTCAAGGTGCCCCCGGTACAGCAGCAGTTGCAAATCGACATCACCCCCGACAAGCAGGTCTTCCAGCCGCAGCAGACCGCGGGATACGATGTGTCTGCTCACGATTGGCAGGGCAAGCCAGTTAGTGCGGATTTCAGCTTTGGCGTGGTGGATGAGGCGATCTACTCTCTCTACCCCGACTCCAGCGGCGACATGGTGAAGAAGCTTTACCCGGACCGGTACGTCTTCGCCGCGGTGGATTCATCTCTGCAGTACTACTTCAGCGGCAGGGCGGGGCTCAAGTCACCCATGCTGGCAGAGCGGCGGTCGCGCTACCGCCCCCAACTGGCGCAGGTGAAACCGGGCAACGACGTAGTGCAGCCCAGGGTGCGTAAGGCGTTTCCGGACACAGCCTATTGGTCTCCTTCGATCCATACGGACGCTGCCGGCCATGCTCACGTCACGCTTACGTTTCCTGATTCGCTCACGACGTGGCGGGCTACGGTACACGCCATCACGCTCGACTCCAAGGCGGGATCGGCGATCAATCGGGTGCTGGTGCGCAAGAACATCATTGTGCGCATGGGCACGCC
Source organism: Acidobacteriaceae bacterium (assembly GCA_035507705.1). Lineage (GTDB taxonomy): Bacteria > Acidobacteriota > Terriglobia > Terriglobales > Acidobacteriaceae > PALSA-350. The sequence continues at coordinate 19,119 of DATJNV010000077.1, forward strand.
CCGGTTCCTGCGCCAGGGGGATGAAGTCACGATTCCGGTAATCGTGCACAACTACCTCGATCAGGCGAAGCAAGTGCAGCTGTCGCTGGAGATCAGTGGTCTGGATCCGGTCAGCGGTTCGCCACAGTCCGTGACCGTGCCCAGCAAGGGCGAAGGCACGGCACTCTGGCGAGTGAAAGCATCCCGCATTGGGACCGCGCGACTGGTTGCGAAGGCTCTGAGCAATGAGGATTCCGATGCGCTGGAGCTTACTTTCCCGGTCGAACCGATTGGGGTTCCGGTAAATATCAACAATTCCGGGGTCATTACAGATGAACAACCGGCGTCGATCACCATTGAGTTTCCCGGGAATACCGACGCGGCTGCGCACTCGCTCCACCTCGAAGTGGCTCCATCCATCGCCGGCAGTCTCTTTTCGGCACTTGGCTATCTCACTAGCTATCCCTATGGCTGCACGGAGCAGACGATGTCCAGCTTCCTGCCTAACCTGGTGGTGGCGGATACGCTCAAGAAACTCAACTTGTCCGACCAGGTAAGCCCGGCGGATCTGCAGGCGAAGATCAATGCAGGACTCGACCGCCTGAACGACCTCAAGCATGACGATGGCGGGTGGGGCTGGTGGAAGGAAGACGCCACGAGCGTCTTCATGACGGCCTACGTTGTTTCCGGCCTGGCGCAGGCACGAGACGCAGGATATGCAAAGGCCGCCATGAACCTGGATGGCGGCGCGGCCTACCTGCAGAAGCAGCTGGCGGCACATCCCCGCATGATTCCTGAGCTTCGCGCTTACGTGGTGTATGCACTGGGCCAGGCGGGAGCAAAAAATCTCGGATCTTCGATTGAAACCCTGTGGTCACGACGCAACGACCTGTCCGCGGAAGGCCTGGCTCTTACTGGAATGGTGATGCTCCAGACCGGCGACAGCCGTGTCCCACAAATCGCGCAGATGCTGGAGGGAAAAGCAAAGCGGCAAGGATTGCTCGTCTCCTGGCCATCGAGCTACAATCCGCTGCTCGAAATTGATGACGACAATAGCGCGGAAAGCACCGCGTTCGCTTTGCGGTTCCTGACTCACGCCGATCCCAGGAGCTCCTTGCTCGAGGGTGCCGCGCAGTGGCTGGTTTTGAACCGCAATGGTGGATACTGGTGGAACTCAACCGAGCAGACGGCCATGGTGCTGTATGGATTGGTGGATTACTTGGCCGCTTCGCAGGAGCTGAATGCGGACTTTGATGTGGACGTGTTGCTCAACGGCAGCTCGATCGGGAGAAGGCACTTCAACGCGACCGATGCCGCTTCCGGGGCGAACCTGATTATCGATGTTGCCGCTGCCCAGTTACATCCGGGAAACAACGTAGTTCAACTAACCAAGCACGGCAGCGGCCGCGCGTACTGGTCCGTGCAGGGCAAGTACTACTCCACGGAGCAGAGACTCTATCAGCACGGTACGCTCTCGCTCAACCTCACCCGGGATTACTACAAGCTGGTTCCAACCACAAAAGACGGCAACATCGTTTACCAGCTCAGTCCGTTAAAGGGGCCGGTCGCGATCGGAGATACGCTGGCCGTGCACCTGGCGGTGAACGGTTCGCCGGCAAAGTATCTGCTGGTGGAAGATCCCATTGCTGCCGGCACCGAATTCATCCAGCAGGCTGACGGTTACAACATCCTGAATCAACCGGACACCTGGCAATATTGGTATACGCGAAGTGAATTCCACGATGACCATGCCGCTTTCTTTGCGACTCAGTTCAGCGGCCGGCACGAGTCGTTTTATCTCCTCAAGGTAGTGAATCCGGGGAGCTTTGCCATCAGCCCGGCGAATGTGCAGCCGATGTATCAGCCTGGGATTCAGGCGACCAGCGACTTGTTGCACCTACAGGTGGAGGAGAATCCATGATGCCGGCAATCCGCTCCGCCTGGAGTCGAGTCACCGGGCGGCTATTTGTGGGTCAGTGGCTAGGGAATCTTGTGCTGATGCTGCTGGCTGCCTGCTGGCTGCAAATTCCGGACTCGCACGCCTGGCAATTTGCGGTTTCGATGATCTCCTCCGTTTTACTGGTGATCGCCTTTCTCTGGCTCTACGCCGCATCGTTTCGTCATTTGCGCACCTGTCGGCGCCCGAAGTGGTGGCAGAGTTGTCTTTTGTTGGCAGTCTTCGTTGTCGTATGGTGGCTGCTGCTGCAGCCAACTGCCGCCGGGCGAGCACGTGAGGCGATCTTTGCCGGCTATTGGAATTCGCAATCGCCACCTTGGCTGCGACATCTTTTCGGCTATTCCAGTCTCATCGCCTGGCAGGAACGTTTCTATGATTGTGTGCAATGGCTGCTGGCGGGACTTTTGCTACCGCCGGCAATCGAACTTTGCGCTTGTGGTTTGCATAGAGATTGGTTGGGGTGCGCAGCCGCGGTTTACCGGCGCTGGTTTTATTGGCTGTGCGTGCTTGTATTTGGATTTGGTGGTACAGCGCTGACCGGGGCATTGGCGGATTGGGCTCCGGCTGCAGGTCTGTTGGGACAAAGCTTGAGCGTTGCAGCGCGGCTCGGAGCAGCCTACACCGTGGATATTCTGCTTTGGTGTTTTCTGCTGGGGCTCATCGGTTGCTACCTGGATTCACATGCATCGGTCCAGTCAAAGCAAGAACAACCGCAGTAATATTCAGACGTACGACGTAGTAACCCAAACCTTCGCTCCACCGTGGTAGCCCACACTTTTTTGTCTCCCCAGGAAGTGGTATCCGCAGCCGTTCGGCTCCCTATCGTGACCGCGCTTTGATTCTAAAAAGCAATCTCTGAACGCTGAGGGGGACCGGCTTTTCGTCCCACAAAAGACACCAGTTACTTAGCCGCGATGCCGGCATGAATCTCCGTTAAGTCCGGTTGCCCCATGGATTTGGTGCTGGTGCACCGGTAACTGAGGACGCCATCAGGTTCAGGGTACAAAGTGGTGATTAGGCACTGTAATTGTGCCGATAACCGGAGGATTTTCTGAAAATAGGATCCGTGCCGGAAAGGTAATCAGGATTCAGAACTACTGTTATGCCAGTTCAGGATTCTCCTGATGGTGGGAAGTCATGCTGTGCCGTACAGTGCTGAATATCGCAGTGAACCAATGATTATGCCGGCGCAGGGTTGTTGATCGAGATCATTGCCTGCCCGGAGCAATTAACGCCAGGATCATGGTGACGTCGCGCGAAACGAATTCAGCAATACACGGAGAATGCCGTGATTGCGCCAGGAGCTTTGCAAATGCCGTCTATGAAAACTGCCTTGGTAATCTCGTCGAGGTTAATCAAAACCCGTTCGCGATGGAAGTACGGCCTGTGCTGCCTTCCCGCGCTCGCAACTGCGTTGTGCGCCTCAACCGGTTTGGCCGCTGTGCCGGCAGTTGTGGCTGACGCGCAACAGACGATCGGAACCAACTTCTCAAACGCGCAGTCAATCGCGGTTGCACCCAACGGCACTGTCTACGTTGCGGATACCAACAACAATCGGATCGTTCAGATGGTTACCAACCTGCCCGGAACGTCGACGCAGACGACCGTGCCCACACCTGCATTGACCTCTCCGCAGTCAGTTGCGGTGGATTCTTCCGGCAATCTATACATAGGCGATGTTCCTTTTTTCGGCCTCACGGCACGGGTCACCGAGATCTTTGCCAACAGCGCCGGTGCAATCACCGGCGGCAGCACATCGAAGACACTGTACTCGGGCGGTTTGTTCAATGAACCGATATCGCTCGCGGTGAGCAGCTCCAATACTCTGTTCATCGGTGATGTTTCGCTGGGCGCCGGAGCCCTGTACTACATTCCGTCCGGAGGTACGCTTCACACGCTGAATGTTACCGGGCTGCCGAACTCATTTACGCCGTCGGCGCTGGCGGTTAGCGGGAACAACCTTTTTATCGCCAATAGCTCCTCCAACAGTGGGGGAATTTATGTGGCGCCCACGAGCGGAGGAACTGCCAAACCTGTGCTCATGGGTTCCTTTATTACCCAGCAGCCTCAGGGGCTGGCGGTGGATGCGTCGGGAGATCTGTTCGTCCTGGCGCAGCTGGCCACGGGCCCGAATGGCAATCAGGTGCTTGAGATTCCGGGCGCCTCGGCCGTCAACCAGTCCGCTCCGTACATTATTCCCAGTACAAATCTGATAGGGAATGGTGGGTTGGCATTGGATCCGCAAGGGAATCTCGACGTCGTCGGCTACACTTCCGGTTTCTTTTCCTACTCTGGTCAGGCGACGCAACTGAACTTCCTCAACCCGGTTTATCTCGGCGCGGTCAACGTCTACCAGAATGGAACCGGCATCCTGTTTAACTTTGAGTTCAACGCGTCCAACACCTTTTCAGGCCTTCGCGCGATCACGGTGGGAGATCTGGGAAGCAACAGCGATGTGGTCCAGGCTAGCGGCCAAAACAGCGGCAACTGCCAGACGCAGAAGCTCACGGGTCTCTCGGCGACCCAGCCGTATACCTGTTATCAGGACTTTGATGCAACCCCGCAATATGTGGGCACTCGTGTTTCCAGCATCCAGGTGAAGGGTTCCGGCTCGGGGATTCTCAATTCGTCGGCGGTGTATGAACTGGGCGACGCAGCGGCGCAGATTGCTTATCCGCTCGATGTGACGATGACCCCGCTGGGATTGATCCAGCCGCAGGGAATTGCCGTCTCGGGCTTTAACCAAACGGTGTACATCGCCGACTTCCTGAGCAGCACGGTTTATTCGATTGGCGGCTTGAACGGTTCGAAGACGAGCACCGTGTCGACCGGGTCGATTGCACTCAGCGCACCGAGCGCCGTGGCCATGAACGGCCGCGGAGACCTGTACATCGCGGATTTCAATCTGGGCGAAGTGGTTGTGGTTCCGACGACCACCGGCAGCAGTCCCGCTGTGCTGAACACCGGGGGTTTGCTGCACCATCCGATTTCTCTGGCGCTTGATGAACTGGGCGACGTGTACATCGGAGATGCGGGAACCGATGGAGACGGGGCAACCAGTTCCAACCCGGGCTTCGTGGTCGAGGTACCTTACAAGGGCGCGGCTTTCCAGGTTCCTGTGAATGGAGTATCGATCGTGTTCCCGCAGGCGCTTGCGGTCAATAATGCAACTGGCGCATTGGCCATCGGCGACGGTGGGGATGAAACAACTGCCGTGGGGCAGGTCGTGGAAGTGCCGCTCACTGGTTCGGCCACAGTTGTCTCCATCACCAATCCTGCGGCGCCGACCAACCCAACGGGATTAACGTTCGATGCCGCCGGCAACCTGTATGTTTTGGACGGTGCGGCGAACACGATCACGGAGGTCTACACCAACGGGACGAGCGCGCTCTTGTCGTTCGCTACGCCTTCGGCGCTTTCGGCGCCCAGTGCGATGGCCAGCTCAGCAGGATCGCAAAGTCTGGTGATCGCCAATCTGGGCGGCGGGACTTCCAATAACCTGGTCTACCTGAACGGCAACAGCTCGACGCTCGCCTTCGGCAATCAGATGGTCAACACCACCAGCACAGGGCAGTCGGTGTCGGTGGCCAACATCGGTAATCAGAATCTAACTCTAAGCAACAACTACTACAGCCCCAAGCCTGTTCCCAGTTTCCCTCTGGCGAATGGCACTTGCGCGGGTGGTAGTTACACCTCGCTGACCCCGTGTACGCTGGCCTTCGATTTCGCACCGACGGCAACGGGAGCGGTGAGTCAGACTGTGAAGGTCAATAGCAACGCCTACAACAGCGGAACTCCGGTGATTAACCTCACTGGAACCGGGGTGAAGACCCAGTCGAATGTCGTCGTTGCCCAGACATTGCTCCATCCCAACCGGGCTGGACGCAAATCGTTCGCGTCGACGAAGTCAAAATAAGACGCGCGTACCCCTACTGCCTTGGGGCCGCAACTCGATTGAGTTGTGGCCCTTATTTTTTGCCCGGACCGTCTTGCAGACCCAGGTCGATGGAGGGAAGAATGCCCTCTCCCATTTCATGCATGGGTTCCGAGTAATTTCTACTTTGCGAACAACTTGAGGCTCTCGAGATAACCGGTCTCTCTCCACTTGGGGCAGGTATAGACTCTGCCTTCGTCAATCAGCACATCGATTGAGTTGAACCAGGCGATTTCTCCCTGGAGTTGATCGTTATGCTCACGCATCAATTCGTTCAGCCCACTGACGGTGATACCTTCGGGATGCTGACGCATCAGGCGGAAGACCGTTTCGATAGCGCGATCCTGCTCGGGAAATTTACGACTGTAAGGCACGATTCCAGCTTTCGCCTCCGTTTCTCGCGTTTACCTGGAAGGGGGATCCGTGGCCTGGGGCCGGGAATTCATTGATTTAGTGTGCGGGGGCCGGTTTGCGTTTCACCGACCGAAAAAGAACACCTCACTTCCAATGCAGGCAACCTGCCACTGCAAATCTGATGCCGTGGCGGCATGCAGAAAAGATAAAGCTACCGCCCGAGTAGGCTCGCGGCAAGCTTCGCGCTTGAAGCGCCTGCATCACCTGTGAGATTCGGGAGCCCTGGGACCTGTTGCATGAAGACTGTGTGATTGCCTCGGCGCAAGCGGTGTCGCAGCCGAACAGTCATAGCTCCTGCAGGACGTATATTGTCACAGGAAGTGATGCATGAGCAAGAGATTAAATGGCAATCGCCGGAGCAAATCATCTGCGGTGCCGGGGTAGGAAAAATTTTCTCACATCATCAGCAGTTGCAAAATCCAGCAATTTTCGCTTGATACGCAGGTTCGTTCTACCGATAAAAACGGTCTCGTTCGGTTCTGGCCACTCATCGCCAGGACGACCCTGCCGTTCTCCCGTCGGCCGTTTCGCTGGGTGCCGGTATACTGGCACCTTGTGTCTTCCAGGGAGGTCATGAGCACGGATTCTCGCCAACACTCCGGCCGCTGGACGATTGTGTGGCTGCTATTTGCCGCATCTTTGATCAATTACCTGGACCGCTCCAGCCTTTCGTTGGCCCTTCCGTTGCTCTCGAAAGATCTGGGCCTCGGACCGGAAAGCAAGGGCGTCGTTCTTTCTGCTTTCTTCTGGTCGTATGCGTTTATGCAGATCCCGGTTGGCTTTGCCGCGGATCGGGTCAACCTGCGGTGGCTCTATTTCGCCGCCTTCGTCTTGTGGTCGCTGGGCCAGGGTTTGACAGGGTTTGCCGCGAGTCTCGGCGTGCTGATCATGTTCCGCATGCTGCTCGGCGTTGGTGAGGCGATCTACCTGCCAGGCGGCACCAAGATTGTGAGCATGATGTTCGGCCCCACGGAACAGGGTCTGCCCTGCGGCCTGTTCGATTTCGGTACCCGTATGGGGCTGGTCCTTGGCGGCCTGGTCATTCCAGCCTTACTCGTGCCACTGGGTTGGCGGGCGACGTTTCGCTGGATTGGGTTTGCCGGACTTCTGTGGCTGATACCGTGGATGTGGGCGACCAAGGGGCGCATAGGCCGACCGCCCCGTCCTCCGGCGGGGACGCGTAGCGGCCTGCAGGAGATACGATGGTTGCTCACGAATCGCGACCTCATCGGTATCTGCCTGGGTTTCTTTTGCTTCGACTATTACTGGTATCTGTTTGTGACCTGGCTGCCTGACTACCTGGTGACGGTGCGACACCTGACCATCCTGCGCGCCGGCTTCTTTTCTTCATTGCCGTATTTCGTTTTTGGGGCCAGCGAACCTCTCGGAGGATGGATCGCCGACCGTCTCACCGCTCACGGTTGGGACGAGACGCGCACGCGCAAGGGGATTGTCACGATAGCGTTTCTTTGTGGCTTGCTGTTGATTCCCGCATCCCGAGTGCAGAGCGCGAACGCCGCTGTCGCCTTGATTGCGGGCGGTTCCTTCGTGGGCCTTGCCACCGGCAATCTGCTGGTGATTCTGCAGCGTTGCGCCCCTCATAAAGATGTGGGCCTGTGGACTGGCTTCGAGAACTTTGCCGGTAATCTGGGAGGCGTGCTGGCGCCGTTGATCACCGGCCTGCTGATCAGCCGCACCGGCTCGTACGCCCCGGGATTTGTGCTCGCCGCAGTGGTTTTGCTCGCGGGCATTTTCTGCTACTGGTTCATCGTCGGGGATCTTGGACCAAGGTCACAGGAGAGCTGATACAACGAATCCTCTGCTGGATTCGGCCTCCTGGTGCGCGACCCATGGGTCCCTTGTTATTTGCCTGAGTCGAAGATCATCTGCATTTTTGTGAAATCGACGGTCACTGCGTAGGGCTGAAAGAAATCGTGGCCAACCGATCCCGCAATATAGAAGCCGAGCGAACTCTCCCAGGGAAAGGCTCCGTCGTAGACACCGGACACCTTGGTTTCCCGAATGTCCCCCAGCGAGAGCTGCTGGATTTCATAAGGCACGGTCGTAAAGGAACCACCGCCACCGGCTCCCGCCGACGCTTTCTTCTCGTCCAGGTTGATCCCCGCCTGCTTGATGACGGAAGGGGCCAGCTTGGCTCCCGCGCCCGCAACGCCGGTGTCAATGAAGAACAACGACGAAGGCAGAGCATTTACTTTCCCCCAGGCAACGATGAAATGATCACCGGCCAGCCAGAAAGGCACTTGAATGCCGTTGATTGTCTCCTGGTCGGTCTTTCGCCGCAGAATGAGCTTTCCGTTGCGGAAATCTATTGTGGACCGGAAATGAGCTAAGAAAATGGTCCCGATCACGCCATCGATTTGCTGTACCCCGAGCGGCTGGGAGAGCTGGCGAAGCGCCAAAATCTGAACCGGGACATTCTTCACAACCCAGTCGCCGACGGTGAGCGAGTCGATCCGGCCATTCCCGACCGCGGCGTGTTGGCCTCCAGAGAAAGTTCCCTGCACATCGCCAAATTGAGGAATTCCCAGCTCCTTGGCGAAGGTAGTGTCCAGCGCCAATTCGGCGCCGCCGGTATCGATGAAAAAGACGACCTCCTTGCCGCCATTGATCCGCACTTTCACCAAGGGCAGGGGATCCCGCACCACAAACTTCAGGGTCGTGTTTTCGCCCTGGCCCTGGATTTCGTAGGGCGTTTTGCCCTGGAAGCTCTTCAGCTTCGCCTGGTTAAGGGTGGAGAAATTGGCCAGCTTCTGGTTGTCCGCGGGGCCAAGCCCGGTCAACGCGTTCGCCGCCTCCACGAAGTTGTCCCGGCGATAAAAAGCCTCGGCCAGCAGGATCTTCGCGTCGGCATTTCCAGGTTCGAGTGAGAGCGCCTTCTTCAGCCGCGCCTCTGCCAGTTCGAGATGGTTCTCCAGCAGGGCAATGCGTCCCAACTGGATCTGGCTGGCTAGATTGCCCGGCTGGTAAGTGGCCGCCCGGGTGTAGATCTTTTGCGCCTGCCCAAACTTGCCTGCTTTGAATTGGGCATCTGCCGGGCCAAGATTGGGCGCTTGTCCGCCTGCGCGCGTGGCGCTGAGTGCAAGGAACAGGCTTGCAGCCAAAGCAATATATTTCATCTTCCGCCGTTCTTCCTTTTTTGAGGCCACGCCAGCATAGAACAGTAGTCTTCCCCGGCGAATAAAAAATCCGCATCGCGGTTGACGTTCGACAATCTAAGATATATCGTAAGATATATCTTAATTAAGGAGAACAAATATATGTTCGAACAAGAACAATTGGAAGACCGGCGCTGGGGCCGGCATCACGGCGGAGGGTTTCACCATGGCGCTGAGCGTCATCGTGGCCGCCATCGCTTTGAAGGTCCCTTTGGACACGAGCGAGGTTTCGGCGGAGGGCGCGAGCGGCACTTCGACAACGGAGAACTGCGGTTCGTAATTCTGCAGCTTGTCGCCGACAAGCCCAGTTACGGCTACGAAATCATCAAGGCCATCGAAGAGCGGCTTTCGGGCGGATACGCGCCGAGTCCTGGTGTTGTCTACCCGACGCTCACCATGCTCGAAGAGGAGGGCTACGCCACCGTAACTTCAACCGAGGGCAACAAGAAGCTGTATGCGGCCACGGACGCCGGCAGGGAATACCTGCAGGAGAATAAAGCCGTCATCAAGGCGATCTTCGGACGCATGGAGCAGGCGGGTAAAGTCTTCGGCCGGGGACGGTCTCCGCAGATCATGCGCGCGATCATGAACCTGCGCTATGCACTGAAGATGCGCACCGAGCGCGGCAATCTTTCCCCGGAACAGATTCGCAAGGTGGCTGAGGCCATCGATGCGGCGGCCCGGGTGATTGACGAAGTCTGAAGGGCTAACCCGGAAGGTCTGAATAGAGCAATCGCGGCTGGCCCATCCAGAAACAATTGCTCCTGCGGGTGAACAGGCCGGGAGAGCGGCCGCGCAATCTCGCGGCTGCCTCATGAAACGGGCCGACAAATCGAAGACTCGCGGGGATTTGTAGATAAATTCTCGGAAGACGCCGGACGGTTCGCCGTACGGCGTCTTGCGCTCGGGCGTCGAACGGCAATTGGAAAGCGGTGCGTAGCCGAGGCGGCATCCAGAATGCGGTGAGCGCCCGGTACCAGTGAGGGGGACGCAGCCAGGTTCCCACACCTGAGAGCACGCTCTTTCCCAGAGCAAGGGCATTGGAGTCGATGGAAAGCTCGGGGGAAGCGAACATCTCCGCGGTATAGCGCGCAAACGCTGACCAGTCGGGCGGCAAAGCCTCTGCAGGAATACCGAACAGCGCCGCCATTCGTTTGCTCTCTGCGTAATAGTGCTCCCGATCTAAATCAGCGAGCGGGGGCAGCACGACTTCGTAGGCCAGAATTGCGCTATCTACGAGCGTGGCATAGACCCAGACGAGCGCGCCGACCTCATTGGCCTCGTAGTGCTCACCTTTCGGATGGGGGCCGACTGCCTGGAGCAATTCGCCACGGATACCGGTATGCCGCCGGTACAACTGTCTGGCTGCTTCCATTGCCTGAGCACGCGTACCGAACAGCATGGTGTAGATGACGCGAAACGTCGAATGGAAGCGTCCCACTGCGTCATGCAACAGATTGGAATGTTGCGCCAGCGCGGCGGCGACCCATGGGTGGGCCAGTTGCAGCAAGGCGGCGCGCCCAGCGCCGAGAAACACAGCGGATTCCCGGTTCACCTTCCAGGTGATGGACTCGGGGCCGAAGAAGCCATTCTGCGGATCTCCCGGCAACTCAGCTAACGATGCGATTTGGGACTGACTGTCCGCGAATGAAACGTAGTTTGGGGAGGCCCTGTCCGCCATGCCTCATTAGACGCGATGCCATCGGCGGCCAACAAGTGTTGGTTCTCTCGTATTAAGACAGTGCGAAAACGAACAAAGCTGTCCGGTCTCGGACAATCAACGGCTGAAGCTCAACAGGCCTCGGTCCCGATCAATAGCGATTTTCGTAATGCCCAGTGCTGCCGGGCTTATGAGTCCGTCAAAATCATGATTGCCGTCGGTTCGGCTGCGGACCATAAAGGCCGGTTCCTGACCGAATTTCGCTTCGCCCAGGTTCAGGCTGTGAAGCCAGACTTGTTTACGCTCAGCTTCGCCGATGGCATTCACCGCGCTGATTCTCATGGGAGAGATGGGCCTCGGCGTGCTCGGTCCGAAGAGGATAATGGAAGAGGCTCCAGTATCAACCAGCAAATGAACCGGAACCCGATCGACTTGGGCTTCCGCGATCGGTAACCCAGCCTTGATCTGGAAAGGGAGGGAGTTCGCCAGCCGGGGCAACGATCCAAAGTAAATCTCACGCGATGTGTAGTCGATCTCGAAGGGCACCTGCCCCAACACATCCAGACCAATCACTGCGTCGATATGGAGCGGGAGGGCTTTCTGAAAAAAGGATAGATCTTCGACCAGAACAGACAAGTTCTGTTTCTGCATGGGGCCGAGGTGCAGGTCTGGTACGACAGCCCGGCCGGCCTCAACGCTGCCGTCCAAAACGGCAATGCTTGCGGGCGACTCTTCGAGATGTAATTTCTGGACCAGATGCCGGTCGAGGACAGTAGGACTGGCGCCAGTATCGAGAAGAAAATTGAGTCCTTTGACTGGTCCAGCGGATCCTCTGGCTACTATCAGGTAGTCGCGGTAAAGATCGAACCGGAGCGCCTGTGTTTTCGTATCAGTGCCAGCGGCTGCCTGATTAGCCAACGGCAGAATTGTAAGCAGAGTTAACCACCAGAAATTGCGCTTACGCATGGCCCACCTCATCGCAAGGCCATGCTGGTTCAGCGCCGAAGGTACCTCAATTCACCCCAGCTAACTTATGAGTCCACCTTGGGTTACGGCACAGGAGAGAGGCTGGAGAGATAACGGAGACCACGGTATCCAGGCAAACTAGTTGAATTTGCAGGGGGCCTGTGGCATCAAGGGAAGGCGGGGCAACGATGCTTAACTCATCCATCAACGGGGAAGCCAGGGCGAAGAATGGGTCAGGGAACGGATCGAACACCATCCGGTTCGGGGTGTTTGAGGCTGATCTCCACTCAGGAGAGGTTCGTAAATCAGGTAGCCGGATCAAGCTGCAGGATCAACCGTTCAAGGTGCTGCAGATTTTGCTGGAGCGTCCGGGCAGCCTGGTCACGAGGGAGGAACTGCAAAACCGGATCTGGCCCGAGGAGAGCTACGGGGATTTCGATCACGCGGTGAATGTAGCGGTGGGTAAGCTGCGCACCGCCCTTGGAGACTCCGCGGATAATCCTTGCTTCATCGAGACCGTACCCCGCCGTGGCTATCGTTTTGTGGCCCGGCTGGAGAATCCGGTGGTGGAGACGCCGCCCGCTGAGCCGCCAACAGTTGTCGTCCCAGAGAAACAGCGGATATCGGGCAAGCATTTAGCGTGGCTGGCGGCGATCCTCCTTATATGTGGGGGTCTGGTAGCGTTTGGAGTTTGGCTGGGGAAGCGAAGCGTATCGACCAAGCCTCTGGATTTCCAGCGGCTCACGGTCCGGCATGGAACTATCTTTTCGGCCAGATTTGCTCCTGATGGCCGCAACGTACTCTACGGCGCATCGTGGGACGGGATGCCGATCAATATCTTCTCGACCGATCTCAAGATCCCGGGCGCGCGCGATGTTGGTATTCATGCCAGTCAGTTGCTGGCGGTTTCCTCGACGGGGGAAATGGCGATTCTGCAGTCGCTCAACTCCGCATTCATGTTTACCAATCGCGGTACGCTGGCCCAGGTTCCTTTGACCGGAGGATCGCCGCGGCAGATTGCCGAGAATGTTACCGGCGCCGACTGGGCGCCGGATGGAAAAACTCTAGCGATCGTCCGCGATATGGGCGGTACGGAGCGGCTGGAGTTTCCGATCGGGCATGTCTTATATGAAACCTTTGGGTGGATCAGCGCCCCCCGGATCTCGCCCAACGGGAACTACGTCGCCTTCCTGGACCACGCGACGCATGATGACGACCGCGGTGTGGTCTCTGTTGTGGACCTTGCCGGTCACAAGAAAGTTCTCTCTTCCGGGTGGGAGAGCGAGCAGGGTCTGGCTTGGTCACCGAATGGCTCCGAGGTTTGGTTTTCAGCGACGCAGGCAGGGCTGCAACGGCGAATTTACGCGGTGGACCTGGATGGTCACCAACGGCTCGCTTTCCGGGCGCCGGGGGGAGTCACGCTACAAGACATCGCGCCCGACGGCAGGGTGCTGCTAACCCGCGACGAGCAGCGGGCGGGAATTCTGGCGATGGCGGCGGGCGCGACCAGGCTGAAGGACCTTTCATGGCTGGATTGGTCTTTGCCCGTGGATCTCTCGCATGATGGCAACACGCTTCTCTTTGACGAACAAGGAGAGGAAGGTGGCCCGACCTACACGGTTGCTGTTCGCGACATGCAGGGATCTCCTCCAATTCCACTAGGCGAAGGCATGGCCGGCACCTTCTCTCCGGACGGGAAATGGGTCATCACCACGGTTGCCTATACTCAGCTGGAGCTCTTGCCGACAGGAGCCGGCACGATCAAAAAGCTTGAGCGGGGCAACATTCAGCAATATCGCCATGGCATGGAGTGGATGCCCGACGGGAAGCAGATCGTCTTCAGCGGAAATGAGGCAGGACATCCGGCCCGTTGCTACATTCAGAATATCGACGGCGGTAAACCGCGCCCGTTGACTCCGGAAGGAGTGAGCGGCTGCATGGTTTCTCCTGATGGGCAGTGGGTAGCTGCGGGCGGGCATTCGGATGGTGGGCCCAAGCTCTATCCGCTCGACGGTGGGGCGCCGCGCTCTATGGTCGGTCTCCTGCCGGGGGAAGGTTTTACGTGGAGCACGGATCCCCAGGTGGTGTACGCCTATCTGGAAAAAACAGCGCCGGTAAAGATTTACCGGTTGAACATCCTGACGGGAAAGCGGGAAATGTTCAAGGAAATCAATCCGTCGGACGAAACCGGGCTGTGCGACATGACTCATGTGATGTTCAGCCCGAACGGCCAGTCTTATGTTTTCGGGTACACGCGCCTGCTTTCCGAGTTGTATTTGGTCAGCGGGATGAAGTAGCTGCTGGAGACAGACATGTGAGCGCGCTCCGTTCCCACGGCGACACCGGGGCGGGCAGGATTACAGTTCTGTTGCGTGAGAACTAGTTCCTATGAAGTACGGGCTTTAGCGCGAACGGCAAACCACAGTAATCGATGGGCTTCAGCCCCTGAGGGCAAGGCTTGCCGTGGACTTCAGTGCCCTCAGTGGCTTAAAGCCACGGTTCCTCGGTGTCGTGACGTACGGCCTAAAGGCCGTACCCTTCAGGGACGAGCACCCTCTGCTAAAGCAGCGGGCTCCCTCCCTTCTCCATGGAGTTTTCCGCAGCCTGAGTCACCCGAAAGATCGAAAGGTTTGCGTGGAGCTAGCGTTGAAGCTCACCCATTGTCCGCTTGAGGTCGGCCTGCGCGAGGTATAGGCCCAGGTTGGCTTGCAGAACCGAGGCTTTGGCCGCGATCGCCTGGGCGTGGGCTTCGGCACGGGCGGAGGCGAGCGCCGCGTTTTGTTCAAATTGACGGTCCGTCACGCGCGAAGCTTCGTCTCTCGCCTGCAGCGCCTCCTCGGCTACGCCGGTGAGATCGCGCAGTTGCTCAACTTTGTCGTAAGCGGTCTCGACTTGAACAGATACTTCTTCTTTTACTTTTTCCAGATTCAACTCGGCTTCGGAGAGTTGCGTGTGCGCATCTTTGATTTCGGCGGTACGCTTGCCGCCATCGAATAAGTCGTAGGTGAAAGAGAAGCCAAACGTCCCGAAGTTGTGCACAAGTAAGGGGATACCGCTTTGGTAGCTGTACCTGGCGAGACCGGTAATATCCGGGATGTAGGCATCCTTCGCGGCAGCCAACCCTGCTTTCGCCTTTTCCACGGCGAGTCTGGCCGCTCGAATTTGCGGGCTGTGCTCCTGTGCAACGCGAATACATTCCTCGCGGGATGGAACCGGGACCGGTACAGTGGACGCATTGGGATCGAGGGCCAGCGCAGTATCCAATGGCAGGCCTAACAGGTCGTTGAGGGAGATCGTCAGGTCGCGGATTTGCAGCCTTTGCACCAGGTCATCCTGCCTGGCGCTGAGGGCGGAGGCGCGACTTTGCAGCACCGCCAGGTCCAGAGCGTTGCCCCTGCGCACGTCTTCCACGCTTTCGTCGACTTTAACCTGGCTTGCGTCCACTTCCTCTGCAGCGGCCTGCCGCTTGAGCTGCGCCACCAGGATGCCGTAATAGAGTTGACGCACCTTGAGCGCGATGTCGTCCTCTGCTTCCGCGACCTGCACCCTGGCAGTGTTTATATCCGCGGTTGCGGCGCGGTTGGACTCGCGGATTTTGAACATCTGCGTAAACGGCTGCTCCAGCCCTGTTCCGCTGGTATAAGAGGTTGTCGCGCCCTGATCCAAAAAGAGATTTGTGGCGGGGATGGGACCAGTATCGGGATGATTGCCAAAGGCTCCCGCGGGAATATCGACGCCGGCAAGCTGTGTTATGTGAAGTACCTTGGAGTCGTTGCTGATTTTCGGAAAATAAGCTGCGCGGGCAATTTCTTTTTTGTGCTCGCTATCCGTTACAGCCAAATGAGCTAAGCGCAGATCCCGGTTTTGCTTGAGGGCAAGGTCGATCGCCTGGTCGAGATTCAGCTGCATGGTTGCGCCGCTTTGTGCGAGGGCGCCGGCGGCGGCCAACATTCCTAATAAGCACAGCCATGGTATCGATTTGCACGCGGCTCGGACTTGCATCATCGACCGCACCTCAGAGTTCCTATGAAGACAATCTCCAAGCCTTCTCACGCTTGCACCACCTGGCGGAATTGGGTCGGCACCGGCGCCATGCAGGCGATAACGATCAGGCAGCAGACCGCCGAAAAAGCAATCAACATAAAGCTGTCTGTGATAGCGAGGGTGAAAGCCTGTTGCCTGACTTGAAGTCCGAGAATGTCCACCGCTCTTCCCGCTGCCTGGGGCAAACCCGCGGATTGGCTCTGGGCCCCGGCGCCGAGGCCAAGTAATCTCTGATAGGTGGCAGGGTCGCCCAACTGCACGCCCAGCCCGAGGATGTTGGAGTGGAACTGCTCTCGAACAGCGATAAAACGCCCGAGGAAAGCCGCGCCGATCTCACCACCGAAGAGGCGGACCGTCTGGAAATACCCAGCGAAGGTCAGAACATCAATCGGACGCTTGAGCGCTCCGGAATTCACAACTTCCAGAATGATGGCGCCCACAAGGCCATTGAAGGCGAGAGCCAGACCCAGGGCCAATACTACCTGGGAACCCGCGAAATTAGCGCCCGACCATGCTGAGGAAAGGTGACTGTTCATTACGCAGGCGATGGCTACCAGGCTGAAGCCCAATGTCAACACCAGGCGAGCATCGATGTACCTGAGCGAGAAGACGCCCAGAATTCCGCAAATGCACTGCGGCACCCCGACCCACAGCAGCACTGGTCCGGTTTGCAATGGTAGATAACCTTTTACCGAGCCAAGATAACTTGGAATGATGACAACCGTTGCCAGGATGGTGAAGCGGAAGAAGATCAACACCACACCTAGCAGCAAAGTATTACGGTGCAAGAGGAATTGCAGGTTGACGAGAGGATTCGGCATGCTGAAATGCCGGACGACGGTCATCAGCAACAGAAAAACGCCCGATGCGGTCAAGCCGACGATGACGCCAGAGTGGAACCAGTTCAGCCTTTGTCCCTGATCGAGAGCGATGTACAGCAGAGAAAATCCCAGGCTGGCATAGAGGAACCCGCGCCAGCTTGGCTTCGGTTGGCCCTCCTTGTGGGCAGGCAGGGGCTGCCACGGAATGCCGAAATAGATCAGCACCATCATGATGGGCGTGAGCACGGCGCTGTTCCAGAAAATCCAGTGCCAGGACAGATGTTCCATGTACCAGGCTTCGAGCGAAGTAGCGACGTTGGTGGTGAAAACGATATCCATGGCGTACATGGCAATGCCGATCAGCACGTAGCGCATGGGCAAATTGCGCAGCACAAAAGAGAGCGTCAGCGGATAAAACGTTCCGGCCGTAAGTCCGGCGATCACCAGAAGAGTGAGCAAGCACGGGAGGTTGGGGGCCAGCGGCAAGAGCACGCTCATCACGGTAAATATCGCGGCACAAGCGAGCAGAACGCGGCGCGGTCCGAGCAGACCGCCAAGATAGACGGAGAAGGGGCCGATAAACATCTGCGCCGCGTTAAACGCTGTGTTGATCCAAGCGCCTTCGTCGAAACCCAGATGAAGAGCACCGCGCAGATCGGCGAGGCCCACGCTGATCAACCGCCCGGTGCAGGTAGCGACCAGAGCGCCGAACAGCACACCTATCACTCCGAGCAGCGGGTGGGTCGTGATGACCGGCGCCGCGGGAGGAGAGGCGGTGGAAGCTGCCGCGCTCAAGACTGCGAGCCCTCCTTTGTTCGACCGGAGGGATGAATCGTAACTTCGGCCGAGAAGCCAGGCCGCAATCTGCCCTGCAAAGGATGTCCCTGATCCAGCACGATTTTTACCGGAATCCGCTGCACGACTTTGGTGAAGTTCCCGGTGGCGTTGTCCGGCGGCAGCAAGGCGAACTGCGATCCGCTGGCGGGAGAGATTTCGAGGACTTTTCCATGCAAGACGATTCCAGGAAAGGTATCGATGGCGATGTCTGCAGCGTCACCTGTTCTGATATTCGTGAGCTGCGTCTCCAGGTAGTTGGCCTGGATCCAAACGTCACCCCTGACCAGGTCGATCACCTGCATACCGGGGGCTACGAGTTGTCCTTCCTGCACGTGGCGCTCGCTGACGGCGCCCGCGGCGGGGGCGACGATCCGGGTGTATCCAAGGTTGACTTCTGCCACAACAATGGCGGCTTCTTTGGCCTTGATATCGGCGCGATACAGAGCATCCTTGGTATCCAGCGCAGCTCGGGAGCTCTTCTCGGCCTCGAGGGCAGCGCGGCTGCTGGCCAACGCGGCCTGAGCGCGAGCCAGGTCAGCTTGCTGGCCGGCGAGCGTACTGGCCGCGCGGTCCGCGTTTGCCACTGCTCCTTCGAGTTCCTGATGCGTGGTTGCTTTGGAGGCGAGCAGCGCCTCCTGGCGTTTGCGTTCCAGCTCTGTGTGCACGACATCCGGCTGCACGGCGGCAATCGCGGCCCTGGCAGCATCCACAGCGGCGGCGGCCTGGTTGACTGCCGTCTCCGCACTTTGAACTTTGGCGTCCTGGATTCGTTTGGCGGCCTGGTTATCTTCGAGCTGTGCTTGTGCGCCGGCCAGAGCAGCTTTGGCCTCAGCCAGGTTTGCAGCGTAGTCGTCGTCTTCCAGCTGCACGAGAAGCTGGCCCGCTTGTACAGGCGCGTAATCCCCGACCAGCATCCTGCGTACGGTTCCGGAAATGCGCGTACTTAGCGGAGTCAGGTCGGCGCGCACGTAAGCATCGTCGGTACGCTCTTGCGCGCGGTTTCCTTGCCATGTCGTCCAACAACCTTTGATAGTGAAGAGGAGCGCGGCGGCGGCCCCGAGGGTCACGACCGGGATGATGATCGCTCGTTTTGACATACCTACGGTAACTCCACGAGATTCGGTTGTGAGTGGGCCGGCGGGCTGAAACAGCTCAATGTACACCCAGCACGCTGCAAGGCGCGTCCTGGGCCAGCTCGTATACCGTGCTCCACAAGCGGGAAATGTAGAACTCCCGTTGGTGGAGGCCTATTACGAGAAGATCTGCCTTCTGCCGTCGTAGAAAATCCACGATTGCTTCGACCGGATTGCCTTCTACGAAATGATTCTCGAATCTGATGCCGTGGCTCTCGACCTGGGCGCGTGCTTTGTTTTCCAGGTCCTCGTAAAACTTGAGCCGGTCCGCCTCGAGCAGGCGAGGGAGCCCCGGATCGGCTACGTCGGCAAAGGCGGTATAAGCCGGCAAAGCAGCCACGGCGGTCACGGTTTGTAACTCTGCATTGAGACTCTTCGCCAGAAGGATGGCGGCGGCCAGCGCCCGATGCGCCTCCGCAGCTTCGTTATAGGCAACGACTATCTTTCGAAACATGGCTCCTATCCATGGCTGGATTCCTGGCTCAACCGTTCCGCGAAGCTGATCGCGGCGCGAATTACTGCCCGCTGGAGTTCGTCCCCAGAGAATGGTTCCACCAATACGTCATAGCCGCCAGCTTCCAGAACTCCGGACCACAGCTCAAAGCTCGCGGCGTGGGCGTACACCAAAATCTCGGGCCGCGGATGCAGCAAAGCGATTTCCCCCCAGAGCGACCACCATCCGCTGTCAGGTAGTGTCGCGGGCAGAAGCGCAACCTGATAGGAGGTTTGACTTAGGACCAGGTGGGATACTTCGGACGCCCTGGAGATAAAGTCCACACCTACATCGATCGGCGCCATCAGACGACGGATCCGCCGCTGCGCTTCCTGGGGAACCATGGCAAGGAGGCGTAATTCGTGTCTCCTGCCAAGCTCTAGATGCGCCGCAGTCAAGTTTGGCTCCATGGCTATCAGCAATGAGCGTGGCAGAAGACCGTGGTCTTTACCCAGTGAGCAACTGTTAGCTCACGGTGAGCCTCCGGTGGACGCGGCAAGGACGCGCTATGATGACCTCGGGATCAGGTTGTCGGATCGAAAACTTCGGTGAGAAGGGAAGACGTGCCGGATACACACATATCGGAGAACCTCTCCGCGCAGGAGGTTCGGGCTGAGCTCGACCGTTTGCTGCAAAGTGCGATGTTCTCGCAATCCGACCGGCTAGGGCGCTTCCTGAGGTTTGCAGTCGAAAATGCGCTCACTGGAAACGCCGACAATCTGAAGGAGTACGTGATTGGGACAGAGGTGTATGACCGCAAGCCTCCTTACCATCCCAGCCAGGATTCCATTGTGCGCACGGAGGCGCGCCGGCTGCGCGCCAAGCTCAAGGAATACTACGAGTCGGAGGGTAAGGATAATCCGGTTTTCATTTACTTTCGGCCCGGCACCTATGTGCCTTTGTTCCGCATAAACGAAAGTGCGGCGGCGCCTTCGACGAGCGAGCCGTTGGCCGAAAACGGCCTGCTGGTAAAAGGAGTTGGGGTTGCTGTCGCCGTTCTGCCGTTGGTAGACCTTTCCCATACGACACTGTCGGCTAGGTGTGCCCAGGGAGTGACCGAGGAGCTGATCCACAACCTCAGCCGCGCGGAGGGAATTCGTCTGATCGCCAGACCCCCAATGGCCAATGCCGTCGAAGCACCCTATGACGTTCCGTCCCTCTCGCAGAAATTCGGCTTAAGCACAGTGATCGAAGGAACGGTACGGGAAGATCACAACCGCCTGCGCATCACAGCGCGGGTCCTTGGTTCCGATGGTTTCCAGATGAGCTCTCACCGCTTTGATAGCGAGGCAAATGAGCAAAGTTTGTCCCAGGTACAGGAGCAAATTGCCACCGCTTTTGTTAGCAGAGCGCGGCCGCAGCACTCTCTGGTACGGCGCAAGAAAGCCGCGCCCAGCCGGTTGATGCTTGCCGTATACCCGCTGGTGATGCATGCGGAAACGCTGCTGGATGAGGGGACCGCGTCGGATTTGCCTGCTTCGTTGCTGAAGTTTCAGGAGGCGAAGGAATTGGCGCCTACTTATGCCCGACCTTACTGCGGCATTGCGCATTGCAACCTGGAGATGGCTCTGCGCGGAGCGGGTCCGCATTCCACATTGGTTTTTATCGCCAAGGATGCGGCCAGTCGCGCCATCGAACTGGATCCGGAAATGATTGAGTCATACTCCTGCTTGGGAGGAGCGCAAGCACTGGAGTGGGACTGGGAGCACGCAGAGAAAAGCTTTCTGTACGGAGAAAGCCTGGGCTTCAATGCTTCGGCGTCGCGCCGGTTTGCATTATTTTTAGCCGCCCTTGGCCGGTTTGACGAGGCTTCGCATCGCTTCGATGTGGTTCAACACACGGATCCCTTCTCGAATCGGCAGAAGGTTTCCTTCGCCAGATTCCTGCATCTCACGCGGCGCTTCGAGGAAGGATTGCGAAGTCTGTCGGAACCTTTGATTTATGGGTCGCAGCCGGTGGAGGCGCGGTTTCTATTTGCTCTGATGTCCGCCCACATAGGGGAAAAGGATCAGGCTAAGCGGCTGGTGGAAGAGATAAGGCCGGCGTCCGGGGGCCGTTTACCGATGATGGCGGGCATTGCCGAAGTGCTGGCAATGATCGGCAAGACGGAGGAAGCGCAACAGATCGTGCAGGGGTTCAAGCTGTTGTCTCTCGATACTGCTCTGAGCCGGTCGCGACAGGCCCTGTTGTCGCTGGCCTTTGGAGATGGTGAAGGAGCGCTGTCGTTTCTGCGTTTGGCGCTTGAAGATCGTGAGGCGGAATT
Organism: Acidobacteriaceae bacterium; assembly: GCA_035507705.1. Classification (GTDB taxonomy): domain Bacteria; phylum Acidobacteriota; class Terriglobia; order Terriglobales; family Acidobacteriaceae; genus PALSA-350. The sequence continues at coordinate 40,796 of DATJNV010000077.1, forward strand.
AGTTTGGCTGGGAGTCGACGCCCGTTTTGATGCCATTCGCCAGACAGCCGGATTCCGGGAAATTGCTGCCAGGGTTCTTCCTCATCAGTTCGATGGTGGCTCCGTTGCGTCCCGCTCGACTCAGCCGATGACGAATGCCGGAAATCTGAAATAATTCACCTGCTGTTTTCCGGCAGTTGGAGAGGGTAGCGGTCTTCACCGGAAATGACAACCAACCCACAGAGGTGTGGCGGCGTGACGCGGCTCCTTGGTTTATCTGTTCTATGGTGTCTTTTCTTTTCCGCCGGCGGGCTCTCGCAACAACGCTCTGGCACAGCACACAACATCACCCTCGACGTTGTGGTGACTGATAAGAGGGGCGCTCCGGCACGGGGCCTCAGCCAACAGAACTTCACTGTGCTCGATAATAAACAGCCACAGGCGCTTACCTCATTTCGTGCCGTGGATGTGGGGGCTGGTACACCCGCGCCTTCTATTGAAATTGTCCTGGTCATCGATGCCATCAACGCCAACGTTCTTACGGCAGACCGCGAACGAGAAGGAATCAGAAAGTTTCTGTTGCAGAATGGCGGCAAGTTGCCCTATCCGGTGTCCATCGTTCTGGTCTCGGACGATCCAAATCAGCTTCGCGGCAAGCCATCGACCGATGGCAATCTGCTGGCTTCTCAAATGGATCAATATGTAACCAGCCTGCGCACCATCAATCGGAGCCAGGGATATTTTGGAGTATTCGAGCGCTTTCGGATGTCGCTCGAGGCCCTCCGCAAGCTAGGGATTTATGAGAGCGGAAAGGCGGGCCGAGAACTGGTGATTTGGATTGGCCCTGGCTGGCCGCAGCTCATATCGGGCTCAACAGATGTTACGGCTCACGATCAGCAACACATGTTTCAATCCATCGTAGCCTTTTCAACGGAGCTAAGGCTCAACCACATCACGCTCTACAACGTGGAGACGCGGGGACTGGCGAATACAAGCACTGCGCAGTATTACGACTACCAGCAATTTCTCAGCGGGGCGAAATCAGCCAATGACGTTTACCCGGCAGCGCTGTCATTGCAAGTGCTGGCAGTTCAAACCGGGGGGCGTGTCTTTAACAAAAGCAACGATCTGGCGGATGCAATTGCCGCCGAAATCGGGCAAGGGGTAGCGGATGCCAGCCCTTTCTACGTGCTGAGCTTTGCCGCGGGATCGGCCGAGAAGCCGAACGAGTACCATTCCCTTCAGATCAAGCTTGACAAGCCGGGCCTTACGGCCAGGACCCGTACCGGATACTACGCCCAGCCTTGAAAATCCTGTTCCCCCGGGCCACGGCCGCCACGCAGACGAAAATAGCAGGCAAATCGAGAAGTAAACAACCCTCTTTATTGGAGGAGGCGCGTAGGATTGCCGCTGGGGAAGGTGTGGCGCTGAATCAACTGATCAATGTCGCTTTAGCCGAGAAACTTTCTGCGATCAGGACAGAGGCGATGTTCCGATCTCGTGGACGCCGTGCCGACGTTCTCGAAGCGATGGAGATTCTGGGGCGCCTAGGACGTGGGAAGCCACCGGCAAAAGGTGATGCCATCCCGAGGGCTGAACGGCTCTACGAGTCAGATAGCAGTCACGGAAACGGAACAAGAGTTACCGGAGCCAAGTATTCCCGCAAGGGCCCCAGAAGGCCGCGCTGACACCGCGGACTTTTTGGCGCCTGCCCTCAACGCAAGGCTTCCCTTTCGGAGATGAGAGAATGGGTCATTCACAAACCAGGAGACTGAAAGGATGAAGATGCGGTATTCATCAATGGCGAAGCGAGTTGTTTTGATGGCCGGGCTGATGGCCGGCTTTTCCACCACCAGCTTGTTTGCCCAGAACAAAGCGATCGACTTCAAGGCGGGCATGCCGTTCAGCAACGCCTACGTCGCGGGTAACACGCTCTACGTCGCCGGCCAGCAGGGACCGGATGAACACGGAAAGGTGACGGGCACGGATATTACCCTGCAAACCACCAACGCCATCGCCGAGGTCAAAAAAATTGTCGAAGCGGCCGGCTTCAAGATGTCGGACATTGTTTCTGTGACCGTATATGTTACGAGTCTGGATGATGTGCCCAAGATGAACGAGGTCTACAAGAAGCTCATGCCGGATCCCAAGCCCGCGCGCGCCACGGTGCAGGTGGCAGGTCTTATCGGCGGCGCCAAGATTGAAATGTCGGCGATTGCCGTCAAACAGTAGCAAAGGCTCTCGCCTTATCCCCACATCCCGCTGGACAGCTCGGGATGTGGGGGCCTGTCTCCCATGGCCAACCCCTAACACTGCTATTTACTCTTTAGCCATCGTGGGTTAGCTAATCGAGTAACAAGTTGGAAATATTACTAAAGTATAACGGTTTCTCCTGACTCACCATTGCTAAGAGCCCGGACGGGAAAACTTTCTATAATGAAGGCATGCGGGTGGATCGGTTACTTTGGTGTTTTCTGTTTCTTTGGACGGCCCAGTTGGCACACGCGGATGGCGGCCCTGCGTTCGATTTAGATGGCCCACGTATTCAGGCCAAAGTCACTCGTGCAGGCAAGAGCCTGCCGATCGGCTCCGTAGCCAACCTGGCTGCCGGGGATCGCTTGTGGGTGCACCCTGACCTTCCGGAGAAAGAAGGCGCCCGGTATTTGCTGGTCATTGCATTTCTCCGCGGTTCCGTAAACCCGCCACCCGAGAACTGGTTTACCAAGGCAGAAACCTGGAACAAGAAGGTTCGCGAGGAGGGGATCTATGTGACGGTTCCCGAAGGCGCGGAGCAGGTCCTGCTATTTCTTGCACCAGAGACCGGAGGAGACTTCAGCACGCTGCGCAACGCCGTCCGGGGGCGTCCCGGGGCCTTTGTTCGAGCAGCCCAGGATTTGCACCAGGCGAGCCTCGACCGGGCCCGGCTGGACACTTACCTCGGCGCGGTGAAGACGGTCGATAGCGGCGATCCGAAAGTCATCGAAGACCAGACCAAGCTTCTGGCGCGCAGCCTCAATATCAAGGTCGACCAGCAATGCTTCGATAAACCGACGGAGCAGCAGGCGCCCTGCCTGGTGCAGAACCCCGATAGCCTGGTGCTCGACAACGGCCGCAGCGCGAGTGTGGTGCAGCAAGTGACGGGCGGCGCTGCCGGCGACATGTTGGCCCAGATGTCGTATACCCAGCAGGCCGGCAGCGGCTACTACAGCGTGTATGTGGGCACGGTGCTCGATATGGCCAAGATCCTGGATAGTTTCCACACGGCGGAATATCAATACCTGCCGGCGCTGGCCATACCCAAGGGCGACACATTATCCCTCAAGCTGAACAACCCGCCCTCTTTTCACAAGCCACAATCGGTGCTGGTAGTAGGCTTACCTGCCGTCCGCACGCCGGACTTGCCGGTTATGCATGCAGTGGACCCTAAAGACGTCTTATGCGCCCAGGCCAAACCCCTGGTGGTGCAGGTCGTAGGTGCGCCTTACGTGTTCGCAACCGGCTACGCCCATGACTTTGTTCTCCGGGCACAGAACAAGGCGGGACAAACCGTCGACCTGCCGGCTACGCCCGACGCCATGAAGGGCGGCTTTCTGATCAATGGGGACACGCAGAAGCTTGCCGGAGCCACCACCGGAACTCTGCATGGCTACTGGGGCTTCGAGCCTTTCGAAGGGCCAAGCTTCCATCTGGCCAGCGCTCATCCCGAGCAGTGGACCCTGGCGTCTGCCGACCAGCACGCGCTGATCGTGGGGCGGAAGGACACGGTTCATCTGGAAGCGGCGGAAGCTGCCTGCGTGGACGGAGTGACGGCAAAAGATTCTTCGGGCAAGTCACTGGATGCCGGTTGGAAAGAAGTGAAGCCGAACCAGATTCAGATTGATCTGCCCCTTGATGGGGAACAGGCCGGTATGGTGAATCTCGAAGTCAAGCAAAAGGGATTGGAGAAACCGGATCAGGTTCCGCTACACACCTATTCCGAGGCCGCCAAGCTGGATAGCTTGACTGTTTACGCCGGGGATCATCAAGGCACGCTAAAAGGTACGCGGCTCGATGAGGTTGCCTCGATGTCGATCAACGATGCGGTGTTTTCTCCAGCCGCAGCGTTGACGCATAACGGAAGCGAAGACTCACTGCTTCTGAAGGGTCCCGATTCCAGCTCTTTTCATCCCGACGAGAAGGTGTTGGCGAAGGTCACGCTCAAAGATGGACGAGTTTTGGACCTGAACGCCAGCGTGCAGGCTTCGCGGCCGGTCCTGAAGCTGCTGAACAAGAGCATTCATTCCGACGGGCCGGCATCGGTGGTTCAACTGGGCAGTGAGGATGAGTTGCCGGACAATGCCAAGCTAACCTTTGCCGTACAGGCGCCCGAATCGTTTCCACGGGATCAGAAGATTGAGATCGCCAGTCCGGATAACGGCTTCTCCACGACTCTGCGAGTAGGGGACGGTGGGATCGTCTTACAAGACAGCAAAACGGCACTAGTCACGCTCGATCCAGCCAAGGCCTTCGGCGGTTCAGCGTTCGGCCCGCTACGTTTCCGCGCGGTGACAGCTCGAGGCGTAGCAGGGGATTGGCAGCCGTTGGCGACGCTGGTCCGCGTTCCCGAACTCAAAGAGCTGAAGTGCGTGGAAGGTGCTTCCTCGTGCACGCTGGTGGGTTCGGACTTGTTTCTGCTGCAGCAGGTGGGTATCGATGCCCAGTTGGCCAACGCCGTCACCGTGCCGGAAGGGTTCGGCGATGGTACGCTCAACATTCCCCGGCCGAACGGGACCATTTATCTCAAACTGCGTGACGATCCTGCGGTCGTGAATACGGCTGTTTTGCCGGTCACGGCGGAACCCGCTCAGGCGGCTGCGGTCGCGCCTCCCCCGGCCCCGGCCGCCGCAGCTGCGGAGGCAAAACCCAGCCAGCCGGGTACGGCTGCTCCTGAGGCTACGCCTTCAGCCGCTACGGCATCAGCGACCCCCAACAGCTCCGCCCCGTCCAACAACTAGCTATCCGAGGGCAATGGAACGGAATGCGGGCGGCTCGATGTTCACACTCGTTCCGTGTTGTAAAGTGGCTCTGCTGGCGACAAGAAAGCTGGAGGAGCACGATGAAGCAGTTTCTCGTATGGGCGAGCCTGTTCATGGCTTTGAGCACCGCGTGGGCGCAGGATAGCCCTCCGGAAGTTGCGACCGGGAAGATCGGCGCCGCCACGTTGACCATCAAGTACTGCGCGCCATCTGTGCGCGGGCGCAAGATTTTTGGCGAAGGCGGGCGTGTGATGCAGGACCCGACCGCGCCCATCTGGCGAGCCGGCGCCAACAGCGCCACGGCATTTCATACGGATGCAAATCTGCAGATCGGCAATCTGACCGTTCCCAAGGGCGATTACACCCTGTATGTCAACGTGAAAGACCCCGACGCCTGGGAATTGATCATCAACAAGCAGACGGGCCAGTGGGGCACGGAATACGATGCTTCTCAAGACCTCGGGCGGGTGAAGATGCAAATGAGCAAGCCGCCAGCTCCTATTGAAGTGCTCAAATACACCATCAGCGGTATGGGCGGCAACAAGGGAACGATCCGGCTGGAGTGGGAGAAGCATATCGCAACCGTGGATGTTACTGCTAAGTAGGAGTTTGGGCAATGAGCGCAACACAGACCCTGAGTCCCAAAGTGGATGCTTATCTTGCCAAGGTGCAGCCTTTCGCGAAGCCGATCATGGCGCACCTTCGCGAACTGGTACACAAGGCTTGCCCGGAAGTCGAGGAGACGATCAAGTGGAGCCGCCCGTTCTTCGAATATCGCGGCGCCATTTTGTGCAACATGTCCGCGTTTAAAGAACACTGCAGCTTCGGCTTCTGGGGCGAGGAGATCGGGGGCGTGCTGCGCGGGGCCGGGGTTCTGGTCGAGGACGGCATGGGTTCGCTGGGACGCATCACGAGCCTGAACGACCTGCCTTCCGACAAGCAGATGCTGGGTTGGATCCGGCAGGCCGCTGCTTTTGTGGACAACGGACAATATACGAGTCCGATCTCAGCCCGGCGCAAGGTGGTCAAAGCGCCGAAGCCAGCTCTCGAAACGCCGGCGGAATTTGCCGCCGCACTCCGGCGCAATAAGAAGGCAGCCACCGTATTTGCCGCTTTTAGTCCAAGCTGCAAGCGGGAGTACATCGAGTGGGTTGCGGACGCCAAGCGCGCGGAAACCAGAGACAAACGAATTGCCACCGCGGTGGAATGGATCGCGGAAGGCAAACAGCGCAATTGGAAATATCAGAATTGTTGAGTTAACGGTTGCCGCCGCTTGCAGGTAATAGCCCGTAAACATCCACTTCCTTCGATGCGCCGACATACACGTGTCCGTTAACGACCATGGGAATGTTGAATCGGAGGGCCATGCCGGCGCGGTCGCGCGCGGCGTTTTGCTCGCTGTTGTAGAGCTGGTTAGCAACGTTCGCAGCATCGTAGGCAAACAGAGCTGCCCGAGCGCTGGGAGCGTCCCACACCTTGGAACGGATCAGCCAAACGACGCCGTCTTTCGATCCGTTGGCAGACACGACAGGCGTCGCGGAAATGCCAGGAAATTTATTGGGGCTCGCGGCCTTAGGCGAAAGCTTTGCGTCCTGGACCTCGAATTGACGAAGTGAGTCGCTATCGCTGAGCACGTAGAGGTTATGGTTCCAGTAAGTCATCGCTCCGAAGACGCCGTTGGGCACCGCTATTGTTTGTACGGCATGACTGTTGTTTCCGGGCTGCCAACGTCCCATGTGGTCGCGGTCGATCAGATAGAGCACGCCTCCCTTGCCTTCCACCACAGCCAGGTGGCGGATCGGACCCGCCTGATCGGGCAGCAGCATCGGTCCGCCGGAGCCCAGATCACTGTCGCTCGAGTCCAATTCGTCTACGTTGAAAGGGGCGAAATAATCACTGAGTTTCAGGCTTGTTCCATCCAGCTTGAGGAGGGTGTCGCCATAGTCGCGGCCACCTTTCTCCGCATCGAAGCGGCCGTTCCCGGTGGCCACAAAGACGTTGCCAGCCTGATCCGCGGCCGGACCCGTGTCGCCACCCCAGATTCCACTGTCATCTCCATCGGGAGAAGCATTGAACACCGCTTTCTGCTTCAGGCTATGAGCATCGTAGGCCATGATCCAGCCATGGTAGGGGCCGACGTCACAGGCCGACGCCCAGGTCAGGTAAACCGTACCGCGGTTCAATAGCAGCGCCGCACGCGGATTATCGCGCAGTGGATTGAATTTGAGTGTTCCGCCACTGCTTCCGGTTCCCTTACCGGCCATACTCGCCTGGATCTCAGTGGGGCCACCGAACTTCTCCACCCCGGTGGTCACCGCGAGCGCATGCAGGCGCTGAGCATAGATGCCGTTGAAGAGGATGGCCCGATCTTTGGTGCGGGCCAGCACGTAAAGGGTCCCGGTGTTGGGATCGATCACGGGAGTGGAGGTGATCCCGATCTCCGGTGCAATGAAGGGACACTCCGCATCTCCCGCGGGAACCGGTGTGAATCCGTCTTTCAGCAAGCTCACCTGCCACAGGGGAGTCGATGGATTGCCGTACGCGTCGAATGCATACACGCTGTCGTGCTCGGTGGCGATGAAGAGTACATCGTGCCGGCCCTTACCAGGAATGTCTACGCCTCCGAGGAACAGCGGTTGGGCGTAGACATCGCCGTCTACTCGAAAAGTGAAGAGTTTTCCAAAACGCTGAACATTGACGTTTTGCGGCGTCAGCCTGGTTTCATTGAGATTGGCGCCGGTGCGTGCATTGTCATACTGCGACGTGAGGACCCTTTGCGGTGCGGCCTGCAGGGCGAGCGCGAGCATCGGGAGGGAACAGCAGAGCGTCCTTGTCTTCCTCTTTCGGTTCAGCATTGCGCGATACTCCTGCTTTGGATTGAACGACCGCAGCCTGGTTTCAGCTTTGTGCAGTGCATCATAGCAGAATGCTACATAGGATGCGAAGGCGCTTTTCCCGGGGCGCTGGACGAGCGCAGCGACCCTGGAATTAGCTCACAGTGCATCACGGCGCAGGAACTTCGGGTCGAGTGCATGTTTCCCACGGATACCGAAGGGAGATGAATTCTTAGGATATTGCTTCATCTTTTTGGGAACTATTGGCCAGGTGTTACCGTACACTCCATGAATACCGTCGCGCGGGGTGCGCCTTATTCATGTGGTACTACCACAGGAGAAGGGAATGGTTGATTCCAAACTGGATCTTTTGCAAGGAACGTTGGACCTGATGGTCCTGCAGACACTGGAGACGATGGGGCCGCTCCATGGATATGGCATTGCCCGCCGTATCGAACAGGTAAGCGGGAATGAAGTTCTGCTGAACCAGGGCACCATCTACGCGTCGTTAATCCGATTGCAGCAGCGGGGTTGGATCGCCGCCAAATGGGGCACTTCGGACAACAATCGCAAGGCGAAGTTCTACTCCATCACGCAAGCCGGCCGGAAACAGCTGGCCAGGGACGCCGCGTATTGGGAACGCCTCACGGAAGTCATGGGACGTGTTCTCGCCATGCAAAGCGAAGGAGGTAAACGGTGAAATCTTTCTTCGTGGAATCTCTCAACCGCATGCGCTCCTTTTTTCGTAAGGGTTCGCTCGACCGGGATCTCAACGCAGAGATGGCTGCGCATCTGGAGATGGCGATGGAAGAAAACGTGCAAAACGGAATGTCTGAGGAGGAGGCACGCCGCCAGGCCCGTGTCCAGTTTGGCGGAGTCCAGCAGGCGCGGGAGCTGCACCACGAATCGCGCGGCTTGCCGTGGCTCGACGTCCTGATGCAGGACCTGCGTTTCAGCTTCCGCACGCTTGGGCGGGAACGCGGCTTTACACTGATCGCAGTGCTGATTCTGGCACTCGGCATCGGCGCTAATATCGCTGTTTTCAGCGTTGTGGACACAATTCTGTTGCGCCCGTTGCCATTCCCCAATTCGCAACAACTGGTGCGCATTGTTGAGAAAAATCCAACAAGTGGCGAATCCAGTAAGACCTACAGCGCTGATGCCACACAGGACTTCCAGCAACAGAATCAATCTTTTCAGTCAGTCAGCGGCTATTTCGCCTTCACCGGTCCGGACAATTTCAAGCTGATCGGCAGTGGCCAGCCGCTGCCTGTCACGGGAATTCTGGTTGCGGATGGCTTCTTCGAAACACTCGGTGTGCAACCCGCGGCCGGGCGGCTGTTCCGTTCCGAGGAATATGTGCAGCACGCGCGGCCGGTTGTGCTGCTTAGCTACCCATTCTGGAAGCGTGAGTTCCACGGCGACCGCAGCATCGTGGGAAAGACAATTGATTTGAGCAATGCCTCAGTTACCGTGGCCGGAGTTCTGCCGGATACATTCGATTTTGGTTCGGTCTTTTCGCCGGGAGCGAAGATCGATTTTTTCGTTCCGTACATCATGGATGATTTTCGGGACGACGGGAATGACCTGGCACTGATTGGCCGGCTCAAACCGGGAGTCAGCCTGGCGCAAGCGCAGAACGAAGCCGACCTGCTGTTTCCCCAGTTCTACTTCGACACCAAGCACCCTGAGTACGGAAAAGGCTATACGGCCCAGCTCACAGGACTCAAAGAATACGTGAGCGGCAAGCTGCGGCGATCGTTGATTGTGCTGTGGGGCGCCGTGGGACTGATCCTGCTGATTGGCTGCGTGAATCTCTCCAACCTCATGCTGGCTCGGGTAGCCGCGCGGAGCAAGGAATTTGCCATGCGCAGCGCCCTGGGTGCAGACCGCGGCCGGCTTGTGCGCCAGCTGCTCACGGAAAGCCTGGTCCTGGTCTCAGGTGGAGCCGTCGTGGGGCTGCTGCTTGCTCAGGCAGTACTCGCCTATCTCGCGCATCAAGGCTCTGTTGCTCTACCGCTCCTGAGCGCGGTGCGCATCGACGGCACGGTGTTGGCATGGACGCTCATGATTGCGCTGGGGGCCGGCGTTCTTTTCGGACTGGCGACCGGGCTGCGAGTATCAGGCGGCAATCTCCAAGAGAACCTGAAGGACGGTGGGCATGGATCCAGCGAGGGGAAGAAGCATGACCGTATGCGCTCCACGCTGGTGATCACGGAGATTGCCTTGGCATGTGTGTTGCTGGTTGGCGCCGGCTTGCTGTTGCGCAGTTTCCTGAATGTTCTTGACGTGGACCTGGGCTTTGAGCCCAGCCATGCGGCGGCAGTCAGCGTCGACTCCGTCGATGGGGGAGCGGCGAAGCAGGTCGCAAACTGGCAGGAAGTTGTACGCCGCGCTTCCATGATCCCCAGTGTTGTCGCTGCGGGTATATCTGACAACCTGCCGATGAGCCGCAACCGCAGCTGGGGAATCGCTGCGAAGGGCGCACAGAGGCCTGCCAACGGTGATTTTATTGACGCCTTCGTCTATATCGTTTCGCCCGGCTACTTCAAGGCAATGGGAATGCGCCTGGTTCAGGGCCGCGATGTCAGTTGGGATGACCTGGTTAACAATCGCAGTGTTGTGGTCATCAATGAGACGCTGGCCCGGAAGCTTTGGCCCGGACAAAACCCGATTGGCCGCACCGCGGTTGCGGGCGGGCAGGACGTGGAAGTGATCGGGGTGATTGCCGATGTCCGCGAAAGCAGCGCAGAGGACAGTGCCAAAAGGCAGATGTATCTTCCGTTAACGAAGCAATTCGGGCCAGAAGGGTCATACCTTGTGGTGCGTTCCAGCCTGCCTCCCAACGCACTAGCTACGACGGTGATGAGAACTTTGCGGGAAATCAATCCTGGGCAGCCGGCCACGGAATTCAAGCCGGTTCAGGGTCTGGTGGATCACGCTACGTCGCCACGGCGTTTCTTTGTTCTACTGGTGACCATCTTTGCCGGGTTCGGGCTACTGCTGGCTTCGCTGGGAATCTACGGCGTTATCTCGTATTCGGTTACCCGGCAAACGCAGGAAATCGGCATACGAATGGCGCTGGGCGCAACGCAAACCCGGGTGCAGCTCGACGTGATTTCGAAGACACTTTGGCTGGCGTTGATTGGCACTGCACTCGGACTGGCGGCTTCCTTCGTTGTGGCGCGTTTGATTGCTTCTCTCCTGTTCCACACTGCGCCAACAGATCCACTTACTTTCATCGAGACCGTAGTTCTGTTGGGAGGTGTTGCGCTGCTTGCCGGCTACTTACCAGCGCGAAGAGCTTCAAAGGTGGATCCAATGGTTGCGCTGCGGGAGAACTAACTGCCTTACAGTGCGCTGTTCGATTAACTGCCACTTGGGCCTACTGCGTGACCACTCTGCCAGTTGTGGGGTCCAGGATGTAGGGCCTCATGTCCGGATGGGTGAAGTCGAACATCGCGTTCAGCGAACCGGCGATGGCATCAAAGGAGCCTCCGCCAACTCGTTCTCCATGGAGAAAGTTATCTTCAATGAAGCGCAGCACGGACGTCTGATCGGTCAGGCTATGGTCGACAAAGTTGCGCCGGGCAAATGGGGAGATCACCAGCAGGGGCAGCCTGGGGCCGTAGCCGCAGCGGCCCTGGGCATGGTCCACTGAGGGACCGGGAAGGGCAGTTGACCCGTCGCCACATTGTCCGGCTCCGCTGAGTCCGTCGGCCTTGCTGGTTGACTGGTTGGCAATGGGTCCCATCTGGTGGTCGTACCAACCGTCGGAATCGTCATACGCAACAATCACTGCGGTGTTTTTCCATTCAGGACGGCGCTCGAGGAAGTTGATCACCGTCACCAGCCAGGTCTGCTCATCGATCGGATCGGAGTAACCGGCATGCGCGTCCTGATAGCCGGGCGCCTTCAAAAAACTTACGGCAGGGAAGTTGCCGGCCTTCAGGGCGGCGAAGAAATCGTTGGTGTCGTACTGATGATTTGCTTTGTCTCCGTCCTTCCCGATGGCCCGCACGGACGACGGCCGGATGTGGAGCAAATTTGCTGTCGGCAGGTAGTACTGGAAAGGCTCATGGTGAGGAATGTAATCGGTGGGGGACTGCAGCGTTATTTTGGAATAGGTGCTGCGCTGGCAGCCCGTGGTGCCGTTGCGGTTGGTCTTACTTAAGTCGAATCCGGCTTCGAACCAGCCCCAGCTTATGGCGTGCTTACTCAGCATCTGGCCGATGTTATTTCCCGTGTATCGCAACTCACCGCCGGCAGGATTGGAGCATTTGTCGCCAATGGGATCGCCATCATCGACCTCGGTGTAAGTCCCGTTGCCGCCATCGACCAGCAAACTTATGCCGTTAATCTGATCGGTGACGCCGTTGGTTTGGCCGGAGATCAACTCGATGGCTCCCTGTGTCGACTGCCCGAAGGTGGATGCGAAGGAGTTATCGTTCAGCGCAAACCGCTGGGCGTAGTTCCACAGCGCAGTGACGGTGTTGCCGTCGAAGTAGGCCATCACCAGGCCCTTGGTCTGATGCACGTATTGCGGCGGCGCACCGGCCATGCTTGTGGGCGGAAACTTCTGGGTTGGCGGAGCGGGAAGGCCGGTGAATTGCGGAAAAGAATCCATCAGGCCGGCGTGGAAAGCTCGCTGCTCCTCGGTATAACCGTGGTTCTGATCCGCGGTCGCTGCTTGTGCAGGGCCCAGCCGGAAGGGATTGGTTGCGAAACTTTGGTTGACTTTTACATTGAGAGAATTTGGGTTGCGCTCAAGCAGAAATGGCGTGAGTCCGTTGACTCGTGGCGTGCCCGGAAGCGCCTTGAAAGGAGTTTCATGGGGCGGGTTAAGCGCGATTGGGTAGGTCCCGAAGTAGTGGTCAAAGGAGACGTTCTCGTCGAAGATGACGACCAGGTGTTTGATCGGGGTTGCTGTCTGAGCCGGCAGCTGGGGCGCGTTCATACAGGCTGCCGCCAGGAGGACGGTAATCTTTAGCGAAAAGCTTGTCAGTGAATCTCTGCTTCGGATTGGAATCATTCGTGAAGTTTGCCTGCTGAGTTTTGGAGGAGCACGTTGGAAAGGATGGCTGTGTCGGACTTGTCCGGAAGGTGCGAGCAAAAGCCAATGCCTACGTAAAAAGGGGCGTCCAGATGCAGGAGAATCGGTGGTCCAAACTGGTGCATTGGTTCGCCTTCGAGACTGACCCACAGCGTGAAGGAATCGCCACGCTTTTCAATGCCGACACGCCTGGCAAACACCGGCACCAGGCTGTCCGGAGTTTTTCCGCCCGGCCGGCCGCGCCCGCCTACGCGATATTCCATATCGGTTACGCGGATGTCTTTCTCAGCGCGCTGCGCCAGCTGAATCATGCCGGCCCCATGGAGGGCAACAATCGCTTCTTTGGAATCGTCATCCAGGTTCTGGCGGATGATGAGAACGGCCTTGCGGTCGCCGTAGCCATTGGGATCAGGAAAAGTGATATCGGCGGCAAGTGAGATGTCGCCGGACATCTTCTTCCACAAGTAGCGAAATTCGTCCCGGGTGTACCAGACGTTGTATCCAGCAGAATGGATCGTGTACTGGCCTGTGCTCTTGTCATAACTCGCGCTCCCCGGTACCACAGCGCTGCCGATATCGGACTGCCCCTCGAAGATGCCGATCGGCATATCGAAGTTGGTGCTGGGGCGGTGAAAATCGGGCGGCGGCGCCACCTGCGTGTGGGTTACGGAACCCGGTTGTGCCCACGGCGGCACAGCCGGCGTTTGCGCTTGCACCGTGAGTCCAAGCAATAGCAATGGGGCGAGGCGGCAGGCCGTCTTCATGGTTGGCTACAGGCGAAGTTAGCGGCGTCGTTGGTATCCCCCGAACCCTTGTACTTGGCCACTTCCGGATAGGGACACAGGGGCCGGGTCATCAGGACCTTGTTGTCGGGGCCGTATTTCGTCGCAATCACTGTATCCGGAGGAGTACCTTTTTCCACCCAGCCGACCAGCGCGTCGAAAGCGCCGTACTTCGGATCTCCGGTAGTTGCAATCCCAAGCTGTCCGAAGGCGGAGGGGCCGGGCCCTCCGACGCAATGTTCCATGCCAGGCACCATATACAGACGAACAAACTTGCCGGCCTCGGCATCGCCCATCTTCTTCTGTACGTTTTTGTAGTAAGCGATCGTGTTCCAGGGCGAAATCGCGGGATCATTCCAACCGTGGTAGAGAATTAACTTGCCGCCACGCGCGTGAAGCCCGCTCAGGTCCGCGTTGGTCGAGTCCAGGTCCGCTGCTGTTTTGGCGACTGCTTCCTGCAATGAGCTATCGACATTGGCGGTCAGGATATTCCACTTCGGATCGTCGGTCACCATGTAGCGGAAGTAGTTTTGTACATACTGAACGCCGGAGCCGGCTCCGGGACCGTTGCCCAGTACCCAGTCGCTCCAGCTGGTTTCATCTCCCATGACATAACCGGGAAAGAAGGACTTTCCCTGATCATCCTTGCCGCCACCGTAGAACGTTTTGAGCGAGTGCAGCTGCGGTTCCGTCAGGCAATCGAGGGTGTCTGAGCCTTTGCATAAGAGCACGCTGGGGTCGAAATGGCATTTTGCCGGATCACTGAGGAACCCGTCTTTGACGCCATCGGAGGCATCGCAGGCTGCGAGCGAGGCCCTCTGGATGGCTGACAGCTTAAGACTCGAAATGTAGGCCGCCGGGTTTCCCATGGTGTTTTGTGTGACACTGATGCCCGCGGAAATCAAATGGGTCCAGGCGTTTGCGGGAGCACCGGCGAGGATTCCGTCATAGTCCTCGGGGAAGCGCTGGGCTTCCATAAGGGCTTCGCGGCCGCCGTCGGAGCAGGAGTCAAAATAGGACTTCGAGGCGGGTTTGGAGTAGTAAGCCTTGATGATGTCTTTGGCCCGCTCCGCCGTCAGGTGAACTGCGCGCCAGCCAAAATCCTTGACCTTCTCCGGGTGGTGAAAGGCCCAGCTTGCGTCCTCGCCGACCGCCTGGTGGCCGGTGTCCGACCCGGCGGTGGCATAGCCGCGCTTGAGATTCCCAGCCAGGCTCTGGTAGCCGATACTGCCGGCAAATCCGCCATTGCCGACACCGAGATAGCGCTGGTTCCAGTCGTTCTCCGGGAGCCAGACTTCGAACCGAATTTCGGAATCGTCAGAGGGGCGAAACACTCCGGCTACGCGGCAAAATGGCGGCAATTCCCGCAGAGGCTTATTGATCCCAGCGCCACTGACCTCTCCGGAGGTTACGCTTTCCGCCATTCTAATGGTAGTGTCGGGAAGCTTGAGCTGCCTGAGCGCGCTGCAGTCGGCAGCGAAGAGCAGAGAAGTAGACAGAGGTAGTCCGAGAAGAAAGGCTCCGACTGTTGCTGTTGTTCGCATGGCAGTGATTGTAGCGTGACGGTTGGGGCTATATTGGACACCATGAAATGGAACCTGATGCTTGCTGCCCTGGTGTTCCTTACTCCTCACGGGTTCTCGCAGATGAGCCAGCCGATGCTGGGTGAGGACACGACGAAGATCTCGGAACACGTGTGGGCGATCATGGGTTTTCCTAACATCGCCATCGTGGTGGGCAGCCGGGCGACGCTGGTGGTCGATACCGGCCTGGGCCCAAAGAATGGCGCTACGGTCGCGCGTGTCGCGGCGAGACTGGCGCCTGGCAACACCCGGCTGTACCTGACCACGACGCACTTTCATCCGGAGCATGCCGGCGGTGAGCCGGGCTTCCCCGCCGGAACTATTTTGATTCGCGACGCCGTACAGCAGCAGGAAATGGAGAAGCACGGACAGGAAATGCTGGATATGTTCAGCAGCCGTTCGCCGCAGATTAAGGAGCTGCTTGCCGGCGTTGTCTTGCGCTCGCCGGACGTTACATTCAGCCAAGAGGCTACCGTCGACCTTGGAGGGGTGACCGCGCGGCTTCTGTGGTTCGGCGGAGCGCACACCAAAGGCGACGAATTGACCTTTGTCGAGCCGGACCGCACCCTGGTCTCCGGGGACGTGGTCCAGAACAAAACGATGCCCAACATCTTCGGCGATGGCGGTACCCCGGCAAGTTGGCTGGAGGTGCTGGATAAGGTGCAGGCCCTCAATGCCGCGCATGTGCTGCCTGACCATAGTGCTCCCGGGGATGGTTCGCTGGTAGCGGAGGAACGAACACTCATTTCTACCATTCGCACGCGTGCTCTCGCGCTCAAGCAACAAGGCGTGCCGGTGGAGGATGCGGGCAAACAAGTCAGCGCGGAACTGAAAGCGCAACACCCGGATTGGCCTAATACCAATGCGGCTGGGTTTGTGAAGAGTGTGTACGCCGAGCCCTAATCAAATAGAGCACTTTGCTGGGAAGGTTCCGCCGGTTCGCGAAAGTTACCGACTCCTACGCCTACCAACCGAAAGCGCTGCTGGGGGCCCAGGCTCACCTTTTCCCGCAGATTGAGTGCAATGGCCGCTAGTTCCTCGCCGGAAGCAACCGGGGAAGGCGGGGTATGGCTACGGGTGAGCGTTTGGAACTCCGCAGTCTTGAGTTTGAGGACGACGGTGCGTGGGATACGTATTTCTTTGCGTAAAGCTGTCCAGACCCTCTCCGCCAGACGCAGGATGACCGGCGCCGTGTCGGCCAGAGGTACATCCGTGGCAAAGGTATCTTCGGCGGAGATAGATTTTGCCGGCCGGTCCGGAACGACGGGACTGTGATCGATGCCGCGTGTCAGCTCGTAGAGGCGCAGACCCCAGCGGCCAAAATGCTCCTCCAGAGCCTGTAATTCCAGGGCGCGCATGTCCCCCACGGTTTTGATGCCGAGTTGCTGTAGCCTCTTCTCGGTAACCTTGCCCACGCCGGGGATGCGGCCGATGGGCAGCGGCGGGAGGAACGTGTCCAGGTCTTCCGGTTGAATCACAAACAAGCCGTCCGGCTTGCGCCAGTCGGAGGCGATCTTGGCCAGAAACTTGTTGGGAGCAACACCGGCGGACGCGGTCAGGTGCAATTCCTCGCGGATTTGCTCGCGAATGGTTCGAGCCACGCGCGTGGCCGTCGGCAGGCCGGCTTTGTTTTCGGTTACGTCGAGGTAGGCTTCATCGAGAGATAGGGGCTCGATCAGATCGGTGTGGCGCTTGAAGATCTCCCGTGTGCTCTGCGAGACAGCACGATAGCGCGTGAAGTCCGGCGGAATAAAGATAGCTTCGGGACACAATCGCTCAGCGCGGACCGCGGGCATAGCCGAGCGCACACCGAAGCGCCGTGCTTCGTAAGAAGCTGCGCAGACTACGGAGCGGTTGCCCTTCCACGCGACGATGACGGGCTTGCCCCGCAGGTTGGGATCATCCCGCTGTTCTACCGAAGCGTAGAACGCGTCCATGTCGATATGGACGATTTTGCGGGGTTCCATCTCGATTCCATCTTACTGGGGGCGGTGGGGCGAAAGCGCGTGGCGGCAAGGGTTGACGAGCACTTTATCGAAGTAAGGACGATAGGGTTTTGAAGAGTTCATGCGGTGTAGCGATGCGCAAACCTGTGTTGCGGGCCACCGAGGGGGTGAACTGCCTGGTGTTGTGAGTCAATAACCAATCAGGTTTTGCGCTCATCGCGGACAACAAGACCGGTACATCGGCTTCGTGGTGGATCAGATGATGGTTGGCGCGGACAGCATCTGTTTCTGGATATGGAATCAACTCAGGTTTGGTGAGCCGCACGAGCCCGCGATAGCTCTCGATCAGGTTGTCCGCCTCCTGAGAGGAGAGCCGTTCCGTGTGGAGCATAAGGTTTGCTTCGACTTGCTCCTGCACCACCTGGGCCAGAAGCAAGCGGCAGATGCGCGCGGCGCAAAGAGAAAGCACCGCTTTATCGAGTCCCCATGGGGAAACCAAGCCACCTGTGAGAACATTTGCGTCAAGAAATAAGCGCAGTTTCCGAGAGCTTGTCACTTATCACGGCGTTTGGAGATGCGGCGGGGGTTGGAGTTCAAACTGCTCTGCTGGCCATAGCGACGCTCGTAAACGCGCTTCCGGGTTTGCGGTAACGTCGTCGCACCCGGTCCAAACTTGTCTGCCTTCCAATGAAACCTGCTATTCACACTTCTCCGCACCCAAGCGCCTTAGAATCTGAAACGTCACCAGAGGAAAAGACTATGGCTACCACCGTAATGGCGTCGATCGGCGATCACGGATCCCTTAATGCTGAGCTGCCCATGGATCTCCAGGGAGTCTGGATCGATCGTGATCTGAGCTGGCTCGATTTCAATGACCGCGTGCTTGCCGAGGCCCTCGACGATCGCACCCCGCTGCTGGAACGGGCGAAGTTTCTTGCCATCTTCACTTCCAACCTGGACGAGTTCTTCATGAAGCGGCAGGCAATCCTCCGCCACGGAACGACGGATGCGCAGCACACGTTGGCGCAAGAACTGCGTGACAAGATAGTCAGCGCACTGAGACTGCAGGCGGAGTGCTATCGCCAGACCATCATTCCCGGTCTTGCCGCTCACGGTGTTTTTCTGCGTAGGTGGGACGACCTAACCCCTGCGCAGCGCGAGGAAGGAAGCAGGTACTTCAAATCCGAGCTTTCTCCTGCCCTCACTCCGTTGGTCATCGACCCTGTTCATCCATTTCCGTTTCTCTCCAATCTGTCGGTGTCTCTCGTCTTCCGCTTACGCGATATGGCTCGCGGCGAGACCATGTTTGCCCGGGTGAAAGTTCCCGGCGTCATCAATCAATGGGTATCTTTGCAAAGCGATCTCCAGCCGGGACAAAAGGTGCTGGTGCCGTTGTACGACGTCATCTGCGGCAACCTACACAACCTCTATTCCGGGATGGAAATTTCCGACGTGACGATCGTAAGGCTCACACGGGATGCAGAAGTCGAACTCGACGACGAACCTGCGGCAGATTTCCGGGCGATGGTGCGGGAACAGATTCGACAGCGTCGTTATGAACCTGTGGTTCGCCTGGAGTTCGGGCCGGGCGCCGACCCGGCCATAACCGAAATGCTCCGGGCGCGCTTCGATCTGACGCCCCTTGATCTTTACGAAATGCCGGAAGAGGTGGATTACACCAACCTTTTCGAGCTGATGAGCCTGCCTCTGCCTACATTGCGGGATCCGGATTGGACCCCTCTTTGGCCCGCGGCGCTGCCTGAAGCCGTAGGTCCAAGTGCCATCTTCAGCGCGATGCAAGCCGGCGACTTCCTGGTGCATCATCCATATGAAAGCTTCGACGCGTCGGTGGAGCACTTTATCAGTTCGGCCGCCGACGATCCCCAGACCGTCTCCATCAAAATGACGGCCTATCGCATCGGAGACGACACACCGTTTGTAAAGTCCCTGATACGCGCAGCGGAACGTGGCAAACAAGTAGCCTGCGTCATGGAAATCAAAGCGCGTTTCGACGAAGAGCGCAATTTGCACTGGGCGGCAGAGCTGGAACGTGCGGGGGCCCACGTTACTTTTGGTGTCAGCGGGCTCAAGACGCACGCGAAGACGGCCCTGGTTGTGCGGAAGGAGTCAGGCGGCCTCCGCTGTTACGTGCATATCGGAACCGGCAATTATCACGTGAAGACCGCGCGCCTTTACGCGGATGTCGGCCTCTTCACCTGCGACCATCGGATCACCGAGGATGTCGTGAATCTCTTCCACTATCTCACCGGCCACGCCGAGCAACCGACGTTCGATTCATTGCTGGTGGCGCCGGTCAGTATGCGGCCGCGTCTGCTGGATCTTATTCATCGCGAGATCAACAACAAACGCGGCGGCAAGCCGGCCCGCATCATCGCCAAGATGAATCAGCTCGAAGACCTGGAGATAATCGAGGCCTTGTGCGCCGCCTCCAATGCAGGAGTGCCGATCGACCTTGTAATTCGCGGATTCTGCTGTCTCCGTCCCGGGGTCGCCGGCCATACGGAAAACATTCGCGTACGCTCGATCATCGGCCGGTTCCTGGAGCACTCCCGCATCTTTTACTTTGCCAACGGAAACCAGGATCCAGCGGAGGGCGAGTACTTCATAGGATCCGCAGATTGGATGTACCGCAATCTCTCGAAGCGGATCGAGGTCGTCACGCCTGTGCGGGCAGCACATTTGCGCCAGCGCTTGTGGGAGATTCTGGACATCCTGCTGCGCGATCAACGGCAGGCATGGCTGCTTGAGTCCGATGGAAAATATGTGCAGCTGCGCCCGAACCCCGGAGCCATTGGGCCCGAAGCCAACGGAACGCACCAGACGCTAATGGATCTGGCGCGAGCGAGGGCGGCTAAGGTTTAACTTGCTTTAGCAACTCTTTGCGAATCACAAGCAATTCTTCCCGCCGCCGCGCGGTAACTTTGGGATGAGACAGCCTGAGGTTTTCGAGCGCATCGAGCACAATCCTGGCGACGATTAAGCGCGCATTCTTCTTATCATCCGCAGGCACCACAAACCACGGCGCGTGCCGTGTGCTTGTGCTGTGCAGGCAAGCCTCATAGGCTTTCTGGTAGTCGTCCCAATATTTCCTCTCCTGGATGTCCGCCATCGAGAACTTCCAGTTCTTGCTGGGTTCGTCGATGCGTGCCAGAAACCGCTTGCGCTGTTCTTCTTTTGACAGGTGCAGGAATATTTTCACGATGCGCGTCCGGTTGCGATGCAGGTGATGCTCCAGGTCCACGATTGAGCGATAGCGGTCTTTCCATAGCGATTTCAGATCCCGCATTTCGTCCGCGAGACCCGCATTGCGCAGAAGCTCGGGATGGACCCGCACGACCAGCACATCTTCGTAATAAGAGCGATTGAAGATCCCGATGCGGCCGCGTTCCGGAAGACGGCAGACCGCGCGCCAAAGAAAATCGTGCTCCAACTCATGGACGCACGGTTGTTTGAAGCTGGAAACTTCGCAGCCCTCCGGATTGACTCCCGACATGACGTGCCCGATCGCGCCGTCTTTGCCTGCCGAGTCCATTCCCTGAAAAATCAGCAGCAGCGCGTATTCGTTGCCAGCCCAGTGGAGCCGCTGGAGGGACGCCAGTTGATCTTTGTGTTTCCCCAGGGTGTCCTGGTACTCCTCTTCACTGGTCCAGTAGGGTTTGACCAGCGTGGGCCATTTGGAGAGGTTTACCTTCTCTCCTGGTTGCACTTGGAAACGCCTGGCATCGATTTTCATATTGTTTCTCTCCACTCGTCGCGGCGCGGCGGGTTTCAAAAACCCTACCAAAGAGTGCCCCCTGCACGGCACGAATTGGGCTTACCGGTTTGCGGAACAAGACCTACCTTATTAACACAGATCCGACTCGCCTCGCCGGCGAGGGAATAAGAAGGGCGGGATTTGGGTTATTACACCAACGGAGGGAGGCCGAACATGATGGGCAGCACAGAGTTCCAATCCGACAGAAACGAGTACCACGACCCGGATTGGGAACAATTAAAACGGGAGAATGGTTCACTTCGAGCGATCATCGCTGACCTTTTGGTCAAGAATCAGAATCTGCGTTGGGAGCTATTGGGGAACAGCGATGAGCCGGCTCACTGCTTCAGGTCCATGAGTGCTTCTGAGGGAACACCGTTGTGCAGGAACTCTCTGATGGTGGGCATACCGTAACGGGCTCGCAGGGAAGCCGCCATGCGGGCTGCGACCTGGTGGGCATGTCGCGATTCAGCCGCGCCGGCGGGGTGAGCCAACGCAACATCCACAGCAGCCGGCGGCAAGTCCATAGGCGTAGCCTTCTCCTCTTTTGGATTGGCCAGAACTTCAACCAGGCCTTCACGCAACCAGAGCGGAGCCTTTTCTCCCGCCTGTTGCTCCACCAGCACATGCAGGAATTCATGCAGCAGCACCGGTTCGGTTCCCCCGTTTTTTTGCCGCACCGAGGCGGGTTGCAGAAAGACATCGCTGCCGCGAGTCGAGGCCAGCATCCAGCCCGGCTCTCCCGTCGTCTGCCGGAAGAGCTCTGTAGTTGGGAGTTCCTGTACCAGCGGATCCTGAGAAGGCTCCGGACCGCCCAGCAGCAAACGTGCTTTGGACCAGGCGGCGTTGCCTTCCGCAAGTAGGTCTCTAGCGGGGTCAGTCGTTAGGAGCGTCCAGCCGGCCCCGGCGACTTTCTTCCAACCGTGATCCCCAAGGGCAACCGCCGCTTCGGTTCCGGGAAAGTAGAACCTGAGGATGTCTTCTGCGCTGTGCCCTTCCACCGCCATTTCATAGGCGCCGGCCTGGCAAAGTCCCACTCCATGCCCGTAGCCTTTTCCGCTGATCTGCACGACGGGCCCGGACACTGTCACTTCATACCAGTCGCTGCGCATCTGGTTCCAGCCCAGGGCTCGATCTACAGCAAACCGGAAGCTGCTGGCTGAAAGCTGGGCGGGAGCGCCGCGGCCGGTGACTTCCAGCAGTTGCGCCCGGCCCGCTGCGCTGCGCCGCACCACACGAATGGCGCCGATGGGGGCGGGAATTCGCCATCCTTGGTCGCGAAAGATCTGACTCAGTTGTGCCAAGGGAATCTGTGTGTGCCACTCGGCAGGAGAACGGCGGACGCAGTAGGGATCGGCTCGATCTCCATGAAGATAGGCGGCCGACTCAGCAGGCCACACAACGGATGCAGACTCGGACATGCCTCCGCAGTGTTGTGTGTAATAGATGTGCGCTCGGAGACCGCCTGACCACAGGGTTTCCCCTGCTGTCTCACGCACTGCGCGCACGACCTCAGGACGGGGATTACTTAACCGAAGCGCCTGGCAGTGGGTGCTATCGCACAACCCGAAACCCTCGGCCCGGTGCCGGTTCGCGTTTACGAGGGCGAAGGTGCGCATGCTGATCGCCATTGCTTTGAGCGAAGCCATCGGCTCGTCGGGTGCAGCTTCGCCGTTGAGTGCGGCGATCACATAGTCCTCACTGGGAAGGGTGAGAAGGATTCGCAGGCCATGCGACTGCCACTCGATGCTCCAGATGCCTGCGGCTTCAATTTCGGGGGCGCCAGAAGCTTGCAGCCGGAACCTTCCGCTGAGCTGGAGCTGTTTCAATGTCCTTTCCTGCGAGAGATGGAGGCCGTCCTGCTGCCACTCGATTTCCACCGGGTTTTTCCGGTCGCTCAGCGGAATTGCGGTCAGGCGAGTGATCGACCGGGCACTCCATAGTTCCACCGTTAACGTTCGGGCACTCTCCGGGGCGGGTGGGTCCGATCCCAAAAAGAAGTGCTGCGCGAGGCCGGCAGCATCTGCCCCATTCCCTCGCGGCAGGTAAACAACGATCACTACGTTTTGCTTATGGAATTTGCCAATGCCGGCAAACCATCCTGCTGCATTGACCGTTCCCGTCTTGCCCGCAATCTCAATGCCTTGGACGTCGGCGTTGTGCGCCATTCCAAAACGGACTGAATCTTCGAGTCCCTTCCGCACCGGCGCAAGGACGTGATCGTCGAGCTCCAATGCCAGCTTGCGATAAGCTGCAGCCACTTGCATCGGGGTAACCGCAATTCCAGAAAGACCCAGCACGAGGAGTTCCTTCTGTGATTGATTTTGTGGAGCCTGGGCGGCTAACCCGTAATGTGCCAGAGTGGCAACTGCCTCGACAGGAGAAATCCGGTCCGCCAGGCTCGCGAAGTAGCGGTTGCAGGAGTAGGCGAGCGCATCCTGCGCCGTGAAGGAAACGTCGCTCTGCGGGTGGGTGCAGGCCAGACGCCACTCCCGGGTTCCGTCATTGATTTGCAGATCGCGGCGGCAGAACACCGAAGTTCCCGGGAGTATTTCCCCTCTCTTAAGCGCGCCCGCGAGGAACAGAGGTTTGAGGATCGATCCCGGCGCACTCCTGCTTGCGCCCTGGCTAGGTTGTACCGCAGCAAGCTCTTTGCCTGTGCGGACGTCCAGAACGATACCCGAAGCGGGCGTATTTTGAAGGGCAGAGATGAGATCGGATTGGGCGGAGGTTGTTGACCCCCACGCGGCGGAAGACGATAGCAACGCGGTCGAGAGCAGAAGACCGCGAATACGTCGCTGCCTGGTTAAGAGAACCGCAGGTTTCTCCACTAAGCTATGCTCTGTCGGGAAGGCCATCAGCCGGGAAAAAAAACTGCAGATCCCTCCACGGCACGCCGGGACAGGTCGGCTTCGCTCGGGATGAGAAAGGGAGGAGTTGCGGCTTGCATTGGGAGTTGCTGCTGGAAGGTCGAGCATCCGCTGTTCATTGTTCCCTTAACTTGCCGCGAGGCAAGTCGGTGTTCGGGATGACAATTCATTTGTGGTATTTTCATCCCATTCGCCAGGCCGAAGGGCCCATGGTCTCCCCGGTGGCGAGGCTACAGTTTCAGCTCGCGGCGGCCTTCCATTGCGCGGGTCATGGTGACTTCGTCCGCATACTCGATGTCGCTTCCGGCCGGCACTCCTGTGGCGATGCGGGTTATGCGCACCGGCGTCATCCTTAGCAGGTCTGCCAGATAAACGGCCGTGGCCTCGCCCTCCACGGTCGGATTGGTCGCGAGAATCACTTCCTCCACTTCACCTTGATTGACCCGAGCCAACAGACTGTCGGTCCGCAAGTGCTCCGGTCCTACTCCATGCAAAGGTGACAAGGTGCCGTGGAGCACGTGATAAACGCCGTTATAACTGCGGGTTTTCTCGATGACCGCGATGTTTCCCGGCTCCTCAACCACACATACCGTCCGCTGGCTCCGCGTTGGGCTGGCGCAGTAGACACACGGATCGACGTCGGTGATGTTGTTGCATTGGGAGCACAGCAGCAGTCTGGCTTTCACCTCGCGGACTGCATCGGCCAGGGCGCCTGCGTCTTCGTTGCTGGCGCGAAGAATGTGGAATGCCAGCCGTTGTGCGCTTTTAGCGCCGATACCCGGCAGTTTGCGCAGCTCTTCGATCAGCCGAGCCATCGGTTCTGCGAATTGAGACACTAGAAAAGTCCAGGAGGGAGATTCAGTCCACCCAGCATCCCGGTGAGGTTCGACTTCATCGCTTCGTCGGCGCGCCGGCCAGCTTCATTGAAGGCTGCCGTGATCAGGTCTTCGAGCATTTCGACATCCGACGGGCTGGAACTGAGGCTCATCACCGCTGAAGCATCAATCTTGAGCTGCAATACCTGCTTTTGCCCGTTCATTTTGACCGTGACCGCGCCTCCGCCAGTAGAGGCTTCGACCACCGTCTGACTGAGCTTCTCCTGCATCTGGTTCTGCATGTTCCGCGCTTGTTCCAGCATTTCCTGCATTTTCAAAGGGTTCACAACGGGCTCCTTCAGTTCTTGCCTTTCTCTCGCAGGTCGAGCACGCTGCGCACTTCAGCATGGAATAATTCCTGCGCCTGGCGGACCAGCGGATTCCCCAGGGCAACCGCCTCAATGCTATCGCGCGACCAGGAACGCGGGGCGCTATTGGCCGGCTCCCCAGCCTCGCCCGGCACCACGGTCATCTTTTGCGTGCCACCTGCTGTCCGTAGCGTTTCGCGCACAATCTTCCAGGCCTCGCCGTTCATCGTCAGTCCAAGCATCGTCTTCTTGACCCCGACTTCGACCTGGATCGCACCATCTTCGTCCAGCTTCCAGCGTCCGGCGGACAACAGGGAAGCAGCCGTGTTGTGGCCCTGCTCATCCAGAGCCGCCGTCACCGCATCGCGCAGCGTATCCAGATTTGTTTCCAGCCCGTTCGCAGCCGGCTTTTGACTTGCCTCGGGCGATGCAACTGTTGGCGATGGCTGGTTGACCGCCGGTGTTTCGCTGGTGCGCTGCCCTATTCTCTGAACCAGCGGCTCAGCGCTCTTTTCTACCTCTATTTCCTCATTCTGCTTGCGCCGGCGGTCGAGTTCGAACGGCGAGGGCGTCGTCGGTTTAGAGACTGCTTCTATGGGGCTGGCTGGTCGTGGAGGGGGGGAGAAAATGCCAGGCCGCTCCAGTGCGTTTCCACCGCCCGCGGGAGCTGGTCGCTCGGGCTCCACGGATTGCGGGGGCAGGGGGGATGATAAGTCATTTTCGGCGGCAGGTTTTGCCGGAGGCGTCGCAGCAGCCGATGGTCCGGCTGGACGCGTTGAGGCCGGGGGCGCCGGCGTTGGTTTTTGTGTCGTGCTTCGGCCTGCCGCACCGGCTCCAGAGAGACCGCTGAGAATCTGCTCGAGTGGAATCAGCCGCTGCAGATGCACCAGCTTCATCAACCCCAATTCCAGGTGCAACCGGGGTTCCTGGCGGTAGTTCAGATCGTCAAATGTGCGCAGCATCACCTGCAGAAACCGAGTCAGGTCCTCTTCACTAAACAACGTCGCGGTACGCGCCGCACGGGCTCGCTCGTCCCCGGAAATCTGCAGCAGCTCCGTACTTTCGCCACCCAACTTGGCCATCAGGGAATTACGCAGATAGCGCACCATCTGACGCGCCATCTGGGAGGGACTGTTTCCCGCGTTGAGTAAGCGGTTCAGCTCCTCCATCACCGCCGCGCTTTGCCCCTCGCCAATGCCTTCCAGGATGCGTTCAAAAACTGCATCCGGTACAGTGCCCATCAGCTCCCGGATTTCTTCGCCGTCTAGTTTGGCCTTGCCATCGACCAGAGGCGCGCTGGCAATGGCTTGATCCAAGATGGAAAGCGCATCGCGCATGGAACCGTCGCCGGCTTCGGCAAGCAGTGCCAGCGCCTGTGGATCGGCAAGAATACCTTCTTCCCCGGCAATCTGGGTGAGCTGGGCCACTATGTCGTCAAACTTGACAGCGTGGAAGCTGAAGTGCTGACACCGGGAGCGGATGGTCTGAGGAATATCCTCGGGCTGGGTGGTCGCCATCATGAAAACCACGTGCTCGGGCGGCTCCTCGAGCGTCTTCAGCAGGGCGTTGAACGCCGCATCCGTGATCTGGTGGGCTTCGTCGAGGATGTAGATTTTGTAGCGATCGCGGGCCGGAGCGTAGCGGGCGGCGTCGCGCAACTCTCGAATTTCGTCGATGCCCCGGTTGGTGGCCGCGTCGATCTCGACAACATCGAGCGAATTGCCGGCGCGTATCTCCCGGCAGGAATCGCAGATCCCGCAGGGCTCGTACGAGGGCCGCTCCGCGCTGCCTATCTGGTTGCGGCAATTAAGCGCCATGGCCAGAATTCTGGCGATGGTCGTCTTGCCAATGCCCCGGTGACCACTGAAGATGTAGCCGTGGGCAATGCGCTGCTGCAACAGGGCATGACCCAGGGTCCGAGTAACGTGCTCCTGGCCGGCAACGTCGGAGAAGCGCTGGGGACGGTATTTGCGGGCGAGAACCTGGTAAGCCATGGTGCGGAGACTGTCTGAACTAGATTGTAGACCGTGGCGTCGCTACGTGCGCCGCGGCCCCGCCCGCTTGGTCGCGGCCTTCCTGGCCTTCCGTTTTGCAATTTTTTCCCGCCGCTCAAT
Source organism: Acidobacteriaceae bacterium (assembly GCA_035507705.1). Lineage (GTDB taxonomy): Bacteria > Acidobacteriota > Terriglobia > Terriglobales > Acidobacteriaceae > PALSA-350. The sequence goes on from DATJNV010000077.1 coordinate 67,930, forward strand.
CTCAGCCGGTGAATACATGGTCTTGCGGCAGTTGCTTGCCCCGCAATAGCAACGGGCGTCGTCTTCGTCGCCGTCGTAGAGGTTGTAATCGTACGTAAGTTCTTCTCCCGGCGCGATGCTGCGCAGCGAAATCACCCACACCCGTCCGCGAACCTCCTCTGTCTCGCAGTTGGGGTCGCAGGAGTGGTTAATGTACATTGCCATCCCGTGGCCATTGATCACCCTGGACCCGTCGCCGATGCCGAACAGATAAGTGATTTTCGAGTCCTTGTAGAGCTTATCGGCCTGCTTTTTCGTGATCCGGGGGCCGGTGTACTCGACTACCTTCACACCCTTGGGAATGCGGCTCGTAGTGTAACAGCCGGCTGCATGGATGGAGGAAGAACGAATCATCAGGGCCATATCAGATTTTTAGCACAGCCCGCAGGTAGAACAGGAGACGAGCCGGGCTTGTTCCAGGCTCTGTCGAAAATCCAAATGATGAGCACCACGTGAGAAAGCCGGCGCTAAAGCGCGGCATCGGACCGGAGATCCTTCCCGGAGTGCTAAAGCGCTCCTTGCCCCGCATAAATGCGGGGGCTCCCTCCGCTACACCCTTTTCATCCCCCTCGCTCGGCCGAAGGCCCATGGTCCCTCCTATGAAAAGCCACCCAGGTCCCGCTGGAAAGCCCAGAGGCGGAGGTCTAAACTTGATAGAAGGACGATGCGTCGCTCATCTTTCATCGCGGCCTCGATCGCCGCTGTACTCTCCGCTCCGCTGCTGCCGATAGCGGTGCTGGCTCAGCAATCGAGCCAGTCTGTCCCTGAGGCACCGCAGCCGCAGGCCCAGAAAAAGCCGGTGCCCAAGCCTGACTCGAGTTCGAGCACGAACGATGCCGGGCCCGGAATCCGCTCCAAAGAAGTTGACCCCGCTACTGCCCCGAGCAGAGACGGCAAACCTTCCGGCAAGGACGACAATCCGTTTCCTGAGGATGTTTCCAAAGCAGCTGCCGCCAAGGATGCGGGGAACTCCTCCTCCAACTCGAATGCTCAGTCAGGCAGTGACTCAGGCAAGAGCAAAGACAGCAGCAGACCTCCTACGGCTGACGACAACCCTTTCCCCGAAGCGCAGTCGAAGGCCGCTGCAACCTCTGCAAATGGCGGCCAGCAGGGAAGTAAGAACTCGACTTCCGACGACAATCCTTTTCCGGAAGCTCAGTCGAAAGCTGCGGCCAAGGCGGCCGGTAATGATGTTGAGCCGGCGGCTCCTGCCGGGCACGACCTGCCTCCAGGGGTCAGTTCAAGCCGATCCACCAGCCTGGAAGACATCGAGCCCGCAACTCCCGGCACTGTTGAACCCGATCCGGCGCGAGCCAAGAAGGATACCGAGGTAGGAGGCTTCTATTTCAAGTCCGGCGATTACAAGGGAGCCCTACTGAGGTTCGAAGACGCGATGGCCTACGACCCCACGAATGTCGACGCGATTTTCGGTCTGGCCGAGAGCCAGCGCATGCTCAAGCAAAACGGCGAAGCTGCGCGGAATTACCAGCTCTATCTTGACATTCTCCCCAACGGCCCCAAATCCAAGCAGGCTCTCAAAGCTCTCAAAACACTTGGCTCAGGTGGTTAGGTACCTGAGAGTAGGCGCGGCAACCAAAGTTGTAGTGCCATCGTTGGTGCGACCCATGTTTTATATGGTTTAAAGCGACTTGCGTGTTTTAAACTTCCGCGAGGTTCGGGAGTTGCGCCCACTGCTCCCAAGAGGGTTTCCCCCCATGCACGCGGTGTTCGAACAGGTTGTTTGCCAGATTGCGGAAGAACTGAACGGCCTGAATGCCGACTCGACCCAGCTCCACCCTTGTGGACTCACCTACAAGTGGAATGCCCAGCAAGTCGTGGAGCATCTCGTGCTCTCCTGCCGCTTCACCGCCACCGCGCTCGAAAACAGGTTGAGCAAAGGACATCTACCGCGCAATCGAAGGCGAACGTATCTGCAATGGTTACTGCAGTTGATGATCCTCAGCTTCGGGAAGCTTCCCAGCGGGGTTCCGGCATTGGACGAGACGATGCCTGTCGCAGGGCGCTTTCCGGCCATGAGCGGGCGGCAGCTCAGCGAGCTCCTACGCGAGGAAATGGACACGATGGACGCCGCACTGGATCGCTGCCGGCGTAAATTTGGTATGGAACGCGTAGCCCGGCATCCTTTGCTCGGACCGTTGCGCGTTGACCAGTGGCGGCGCTACCACGTGGTACACGGTTGGCACCATCTCATTCAGTTGCGGGCCGTGATCGAGCAAGTGGCTCCGTCGGCCGTCCCGGTTCGCGTGGCTGGCCCGACTCTAGTGAAAGAACTGCAGGTACCAGTCCAGCGTCCTTTCGCCTAAGAAAACGCTGTACAACCCCGCCAGGCTGAGCATTGTCCCGAAGGGAACTGGCAGCAACCCCGGGGGCAGGGGATCGCTCCTTTTCTGGCGGCGATTGAGCACAATCGTTCCCACTCCATACAAAGCGCCCCCAATGACGGCGATGAACAACACCAGTCCGGTTTGCCTCAGGCCGAGCCAGGATGCCAGCATTGCCAGCAGTTTGACATCACCCAAGCCCATGCCCATTCGACGCCGTGCCAGCCAATAGACTCCGGCGATCAGCAGGAGCAGGGTCGCCGCTATTCCCGCGGCGAGAATTGCGAACCCAGCAGAGCGAAATGCGGTGCTCCAACTCCATACTCCGTCTCCCAGGCCGGGTCGCAGGCCAGAAAAAAGTACTCCGGCGACAAGACCCGGCAGCGTAAAACGGTCAGGGAGCAGAAGGGTTTCGGCATCCATCACCGCCAATCCAAGCAGAAGGAAGCAGAGCAGCGCCCAGCCGCCAGCAATCCAACCGAATCCGAAGCGCAGGCAACACATCAAGAAGAGAAGGCAAGTTGCTGATTCGATGAGGGGATAGCGCCACGATATGCGGTTTCCACAGGCCCGGCAACTAGCTCCCAGCAAAATCCAGCTCAGGACGGGAATATTGTCCCAGCTCGCAATCGGATGGTCGCATTGGCGGCAATGCGACCGCGGCCACACGACGGACTCGCCCACCGGCAGCCTCACGATGCAGACATTGAGGAAGCTGCCCACCAGCAGGCCGAGCAGCGCGAAAAAGATGCAAAAGATCATGGCGTAAAGAATTGTGAAAGCGGCGGTGCCTCAGGGTCTGGTTAGAAATACTCCAGTTCGCGTTGTTCCCAGGCTAGCAGTGCCCAGGATTTCATCCTGGGTAATTTTCAGCCGTCCCTTCGGGACTGACTCGCCTCCTAAACCACGCTATCAGCGGTTGGGGAATCCTCATCGGCATCGTTTACAGTGGTTTCATGAGTTCCGAGCGCGACCCGGCCATCGATTCGGCTGCGCTTTTCCGGGAAGCAGTGAGTATCATGGCCCGACTGCGCGGTCCTGACGGCTGCCCCTGGGACCGTGAGCAAAGCTTCGACACCATCCGAAAATATACGTTGGAGGAGACCTACGAGGTCTTCGATGCCATCGAGCGCCGCAATTGGGCGAATCTCTGCGAAGAGCTAGGCGACCTGCTGCTCCAGGTGCTCTTTTATGCCCAGATGGCGGACGAATCGGGGTACTTCACCATCGCCGAAGTGATCAGCGGGCTCA
>DATJNV010000078.1:0-4022 GCA_035507705.1 Acidobacteriaceae bacterium
CGTGCCAGCCCGGGATGATACGGTAAAAGACCGACCGGAACGCCCTGGCCGAGGGATGCAAGCTCGGCGATTTCCTGGATACTATAATCCGTTGCGTCTCTTAATAAAGCCGCACAAATAGCGAGTATGAATCCAACGACTAAACTGGCTGCGAGATAAAGCGGAACATTTGGCTTCGCCGGTCGCGTGGAAATCCGGGCCGAATCCACAACTGTGATGTTGCTCGAACGGAGGCCGGCGACGAGGTCTGCCTCTTTGAGCCGGCTGAAAAGGTTCTCGTAAAGATCACGGCTCTGTGCGGCCTCCTGCCGAACAAGATCGTATTCCACCGCCTTATCGTTGAGCGCCTCCGCCTGTCCCTTTTCCTGCTGGAACAATGCGCGGTCCTTATTCTCCACCTGCGTCGCAACCAGGTAATCGTTCTTCACACGCTTCGCGACCCTTGCGCTCTCTTCAGCGATTGCCTTTTGCGTCCCTTTCAGGCTGGCCTGCACCTCGGCGAGTTTGGGATAAGCTGGACCGAATTTGGCTGACAGCTCATCCAGTTGTGCCTGAGTCTGCGCCTCCTGCGACCGCAGGTTTTGCAGAAGCCCGAGAGAGCCGGCGATCCCCGGCGACGATCCCGTGAGTGTACTGTTTCCGGCAAGGCCGGAAATGTCTTCAGGGTTACCGTTTTTTACAACCTGATATAAGGCCCCCTTCATAATCCTTGCGGATTGCGCGTCCGCCAGCTGAGAGGTCGCCATCTGAAGCCTCTCCAGCTCCGGCGTGTACACCTCCTCCCGCCCCTGGCTGTCTGTTTGCCCAAGCGTAAACATGCCGGAGCCGTGCTGCAGGTCGACCACCTTGGCCTGGAGATCCTCGCTTTCCTTTCGCAGGTCCGACATCTGCTTCGCCAACCATTTAGTGGCTTGTTGTGTCGCTCCATGCTTGGTTTCGAAATTAAAGTCGGTCAGTTCCCCGATGAGCTGGTTCACGACAGCAGCCGCGGTTTGCGGGTTGGAGCTGAGATATTGGACGGAGATCAGACGTGTGCCAGTGACGGGTTTTACCTTGAGGCGCGATGCGAAGACGCTTACGGCTCGATTGTTTCGGCGGGCATCGTCCAGTGACTTATCTCCTGAATCCTGAGGTCCGGACGGCGTCAGATAACCCAGGATCCAGCCGATTAGACTGAATCGCGGCTGGAAATCGGGAGTATTCTCGAGATTCAGCGCCTTGATGACTTTGAGGGCGAGGGACTGGGATTCGAGGACCTTCGCCTCGGTTTGCAAAGTCAGATTTGACTCGATGGCATCCTGATCGCCATTCGACTGCACAATCATGTTGTCGAGGCTCAGCGCGTCAGCGGGTTCCTTCTGCACCTGCACTACAGCCGTGGCCCTGTACAATCGAGGGCTGACTAAGCACACCACCACACCAAATGCCACTACCGCCAGCATCGTGGCCCATACAACGCCGCGCCGGCGGGACATGAGCGTGAGCAGGTCGCGGATAGTCATTTCTTTCCGGATGGGCAATCCGCCGTAGTACACGCCGTGGGGAGAAGTAACCACAACTTGCGATAATTCGCTCATAGCTTAACCTCAACGTGCAGCATTGCCGCGTGGGCCCCGGATCGTTTCTTCACAGCCTGTGTAAATACACAGCCACGGAATCCTGTGCCCTGACCGTCTCCGGGGGGCTGATAACCGACAACAGGCCTGCAACTCGTTCGGATTGCAGCATTGCTATTTCCTGCAGTTCAGCCGCGAAACGGTTTTGTGATGCTATGCGTACGCATGCGTTCAATAAGGCCCGCCGAATCCACTGAGCGGCCACTATCTCCGCGAATTCGAAGTTGCCAATGGTATATCGATGCCACATACGACGGGGTTCCTGGTAAAGACGGTACAACCATTCGCAGCCTATGCTTTGAACCCAGAGCGGAGCGCGGGGAACTACTCCGCCCACCATTTCAAACGAACCTCCAACACCTATGGACACGGGGACCGAAAGTTGCAGCCCATAATGGTAGATCCAATATTCCTGCTTGGGCGCGCCGAGCGCGACAAACAGAAGCTGCGGCCGATAGGAGGTGATCGCATCAGCTACTGCGCTGAGACCGGCTTCGGTCCGCTCGAAACCCAGGGGCGGGCAACAGGTGGCACAACGAAAATTGGCGAAGCTGCTCTTCAGAGCTGCCGCAGCACGTTCGGCTGACCCGGGGCGGCCACCGAGAAGAAATACCCGCAGGCCGCTTTCCGCAGCGAGACCACACAATTGCCGGAAGATATCCACGCCCGTAATTCGTTCATGGATCACGCGTCCGCTGAGACGTGCCGCAATGAGGAGCGATACGCCATCGGCCAGGACCAGATCGGCGTTTCCATAGATCTCGCGCAGTTCGCGATCCTCGTTTAGCAGGACGATGTGCTGCGCATTCGCTGTAACCACATAGGCCGGCCTGCCTTCCTTCTTGGCGTGGTTGATGATTGAGGCACAGACTCCGCGAGACGAGCAGTCATCGACCAATGCATGACCAACCCCAATCCGGGTGGTCACGGATGCGCGAAGTGCAAGGTCACCATTTTCGCACTCATGTGTCATATGTCCACGGCCCTGCATGCTCCAGTTATCTGTGTGGACTGTCATGAACGTTACTCAGCACCACTTACTGGTTAAAGTCGCTTAGGTTGCCCGATGAGGTGGCGCGACAATAAATAGGTTGAAAATAGGTTGACACTATGGATAGAGATTGGGAAAACCATCGTTGCTTCGCGGCCTTTGTTCGGACGATTAGCGTGCCTTTACGCTTGCGCGAATCCGAAGTGTGGTTCTTGTGGAACTTGTGCGCCTGCTATCGGCTCGGCATCAGAGACTGCGACATCGACCGAGACAGCCCGCTGAATAATCTCCACGGAAACGACTATCCTGGAGCGCCCCCCATATCGAATGAGAGTACCCTCGACTCCCGCAAGAGCCCCACGCACGACACGTACGCGTTGCCCGACTGCCAGCAGAGGGTGAGGAGAGCAGTTGGCCCCACGGGATACTAATGCACGAACGCTCTCGATTTCTTTCAGCGGAATCGCCAGTGGGCCACGGTGATTTCCCACAAAATCTACAATCCCCCGAACCTTTCGAATCAGATGGATTTCACTCGTTAACGCGACCTGAACAAACATATATCCCGGAAAGAGCGGCACCGTAACCACCTTTTTCCGGTCGCTCCATCGATGCTCCTCATCGATCACCGGAAGAAAGTGTGTGATTCCCATGCTTTCGAGAGTCATGGACGCAAGCTTTTCCTGGCGGGACCGAGTGGACAACGCATACCAGGGCAATTCGTCAGGAAGTGTTTGCTGCCCCGCGGTTAGTGTTTCTGGCATGGCTCGATTGTCGTCAGCAGCGATATGCATCTATACGTAGCTCCGCCCTTTCGGTCCCAGGAGTGGTCGTTAACTATGGGATCCTGCACCTTGCCCGGATCGCCAATCTCGCTCACCGTGGCCCGCTGACAAGCCCGACCGATACTTACAAACTCGCGCTTCGATCGGTAAACGCCTGCAGCTCAGAACTACTACGGTGCCGCTGGTAAGCCGCCCCTGGTAGTTTGGTCGCTCGTCATTCAGTTAGGTGTCGCAGTTTCAATCGCGTTGCACCTTGTCCTCGCGAAAGGAATGCTGACACGCCTGACTGGTTAACCGTAAAACAAGCTTCAAACGTCTGCCAAGGGCCGAGCGTTGGGAAATTATGTGAGATGTTCCGCCCCTTCGAAAAGTCTCTGTCTCCGCAGCCATGCGCTGAAGCTACTCTCGTCGCATCCGTTTTTAGAGATGCTGTCCTATGCCAATTGGAGATGCCAGACTAATGGCGATCAGAGATGACGTCCTACTGCCAACTAGAGAATCCAGACTACGCCAGGAAGTAGGCTGGTGGAACAGCGTGTAGATGGAATCACGCCTGAAACGATCCTGCGTCCCACGCAGGCGTCTCCGATTGCGCGCCATCTAGGTAGAAGTCGCAGTCTTACGCGCCGG
>DATJNV010000079.1:0-13686 GCA_035507705.1 Acidobacteriaceae bacterium
ACGCGAGGACATGATCACAGGCAAGGCATGCAAACGCACATCCTCGGCCAGTGACATCACTTTCTTCTGCGCCTTGCGGGCACCAATAAAGATGGCCACCGTGAAGCAAGCCTGCACGAAGAAACTGATTGCAACAATGGCCACAAAGATGACCAAAAACGTTTGCGCAGTGCTGTCCATTGTGTGTACTTACGTCAGATCTGCCCGTCGACCGGTGATGTGGTTGCCGTGTAAGCACTCTTGCCTGCATCTACCGCGGCTGCCACTTTGTTCGCGTGGTGGGCGACAACTTTACGGCCACGCTCAACGTAATCCTCAACCTGGGAACGGCCCTGGGATACAGCCTGCTTGCCCTTTTCCACATAGGTGCCAAACTGCTCTTTGCCGGCATCGACGTAAGTGTTCATCTGCGCGGCAGCTTCCTTCGACTTTTTCTTGAGGTATTCGGCTCGTTCGCGTGCGCCTTCGGCGAGGCTCTCCCGGGTATCTGTTCCTGCCTGCGGCGCGTACAACACACCAAGCGCTGCACCGATTCCGAGTCCCACCAGGAACCAACCAAAACCGCTTCCGCCACCGCTGTCCTGAACTTCGTCTGACATGGATTTTTCCCCTTATCTTGCTGAGCTGAATTCACTATACTGCTTCCGCCAACTCTGGCGGGTTTAGCACCCGGATACCATAAGAAGATACTTTGCTACGCTAGCCGCGGCTCGGCAACAATTATGGGATGCAACTTTCATCCCAGACGCGCCCGGTTTCACATTTTCCTCGTCAAAGGTAGAGCAGGCGCAAAGCAAAAACCCGGAAAACCGGAGGATTTCTCCCAATGAAGACAGATTTTCTCACGCGACGCAGTATACCGCTGGCAATCCTGGCTGGTCTCCTGGTCATGGGGGCAGGTTGCAAAAGCCAGCCGCCCGCGGAACAGCCCCCGGCGGCCGCACAACAGGCTCCGCCTGCACAACCGGCCCCGCCTGTCGCACGCGATGACCAGCAGATAGGCACCGATATCCAGGCCAAAATTGCGGCCGAATCCGCGCTGAATGGCCAGACCATTCAAGTGAGCGTGGCCAACGGTATAGCCACGCTAAACGGGAAAGTCGATAACGATGCTTCCCGTGCCCTGGCAGCCGCCGATAGTGCTTCGGTCGATGGGGTCAAGACGGTAGTCAACAACCTGGTTGTGGCCCCATCCCGTGCAGCAAGGACGGCGCCTCCGCCACGGCCCGAGCGGAAGCACAAGGAAGTAGCTGAATCTGCACCACCGCCTCCTCCGCCGCCTCCAGCGGCCGCTCCCGCTCAGGAACCAGTGCAGGTGGTGGCTCCGCCTCCGCCCCCACCCCCGCCCGCTCCGGTAGCGAAGACGGTGACTCTGCCGTCCGGAACAACCATCCCGATCCGCCTGACGGAAACCCTGGATAGCGCCAGCACCCAACCAAATTCCGTATTCCACGGTTCTTTGGCCGGAGATCTGATTGCAGACGGTATGGTGGTCGCAAAGTCAGGCGCTTCGGTTGTGGGACGCGTGGTGACGGTAAAGGATGCAACTCACTTCTCCGGAAGCTCCGAGTTGGCGATTGAGTTGACCCGGCTCGACACGGTAGATCACCCGGTGGACGTGGTAACCGACCAGTTCTCAAAACAGGGCGCAGGAAGAGGTAAGAACACCGCTGTCAAGACCGGCGGTGGAGCTGCCGTGGGCGCCATTCTCGGAGGCCTCCTTGGAGGCGGCAAGGGAGCAGCCATCGGCGCAGTCACAGGTGGCGGAGCCGGCGCCGGCGTGAATGCAATCACTCGTGGACAGCAGGTGCAGATTCCCACCGAAACCCTGGTTACCTTCCACCTGCAGTCGCCCATTACTGTGACCACCTCAAAGGCGGTGGGCAGTTCACGCAACTACAGCGGAGATGGCCAATTGCAACAGCGGCAGTAAGTTCTGCATGAGAACTCAAGAACTGTGAAAGCGGGAGTGCCTCAGGGCCTGAAAGAGTCTGCGTGAGAACTACCATACGCAGGGTTTAGTCCCGAAGGGACGGCTGAAAATAGCCCAGCACGTCAGTCCTGGGGAAAGGTGTAGAACGCGATGCAGTCCCGAAGGGACGGCTGAAAATAGCCCAGGACGCCAGTCCTGGGAAAAGGTGTAGAACACGATGTAGTCCCGAAGGGACGGCTGAAAATTACCGAGGGTGAAATCCTGGGGACTGCTAGCCTGGCAACAACACGAACTGGAGGTTTTCTAACCAAGTTCGGCACTCAGGACGATGTCCTGGGTAATTCTCAGTCGTCCCTGCGGGACTGCATCGTGTTCTACACCAACCCCAGGACTGACGTGCTGGGCTATTTTCAGCCGCCCCTTCGGTAGTTCTCACGCTCCATTCCCCGGATTTCGAATTATCTGAACCACGAAAATATGCAAACTCCACGCGGCGGTTCCATCAGGAACCGCCCTAGGCCCAGACCCCGTTTTCCACCAGGTGCTGTGCCACTTTCCGCGAACTCGCGTAAACATCTTCCGGAACGTGCTTCAGCAGCCGGCGCGCAATGCCCACCTGGACGCGGAGAGTGTCTCCTTCAGCAACTGCGGCGAGGATGCGACGGCCGGCGAGCTCGACAATATCAACTGCTTTCGCTGCATACACCCGAACCATCGACGTAGCCAGGTCCGCCAAAGGCAATTTTCGCGCATGTAGTTTCCGAGCGCGCAGTAATGCAGATTCCAGTGCGTAGACCTGGATGATGATGTCGGCAAGATCCGCCATGATTTCCTGCTGGTCAGCCAGGGCGTTCATGTATTTCTGCGAGGCCGCCCCGGCGGTAAAGAGCGCGAGTTTCTTCGCGCCTGCCAGAAGTTTCCCCTCCCCGTACAGAGGATCGCGGGCTTGATCGAAATCATCCTCGAACGACGGCGGTTCCAGGACTTCGTCCATCAGCTTTTTAATCGCAGCCAGCAGCGGTAGCTGGCCGGCCATGGCACGCTTCATCAGCCAGCCGGTGATGATCAGTCGATTGATTTCGTTGGTTCCCTCAAAAATGCGATTGATGCGAGAGTCGCGATAGGCACGTTCTACTGGATACTCTTCGACATATCCGTAACCGCCATAGATCTGCACTGCGTGATCCACGACCGCATCGAGCATCTCGGAGCCCCAAACCTTCAGGATGGAGCACTCGACGGCGTACTCTTCGATGCGCTTCTGGATGTCACGCGGATTTTCTCCCTCCAAAGTCGAAAGAGCGTCATCGATCATGCCCACCGTGCGATAAGCCATACTCTCCACCGCAAACAGCTGGGCGGCGCAATCGGCCAGTTTCTGCTGAATAAGACCGAAGGCCGAGATGGGCTTACCAAATGCCTGGCGCTGTTTGGCGTAGGTGATGGCGTGCCCGAGCACGGTGCGGCCGGCGCCTACACAGGCGGCGCCCAGCTTGAACCTTCCGATATTGAGAATGTTGAAGGCGATGTGATGCCCTTTGCCGGCTTCGCCGAGAAGATTTTCGACCGGAACCCTGCAGTCAGACAGCACCAGCGGGCAGGTGGAGGAGCCGCGAATACCCATCTTGTGCTCTTCCCCACCAACGGAGAGGCCAGGGGTGTCTTTCTCGATCAGGAAGGCAGTGAATTTGTCCCCATCGATTTTGGCGAAGACGGTAAACAGGTCGGCAAAACCTCCATTTGAGATCCACATCTTCTCGCCGTTCAGGATGTAATGCTTGCCGTCGTCGGAGAGCGTCGCGCGCGTCCGGATATTCATGGCGTCGGAGCCCGAGGTCGCTTCGGAAAGCGCGTAAGCTCCAATGCAGTCCCCGGTGGCAAGCCGGGGGAGAAACTTCTGCTTCTGAGCATCAGTCCCATACCACACGATGGGTAAAGTCCCAATGCCGACATGAGCACTGAAGGCAACAGAAAAGCTCCCCAACTGGGAGAGATGGTCGGCCACGATCGCCGAAGTGACTTTGTCCATCGCCAGGCCACCGTAGGCCTCAGGGATGTCCACTGCCATCAAACCCAAATCTCCAGCTTTCTTCAGCAGGGCGCGGGTAACATCGAAGTGCTTGGCCTCGATGTCCTCAGCGGCCGGGAGCACCTCATTGCGGACGAACTCAGCAGCCGTGCGTGCAATCTGACGCTGCTCTTCGCTGAAGTCTTCCGGCGTTATGACCTCTTCGGGGCGCCGTTCCTCGATAAGGAAGCTGCCGCCGGTGATGGTGCGATGCAAGGTCTCCGTCGCTGTGGCCAACCGTTTGTCCCCTTTATTGAATGGATTCAAAAATACCCGCTGCGCCCATGCCCCCACCGACGCACATGGTTACCAGTCCGTACTTGAGCCTGCGGCTCCTCATCGTGTGCAAAAGCGTCGCGGTCAACTTGGCGCCGGTGCAACCTAGCGGATGGCCGAGCGCAATCGCGCCTCCGTTCACATTTACCTTGGCCGGATCGAGGCCAAGTTGCTGGATGACAGCCAGCGCCTGCGCAGCAAAGGCTTCGTTCAACTCGATGAGGTCGATCTGTTGCAGGCCTAAGCCGGCCAGCTTGAGGGCTTTGGGAACAGCGTATACCGGGCCCGTACCCATCTCCTCGGGCAGGCAGCCGGCTGTGGCAAAGGCAACGAAGCGAGCCAAAGGCTGAATGCCTAGCGCGTTCGCGCGCTCCGCGGACATGACAACCGTGGCCGCGGCCCCATCCGACGTTTGAGACGAGTTCCCCGCGGTGACGATCCCCCTGGCATGAAATGCAGGCTTCAGCGCAGCCAGAGCGTCCAGGGAGGTGTCGGAACGCGGCCCTTCGTCCGTGGAAAATGTTTTCGTAGCGAGCTTCACCTTACCGCCGCCATTCGATGCACTCGTGACCGTCACGGGTACGATTTCATCGGCAAAGTTACCTGCCTGGATAGCAGCGAGAGCCTTCTGATGGCTGGATAGAGCGAAAGCATCCGCTTGCTGGCGGTGAATGCCGTAGTGCTCCGCCACGCGCTCCGCGGTCAGGCCCATCGAAAGATAGGAATCGGCGTAGTGGTCAATGAGCCAGGGATTGGCACTGACTTTGTTGCCTCCCATGGGCACCATGCTCATCGATTCTGTTCCGCCGGCCACGATGACCTCGGCACTCCCGCCACGAATACGCTCGGCCGCCATGGCTATGGATTGCAGTCCTGAAGCGCAGAAGCGGTTCACCGTCATAGCCGAGGAACTAACGGGCAGCCCCGCGCGCAAAGCGGCAATACGCGCGACATTCATTCCCTGTTCCGCTTCCGGCATGGCGCAACCGAGAATCACGTCTTCAATTTCATTCCGGTCGAGTTGGGGGAGAGGGGCCAAGGCACCCTCGATGGCTACCGCGGCCAGGTCGTCGGGCCGCGTGGTGGACAGCGATCCCCGTCCGGACTTACCCACGGCGGTCCTTACACTGCTCACGATCACGGCTTCTTTCATGTGCTTCTCACTTCCCTTCCTTGAAGCCCGGGCTCCAATTAGTTCCTTAACGGTTTGCCGGTCTTCAGAGTGAACGCAATGCGCTCCTGGGTCTTCCGTTCGCCGCAGAGTGACAGAAAAGCCTGACGCTCGAGGTCGAGGAGATACTGCTCTCCAACCATCGTGCCGGGCGGGATCGCTCCTCCGCACAGGATGTTGGCGACATGGTTCGCAACCTTCTGGTCGTGGTCGCTGATGTACTCTGCCTGGCGCATGAGATGGACGCCGAGCTTCAGCGTCGCAAGGACACTCTCCCCCGCCGCAGGGATCTCCCGCGGGACTGGCGCCGCATAGCCGGCAGACGCAAGGGCGAGCGAAACCTGCTTGGCGTCTTCGAGCAGGCGGTCGCGATGCACGGTGACTCCGTCAGGAGTGCTTAAATAGCCGAGCAGGCGCGCATCCGCAGCTGAAGTTGAAACCTTGGCCATGCCGATCAATTCGAAGTTGCGCTTCAGTGCATCGAAGTACTCCGTTGAGCCGGCAACACGAGAAGCAGGAATACCCGAGGCGGCATCTACCGAGCGCAGTGCCATTTCCTTGGTCCCTCCACCGGCCGGGACCACACCCACGCCGGTCTCCACCAAGCCCATATACAGCTCAGCGTGAGCCTGACGGCGCGCTGCATGGAGGGCAATTTCCGCGCCTCCACCCAGGCAGAGACCGAAGGGCGCAACTACGACGGGACGCGGGCAGAATTTGATCGCCGCGGTCATGCGCTGGAAGGCGCGAACCGCAAAATCCAAATCCTCCCACTCGCCCTCCTGGATGAAGAGCAGAACCTGGAACAAGTTGGCGCCCACGGAGAAATTGGCGCGGTCGCCGGTAATGACAAAGCCTTGGAAATCGCGCACCGCATCGCTGCCCGGATTCAGAACCTGGGTCACGAGCCTGGTAATATCCTCGCCCACTGCATCCTTGTTCGAATGGAGTTCAATGGCCGCGATCCCCTCGCCAAGGTCGATCAGAGAGGCGCCGCTGTTTCTCTTGACAATGCCATGCGAGTCACGGAAATCAGCGACCGTGGCAATCCCAGCGGGCTCGATGACCGGCACATATTCGGCTCTGATCGGATCGAAGACCAGCTTGTCGCGGTACCAGGTCGAGGCTCCGGAATCCAGCAATTTCTTTGCATTCGGGGCTAGGCTCCCGTCGACACCCACCGCATCCCACATTTCGAATGGGCCCAGCTCCCAGTTGAAGCCGGCGCGCATGGCACGGTCGATGCTGGCCGGCTCGGCCGCGATCTCCGGCAGGCAATTGGCGGCGTAGGCGAAAAGCCGATCGAGTAACTTGCGATGAAAGGCCGCGGCCTTGTCTTTGCGAACATCTCCAGCCAGGAGCAGGCGCAACCGCTCGGGGAGCGATTCCGCATTCTTAGCCATCTCCAGCGCAGGGAACTTTGGGCGCGCCGCCGGATGATAATCGAGGGTTTGCCAATCCAGAGCCAGCCTGAGCTCCTCACCCTTCGCGTCTTTCTCTTTCTTATAGAAGCCCTGACCCGTCTTGTCTCCGAGCCAGCGGCGGTCGAGCATGGCCTGGATGAAGTGCGGCAGCACGAGCTCTTCGCCGGCGCGGGAGTGGGCGAAATTCGCGACCACATGCGCCAGAATGTCGATCCCGACCATATCCGCCAGGCGGAAGATGCCGGTCCGAGGCCAGCCAATCGCGCTTCCTGTCAGCGCGTCCACTTCTTCAATGCTGAGCCCTTGCTCCTGCATCAACTCCATCGCCTGGGTCATGATGTAGACGCCGATGCGATTGGCGATGAAGTTGGGAGTGTCGTGCGCGTAGACAATGGTCTTTCCCAGCCGCCGGTCGGCGAAATCGGCGATGGCCGCAATGGCCGCGGGATCGGTTTCCGGCGTAGGAACAATCTCGAGCAGCCGCATATATCGCGGCGGGTTGAAAAAATGCGTACCGAACCAGGAGCGCCGAAGGACGGACGGCAGCTGCTCGGCAATGGTAGCCACCGGCAGTCCGCTGGTATTGGTGGTGAGAATTACTCCGGGCTTCAGGTGAGAACTGATTTTGGCCAGAATGTCCCGCTTGATAGCGAGGTTCTCGGTGACCGCCTCTATGACCCAATCGCATTGGGAGAGCCGATCCAGGTCGCGATCGAAAGTTCCCGGCTGAACCAGCCGAATACTGGCAGGATCGTAAAAAGCGGCAGGCTTGGCACGGCCGAGAATTTCGAGAGCCGAAGCAGCGATGGGCTTGCCTCCGTCTCCAGCAAGATCGAGCAGCACCACCGGGATGCCGGCATTCGCCAGATGGGCGGCGATACGCACACCCATCGTCCCCGCGCCAAGGACACCAGCCCGTTGAATCATCCCGCGCCGGGAACGAACAGCAGACTCAGCCGAAGCGGAAAGATGCTCCGTTGCGGATGCAGACGCTGTACTCGTCATTCCGGTTTCTCCTCTTTTAACGTTACGCTTTCCGGGTGATCCCGACGGATTGGGCCCCGTGAATAAGGGGTAAAACGTAGATTCTTCGGTACCGACATTGCTAATGACTCGACGCTCGGCGGGGTGAAGAAACCTATATGCTGGCCGAGGCAGGAGGTCAGCGGCTAGCGATGACCTCCACGCCGCATCTCTTATGTTGGACGTTGGCATTGTGCTCCGCGACAGCTTGCGGCGGAGTCAGGCCAAACCTAAATTGATACTTTAAGAATTCAACCCAGGCAACATTACTCAAGGGGGATAGACGATGCAATTTGCCATCGTGATCATGGCGGCAGGAAAAGGTACGCGGCTTCGAAGCAAGCGGCCCAAGGTGCTGCACGAGGTCGGAGGCAAGCCCTTACTACGGCACGTGGTGGATGCCGCGCGCCAGATTGTTCCTCCGGAAGATGTCTGTGTGATCGTGGGGCATGAGGCGAGCGCTGTAAGGAATTCTGTGGCGGATCTGGGCGTGAGGTTTGTAGAACAGACCGAACAGCGTGGCACTGGGCACGCTATGCAGGTGGCCCGGGGGGCAATGGAGGGATACGAAGATGTCCTTGTGCTCTATGGCGATGTCCCTTTGATTCGCCCGGAGACAATCCGCAAGGTGCGCGATTATCACCTCCAACGCCGGGCAGCGATGACGATACTTGCGGCCGTTCCGGAAGACCGCACCGGCTACGGGCACATCATCCGCAAGTCGCCTGATTCTGATGAGATACGCGAGATTGTCGAATACAAGGCTTTAACTGCGGAACAGGCCAACGTGCCGGAGATCAACTCGGGAATTTATGCCTTCGCCACCACGCCCTTGTTCTCCCATATCGATAGCCTTGGCACGGACAATGCCCATGGCGAGTTGTACCTGACAGATATGGCGGCCATTCTGACGGGGGCCGGCGAACGCGTAGTGGCTGTGATGGCAGAGGATCCCGATGAGGTGCTGGGCGCAAATACGATCGCCGAAATGATGGCGATTGACGGCAAATTGCGCCTCAGGACCGCGCGCCGGTTGATGGCTGAGGGAGTCACGATCTTCCGTCCGGAAACCTCCGTGATCGACACCGATGTGAGAGTCGGTGCCGACACTGTGATCGAGCCTTTTGTACAACTCCTGGGAGAAACCACGGTCGGAACCGATTGCCGGATCCGCTCGTACTCCGTCCTGGAACATGCCACGGTGGGTGACCAGGTGGAGATCCGTCAGGGATGCGTGATTACCCAGTCACGAATAGACAACGCCGCCATCCTTGGTCCCTATTCGCATTTGCGGCCAGAGAGCGAAATCGGCGAAGGCGCGCGTATCGGCAACTTTGTCGAGACGAAAAAAATTCGAATGGGAAAAGGCTCCAAGGCGAATCACCTGACGTATCTGGGAAACGCGGAGATCGGGGAAAAAGTCAACGTGGGGGCGGGAGTGATCACCTGCAACTATGATGGAGCAGCCAAGCACACAACCGTCATCGGGGACCAGGTATTCGTGGGCAGCGACTCTACGCTCGTAGCCCCCGTGAAGCTGGGCAACGGGTCCTACATTGCCGCCGGATCCTGCATCACCGAAGACGTGCCGGAAGATGCTCTCGCACTGGGCCGGGCGCGGCAGACGATCAAGGAAGGGTGGGCGGCTGCCCGACGAAGAAAAGCTCAGGGATGAAGAGTCGTGCCCGCTTGCGGCTGGCTGTCAGGCAGCTTCGGTCTGGTCTTGTTCGGCCAAACCTTGATACAGCCGGATACGAGCCGAGAAACAGGTCCGTTGCACTTTTGCCTCAGGCATATCGAGGAGGCGGCCGATCATGGCGGGCGTGTAGCCCTCCACGTCACGCAGCAGGAAGAGCAGGCGCTCGATTGAGGGCAGGTTGCGGACCGCAACCTCAAGGTCAGGTCGGCGAACGTTTCGGTGCAGTCCGGTGCCAGGAGACGGGACCGCTGCTGGTTCTTCCTGTTGCAGGTCAAACCGCTTATTGAGTTCGGCAACCAGCGCGCAATCTACCGCGAATCCGTCCGGGCGTTCGTTCTGTTGGAAGGCGCGCACGAACGTGTTAGCAAGGATCTCTTCGGCTTCGAGTTCGTTGCCGGTCATGTAGAAGGCGAGGGAAAAAGCACGATGACGGTGGCTTTCATAAACGTCCCGCCTCTGTTGATCTACGGACTGCTCGGCAGCCTGAGAGGCCACGAGATTCGATTTTGGGGAAAACTCGCGCTCAAAATTGAACAAAGCCACACCAGACTAGGCCAACGTCGGCCTGAAAAATTTAATACCTCGGTGAACCCGCTAGCGCTCGTCTTCCCTGCTGTTGTGAAAAGCCAGGGTTATACCTTTCACGGAGTATAACAGTTTGCTCCACTCCTTCGACTTAGGACGGAAGATTCCACACCATCGATATCAGTTGAAGATAGACTCAAATGAACGCGGTTCTTGCTCCTGCGAGAGAAGACCAGCTCCAGCCCGGCCCTCGCCCCATCAGCGGACTGCCAGCGCGTACGATGCTGCCGGCAGGCACTGGATTCACTGTTTCCAGATGCTCACAAGTCGTATTGGTGACAAGAAAGGCGCCTTCCCGGAAGAACCGGATGGCAAGTATTTATGGAGACAGCAAGCGGTTCAGCGCGTGTTCTTGTAATCGACGAGCAGATGCATTGCCGCATGGAGATCGACCGCATGCTAAAAAGTGCGGACTATGCGACGGTGCTGGCGAATGGAACCAATGAGGCCGTGCAGCACCTCGAAAAGGATCCGCCCTACGATGTGGTGATTGTGGATCTGACCACAACCGGCCTCAACGGCAACGGTCTGTTGGAGAAAACGCTCAAGATCCAACCGGACACTCCCCTCATTCTCATAGGGCCCAACAGCTACATGGATCTGGCCCTTGCAGGGGTTCGACAGGGAGCCTATGACTACCTGTTGAAGCCGTTCGAAAAGGACCAGCTGCTGGTGGCGGTCAAACGGGCTATCGATTATCGCCGGCTGGTACAACAAAACGCGATGTACCGGCAGGATCTGGAGCAGATGGTGAATGCCCGAACCGGTATGTTGCACCAGGCCATTTCTGACCTGGAACGGTCCTATGACATCACGCTCGAGGCACTCGGAGATGCATTGGACTTGAAAGATGCGGAGACCGAGGGTCATTCCAAGCGGGTGACGGCTTTTACCATCGCGCTGGCTCGTGGGACGGGCGTTCCCCCGAACCAGATTCCAATCGTGGCGCGTGGAGCGTTTTTGCACGACATCGGAAAAATGGCTATTCCTGATGCCATTCTGCTCAAACCCAGCAGATTGCAGGCCAATGAGCAAAAAGTGATGCGCGAGCATTGTGCTCGGGGCTACCAGATGTTGCGCAAGATTCCTTTTCTGCAAGAGGCAGCCGAGATCGTCTACGCACATCAGGAGCATTACGACGGCACCGGTTATCCACGCAAGCTCAAAGGAGAGCAGATCCCGCTCGGAGCAAGAATTTTCGCCGTAGCCGATACTCTGGACGCTCTCACTTCGGACCGGCCCTATCGAAAGGCAACCACCTTTGCGGCAGCCCGCCTGGAAATCAAACGCTGTTCCGGCACCCAATTCGATCCGAAAGTAGTCGAGGTCTACTTGAGCTTGCCGGACCAGCTATGGGAAGATCTGCGCGCTGAGATCACGCAACAGTCGAAAAAATTCGCTCCCCTGCAGCTCGAGCCCAAGGGTCCGCGGCTGCGCAATCCTTTCGCTTGAACACGCGTCAGAGGTCTTGACCATGAGTGTGCTGAGCCCCGAAATCGTTCGCGATCGACTTCGTTCCCTTCCCCAATGGAAACTCGAGGGTCAGGAGATCGTGCGCCACTTGCAGTTTCCTGACTTCCTGGCCGCTATGAAGTTCGTCAATCAGGTGGCTGAAAAAGCGGAAAAAGCCGGGCATCATCCCGACATCGATATCCGCTACAACAAAGTCAGATTGGCGCTGATTTCCCACGATAAGGGCGGGCTAACGGAACGCGATCTGAAGATGGCCCGAGAGATTGACTCACTTCTTTCCTAGGAGTCGTCACGGGATCGCCTCGCCGATCTATACATCACTAAGGGCTTATAATCCGGAGTCGAAACCGATCGGTGTTGGCAGTGCTCTTCCTTTTTTCGGCAAGGATTTTCACTCGTCTGCTCCTGGTTCGCCCGCGCTGGATTGCCGCATCTGCGCCAGGGTTCGCCGATTCCAGATGGCCACAGCAATTCCGCCTAAAGCTGCAGATGTTGCCAGCAATAGGCTGGTTCGCCAGAAATTGCTGGGCTTGGGGGCTTTGTCCTCCAACGATGGACTGTTCACGACAGCGAACTCTCCGGGCGGCATGGTGACCTGATAAAAAATCTGAAAGAATGCAGCTTCTACCGAAACTTATGCCGGGAAGTCGCGTCTACGTGATGGAAGGGTGATGAGCCCAAGGAGAAATACAGTAAACGGTATTTTGGCACGCCGAAAATACATTTTTTAACGAAATTCGGCGTTTGCAACTGGAAGTTCGAGATCGACATCTGTTAATATGTGTTCAGTCGTGGTTGAGGAATCAGGCTCCCACGGCGCGGTTTTAAGTACAAGTTGCGTCACTGGCCTCCCGGCACGGACAAAATACCGTTCGTGCCGCCTTTTTTTGCTCATTTCCAGGGGTTTACTGCTCTGCCGCTGAACTGTTGATTGCAATCTGAGCACCGAACTGGCGGTCAACTCCGGTCTCTAATCTCTCCCTCTCAATTCCGCGTTAAACTGGCTTCCAGGAGTAGGAATGCGGAGATTTTTGGTGTGTCTGGCAATAGGGATGTTGACAGTGGCGGCTTATGCTCAGTGGATCACAGACGAGAACGTTCCCGCATACCATGCAACGGCTCCAGCCCGCGGAACCAAGCTGCCCCCGCTTCTTTCGGGGAGTCAGCTTTCCGGGCCCATGTTCCAATACCCGTGGCAAAAAGCGGTTTACGTGGATGCAGCCAAGATCCCCAAAGTGCTCTATCAGCTGCCCTGCTACTGCCGCTGTGATCGGAACATGGGGCATACGAGCCTGCACAGCTGCTTCGAAGGGATGCATGGAGCGGAATGTTCCACCTGCGCCAAAGAGGGGTATTACGCCTATCAGATGTCACTGAAGGGCAAGAGCGTGGAGCAGATCCGAGCCGGAATTATGGCAAAGGAATTCGAAACGATCGACCTCAATTCCATCGGAATGTAGCGGAATATAATAGTGGCAAGGGGGCGTCACGGTTTCGACGGGATCGATTAGGCTGAGAGGCATGCCGGGGTGTGAGCACCCGTAATCGCTTGCAAAACAATAATTGCTAACAACAATCTAGCACTTGCTGCTTAATTAACTAAGTAGCCGTTCTCCGTGGCTTCGCCTGTGGGCTGCGGAAGAACGTCGCACAGCAGGCTGGTTCCTGCGGTCCGGTCCGAGCCGTAGGAATGAGATCCTCGGACTAGTGCGACGCGCATCTTGTCGGTTCTGAGCGCGGCGTGCGAAACCTTCGGAATCGAATACGCATGTAGTCTCTCTGCTGACATGGATTTCGGACGCGGGTTCGACTCCCGCCGCCTCCACCAACATTAAGTACAATATAATCAATAATTTAATCTGTGGATAAATCGTAGTTGTAGAATTTGTACCAATTTTGTACGAGTGCTACCCTGTGAGCATCATGCTTACGGTCTACACTCGACACTCCTCCAAATGCCCCAAGAAGGACAATCCAACCTGGCGTCGTTGCCGTTGCTGGAAGTGGATCACTGGGTCGCTTCCGGGCCGTCCC
>DATJNV010000080.1:0-3779 GCA_035507705.1 Acidobacteriaceae bacterium
CATTTATACATTGAGAGGTGCAGGGCTTATAGGCCAGATCGCTGAGCTGCGAAAGCATGACTGTCTTCTGGCCGGGCAGGCTGTAGCCGAGCACATCCTGCGCGGTCGTCAGCGGCGGCGCGACGTCGTTGACCTGGGTCACGAAGCGGTACACGCCCCAGCCGCCGCGAATCACGGTGTTGCCCGTCCCGAACAGATCGTAGGAAAGGCCGAATCTGGGATCGAAGTAGGCAAAGCGGTTCGGCTGGCCGCTCAGCGGAACGCCTGCATCGATGGCATGCCAGTAAAATCCCGGAGCATATTTGCCCGCGTTGTAGTCAGGCAGTAC
The DNA here is from genome assembly GCA_035507705.1 of Acidobacteriaceae bacterium. GTDB lineage: Bacteria > Acidobacteriota > Terriglobia > Terriglobales > Acidobacteriaceae > PALSA-350. The sequence continues at coordinate 329 of DATJNV010000080.1, forward strand.
GCGCAGAGGATAGAAAACCGCCATGCCGATGTGATCACGGTCATACCAGTGGCCGATGTGCTCCACGCGCGCGCCCAGGCTGAGGGTAAGGCGCCGGGTCGTCTTCCAGGTATCGTCAACAAAAGCCGCGGTCGCCTGGTAGGCTGTATCAGCGATAGGAGACGCATTATTTTCGCTGTAGCCCGTCAGGATGCCCATCGTGAACTGGGCCACGGGGTTATAGGAGCCAAGCGGGTTTCCAGTGATAATATTCGGATTCTGCCCGCCGTTGATTGTAAGATCTCCATCCTGAAAGGTGCTGAAGGTGCTCTGGTAGTTGTCGGTGTTCTGTGTGAACGCCCCCATCTTAACTGTGTGCGCCCCCCAGACCTTGGTCAGCACGTCGTTGAACTGCGGAGCCTCCTTGCGGACTGCATATTGTCCCGGAGGATTGTCAAAGATGGAAGCCTGCGAAAAGTCCGGGAAGGTGAAGTTGCCGGCAGAGGCGTATGCGGGAATATTGAGAGAAGTGGTTGGGAAGACCTTGCCGTAGGGATAGCCCAGGGTGCTCCGGTAGGCCGCTGAGGGGTTCGGCTGGACAAATGGGAAGCTGCCGAAGGCCCATGCCGCCATGAAGTCATTGGTCATCGTGGAGCTGAAGTTATGTACGAAGTGCCCGGCCAGTGATTTGCCGCGGAAAGCTTCGGACTCGCCGCCACCAGGGTAGGGAATAGCGTTGCCCGGCGTCCAGTACAGGTGCGCGCCGTTGCCCTGCGCTAACTGCGAGTCGTATGCCTGCTGGTAGGAGCCGTAGATCTTCGTGTTTTCCCCAAGCTGATAATCGAGCCGCACACGATAGATCCATCCGTTATTGATGTTCTCGATTGGCTGGTAGTAATTGACGTGGCCGATACTGGTAGCCGGGTTGGCGTTGGGTTTGGGCCAGATCTTGGCAAGCGCCGCTGCACCCGGATCGATGAATTGAGAAGGAATCTTATTGCCCGAGTTCGGCGTGGTACCGGTGCCGGAGGCATCCTGCGGAATACTGCTTCCATCCGGGAAAACCGTTCCGGAAAGATCGTTGCACCATGCGCCCTGCGGCCACTGCCCTGACGGGCTGCCGTAAAATCCGGTGGGGCAAAGCGTATTGTTGTCCGCGTTGTCCGTGGTGAAATCCCCGGCCATCATTTCGGGGCTGGGAATATACGACGTGAGCACGTTCGAGTTGCCCTGGTTCTGCAGCCACCGTTCATATCCGGCCCAGAACAGCAGTTTCTTGTTGGTGCCCGGAACTGGACCGCCGAAGTTGCCGCCCGGGTAGTAGTAGTGCTGCGGCCCCTGCGGGATACCCGCATGGTTATTCGCCCAATTGTTCGCGTTCAGCACGCTGTTGCGCGCGTCGAAGTAGACTTCGCCGTGGTAGTGCTCCGTGCCCGATTTGCTGATCGTGCTGATCACAACCGGGCCGAATGGGACCTCGGCGCTGAAGTTCGACGCCTGCACGCTGACTTCCGCAGTCATATCCGGATTGATGATCGAGACCGAAGACGCCATGTTGCCCGGGTCGATGACATTGGCGCCGTCCGACAGCAGTGCCGTACCGCCGCGGTTCACTGCGCCGTTGATGTCGATGCCGTTTCCGACAGCGCTCTGCTGTACCGACACGTTCAGATCGGTATACATCGGACTGTTTTGCGTCAGACCGGAGGAAACCGTCGTCGCGCCCGGCAGCACCTTCAGCAGTTCTGTCGTGTCGCGGCCAACGAGAGCCAGGTTCTCGATCTGCTTGGAGTCGATGACGTCCGTGCGCTGGCCGCTATCGGTGGGAATCATTTCGGCCGCTGCATTGACGGTGATCGTCGTGGCGGAAGAGCCCACCGTCAGCGTAAACGCCGGAACTGTACGCTGGTCTCCGGCGTGCAGCACGATTCCGACAATTTGCTTGGGCTGAAAGCCTTTCGCGACGGCCTTCAGAGTATAGGAGCCGGGCGTCAGTGCGGGAAAGGCATACAGCCCTTCTCCGTTCGTTTCGACTACGCGCGACTGGCCTGTCCCTTCGTTGGTCAGCGTAACCTGCGAGCCGGGTATGACAGCACCAGTGTTGTCCTCCACGGTTCCCGTCAACTGGGCTGTGGTTTGTGCATGAGCAAGAGGTCCGGGCAGAAATAGCAACACCAATCCGATGAGAGGGAGAGTCCACCAGCCCTTTCTCTGGAATTGCCGCAGACCGTATTTTCTTTTGCGCTGAATAAGAATGTCCGACGCGTTGTTCATCTTTGAACTGCCTCCTGAAAAATTTCCCGTCAAAACCCGTCCGCTCATTAGCGGAAACCAAACATGCGGCCTCGAGATCCAAAGATGGGTGTTTTCCTAGATCGGAAAGGCCATGTTTTGTTTGCGACCGAAACTATAGATACACATTTTCACGACTGTCAAGGGCAAATTGTGCGTAAGCGCTGTGGCCGTATCTTTTTGTAAACACAAGGGAGTAAATCGGCGGGGACGGAATTTCGCAGGTCCGGGGCAACTATAATCCTGCCTGCTCATGCCTCTTTATTTCCCGTTTTATCGCTTCGGGCGCCGGAAGTGCGCACCTTTGTCCTGTGCAGAAACAAAATCGCGCGGGACAGCCTAAGACTCGCTCGTGAAAATTGACTCTTGATGATATGCTTCGTTATTCCCCCGAAGGGGTACACCAAGGTCCATCATCGCGTTTGGTGCAGCCGGGTGCATTCTTTAGAGAAGGGGTTCCGGAAATTGCGGCACGACAGGCATGGCATACGACATATCGATTTGACTGAAATGCAACTCGCCTCAAGCGAGACTGCGCGAATCATCAACAGGGATATTGTCCTGGAGTTGATTCGAGCCAGCCAGCCCATCTCGCGTGCTGATCTCGCGCGGCGTTCAGGCCTTGGGAGAAGCACGATCTCGCAAATCGTCGAACAGCTCATCGAAGAGAATTGGGTGCGCGAAGGCGCAATGGGTTCGCTGCCGCGGGGACGCAGGCCGACGCTGGTCGGGCTGAATGGAGATATGGTAGCGATCGCCATCGACATTCATCCCAGACAGGCCAGCGTCGCTTTAGTGGACCTGAATGGAAGGCTGCTCTCGCGCTGGCCCGTGCCGATTACTTCCGATCCGGCGCCTTCCATGCAGTTGATCATCGACTGCATGCAGCGGATACGGCGCACCGCCCCTCGCAAATCGACCGAGGGCATCGGCATCAGTCTGCCCGGAAGAGTGAACCCCGCAACACAGCGGTTGATCTTTGCCCCTAACCTGAAATGGCCCGATTTCGACATCAAAAAACTGGTCGAGACCAAAATGGGACTGCCCGTAATGATGGAAAATGACGCAACCGCCTGTCTTTTGGCCGAACTGACCTTCGCGCGAATGGATGGCGTTCGCGATGCAGTGCTGGTCGCAGTCGCGGAGGGCGTGGGCACCTGCGTCCTTGCCAATGGGCAGT
>DATJNV010000081.1:0-19214 GCA_035507705.1 Acidobacteriaceae bacterium
CGCGCCAATCGCTTTGAGTGCGCCGAACTTATCGAGGTTTTCGAGAATGAACGTGTAGAAGGTCTGTCCGGAAATAGAAAGGCCGACCACGAAACTGAAGATGGTCATCAGCAGAAGATTCATCCCCACGCCCGTCTGGTACTTATAAAATGCTGAGATTCTGGCCTCGAACTGGCTTTTTGTAAGCGCTAAGTAACCAAGCTTCTGAACTTCTTCCTGGATAATCGCTATGTCCTGCTCGGACTTCGGTTCGACAAGAACATAGGAAATCGTGAAGCGGGGATTAGGAATGTATTGGATTGCGCGGTAATAAGTGGTGTAGAGGGTTGGTACCCCAAAAAGGCTGCTGGTGGAAACTTTTGCGATACCGACTACCACCCCTCGGTTATCGTTCAACTCGAACGTCGTTCCGACATGCGGGCTGCCGAGTTTCGAAAACTCCGAATCGTGAACGATGATGAATGAGTTTTCGGCAAAAATGCTGCCGATGTCTCCCTCTTCCATTGGCGGCCGGCCGAAGAGGCTGGTGTCGTCCAAACCGATTACGTTCACAGATTGATAGGTACCGTCTTCCAGCTTGACCAGCGCGCCGCCGGAAAAAAGGGGCACAGCATACTTGACTCCTCGTACGCTGCGAACGGCATCCAGTATGTAATCGGGCATGCCAATTGTGTTGGCAACCGTCTGCACTGCCGGGTCCATGACCCAGATGCTTGCGCCTATGTTGATGACCGTGGCCGAAGCCCGATCCAGAACACCCGCGAAAATGGAGGTCATCATGACAATCAAAAAAACGGCAAAAGTAATTCCCACTAGCAGTGCAGTGAACTTGGCGCGGTCATTGACCAGGAGTTTGTAGGCAAGTTTGAGGATTCCCAGCACTTCCGGCTCCCGTCAGCTGCTAAACCAGCTTGCCCGTTGCGGTGAATAACCGCTGTGACTGTCATCACATAGCGTCAGGTCACCCAGGCGGGAAGCTCTCTGACCGGCTTCGGCTGCGGTTGGGACACGTCCACCTATTCCTCGCCTTGCGATCCCGCAATGAGCTAGGTTTGTTGTGAACGCAGCGCCAACCCACGAAGGGTGGAGAGCTCTCGCCGCCGGCGGCTTCTTAACTTTTTAGGGAGGATGTTGGAATGGGTGGTGGCGGGTGACGCGTCGCAATAAGGGGAAGACAATCCTAATAAGCCGGTTCAGGGCGCATCCTCTAAGGGAGCGAAAACGTGATTTTCAAACGGTATGTCGCAACGGGCACGGCCGCAGTGGCAGCAACGGCCGGGGTGGCCACCCTGGGTGTGGGCGCGGTCGCAGTGCTCGCAGCTTCAGCCTGTTGGCCAACTTGCCTGGCATCTCGGCAAGCGCCCGTTGCGCGGCTCGGGGAATTGTAGGCGCTGTCGCCCGCAAGAAAGCAGAGATCGCAATCACACCACAGGCTGTGCTCGCCGCACGTCTTGCTCAGACGATTCCAGAGTTTACCGTACAGGCCATGTCGGTGATCGACTGCGCTTTGCCGAAGCCTGTCCAACGCAGCGGGGGGGTGATGAGAAATTGCAAGAGGGGTTGCGACTACGGGAACGAGAGTCGTTCGTTGCATCGAGCATCGGTTGGAAAGCCGGAAAACGATACAACCAACTTGGCTGACCATTACCCGATAGCTTTTCCCGGGAAGAGTTGTCGCCGGTTAATTCGAGTCCGTCTGTCCAGCTTTATGGAAATTCATCTGTCCATCGGGAGTTTAGGGGCGGGAGTTTAGGGGCGGGAGTTTAGGGGCTTCCGAGACACTCTGCCAAAGGCAGAGAGCTCGCTTTACGAAATGTGCGGCTCTGCCCAGGAACATGCAGCGCCGCACATTTTCGCAACCATGAGGACTCGATATTTCAAGCCGCTTGGCGCGGCTCCGTCTGCTTCGAGGCTTCCGCCGTCCCATTTTCACCAGCGCGACTACTGTTCGAATTACCCCGCTGTACTGGTATCTGGCGCCGGTTTGCCTGCTCCTTCGGAAGCGGTGCACTTACCTCTAAAACCCCATCTTCGAATTTTGCGTTGATCTCTTCCGGCTGAATCCCCTCCGGCAGGGCAATGACTCGATAGAACTGCCCGTAGCGGCGTTCCGTCCGGTGCACGCCCTTTCCTCCTGTATTTTCCTCAGAGCGTCGCTCGCCCTGGATCACGAGAGAATTGTGATTGACTTCTACCTTGATATCTTCCGGTTTGAGTCCCGGAAGCTCCGCATGTACAACCAGGCGCTCATTCCGTTCGGATATTTCGATGGGAAAGGACCATAAATTTCGTTCGCCATACGACCCTCCCGAGGCGAACTCTCCAAACATGCGATCCATTTCCTCGGTGAATCTTCTCATCTGTGAGAACGGAGAGAGAAATTCCCGTGGGCTCAGATAGAATGGCTCGCCCGAGGCGGTGGTTGATTGTTGCGGGCGCCTTTCCAATTGCCTGGTTTCACTTCCTGCTCTTTGCTCTTCATTAGCCATGCTCTACTCCTGTTTTGTGACTGGACGCCAAAGTCCCAGCGCCGCTGGTTATCTTTGAGAAGCGCTGCTTCCGGTGAGACGAGCGCTCCGATAGGCGGTCGGATCGCTTTACGAGTCTCGTTGAGAGCGCGGCAGTAGCGAAAATGCTTTGCGATCTACGAGGCAGGTGGCGCCGTAGCGTCATAACCAAAGCCTTTGACTCGCAAGCGGAATACGAACCCTTACCTACGAAGATGCTTGGCCTAAGTTCGCAAGTTGCCCTTTTTGCCTCACACCCTTTGGCGGCAGCATCGGCACCTTCCAGGGATCGCGCACGAGTACGAATGGAGCGCAATCGCGGATCCCGGCGAGACCCACAATGCTTCGGCGTGCGCTAGTGCAACGCCACAATTTCAATATCTCCGGTTCTGCGGCGAATATTGACCCCGACACCTTCCGAATATCTTTCAAATGCCAGGTCGACACACGCGTCGTCAATTCGCAGATCGGAAATGTGCACCTGCTTGAGCCACTCAGGAAGCGCGGAATAGTGGAGATACACGCGTTTCTCCCGGGCACAAACCTCCAGCCCGAGGCAGGCCTGCAAGGCCATAAAGACGGCGCCCGCAGCCCAGGCTTGCGGAGCGCACGCAACCGGATACAAAGTGGGCCCTTTGCCCTGACGGCGCGCGAACCCACAGACCAATTCAGGCAGGCGTTGGGAGTTGACTTCGGACGATAGCTCAAGCAAGCCGGACAATATCTGAAGCGGCACTTTTTTCTGCCTCTCCCGCAACGCACCCCAGGCGATGAAGGCATTGTCATGCGGCCAGACGGACCCGTTGTGATACGACATTGGATTGAACCGCTTCTCCGTGGTGGCGATCGTTCGGACACCCCATCCCGAATAAAACGCCGGACCAAGCACGACATCACTGATCATACTGTGCTGGATACTCGAAGCAATGCTCGAGAAAAGACAGTGGCCGGCATTGGAGGAACGCACGCGGCAAGGATTCTTCTCGCCATCCAGTGCGAGCACAAACATGGAGATTTCGTCTGACCAGAAGCGCGATCTGAAGTTGGCGCATAGATCAGAAGCCTGGCGAGAAAGGTTCTGTGAAAGCGCCAAGTCTCCCAGCTCCTTCGCCAGCAAGGTCATCCCACGTTTTGCCGCATACACATACGACTGGACCTCACATAGCGCAATGGGGCCTACCGCGAGGGCGCCATCACTATGAAATACCGAGTCGCTCGAGTCTTTCCACCCCTGTTGCACAAGTCCGGAATCAGAGTACCGGGCATACTCCACGAACCCATCGCCGTCCCGGTCGCCACATTTGTCGATCCAATCAAGGGCCGCCAGAAGGTTCGGCCAGATTTTGCGAAGAAAATCGAGATCGCCGGTGCGCTCATAGTAGGCGGTCGCCAGAACAACAAATAAGGGTGTGGCATCGATCGTTCCGTAGTAGCGGCCGAAGGGAACCTCCTTCATCTCCGCCATTTCACCTTTCCTCATCTCATGCAGGATCTTGCCCGGCTCCGCATCCCTTTCCGCGTCGAACGAAGTGGCCTGAGTCGCTGCCAGAAAAGAGAGAACGCCCCGCGCCACCTCGGGCGCCAACCAGAGCAACTGTAGAGCGGTGATGATTCCATCGCGACCAAAAACCGTACTGAACCAGGGGACGCCGGCATATGGGTAGACGCCGAAGGAAGTCGGCGCGAGCATCATCATCAGGTCTGCGTGCGATCGCCGGATCCACTTGTTCATTCGCTCGTCAGAAGTCGTGATTCCGACGTGCGCAAGCGGTCCTGAACTACGCCGGCGGCTCAGATCGTGTAGCTTTACGTCATAAGAGACGGCCGGGGGCTTCTGGCTGGAGCGAACGCAGTCAACAGTCAGCGTGAAGCTCACCTCCTTTTGCGGCTCGACACGCAGCGGTATGTTAATCAGCTGGTTAGGCACATTCACCTGGCCCATGTCGCTATGAATGCGCGTGCTGCGGAGGATGCCATCCAGCCCTTGATAAGCAAGCAGAAGCGCCGAGTCCTCCAGGGCCGGGGCGAACAACTCGCCCCGGCGGCTGCGCTTTTGGCCGCGAACCTCAAAGATGTCTGCAAAATCTGCTTCGAAATCCAGGGTGAGCTCCAAATCCACAGGTTTCTCTTCGAAGCTGTGGACCGTGATCCTTTCGTAACAGCCGGTCTCGGACAAGAACTTTGTGCGATATATGTGGAGGGTTCCCCGGCTGAGGCTCTCCCCTGAAGCCAGCGTCAGCTCCGGATTGGTCAGGTCGACGGCGAAGAGAATGTTGTCATCGCGGACGGTAGAGCTGAGAAGCAAGGGCCGAGTCCCGCAGATATTCAGTTGGACACGCGAGAGATGCCGCATTTCCTGATAAAACACTCCTTGCTGTCCGAACCCCACCGGCTGAACGTCTCCGTTCCGGTCAAATACGGCGAAGGTATCGCCGTTCAGCAACACTCGTGTTCTGTCGTCTGCCAAAGAAGAGGAAGCCCGAATGTAGAAATGCTGATCGACTTCAATAACGTCGCTAGGGCGTCTTGGTGGTGAAGGCATTTGGTAACGAATCTCCTGCGAATTGATGGGTGGCCAGGGAAGGTGCTTTAGAGCCCGCAACGATTTGCCGGTAAATTCGGACGTAATCGCGACACATGCGATCAACGCTGAAGCGCTGCTCGAACTCGCGGCGGCAAACAGATCGATCAATGCGGTCGAGGCCGCCTATGGCCTGGACTGCCCCTTCGACGTTGTCGACAACAAAGCCTGTAACCCCATTTCGAATCAGCTCTTCCACTGCGCCGCCGCGAAATGCAATGATCGGCGTTCCGCAGGCCAAAGCTTCGATCATGACAAGCCCGAACGGTTCTGGCCAGTCAATGGGAAAGAGCAGGGCGTGCGCCAGCCCGAGAAAGTCATCTTTTTCCTGATCACTGATCTCTCCCACGAACTCCACGTCCGTATTACGGAGTAAACCGCGTATGCTTCCTTCGAAATACGCTTTATCTACGTTGTCCACCTTGGCCGCAATACGCAGCGGCATCCCCACACGCTGGGCAATCTCAATTGCACGATCCACCCCCTTCTCCGGTGCGATGCGTCCCAGAAACGCGAGGTAGCCCCCGCTGCCGGCTCCCTGCCGGTAAATGGCGGCGGGCACGCCATGATGTACCGTTGCATACCACCCAGCCCAGGGAAGAGGCGCTCTCTGCGCATTCGAGATCGAGATAAGACGCATATCACGGAATTCCTTGAAGATGGGAACGAGGTCGGGTATATCAAGACGCCCATGCAGGGTGGTCACAGCCGGGAGTTCGAGCCGTCGAATCATAGGGAAGGGAAGGTAGTCGAGGTGAAAATGTACGATATCGAAAGCATGCGCTTCTCTCGTGACATGCTCAAGTAGAAGCATGTGGTGAGCCAGGGGATCAGTAAGCTTTCCGCAATGCAAACGGAGAGCGCGGTCTGACATTGGTCGAAGCCGGGCGCGCGTCCTGGAGTCACCGCTCGCAAACAGGGTCACCTGGTGGCCCTCACGCACGAGCTCTTCCGTGAGGTATGAGACGATTCGCTCTGTCCCGCCGTAGAGTGCCGGCGGTACGCTCTCGTAGAGCGGCGCAACCTGGGCTATGTTCATCGGCTGATCTGGGAACTCCCTACACCCATATGAGCTTGGATGCGAGACACCCATTCGTAACTGTAAGTGCGGTCCTGCTGGCGTTGTTGCACTCTACAGCGAAACACACAACTCGGATACGCCAGATTGCGCGGTCGGATATGTCTAGGACTTCACGTATCCGGCAGAGTTGTGAGAGGCGATCGAATTGGCGCCTCATCAGGAGTCCCGTAAAACGCCCGTCTGCCAGAAGCGCCACTGCATCTCAACTGGACCAAGCCTGCGGCCAGTCGGCTTGCGTATAGATCCCCGGGAATGGTGTTTCCTCCGTCCGGGGTGCCCGGCAAACACTTCCGGCAGCCGGTCATGATCAAACAAAGTTGCAGATTCGAAAAAGGCCCGAGCCAGCTGGTGCATCTCCCCCTTCAGTCCATAGCGAGCAAAAGCACTAACCTTTGCGATGCAGAGTCGACGTGGATTCGACGCCTGCTATCGCAACAAAAGCGGGGATGGTGCTTTCGAAGGTGAGGATTTTATTGCATTAGCCGGAGGACAATAAGAAGAGGCGCTGTTTGCACACCTTGCGCGCAAGTCCCGAAAAAGAAGGAATGAACAATTGTGAGTTTGGCTCCTCAGGTAGGACTCGAACCTACAACCCTTCGGTTAACAGCCGAATGCTCTGCCATTGAGCTACTGAGGAGTGTCCTGGCGGGAACGTCTCTGAAGGCCATTCTACCCTAAACCGGTTGTCCATCGTCAAAGGCTGCCCTTCCCAGGGGCCAGCTTTTCCGTTCCGGAGCAGGCGTATTCCGCAAGAGCGGCCGCAACTAGCTCGCGAGCTTGACCAGATCGGCAGCGACGGTCTCGGACACCCGCCTGCCCGAAGCCAGGGCTCCCTGGATCGAGGCCGTTTCCCGATAGTCTCCGCACATGTAGACGCCTCCGCTGCCACCGACACGAACCGGCGACTGCTCCCACTCCGCATGCCGCTGCTGCGGGAGCGCCTGGGCGAGAGGATAGGCTCTCAGCAGCCTCCAGGTATCGACCGCGGTGCCGAACCACTGCCGCAAGTGAACCCGTACCGCCTCTTCCAGGCGCATCACTTTCGGGCTCTCTGCGGGAGCCTCCCCCACGACGTTGGCCACCACCAGGTGCGCTCCAGGCGGCGCGTATGCCGGTGAAACTGCACTCATCACGGCGACATGGTTCACCGGCCCGGCATCGCGTCCCTCCCCATTCAACAGCAGGATCGCCTCGTCTGCAGGCGCCCGCTCAGCCGCATAGCAAAATGCTGTCGTCTTATTCCAGCCGCGCACTTCCGGCAGACGCCACCCTCCCACACCCCCCAGCAGCGTATTGCCTTCATTGCCTTCCACCGCAAGCACCACGGCGCGCGCTTGCAGCGGCTCTCGGCCCTCGAGATCCACTACGAAAGAGTGCGCATTGCGAGTCACATTTCGCACACGTGCGCCCGTCACCAGCGTACCGGGCCGCAGCTTTGCCGCCAATTGCAACGGTATCTGTTCCATTCCCGCTGCCGGCACGACCGCGTCCCCGGATGAGAACATACGAAAAAGGAATTCAAAGAAACGGCTTGAGGTCACCAGTTCCCGCTCCAGGAAAACGCCGCCGAAGAAAGGCTCAAAAAAGCGCTCAGTGATCTGGGCGCTGAACGAAACCGCCTGCAGATAGTCGCGCGTCGTCTTTTCCAACCGGGTGAAGATCGCCTCAATGGAGCCCCTCTGCACGCGTGCACGGAGCTTCGCCACCTGCAATTTATCCTTGAGGGGAACGAACGAGTCAAAGAGCATGCGCGCCCCACCTGTAGGATCACGGAACGGATCGGCGAAGCGATGGAATTTGCCCCCATGCCATACCAACGCACCGGGCTCGAACTTCTTCAATTGCAGACTGGCGTAGTCGAGCTGCCGTTTGGCTTCCGGATATGCTGTCAGCAAAACCTGGAATCCGCGATCCAGCCGGAAACCCTCTATAAAGTCCGTACGCATGCGGCCCCCGGGAGCGTCGCTCGACTCCAGCAGCGTTACATTTACGCCGAGGCGCTCCAGAGACAACGCACAACTGAGCCCGGCAAGTCCCGCTCCGACCACCACCACATCGCTCATATATCCTCAAACCCCTGCTCCGCCGACGGGAAGCCTGTCTACGGGCCTATTCCACTGGTAAGCTGCTGCATCAGAACACCAGTTTAGTCGCGCCGTTAATACTTGAAATCGTTTGGGCCTCAGATGCCGCGCGAGAACTACCATTTAGTCCCGAAGGGACGGCTGAAAGTTGCTGAAAGTAGCCCAGGACGTCAGTCCAGGACGATGTCCAGGGGAAAGGATCAGAACACGATCCAGTCCCGCAGAGCCTGTCCTGAGCTTGTCGAAGGAGACGACTGAGAATTACCCAGGACATCGTCCGGGGTGCCGAACTTGGTTAGAAATACTCCCGCTCGCGTTCTTGCCAGGCTGGCAGTCCCCGGGATTTCATCCTGGGTAATTTTCAGCCGTCCCTGCGGGACTAACCCTCCATATGGTTTTCACGCAGATTCTTTAGAAGCTCCTGAGGCGTTTTCTTCGAAGATCTGACTTTTTCAGCACCCTGCTAGTAGTACAACAAGACCGCGACCTTATACGTCGTGAAGCCCTGCGACGGATTCCCAGAATCGCAGGCCCCTACTGCTGCCTTGTGATAGCGGCCGGAAGAAATCTTCTGTTCCAGGACATCCGGCAGCCGGGTCAGATCCGTGCCTTCCCAGCGCATGATGAACATCGGTCGCGAACCGCCGGCGGACCCGTGATCCATCTCGCAGGTCTGCCGCGCATCCTGCGTCATTCCCGCGTTCTGCAGGCCGCGTTGCTGCAGCAATTGCCCGATCTTCTGCTCAATTTGCTGCGGACCGAGATTCGCGACCGTGGCCGCAAAATCCTCCACACCGTAGTAATAGGCGCCCCGTTTCACTACACCCGCACCGAACGACGTCATGCTCCCGTTGACGATATTTGCCCGGTGCGGAGGCGAATGCATCCACTCCTGTTCCAAGGCTTGCGGGCTTGCCGCCATGGCCACATTCTCCTCAATCGTGCGGAAATGTGCTCCCGCCTGCCCGGCGCGTGACTCCAGATCCGGCTCCCCGGGATACTGATGGGACAACTCGCTTTGCTGCGCCATGAGCTGCGCGTGGGCCTGCGCGGCCTGGGCCAGCGATGGGTCCCATTTCAGCGGAGCCTGTCCATTCTGTGCCCGGTCTGCATTGACCAACTCCAGCAACTGTCGCGCTGCAGGATCCTGCGGCCAGGCTCGCCCGGACACCATCAGCATCGCCAGCACCACCATCCAAAGCCACTGTTGCTTGCGCATCATCTTGCCCCCCATGCTATCAACCCGGGTCCGCCTGACAATATGCGATCATGGCCATCGATGGCTTTTGCTCGCTCGTTACGTCACCAGCCGCTGGGAGTTGTCGGCATCTGTCTTTTGATACTGTTCGTCGTGATTGCGGTGCTCGCGCCTGCCATCTCGCCATATGACCCCGCAGCCATTGACCTCTACCACCGTCTGGCTCCCCCCTCCCACGCCCACTGGTTTGGCACCGACGAGCTCGGCCGCGACATCTTCTCCCGCATACTCTCGGGTGCGCGCCTTTCGTTGATGGTTGCCGTGAGCGTCGTGGGCCTATCGCTCTCCCTCGGGCTCATCCTCGGCGGCCTTGCCGGGTTTTATGGCGGCCCTGTCGATACCCTGCTCAACGTCTTTGTCATGAATGCCTTTCTCTCGTTCCCGGGCATCCTGCTGGCCATCGCTTTTGTCGCCTTTCTCGGCCCTGGCCTGTTCAACCTTGTCCTGGCTCTGGCTATTGGTGGATGGGTCGGCTACGCCCGCCTGGTCCGCGCCCAGGTCCTGGCGGTCAAAGAACGCGAATTCGTCGAGGCGGCGCGCGCCCTCGGCGCCTCTGACCTGCGCATTTTCACCCGCCACATTCTTCCCAACATCCTGCAGCCCATCATCGTTCAGGCAGCAATTGGCATGGCAGGCGCCGTATTGGCCGAAGCTACCCTCAGCTTCCTTGGCCTGGGTCTTCCGCCCCCGGCAGCTAGCTGGGGTGGGATGCTCAACGACGCCCGCTCCCACCTGTTCGACTCACCCCACATGGTCGTCTTTCCCGCAATCGCCGTGATGCTCTGTGTTTTGTCGTTTAACTTTATCGGCGACGCCCTGCGCGATTACCTTGACCCTCGGACCCGCCTGCTGATCGGCTTATGACCACCAGCCCGCGCATCGGCGTCATCTCCGATACCCACGGGCTGCTTCGGCGCGAAGCCCTCATCGCTCTCGAGGGGGTGGATCACATCCTTCACGCGGGCGACGTTGGAGAACCGTCGATATTGGACGCCCTGGGCGCGATCGCCGCGGTTACCGCCATTCGCGGGAATATCGATGTAGGGGGACCCTGCTCCCATCTGCCCGATACGGAAGTCGTCACCCTCCACGGCCATACTTTCTACATGCTGCATGATCGCCACGCGCTCGATCTGAATCCCTCAGCAGCCGGATTTGCAGCGATCATCAGCGGTCATTCCCATCGGCCGCTGATCGAGTGGCGCCAGGGCGTCCTCTACCTGAACCCGGGCAGCGCGGGCCCCCGCCGCTTCTCGCTGCCTATCTCTCTGGCTGTGATAACGATTCGCGGCGGTGCTCTGGAACCGGAACTGGTGACGCTCCCTCAAGCATAGGCATCACCAACCCTTGCATCTGCGCCACCAGCGTCTCAACCGGGGGGCGGTCCGGCGTTGCGAACCACTGCTTCACACCAGCGCAGATGGCGGCGCTGGCAGTTGCCGCTATCAATTCCGCCGGCAGCCTCACTTCCTTCTTCCGCTCCGCGCCGGCCAGCAACAGCCGCCGAATTGTCTTCACGATCGCCGCATCCATCAGAGGCTCAAACGCTGTTTGATGTTCGCAACCTCCAGCGGAATGAGCCTGAGACAGGTAGTCGCAGGTAGCCAGGACGATCGCCGCGAGCGCACCCGGACATCCCGCCTGATAGCTGACTTGCCGCTGGGCCAGAAATTCGTGAAAGCCGCCGCCGACCATGGCTTCCAACAAAGCGAATTTGTCTGTGTAGTGGTCATAGAAGGTAGCCCGGTTCACGGTGGCGAGATCGGTAATATCCTGCACCGAAATTTCATCGAAGCTCTTCTGCAACATCAGGTTACGTAGAGCACCCTGGAGGAGCTTCCGGGTTCGGCGTATCCGGGGATCGCGAACTTCGCAGTCAGAAATGGGCGTCATCCCTGTATTAGAGCTCATTCGCACAAAAAAAGAATCCGCAAAACAACGGTTGTCGTCTATCGCTTAGAACGTCAATCGACGTTTAAACAACTAATGTCGACCAGGAGACAACCATGCCCACTCTCTTGCATTTGGATTCGAGTCCACTTGCCAGTTCCGTCAGCCGCGAACTGACTCACGAATTTGCCGCCAAGTGGAAGGCCGCCCATCCTTCTGGGCAGGTCATTTATCACGACTTGGCCACCAACCCTCCCAGGCCCGTCGATCAAGCCTGGATTCAAGCCACCTACACTCCAGCCGAAGCTCGCAATCCTGAACAGAAGGCCCTCCTCGCCTATTCGGAGGAGCGGATTGCTGAGCTCGAACAAGCTGACGAGTACGTGCTGGGCGTAGCCATGCACAATTTCAGCGTTCCCTCTGTCGTCAAGCTGTGGATCGACCAGGTCGTGCGCGCCGGCCGCACATTTGCCTACGGGCCCGACTGGCACAAAGGTCTGCTCACCGGAAAGAAGGCCACGATTCTGGCCGCCAGCGGTGGCGTGTACCAGGCCGGAACGCCAGCCGCAGCGATGAATTTCATCGACCCCTACCTCGGCACCATCCTGAGTTTCATTGGAGTCAAAGACCTGAAGTTTGTGACGGCCGGTGGCACCTCACAGATCATGACCGGCAAGCTCGACCGTGCTACATTCCTGCAACCCCATCTGGAGCAGGTCCGAAGCATCGCAGTCTGACGCAAGGAGATAGACATGAAAATTGCGGTTTTGATCGCACGTATTCTGTTGGGGCTTTTGTTCCTGTTCTTTGGTCTGAACGGGTTCCTCAACTTCCTGCACGCCCCAATACCCCCCGGACCAGCAGGCCAGTTCCTCGGGCTGCTTTACCCGACCTTCTACCTGCATTTTGTATTTGCAGTTCAGATCGTCGGCGCGGTGTTGCTGCTTTCGGGCCAGTTTGTTCCCCTGGCGCTTGTTCTGCTCGGCCCGGTCATCGTCAACATCCTGCTCTTCCATATTTCCCTCGAGCCGGCGGGTTTGCCACCGGCCCTGTTCGCCGCACTTCTGTGGTTCATCATCTTCTTAGGTGTGCGGAAGGCGTTCGGCGGTATCTTCGCCCAGAAAGTCGAGGTCGGCTGATCAGCTCCGGATCCTGGGATTGGCTACGGTGTAGAGCAGATCGGTGAGCAGGTTTACCAGCACATAGGTCAGCCCAATCGCGAGTATGCAACCCTGCACCAGGGCATAATCGCGGTTGGAAATGGCGGAAACCGTGAGCCGGCCAATCCCAGGCCAGGAAAAGATCGTCTCGGTAACGATCGCTCCGGCCAGCAAGGCGCCAAATTGCAGGCCGACGAGCGTCATCACGGGAATGATGGCGTTCCGCAGCGCATGCCGATACACCACAACGTGCTCCGGCAGCCCTTTGGCTCGCGCGGTGCGAATGTAATCCTGGTTCAACTCTTCGAGCATGGCTGTCCTCACCATCCGCGTAAGAATGGCGGCCAGGCTGCCCCCCATGGTGATCGCCGGCAAGATCAGGTGAGGAAACGAACCGGCGCCCGAAACCGGAAGCCAACCCAGCTTGATAGAGAAAAGCAAAATCAAGATCGGCCCCAGCGCAAAGCTGGGAAACGACAGCCCCAGCAGGCTCACCACACCTACCGCACTGTCCTGCCAGCGGGCACGCCGCAAAGCGCCCAGCACGCCCGCTGGAAGGGCGAGTGCCAGCGCCAGGATCAACGCCGCCACGGTCAGTTCCAACGTGTATGGATAGCGGGACAGCACCAGGTGGGCAACCGAATCGTTGAGCCGGAGGGACCTGCCCAGGTCACCGTGAAACACCCCACGCCAATAACGCACGTATTGCTGCCCCAGGGGAACATCCAGTCCGTACTGATGGCGGAGTGCCGACAGGTCGGAAGCTGTGGCGCCCTCACCCAGCATCTGCTGGACAGGATCGCCCGGCACCAGGTGGATGAGCAGGAACACCATCGACACCACCAGCCAGATCACCGGCAGGATGTACAGCAACCGCTTCAGCAGCGCTACCAAGTCAGCCGCCTGTGTCGCTCTTGTGCCCCTCTGTTCGAAACTGCAACGCGGTCACTCTTCACGCAAAGATTCAAAACCGGCTATCCCTCGCGGCTCGCTTTGGCCGTGTCCGTTTTGGCGTCCTCGGCGGACGGATTCTCCAGACGCTCCACACGCACCTGGCTGATACGATGATCGCTCATCTCCACCACGGTAAATCTTCGGCCTTCAAAGTCCACTGTCTCCTCGCCGGTCGGAATTTTGCCCAGGCGGGTCAGCAGGAAACCCGCCAGCGTCTCTACTCCTCCACTGCGCGGCAGATGCCAGTTCATCTGCGTTTCAAGATCGCGGAGGTTGACGCCGCCATCCAGCACGACCGCGCCCGAAGTCGTATGCACCGCGGCTCTGGGACCTATGTCGAACTCATCCTCCACCTCGCCGATAATTTGCTCGATGGCGTCTTCTACCGTCACCAACCCAACCGTCGTACCATACTCATCCACCACGATGGCGATGTGCCGTCGCCGCTGCTGAAATTCGCTGAGCAGATCGAGCACCGGCTTAGTCTCGGGTACCACCAGCACGTCGTGCATCACCTGGCCCAGGCGCAATTCGGTAAAGGGAGCACGCGCAAACCGGGTTTGCGCCGTCATGCGAAAGTGCATGAGCCGCGACAAATCCTTCGAGTACACCACGCCGACAATATGCTCCGGGCCTTTCGCCGGATCGTACACCGGCACTCGCGAGTGCTCCTCCTCTACCACGCGCGCATTTGCATCTTCGATCAACATGTCCTTGGGGAGCGCGAAAATCCGCTGCCGAGGGGTCATGATCTCGCGTGTGGGAACGTTATTGAGCTCGACAGCGCGGTGGATAATCGACTCCTGAAATGCCGGCAGCATGCCCATCCGCCGGGCCGCGGTGGCGATCAGCTTCAGCTCTTCTGGCGAGTGCACCTCGCCTCCCTGCATCATTTCCATGCCAAAGAGGCGAAGCACCATTCGCGCCGAAAATTTCATCAGCCGCACGAAAGGCCGGGAAATCCGGATGAATGCATCCATCGGGCCCGACACGGCGACCGCCAGCACTTCTGCCTTGCGCAGGGCAAGCGACTTGGGCACAAGCTCGCCCAGAAGAACGTGGAAGTAGGTAATGAGTGCGAAGGCGATCGGCACCGCCAGCATGTGCGAGTAAATCTTGGCGTGCGGCATGCCCTTGAACCAGTGCTCGAACAGGGCGGCTACGGCCGGCTCGCCAATCCAGCCGAGGGCCAGGCTGCAGAGGGTAACGCCAATCTGCACCGCCGGCAGGAAATCTTCCATGTTTTCCTGCAGACGCCGTACGATGCGCGCTCCCGGGCGTCCCAGGGCAATCATGCGCTCGATGCGCGTCTCCCGCACGCTGACCAGGGCAAATTCCGCCGCCACAAAGAATCCGTTCGCCAGGATGAGCAAGGCGACCGAAACCATCCGAAAGAGCATCAGTTCAATCATTTCGCGCGGAAAAACGGTACCAAAAAACTAGTCCGGCAACTGTAGAAAATCGGAACAAACGGGCATCACCAGTATGAATTGATGATACCGGGCGGGAGGATACGGAACATTGTCCGCCCCTGTTGCGTACTTCAAGACATCGAGGGCTGGTGGCAGCACGACGCGGAAGACGGCTTTGGATCGGGGGGCAGTATGCTAGGCTTTGGTTTCTCCACAGTCCCGCTACCGCCCTGGCTGGTCCGGAGAGCCACGCTCAAGTTTGGCTCTGCAAAGGCCAGTCCGCGTATTTGCAACCCTGGAGGAGGGGTGAAGATGCATACCCAATCCTATTTTTCGCGCAAGGCGGCAGCCGGAATCCTGGTTGCCATGATCATGTACATCCCGGCTGCTTTTGGCGCCGAGAAATCATTCGACCGCACGCTGAACGTCAATGGTCCGGTGACGCTGCATGTCAGCACAGGCTCCGGGTACATCCATATCTCTCCCGGTTCCGACAGCCAGGTCCACGTCGTAGGCCACGTAAAGAGCAATAGCAGCTGGTTGGGGTTCTCTTCCGACGATGCGGTCGCCAAGGTCGCTGACAACCCACCGATTGCGCAGGCAGGTAACATCATCCGCATCGGGGACGACCACGGCAATGACTACACCCACCATGTTTCCATCGATTACGACATCACGACTCCTGCCAACACCATGCTGGTGGCGGACAGCGGATCCGGCGATCTGCAGCTCTCCGGTCTAACCGGCACCGTCAAAGGTCATACCGGTTCCGGCTCCATCCACGCCGACAAGCTGGGCTCCGGCTCCAGGCTCGAAACCGGTTCCGGAAGCATCGAGGCCAGCAACCTTCAGGGTTCCACCAACCTGCAGACAGGTTCGGGAGAGATCCGCGCTCAGCTCGCATCCGCGGGTGATGTCGTAGCGGGTACCGGATCCGGCTCCATCCGGTTAGAGAATGTGCAAGGCGCCCTGAAAGCGGAGACTGGATCCGGGACATTGGATATCAGCGGTCAGCCGACGGCGCCCTGGAAACTCGAGACAGGGTCCGGTGACATTTCGTTGCGCGTAGGAAACGCCCACTTCACCCTGGATGCCGAGACCGGATCCGGTTCTATCAAATCCGATCCGCCGCTCACCATCACCACGCACGGAAGCATCGATAAGCATCACGTCAATGGAACCGTGAACGGCGGCGGTCCCACAGTCAAAGCCGAGACTGGTTCCGGCAGCATTCACATCATTCAATAAGTTGACCACAGCACTCAATCAAAGTAGCAAGCCTTGCCTTCGTCATCCCGTCCGCGGAAGGATCTGCGGTTTCTTTCCGGTTGATGGGCCTCCCGCCCGCAGACCGGTTTGTCAAAGAAAGGGAGCCATTCCGCGATTTCCGACGGAAATCGCGGAATGGCGAAGCTGAGGGACCTCCGGTTCCCCGGATTACACCGAGCAAGCGTAGGCCTCAGGAGTCAGCTCGACGGGGCCGGACAAATCCCACCCTTCCCTTATTTTTCTTCCGTTCAAACGAACGAAAACGAACCAGCCTGCATCAGAACATGCTGCGTCCCGGGTACATTCCAGGGAAAAAACTCCCCTCCCCCGGAGGAAAAGCATTACCCTTTTCATTCGCGAGGAAAATCATGGCAAGACCACTATGGATGTGCAGCGTTGCCTTGGTAGGTTTGGCGCTGGCAGGCTGCCAAGGATACAAAGCAGAGACACCGAAAAATTTCACCGCTGCCCTGAACGCTTACTACAGTAACCACGACGATTGCCTGTTCAAAACCTCGCTTCGCTTTCCCTACGAGGCCAGCACGGCAGCGGGTCAGAGGGATCCTAACCTGAAGAGCCTCGATGCTCTCGAAGCCGCGGGATTGCTCAGGTCGCTGGAAGACAGAGACATCCACGTGAAACGTTACGAGCAAACCACGTACGGCAAACGTGTATCACCCGCCTTCTGCTACGGACATCGGGTCGTGACCAGCATTGACAGCACGGCGCCCACTTCCCCGGTGGACGGAATGAAGGCTATCCAGGTCACATATCACTACAAGATGATGGACGTTCCTGGCTGGGCAAACTCTGACCAGATACGCAGTGCCTTTCCGGCCTTCGCGAAAGCGACTTCTTCCGATGCTCAGGGTCAGACTACCGTGGTGCTCACGCAGGTTGGCTGGCGGGTGCCAGGATAGCGCATCGACTATCTTAGAGGTATGGTCAAGTTTTTTCGTTCGATTCCCGCGGCCTCGCTGCGTCTGCTCGTCTTCGATCTCGATGGCACATTGATCGATTCCGGAGCTGACCTGTGCGCCTCGGTCAACGCCATGCTCGCGCATTTCGGCCGTCCCGCGCTGCCGCAGGCTGTCATCTCTACCTACATTGGCGACGGCGCGGCTCGCCTGGTCAGCCGTTCCCTGGGGGATCCAGGAGACTCTGCCTTTCTCGACTCTGCGCTGACCTATTTCCTCGACTACTATCGCGAGCACAAGCTTGACCGAACTTACGTGTATCCGGGAGTCTTCCCTTCCCTCGAAAGTGTGCGCCCGCAGCGATCCATGGCCGTACTGACGAACAAGCCGATCAATCCGTCGATCGCCATCTGCGAAGCTCTTGGACTGAGCCCTTACTTTTTTCGCATTATTGGCGGGAACAGCTTTACGACAAAGAAGCCCGATCCTGAAGGATTACACGCACTCATCGAGGAAGCTGGCGTAACCGCGCAAGAAACATTGATGATCGGCGATTCGGACGTTGATATAAGAACGGCGCGAAATGCAGGCGTCTGGAGTATCGGCTGTACTTATGGACTGTCGCCACACACACTGGAATTAGTGCCACCGGACTGCCTGGTGGATTCGCCGGAAGACTGGCCCGTTGTCCTGGCTGCAAATTCAATCTGCAACGCGACCTGATCGGACGAGGCAGTCCTCGATCCTTAATAAAACGGCGATAACCGATTTCCTGAAGGAGCGGTCTAAACTCAGAACCCCGAATTTGCATACTTAGCTTCGTCCGCAGTCTTCACGGAGAACCGGCGCTAATGAAGAGACGCGCGTTTGCGATGATGATTTTTCTCGCCTCTTCCGCCCGGTGCCTCGCTGCACAGACCGCTGCCAAGCTGCCGGAGTTTCAAGCTGCGGATGTTCGTGTAAGCCCTCATCGAAGATTTCTTTTCGGCGAGGAAGGCTTCGTCCGTGGCGATCGGTATATCTTCCACCAGGCAACGATGTTGGAGCTAATTGCCACCGCCTACAGTGTGGACGAATCCAAAGTGGCTGCGGGGCCGCCCTGGCTCGAGACCGACCGCTTCGATGTAGTCGCGAGGATTCCTCCCGGAACACCACCGGCAACCCTCAAACTTATGCTTCGCTCCCTGCTGGCGGATCGCTTCAAACTCCAACTGCATAACGGAACTCTGTCACAGCCCGCGTTCATGTTGAGCTCCGCCAAGGCTCCGGTCAAGATGAAGCAATCCGACCAGGAAGGAGAGGCGGACTGTAAATTCCAGGAACCCGCAAGCCAAACCGAAACTTCGGTTGTTGTGTCCTGTCATCACACAACCATGGAAGAGCTCGCGCAGAACCTGCCCGATTGGGCAGGCGCCTACATAACCGACCCCGTCGTGGATGCGACCGGTCTCAAAGGGTCCTGGGATTTCGACGTGAAGTGGACCCCCAGGCGGTGGATGCAAAAAGCGGGACCGGATGGCATTTCCATCTTCGATGCGGTGGAGAAGGAACTTGGTCTCAAGCTGGAGCGCCAGACCGCACCCCGGCCAGTCCTTATCGTCGACAGCGTCAATCGTAAACCGACGCCCAATGCGCCGGATCTCGCAAGGATTCTGCCCCCCATGCCACCGCCGCAATTTGACGTCGCTGTTATTAAGCCCAGTAAGCCGGGCAGAAATACCGACATTGGGCTCGACGGGGGAAACCTCGATGCACGCAACGCCACACTTAAAACTCTTATCGCCTTCGCCTGGGATCTCAGTGAAAATGGCCGCGAGGAACTGGTTGGTGCTCCCAAATGGCTCGACTCGGATCGCTTTGATATCCAGGCCAAGCTTCTGGATGACACTCCGGCTAGTTCTGTACCAAATCCCATTCGCGTCGACGTTGAAGAACTTCGCCACATGTTGCAGGTCCTTCTCGCGGATCGCTTTCAGCTAAAGACTCACATCGAAGAGCGGCCGGTGCTCGCCTACACCCTGATCGCCGTAAAGCCGAAGCTCACCCCAGCCGATCCCTCGAGCCGCACACGATGCAAGGAGGGCCCTGGACCTGATGGGAA
>DATJNV010000082.1:0-18060 GCA_035507705.1 Acidobacteriaceae bacterium
TGCTGAGCAAGCTAGCCGGGAATCCGGCGCTTGGGCTGGTGGGGACGCCGTTCCAGGACGGTTCGATGTACGACTACCGATTCGTCAGTCTCGAGCACGTTTCGGGAGCATGCCAGTTGTTCCGCAGGGAATGTTTCGAGGTGATCGGCGGGTATGTTCCGATGAAGTGTGGCGGCATCGACCACGTTGCCGTGCTCACAGCCAGAATGAAGGGATGGAAGACACGTACTTTCACAGAAAAGATCTGCCTTCATCATCGAAAAATGGGCTCAGCTGGACGGGGCATATTGGAGGCGAAGTTCCGGGTAGGCGCTTTGGATTACGCGTTGGGAGGCCATCCGGTTTGGGAGCTCTTCCGGACTGTTTACCAGATGACCAGGAAACCCTACGTAGTCGGAGGTGTTAGTGTGCTGGCGGGCTACCTGTCGGCATTGGCCTGCCGCAGGAAGAGGCCGATATCTCCGGAGCTGGTGGCGTTCCGTCGCAGGGAGCAGATGCAGAGATTGAAAGGGTTTTTGATCGGCGGGGGGATTCTGCGCAGGGCCGACGCAGGAAACTGAAATGGGCAGGAACCAGGGTCAGATCGCTGAACAACCACACTTTCCGGGGGTGGGACATGAGCCCGGTTCAGAAATTCACGCCGCGTTTATGAAACAAGCGCGGCCCGAAGGCGCTCTCATCGTAAATGCTGATGATTGGGGACGGAACCGGCAGACCACGCAGCCGATTCTGGATTGCCTGCGAAAGGGGAGTGTTTCCGCGGTGAGCGCGATGGTATTCATGGAGGATTCGGAGCGAGCTGCTGCGGTCGCGCGTGAGTCGAAGGTCGACGCCGGATTGCATCTCAATCTCACCGCGGCTTTTTCCGGTGCCGCGGTTCCGCAGGCCCTCGCCGACCGGCAGGGCCGAATTGCCTCCTATCTGCTGCGGCATCGTCTGGCCCGAGTGTGGTTTCATCCCACGCTCGGTGGGTGCTTCGAATATGTTGTCCGGGCACAACTGGAGGAGTATGAGCGCCTTTACGGACATTCGCCACAGAGAATCGACGGCCATCATCATATGCATCTCTGCGCCAATGTGCTCGTCGCCAGGCTGTTGCCCCCGGAAACCGTGGCGCGCCGGAATTTTTCTTTTCAGGCGGGCGAGAAGAGCTGGTGGAACCGTTACTACCGCGGAATGATCGACCGTAACTTGGCACGTCGCCACCGTCTGGTCGATTTTCTTTTTTCCCTGGCCCCCCTCGAGCCCGCGAGCCGGCTGCAGCACATTTTTGCGTCCGCCCGCCATCAGTCGGTTGAACTGGAGACTCATCCGGTTAATCCCGCAGAATACGAGTTCCTGATGCAGGGCGAGTTCGAGCGCCGTCTCGGAGACTTGCATGTGGCGTCAGGGTTTGCCCTGATCGGCCGGGCTGGCCCCGACCAATCCCGGTGCTGAGATGAACGATCCCATTCCCCAGCGCATCATTCAAACCGGCAGCGAGTCCGGGCAGTCGCTGCAAACGCGGGCTGCAATCGCCAACCTCAAACTGCTGAATCCCGGCTATGAATACCGCTTTTTTGACGACGCTGCTGTGGAGGATTTCATCACGCATGAGTTTCCGCGCTATCGCGCGACCTTCGACCGCTTCCGCTTTCCCATTCAGCGCTATGATTTCTTTCGTTATCTGGCGGTCTATCGCTACGGCGGATTCTATTTCGATCTGGATGTGCTGCTCGCGGAAGGAGTTTCGCACCTTCTCGACGCCGGTTGCGTTTTTCCCTTTGAGGGGCTCACCCTCAGCCGTCACCTGCGCGAGCATCACAACATGGACTGGGAGATTGGAAACTACGCCTTCGGCGCCGCGGCCGGCCATCCTTTTTTGGCAGCCGTCATCGAGAACTGCGTCCGAGCGCAGAAAAATCCCGAGTGGGTGCGGCCCATGCTGCGCGGTTTCCCTCTTATGTTCCGCGAGGAGTTCCTGGTCTTGAATACAACCGGTCCCGGTTTGATTTCCCGCACCTTCGCCGAGAATCCTGAATTAGCGGCACATGTGACCGTACTGTTTCCTGACGACGTCTGTGACGTAAAGAAATGGAATCTTTTCGGCACTCTCGGGGTTCACCTCATGGATGGTTCGTGGCGGACTCCCAGCAGTTTTCTGCGGCGCAAAGTAGCGCAGTATTGGGAGCTTTGGAATCTCCGCGGAGTGCTCAAAGAGAGCAACAAGTTGGGAAAGACCAGGGAGCACCGTGGAGCTGCTGTGCCTCACGCCGCCGTAAGGCGCAGCGCTTGACCGGGGAAGCCTTGGCGGACGCTCCGTTTGTCAAACTCTAAGGCGCATGAAACGCGCGGGGACGACACAAAAACCATGAAAGACTTTCTGAAACGAGACATCACCAAAGAGCAGAGCCGCGACACCGGAATGGCCATGGTTCTTCTCCTTTTGCTGGTCGCGGCTTCGCGCAAGCGCGAAGCATATTTGATCGCGGCCATGGTCTTGCAGGTCCTGAACATGACGGTGCCGCAAATCTACCGGCCGGTTGCCGTGTTATGGCTGGGCCTGTCGGATCTGCTGGGGGCAGTTATGTCCAGGGTTCTGCTCTCGATCGTGTTCTTCGCCGTGGTCACGCCGATCGGACTGATACGGAGGTTGCTGGGGAAGGATTCTCTGCAACTGAGAGCTTTCAAAGCAGGCAAAGGCTCGGTGATGCTGGAACGCAACCACACGTTCGTCAGCCATGACCTCGAAAGTCCTTTTTAAAGTCAACTGATCACAAGGAGTAGCCATGGATTTCCTAAAAGACTTGTGGGGGTTCCTAAAGAGCCGGAAGAAATTCTGGCTGTTGCCCCTGATTGTCATTTTGCTCGGCTTCGGCACGCTGATCGTGCTGGCCAGCGGCTCAGCCATCGCGCCGTTCATCTATACGCTGTTCTAGCACCGTGCCTAGACGTTCGGAAACGGGATACGAGTACTTTCGAGTGCCTTTAAACGCGCAACAAGCCGAGTTGCCGGTGCGGAATGCCAAGCCGTCTGGCGGCCGTCGGGGTATGCTTCTCGCGGAGCATGGCATACGCTGGAGAATCCGGATTCTGTTGCTTCTTTGTTCTTCAGTAGCCGCTCTCATACTGGGGGAGACAGTACTTGGGCGGATATTTCCCAACGAATATTATGTTTGGCCGCCTCATCTCCGGCGAGTCTTCAGGCCGGACCCGCGCTACGTGCCCGGAGTCTCGGGACCATCAAGGTTTGAAACCAACTCGCTAGGCTTGCGCGGAGGTGAGGCTGCACCTTTTGACACGTACAGGATTCTGGCGATCGGCGGCAGCACAACGGAAT
This sequence comes from Acidobacteriaceae bacterium, assembly GCA_035507705.1. GTDB lineage: Bacteria > Acidobacteriota > Terriglobia > Terriglobales > Acidobacteriaceae > PALSA-350. The sequence goes on from DATJNV010000082.1 coordinate 3,320, forward strand.
GCGAATACCTCGATCAAAGCAAAACCTGGGCGTACTTGCTTCAAGAAACTCTGAATGAAGCGCAGCACGAGCAGAGGGTTTGGGTGGGCAATGCCGGGATGAATGGAAAGGCCACCAGGCATCATCTTGTGGCGATGCAATACCTGCCAATCGAGGAGATGAAGATTAATACCGTAGTTCTTCTTGTAGGGGTCAACGATCTTCAAGAATATCTGGACAACCCGGATTTTCTATCGAAGCCCGCGACTGAAGAACAGCTCTTGCAGGAAACATTCAAGGGGGGAATCCGTCATCCCCGGCCGGGCGAGCGATTCTATAAGCGCACCGCGACGTGGCGGGCTTGGAGACGCGCGAAACAGAATTGGTTTGAGCGGGTTGAACTAAGGAAGCTCCCGGATGACAACGGGGAAATTCTGGAAACCTGGCGGGAACATCGGCAACATGCAGGGGAAATCCGCAGCAAGTTGCCTGATCTGGCTCCCGGCCTTGAAGATTACGCCAGGAATATCAATCGGATCATCGACCTTGCTCGACAGAAATCGCTGCGGGTGATCTTTGCTACGCAACCGACCATGTGGCGCCCGGACTTATCGAAGAAGCTAACCTCTTTGTTGTGGTTTGGCGGGATTGGCGATTTTCAGGCTGACAGCGGCAAACCATATTATTCCGTAGAAGCGCTCGCCGAGGGAATGCACGAATATAACGATGAGCTGCTCACTGTGTGCCGGGAAAGAAACGTCGAATGTGTTGATCTATCGGGCATGGCAAAAGATACGACAGTATTTTACGATGATGTTCACTTCAACGACTCCGGGGCTCGCGCAGTTGCGCGTGTCCTTGCAAGTTACATTCTGGACCTCCCTCCGTTTGCCGCTTCTCGCTGATTATATGTTTCTTTTTGCGGCAGGAGATTGATCAACTATGCAAAAGGCCATTCTAGGTATCTCTGCCTATTATCACGACAGCGCTGCGGCGCTGCTGGTCGACGGCCGCATTGTAGCGGCGGCGCAGGAAGAGCGGTTTACGCGCAAGAAGCACGACTCTTCCTTTCCTGTCCACGCCTGCCGCTACGTGCTGCAGGAGGGCGGCATCGACTTCAAGAATCTGGCTGCCGTGTCGTTTTACGACAAGCCCTTTCTGAAGTTCGAGCGCTTGCTTGAGACCTACCACGCCTTTGCTCCCGGGGGCTTTACCAGCTTCCTCTCGGCGATGCCGGTGTGGATCAAGGAAAAACTGTTCATGCGCCGTTTGCTGGCCGAGCATCTGGCGAAACTGGGTGAGGGCGACGCACCGATCTACTATCCGGAGCATCACTTGTCGCACGCCGCCAGCGCTTTTTATCCCTCGCCTTTCGAGGAGGCGGCAATTCTTACTGTGGACGGAGTAGGGGAGTGGGCCACGACCACAATCGGGCGCGGACAGGGCAAAGACATCTCCATCCTCAAGGAGTTGCATTTTCCGCATTCGGTCGGATTGCTTTACTCGGCCTTTACTTACTACACCGGGTTCACGGTGAACAGCGGGGAGTACAAACTGATGGGTCTGGCTCCATATGGAAACCCGGAGTCCGAGCAGACCGCCGCGTTCAAGAAGAAGATCGTCGACGAACTGGTCGATGTCCGCCAAGACGGTTCCATCCTTCTGAACATGGACTACTTCGACTATGCCACCGGCTTGAAGATGGCCAATGAGCCGAGGTGGGAAGCCCTGTTCGGCATTCCCCGCCGACGCCCGGAGTCGGAAATCTCTCAGGCCTACATGGACATGGCGCTGGCCATTCAGCAGGTGACCGAGGAGATCGTTCTGCGGCTGGCCTGCACGGCGCGGCAGCTCACGGGCAGCAAATACCTCACTCTGGCTGGCGGGGTGGCGTTGAACTGCGTGGCCAACGGAAAGTTGCTGCGGGCGGGCACCTTCGAAGATTTGTGGATCCAACCGGCGGCGGGCGACGCGGGAGGCGCGGTGGGAGCAGCCTACGCGGTGTGGCACATCCACCAGGGCAAAGAGCGGCAGGTCAGCGGTCGCGGAGACGCGACTCAGGGATCATATCTGGGGCCGGAATTTTCCGACCCGGAAATCCGCCGTGTCCTCGAGAAGCACGACGCCAAGGCGCACTCCTATGAAAACTTCCAGACGCTGGCCGCGGATGCGGCTGCGCTGCTCGCCCAGGGAAACGTCGTCGGATGGTTTCAGGGACGGATGGAGTTTGGTCCGCGTGCGCTGGGCGGACGGAGCATTCTGGGGGATGCCCGCAATCCCGAAATGCAGAAGAAGTTGAATCTGAAGATCAAATACCGGGAAGGATTTCGGCCCTTTGCACCGTCCGTTTTGGAGGAAGATATCGAACAGTACTTTGATCTCGACCGGGAATCCCCGTACATGCTGCTGGTGGCCCCGGTGCGTGAAGACCGGCAGATTCCGCTGCCTGAGCGCTACCACGATAAGCCTCTTTATGAACGCTTGTACTTCCTGCGCTCGGATCTGCCTGCCATCACCCACGTCGATTACTCGGCGCGAATCCAGAGCGTGAGCCGGCAAACGAATCCCCGCTACTGGGAGCTGATCAACGAATTCAAGAGGTTGACCGGATACGGAGTGATTGTGAACACCAGCTTCAACGTGCGTGGCGAGCCGATTGTTTGCACTCCGGAAGACGCCTACCGCTGCTTTATGCGTACGGAGATGGATTATCTGGTGCTCGGCAATCGCCTCCTTGACAAGAAAGAGCAGCCTGCTTTGGCGGAAAGCGGCGACTGGAGGAGCGAGTTCAAGCTCGACTAGACCGGAAGGCCTCGACCAAGAGATGAAGATCAAGAAGATTGTCTTAAACTTGTTTGTGCTCGCCGTGGCGGTGAGCGTTGGGCTGCTGCTGGCGGAGTTAGGAGCCCGGCTGGTGCTCAATCCGGCGGATTTTCTCAAGCTGGAGGTCGTCCCTGACAACATTCTGGGCGCGGTTCCTTCGCCCAGCGCCATGGCCGGATTCGACAAGTGGGGTTTCCGCAATCGCACAGTCCCGCAGACCGCCGACATCGTAGCCGTCGGTGATTCCCACACCTATGGCAACACCGCCCGCATGATCGATGCCTGGCCTTACGTTCTCGGAAAGCTTACCGGCTTGCGTGTATACAACATGGGGCTGGGTGGCTATGGTCCTAACCAGTACTTCCATCTCTCTAAGACCAAGGCCCTGACTTTGAAACCGAGAATCCTCATGTGGGGCCTGTACATGGGAGACGATTTCGAAGGAGCATTTTCGATCACCTACGGGCTGGACTACTGGAGCTACCTCCGCCAGCTTCCGCCGCAGAAAGTCGACCCGGATGTGTGGGACGCCGAACCGCCCGATCATGGCCGGTTCAAGCAGGTCCGGCTCTGGCTGTCGCGGCACAGCGTGCTCTATGAGGTTGTCTTTCATTCCGGGCTCGGCGGGAGAGCATTAGGAGATGTGCAGATCAGGGACGCGGCCCGGCTCTATCCCGGGATTGCGACCTCGCTGATCGTTCCGGATAAGCACATCGCCGAGGCCTTTCGCCCCAAGGGAATCCTGAGCCGTCTGGATCAAAATAATCCGGATATTCGCGAAGGCATGCGCATCACCTTCGAGCTGATGAAGCAGATGAAGGAAATCTGTCAGCAGAATCACGCTGAGTTCATGGTGGTCGTCATTCCCACCAAAGAAATGGTGTTTTCCAACTACCTCGAGCACAACCCCAATGTTCCTCTTGACGATGTGATGGACGAGCTTCTGGTAAATGACCGTGCGGCACGGGAACAACTGTTTGCCTTTATGACCCGGGAGAAGATTCCTTACGTTGATGCGCTGCCGTGGCTGCAAAAGTCGGTGGGGGAGGGCCTTTATGCCGCCAGCGCCGGGGACATGCACCCGAACAAGAACGGCTACCGAGTCATTGCGGAGGCGGTGGCTGCCGCTCTGAAGAATAACGGGGCGCAGAATTAGAGCCGAACGCATGTTCGAGCCGCGAGCGGTAGTGTTGATTGGTTTCGGTGAAGCGTTGGCCGCTCCGGAAGTGGCCTGGAGCCTGGTGGACGCTGGCTTTCGCGTGGTAGCCTTCGCGCGCCGCGGACGCTCGTCAGCTTTGCGCCACAGCCGCCATGTCACCTGTTACGAGATTTGTCCTCCCGACTTGGATCTGCAGGCATCGCTGTCAGAGTTGAGTGCTCTGCTCGCGTCGTTGGGACGCGAAGCGCCGGATCTGCCGCATGTCCTCCTCCCCTTGGATGACAAGGCCGTATGGCTGGCCAGCCGGGTACAGCTGCAAGCGCCGTGGCTGCTGGCGGGGCCGAGCGGCGCCCACGCCGAGCTGGCGTTGAACAAGTGTTTGCAGGTCCAGGCCGCGCGCGACGCCGGCTTTCTGGTTCCGAATTCGGTTGTCGCTCGGACCTCTGGCGAGGTCTTTCGTTTTGTTGACGCGTCGGTCTACCCAGTCATTCTTAAGCCTTCCGAGTGTGTTCCGCTCCGGCACGGACGGCTGCACGAATGCAAGAAGTGGACGTGCGCCAATCGGGATGAACTGGAGCAGGCGGTCGCGAAGTGGGGCGAGACGGTGCCGCTGCTGGTCCAGTCATTCATTGCCGGAACCGGCGAGGGGATCTTCGGTCTGGCCGCTCCCGACGGAGTGCGTGCCTGGAGCGGGCATCGCCGCGTGCGCATGATGAATCCGCAGGGTTCGGGATCGAGCGCCTGCATCTCGCAAACTGTAGACAAAGATCTTCGCGAAAAAGCCGACCGGTTGATTCGGCAGATCGGCTGGCAGGGATTGTTCATGATTGAATTGCTGCGCGATGATGCCGGGAAGGTCTGGTTCGTCGAGCTCAACGGACGGCCTTGGGGCAGCATGGCTTTGTGCCGGCGTCAAGGTCTGGAGTACCCAGCGTGGCAAGCGGATCTAGCGCTCGACCAGAACTCACCCGCGGGAAGATGCGCAGAGGGAGTCAGCGACGTCCTGTGCCGCCATGCCGGCCGCGAATTTATGCATCTGCTGTTCGTTTTACGAGGTCCCAGATCGAAGGCATTTTCAGGATGGCCTTCGTTTTGGCGGGCCTTAGCGGATGTGGGCAGGGTGCGGGCCAAAGACATGGTCTACAACTGGCGCCGCGACGACGCCAGCGTATTTGTCAGCGACTTCTGGTACACGATTAAAGACAACGTGTTTAAGTCCAAACACTAAAGCGCCATGGAACTTCTTGCCGTCTGTCATGTGCATTCGGAGTGGTCCTTCGACGCGAAGTGGCCACTCACCGAGCTGGCCACTCAATTCAGCCGGCGCGGCGCCCGCGTGCTGATGATGAGCGAACATGATCGGGGCTTCACGGCGTCCCGCTGGCAGGAATATCGTCGTGCATGCGCTGCGGCGAGTTCGAAAAATTTGTTGGTGGTGCCCGGTATGGAATACAGCGATGCCGAAAACCGCGTGCACGTGCTGGTGTGGGGTCCGGTTCCTTTCCTGGGCGAAGGCTTGCCCACCGAGGAAATGTTGGTGCGCGTAAAGGATGCCTGCGGCGTGGCCGTCCTGGCACATCCTGCAAGAAAGCAAGCGTGGCAGGCATTTCAGCCGGAATGGGCGGGAACCCTCCTGGGGATCGAATTATGGAACCGAAAGTACGATGGCTGGGCGCCAAGCGAGTCTTCTCCGCGCCTGCTGCGGGAGGCAAACTTCGTACCCTTTGTGGGCCTCGATTTTCACACCGAGCGACAGATGTTCTCCCTGGCCATGGCGCTGGAGATCAACGGTTCCGTAACTGAAAATGCGGTGCTCGAGTGCTTGCGCCAGCGGCGATGCTCGCCGCGGGCGTTCGGTTCCCCTCTGAGCCGCAAGCTTTTACGCCGCGCGCTGCCGGCCCTGAGAATTGCAGAGCGCGGCCGTCGCACGGCGGCGCGCCTCGCCCGGCGCGCGGGAGTGGTTTCGTTGTGACCAGCAGCTGCCAGACCGCGGCCTCGAACACGATGGAAGCACAATTACCGGTTCAGGCCCACCACATCAGTGTCTGTATCTGCACCCTCAAGCGCCCTGATCTCCTGCGGCAAGCCTTGGAAAAACTGGAAACGCAGCAGACCGGAGGCCTATTCAACTACTCGGTGGTGGTTTCCGACAATGATGGCCTTAGGTCGGCCGAGCCGGTCGTGACTGTTCTCGCTGCCACCGGGCGCCTGCCTGTAACCTATTGCGTCGAAGCGAAAGAGAACATCGCGCTGGCCCGCAACAAAGCCATTGAACATGCAACCGGGGATTTCATCGCCTTTATCGATGACGACGAATTTCCCGCGGACGACTGGCTATTGAATCTCTTCCGAACCTATGTGGCGTCGGGGGCCGATGGCGTTCTGGGTCCGGTGAAGCCATATTTCGACTCGAAGCCGCCGGACTGGCTGAAGAAGGGGAAATTTTTTGATCGCCCCGCTTACGCCACCGGATACGAATTAAGCTGGGAACAGTCTCGCACCGGCAACGTACTCTTCCGAAAAGATATCCTGCGCGACCTCGAGGTGCCGTTTCGCTCCAGCTTCGGGACCGCGGGCGAAGATATGGATTTTTTCCGGCGCGCCACGGAAAAGGGGCGACGGTTTGTGTGGTGTAACGAGGCGGTTGCGTATGAAGTGGTCCCTGCCGCGCGCTGCACGCGCAGTTACCTGTTGAAACGCGCGCTGCTTCGTGGCAGCAATTTCCCCAAGCATCCCACGGACCGGCTGCGCAACATCACGAAATCGGTGATCGCCGTTCCCAGCTATGCGCTCGCTCTCCCCGTTTTAGCGGTGTGCGGACAGCACGTGTTCCTGAAATACCTGATCAAATTGCTGGACCACGCCAGCCGGTTGCTGGCGTTTGCGGGCGTCGTTCTGGTGAGGGAGAGGCACACGTAGGCAGGAACTCGCTTTGGCCGCTCCTTTGTCGTGCAATGAGTTCCTCGGCCGGACCGGTCAGAAGTTCATTTTTGGCCAGCACCCCCAACAGTAAGGCCTGAAGCGCCTTCTAAATTCGCCCCCGATTTGCTACCTATAAGGAGACTTGACGAAATGGCTTCGGTGCTAAGAATCGCTGAGCAAGACATTAGGGTCGATCGATATTTGCCGCGGATTGCTCGGCTGGATGCTGATGGGTATGAATTCTTGAGCGACCCTGAGCCGTTGGTGAAGGAGTTGCGGGCATCCGGACGGGCGGACTTGTTCACCTTTACCCAGGGTTTGACCGAGACTTCGCCAAAGTATGGCTACCCGATGGAATGGGATAACTTCGCAGCATTGGAGGTATCTACATTTGAGAACTGGTGGACGAACCAGATCAAGTCATATCCGAGGAATCGAGCGCGGCAGGCGGAGAAGAAGGGTGTAACACTCCGTCAAGTGCCTTTCGATGACACGCTGGTGCGCGGAATCTGGGAGGCCTACAACGAATGCCCAGTGCGGAGGGGGAATCGCTTCAGCCACTACGGCAAGGATCTCGAAACGGTTCGGCGAGAAGAAGCGACATTCCTCGACACCAGCGTCTTCATCGGAGCATTTCTCGGCGCCCAACTGATCGGTTTCATTAAGTTGACCTGGGATAAGAAGCGCACGCAGGCAAACCTAATGAACATTTTGTCCATGATCCAGCACCGGGACAAGGCGCCCACCAATGCTCTCATCGCCGAGGCTGTGCGGTTCTGCGCTCAGCAGAAGATCAGCTATCTGGTGTATCAGAGGTTTGCCTATGGGAAGAAAGAGCATGACAGCCTTAGCCACTTCAAGGAGATCAACGGATTCCAGCGTATTGATGTGCCTCGATACTATGTCCCCATAACGGCACTTGGTTCTTTCGCGCTTCGCCTGGGATTGCACCACAAGCTTTCCCATCACCTGCCGGAATCACTTGTTGCCAAGCTGCGCAAAGCCCGGGAGGCTTGGTACAACCGCGGCTTGAAGTCTGCAAAAGAAGCTCTATAAAGATCGCTGTCGAGAGAACTCATGCCTGGTATTGTCGGACTGATCACACAAACGCCGCCCGAACGGGCGAAGCAAGAACTCTTGCGGATGGTGGCCGCAGTTCAGCACGAGTCTTTCTACGAAACAGGCACCTTGATTCAGCCGGGCGTAGGAGTGTACGCCGGGTGGACTGCACGCAAGGGCTCGCTTGACCAGCGCATGCCACTTTACAGCAATGATGGCAATGCCATTCTGCTGTTCTCCGGCGAACACTTTTCCGACCATGAGGAAGCGCGAGGCGCCAACGGGGAAGACGGCGCAGGGAAAACTCCATCCTACCTTGCCGAGCTTTGCCAGCAGCATCCCACTTTTCCGGACTGCCTGAACGGAAGGTTTCAAGGCCTGCTGATCGATCGAGATCGAAAGAAAAGCACGTTATTTAACGACCGCTTTGGCGCGCATCGCATTTATTGGTACGAATCAGAGGAGGCATTTTACTTCGCCGCAGAGGCGAAGGCGATTCTCGCGGTACGCCCCGAGCTGCGCACACCAGACCTGCGCAGTCTGGGGGAACTGATTGCCTGTGGCTGCGTGCTGGAAAACCGCACGCTCTTTGAGCGCATCCTTGTGCTTCCTCCCGCATCGGCCTGGAGTTTTCAGGGTACCGCGGTCCCGTTGAAGCGCACTTACTTCGACCCAGCACAGTGGGAAGGGCAGGAAGCGGTAGAGCCGGAATCCTACTACAAGGAGTTTAGTGAGGTTTTCGCCCGTATTCTTCCCCGTTACTTCAATGGCCGGCAGCAAGTTGCCTTGTCGCTCACCGGCGGGCTGGATACGAGAATGATCATGGCTTGGAGAAAGCCTGCGCCGGGAACCCTGCCCTGCTACTCCTTCGGCGGCACCTTCCATGACTGCGAGGACGTTCTGGTAGGGCGTCAGATAGCCGACACTTGCCGCCAACCTCACCAGGTGATACGCGTCGGAGAAGACTTCCTGGCTGACTTTTCTCGCTGGGCAGAGCGCGCGGTGTACCTGTCCGATGGATGCGTCGGGGTGAACCGGGCCTCCGACCTCTACCTCAACGCACACGCCCGCGAGATCGCGCCGGTGAGAATGACGGGCAATTACGGCGGTGAGGTGCTGCGCCGGGTGCGCGCCTTCAAACCGGTGGTGCCGCCGCCCGACCTGTTTTGCTCCGAACTGCTTCCCCATATTCGTCTTGCATCGGCAACTTACGCCCAAGTGGTTCAAGGGCATCCCTTGTCCTTTGCCTTGTTTCGCCAGGTTCCCTGGCATCACTACGGTTTACTGGCGCTCGAGGAAACTCAACTGTCGCTGCGCACCCCCTACCTCGACAACGATCTGATCCGCACGATCTATCGTGCGCCCCAATCCGCTTGCGCTGACAGTGACGTCTGCCTGCGACTGATCGGCGATGGCGATCCCGCTCTACGCCAAATCAGGACCGACCGGGGCCTGGGAGGAAACCGGAACAAGCTGGCAGCCGTTATTCTCCGCAACTATCTGGAGTTCACATTTAAAGCCGAGTATGCCTATGACTATGGCATGCCACAATGGATGGCGCGGGTGGACCATGCCATGGCAGCCCTTCATCTGGAACGCTGGTTTCTCGGCCGCCACAAGTTCGCCCATTACCGGGTCTGGTACCGCGACGCCCTCGCCCGCTACGTGCAGGATGTTCTGCTCGATCCACGCACGCTCGCCCGGCCGTACTTCCAGCGCAAAACCGTGGAAAAGGTCGTCCGCGGCCATCTGAAGGAGGGGCAGAACTACACCTTGGAGCTTCACGCTCTCCTGACCCTCGAACTCGTGCAACGGTTATTGTTTGAGCACCAATGGCAGTGATGGGCAGCGTCAATCCGAGGCAACCCGCCGACGCGGTCGAACCATCGTCAGCCAGATCGGCGAAGAGTGTGCGTAATCCTGCCCTCGACTTTACCAAAGGTGCTCTAGTGTTGATTATGGTGCTCTACCACTGGTTTAATTACTTTTATAGCGCGCAAGAAGACGTTTATAAGTATTTGAGGTTCCTGACCCCATCGTTCATTTTTATCACTGGGTTTCTCATATCCAATATTTACCTCGGAAAGTACTCCGTCAGCGATTCCCGCCTGCCGCGAAGATTAGCCCAAAGAGGTTTCAAGATCCTGGGAGTATTTCTTGCCTTGAATGTGGTTAGGGCCGTCCTTCTTTCGCGAGGATCGAGGGACCAATTGCTGTCGGAGTATGCCTCACTGCAAGGTTTGACCCGCATGTATGTTACCGGCACGAACCTCGGAGGCGGCCAGACGAAAGCGATGGCCTTTTATGTCCTTCTTCCCATCGCTTATCTCTTGATGTTGTCTGCATTGCTCTTGCTGGTCGCCCGATTCTATCGACATACGTTCTACGTTAGCTGCGGAGCAATGCTTTTATTCGCTTTGGCGTTGGATGCCTATGGAGTTTCGAGCACCAACCTGGAGCTTGTGGCGATAGGGCTGCTGGGGGTGGTCTGCGGCTACGCCCCGATCCAGCGTGTCAATGGTCTTGTCAGGCACCCCTTTATGCTGTCCGGGTTATACGCGGCCTATCTTTACTCAATAACCGTTTGGAATGTTGTGTATCCGCTGCAAATCGTAGGTGTGCTTTTGAGTCTCATGATTATTTATCTGATAGGTAGCGCTGGCAATGAGAAAAGGAGAGTGCGAGCAATTACGATCTTGCTGGGAAAGTACTCTCTCTTGGGCTACATCGCCCAGATCGCTGTGCTACAGGTGCTCCGTCGTGGGCTTTCGGTTGCCGGATTGTCGTCTCAGATCGCCATGGTCGTGTCGTTCCCAACCGCGGTTGCTTTGACGATTGGGGTGGTGGCAGCCAGTGATTGGGCGCGACGTGGATCGGGTCGGGCGGATCGTCTGTACAGGGCTGTTTTCGCCTAGTCTCCGGGTTTATTTTCGGTAGGACCTATGATTCGCATAATTGCTGCGTTGATCTGTGTCGCAGGAACGGCCGGCCTCTTCTGGTTGGACCGGGATCCCAAGATCCGTGCCTCGAAGGCGAGCTGGATTCCAACCCTGTGGATCTTCATTGCAGCTTCGCGAAATGTCTCGACATGGTTGCGCCTCTCCGCCGCGGACCAGGCGGATCAATATCTTGAAGGCAGCCCTTTGGACCGCGCCATTTTGACTGTCATTCTGGGTCTGGGCGTGGCGGTGCTGTTTGCACGTCAGAAGAAGGTGATCAATCTGTTGCGAGCAAACAAACCGATACTAATTTACTTCGGCTACTGCGGTCTGAGTGTGTTCTGGGCTGACTATCCGGATGTCTCGCTGAAGCGCTGGTTTAGAGCTTTGGGCGACGTCGTCATGATTCTGGTGATCCTGTCGGAACGGGACTGGTTCGCGTCACTCAAGCGCATCTTTGCACGTTTGAGCTTCCTGCTCATTCCGGTTTCAATTTTGTTCATCCGCTACTATCCGGAATTGGGCCGTTCATACAGCAGTGGGGGAAAGGGCTCGTGGGTCGGGGCGGCGACGGACAAGAACGCTCTGGGAATGATGTGTCTGATCTTCGGGCTTGCTGCCATATATCGAATGATCCTTATCTACCGGGGGGAGGAAGGGCCGCGTAAGAAGCGAAAGCTCATCGCGCTTTGGGTCTTGATTGTGATGGCGCTCTATCTGCTCCGCGAGGCGAACTCTGCAACTGCTCTCTCGGCCTTCGTGATGGCGGGCAGTGTCATGATCTTAACCTTACTGTATCCGTGGGCTAGGAAGCCACATGTTCTCCATCCCATGGTAGCTGCGGTTTTGATGGTGGCGGTTGGCGCATTGTTCCTAGGGGTGGGGAGCGGTTTGGTACAGGATTTGGGAAGGGACAGCACGCTGACCGGCCGCACCAACATTTGGCACTTTGCATTGGCCAAGGTGACCAATCCTCTGCTTGGGGCCGGCTTTGAGAGTTTCTGGCTCGGCGACCGCCTCAAAACGATAGAAAAGGAAATCAACCAGGACGTCAATCAGGCCCACAATGGCTATCTTGAAATCTACTTGAACCTTGGATGGTTGGGTGTCATTTTAATTGCGATTGTTCTAATTACTGCCTATCGCCGGATCGTTTCGGCGGTTCGCCTCCAGACCACGGCTGCAAGTCTACGGCTGGCGTATCTCGTGGTTGCCGCATCGTACAATTTTACAGAAGCGGGATTCAAAATGATGAATCCGGTTTGGATTGTTTTCCTTTTGTCAGCAGCCATCACGAGGCGTGTTCCCGTCAAACTCCGAAAAGCGGAAGTGCCTGTCGACTCGCTGGCGTCGGGGGACGAGAACATGCTGACCGCGCAATCCGCGGCCGGCGTCCCATTTGGCCGGTCATTCTCGCATCAGCCCCCGAGGTAGCGCGGGCGATCATAATCGCAACAAATGGACTTGACGCACGAAGCCTCTATTCCTAGCGTGTCGCCGATATTATTCCGCGCCCGACGTCATGTAGTACATATTTCTCAGCTCGAAGCCGATGCTTTGCCTTTTCGAGTTTGTTCCAGCCATCTTCAATGGGATGATATTCGAAGACAATATTTCGGATGCGCGTGAACACCTCAGATGATGTGCTCTCAATTATCGCGTACTCTCCGCCTTCACAATCTATCTTGAGCAAGTCCACGACATCGAGAGAATAGTCCCTCAGCAATTGGGCGAGCGAAATTCCTGGCACGTCGGCCAGTCCTGTGGTACTGCCGCTATAGGCCGATACCTCACACTGTCGATCATCGGGGGCGTCGATGTTCATTTGTACGCTGCTGCCATCCGTCACAGCCTTATTTACGGGCGTGATTTGATCCTGGTAGCCATTGTTGAAGATATTCGTGAGCAACAGCTTCCAACTGCTCGGGTACGGCTCGCATACAATTACTCTACTTGCTTTTAGATACTTCGCCGCATATACGGCAAAGTCCCCTACGAAACCACCAATATCGATTACCACGGGATTCGGAGGCAGTTTCGTATGACGCACATAAAGATCCTCGAGCAACACTTCAGCCACCGTTACTGCCTCTCCGCGCGTGCCTCGGATCGTGATGGTGAGACCGTCTTTGGTGCGGAGTTCCATGGGACCAAATCCGCTTGCGGATCGCAATGCTCTTTTGAAGTCGGCGAAGTTCACGAAGTAATCTTTCGCCTTTCTGGCAATCTGACGTGTTCTGTACTCCTGCCTTGCCGCATGGTAAATGCGGCGAGACAAACGATTCGAAGTCAGTAATTTGCGAACAAGTGGTTTCATGGTCTACTCCTCCCCAATCTGCCCACTCTACTTTCAGGGAATTGGAAACTCCAACGAAGACCGGAAAGGTCCCAACCCAGCAAGATGATACCGCAAATGGAAGCGAGGGCTCTCCTTAGTGGCCGGGTGCCATTGCGCATGTTGTGCGAGCTCGGCCACGAGACCGGCCAGCTGTCGCGCTTGTACATCATTAGAATTCGCGCTCGACTTCGGAACTTTAGTCGCTGAACGCTCAGAAACTGTCGATCTTGATCTCGCGGGCAGGCCCTCAGGTGTACTTCCGTGACCTGTACACTGGGCTCTTTGGCCGAGGACAATGGCCACAAAGGCGAGCGATTGGTGTGATTCGCAAGGGTCTGATGCCGTCTTTTGTCGCCTTCCCCTAGGAGATCGAATGAGAGCGAAACGGTTGATTGCTTTCCCCCTCTTTCTGCTGCTTAGTCTCTCGATGTATTCGCATGGCCAACTTTGGTCCGGCATTATAAGCCCTTCCAGAAGCGTGGACTGGACGGTAGTGGGGTTGCCGAACCAAACCCTTCCTGACTCATCCTGGAGCCAGTGCGGATCAACGATTGGCGCCTACTCTGGTACCGCCGCGGCGATCAACAATGCGCTGGCGGCGTGCGGCGCGAATCAATACGTGCTTTTGGGCCCGGGAACATTCACGCTTTCGACGGGCATAAGTTTTCCGGCTAACACCAACGGCCATCTCGCGCTCAGGGGATCGGGAGCAAACTCTACATTCTTGGTGTTTACCGGAAGCGGTATTAATTGCGGCGGGTTTGCGACGGCGCTCATCTGCGTGCAAAGCAGCGACGGAACCTATCCGGGCGGCTCAACCACAGCCTACAACTGGACAGGCGGCTACTCGCAAGGATCGACGCAGGTAATCCTCTCGAGCGTAGCAGGAATTAAGCTCAACCAGACGCTCTTGGTGCTGAACCAGTGCGATACTGGGTTCAGCGGCTCCAACTGTGGTTCCGGCAGCAGCGTCGATAATGGCAACTATTTTGTCTGCGCCAAGCAATACAGTTCCTCGGGGCCGACAGGTTGCTCGTTTAACGGGCCCGACGGAACCAGCTGGCGAGGCCAGACCTCATGGCAACAGGAGTGGGTCACGGCCATTGCGATCAATCAGGGCGGGTGCGGCTCAACTTGCGTGACCATTTCCCAGCCCCTTAAGCACCCCAATTGGGCCTCCAGTCAAAGTCCGCAGGCAGTGCTGATTCAGCCCATCCCGCAAGACGGGATCGAGGATCTGGCCATTGACGGAAGCAGCGCTTCCCCGGGGGTCGGGATTTTCTTCTATAACGCCTACCAGGGTTGGGTTAGCGGCGTCAAAATTACCAACATTTCCACGTGGTTCATCAACAACGTGAATGTATCCCACATGCAGTTCGAAAATAACTACCTCTACCACGCGAACTGCGCGCCTGGTTGTGATCCTTACGGCATTCGCATTCAATCGGGCGGCGATAACCTCGTTGTGAATAACATTATCGAGCAGGTCAGGATCGCCACATCGACCGACGGCCCTAGCGCG
>DATJNV010000083.1:0-150190 GCA_035507705.1 Acidobacteriaceae bacterium
CCCATGGCGTGGTCGTGATACCAGAGCGTGGCTGCATCTTGCCGGTTCGGATAGTGGCACACCCGCGATTTTCCTGGCGGATACCAATCCTCGGGGTAGCCGTCATAGGGTGACGGCGTGCGACCGCCGTGGAGATGCACCACAGAGCGCGACTCCGGAATCTCGCGGCCAGAGCCATGAAGGCTATAGTCGATGGGAAGGAAATGGCGTGGCGGCAATTCATTGCGCCATTCGACAACGAGCTGTTGGTTGGTTTGGGCTTCGAAGAGGGGACCCACGGCTTCGGCTCCATAGCTCCACAAGCGGGTCGGAGGAAGGTCCCGATGCATCTTCACCCGGATCTCACGCATGGTCACGACGTGATGTTTTACCTGCCAGTGAAGTCGCTGGGGCATGGGCAAGGGATCCACAAACGGCTCAAGCTCGAGCGCGTTGATGGCCCGCGGCCCTGGGGAGGATTGATCCGAATGGGAGAAGAGCCTGGATGCGGCGAGGCCGGATCGGCCAACGATGGCGCTCAGCGCCGCCTGCCGGAAAAGGTCGCGGCGAGTGAGCACTTTCAGGTTCTCTCGATTTGACCGGTTGGGGCTGGCAAACGCATGGGTGGGTGATGAGACTGGTATTGAATCCGGGGCAATTTTAGACATCGTCGAAAGCATTGTGCAAGCGAAGGATGGCCATGCGAAGAATTGCGGCGCAGTTTCCACCGTCAGCAAAAAACGCGAGACGATTCACGGCAAGCCGGCAAGAGCCCTTTCTGTGTCTGTGTGGAGCGGGTTTGTGCCGGGCTCTGAAGACGGCTCAAGTTAGCTCGTTGCTCCTCCGTCCCGACTTCCGTGCCGGCCTCTGGATTGTCCCGTCCCTTCGCGACTGGTTCGCGGCCCTTTCAGGGGACGGAAGTCTGTCGGAAGCCAACCCTAAAAAAACACTGAACAGCGCCCGGAGAGTAGGAATATACAGGAGGGGTTCATGCTGATGCCGCCGGCTGATTCGGTGCAAGAGTTGTCGTTCCCAACCGAACTGGCGTTTCCAAGCGCCGCGAGTCGTGGCTCTGCGGCAAAGCCGTGCGAGAACGAACGGGTTGTCATCCTCCTTTTCGAGCAATTCCGCAATCCCTTGCTGCGCTACGTAATCTCTTTGGGGTTGTCTGTTCATGATGGGGAAGAGATCATCCAGGAGGTTTTTCTCGCGCTTTTCCGGCACCTGGAATTGGGGAAATCGCGCCGGAATCTGCGGGGATGGATTTTTCAGGTTTCGCATAATCTCGCTTTGAAGCAACGGGCGGCAAACCAGAAGATTGGAGAGCAGCTGGATTCCGGGGAGGCGGAGAGGCAAGCGGATACGAATCCGAGTCCCGAGGAGCAGGCTGCGAACCGTCAGTGGCAGCAACGCCTGCAGGCTATTCTGCGCGCGCTGCCGGAGCAGGATCGTTGCTGCCTTTATTTGCGGGCTGAGGGACTTCGTTACCGCGAGATTGCATCGACACTGGGAATGTCGCTGGGAGCGGTGTCAATTGCACTGACGCGCTCTCTGGCGCGCATGAAACGCGCTAGTGAAGGATGATGTCATGCTAAGAGATTCTCACTTATCAGAGGAAGACATCCTGCTCGTTGCCGACGGAGAACTATCGCGGAAACGAGCCAGGCAAGCTCGCGATCATCTGGCTGCATGCCGGCTGTGCCGCTCACGTCTAAGTGAACTGGAAAGCACTATCGCGAAGTTCATTGCGCTTCACCACAACACGCTGGATCCTCAACTGTCCGCGGCGACAGGCAGCCAGGCCTTGCTGAAGGCGCAGCTGGCCCAAGCTTCGCGGCTATCTACAGGCAGGCCGCGATTTTTTGAATTGCTGGCACTCCAGCGCCCGGCGGCGGTCATTTGCGTTTTGATCCTCGCCGGTACGCTGGCGGGGGTGCTTCTTTTGCAGCAGTCGCGTGCGAAGGGGCCGGTTGGGTCGACAACCGAGATGTCGCTGGGAAGCGGTATAACTCCAAACCATAAGTTGACCCCGGGAGCAGTACGGACCGTCAGCCTCGGGGACGTATGCTCTATGCCGCACGAGGATGTCGTGCGCAATGTACCCAGCTCTTTGCGGCAAGAAGTTTTCAAAGAGTATGGAATTGTGAATGCTCGTCCACAGGATTATGAAATCGATTATCTGATCACTCCGGGATTGGGTGGCACAGACGATATCCGTAACTTATGGCCTGAGCCCTCGACATCGCCGGTATGGAATGCCCATGCAAAGGACGCCCTCGAAGAGCGGCTGCACGAACTCGTATGTGACGGCCAACTTGATCTGCCAACAGCACAGCAGGCAATCGCCAGCGATTGGGTTACGGCCTATAAGAAATATCTGCCCAATGCCCAGGACGTTTCACGAATGGATCCTTACATTGCGAGGTATGAGGGCAGCCTCATCATACTTGGAGTCCCGGCTCATTCTTAGGCCGAAAGATCTGGTCTAAGGCCAGGCCCTATCCAAAATCTCTTCTTATCACGTGGCAGCAATCTGTTAGAGAAGCAGGCTGGTAGAGCGCCTCCGTAATTTATACACATCGAATCGCTACATTTTACCTAGTGCTTCAAGATATGCCTTGATGCCGCTGGCGATGATCTGTACCCCAATGCAGAGTAGGATGAACGAAGAAAGGCGCATCACCACTGAGGTGCCGGATCTTCCGAGCAGTGCCTCGGCTTTTCTCGCGTAGCGATAACAGATATAAATGATGGCGCAGATTAAGATGATCCCGCTGATCGCAGCGATTAGAACCCGTGGGGAAAAAAGAGAACGCTCGTGCAATTCCTGGGGCAGATGCGCGCCCAAGGTGATAGCAACGGAGATAGAGCCAGGCCCGACGGTGATGGGCAGAGTGAAAGGATAGAATGCTGTCTCGAGAATCTGGTCATCATTAGGAGCGGTGGCCTTCGCTAGGCCAGTGTCCTGCTGGAGCAGAGACCAACCGGTTGCGGCAACGACCAAGCCTCCGCCGATTTGAACTGCATAGATGGCAATGCCAAAGAAGGTAAGGACATGCACTCCCCAGAGCAGGGAACCAAGCAATAGAAAGAAGCTGTAGATCGCGATTTTTCGCGAGAGCAGGCGTTGGGTGGCGGCAGCAATCGGCCCGACCATATTGACGAAAATCGCGGCACTCCCCAGAGGGTTCACAATGGGGAAAAGGGCAGCCACGACAAGTATGGTGGCCTCAATGACCGCGGTGATTTCCTGACGGATGTCGATCACTTGAGCAATTCTCCAGACCCGGCGTTGGTCAGAATCTTACTACCTTGCTTAGCCGTCGGCGGCAGGGGCGGCAAGGGAGGAAAATGATCGATCAAAACTGCGCCGAACCAGCCGAGGGCATTGCTAGAATCGAAAGTAATGACAGCTATGACAACGAGCGTTTCGCATGAAGTTCTGAGCCGGTATGAGCCGGTTATCGGGCTCGAGGTCCACGTACAACTGCTGACAGACACAAAAGCCTTCTGCGGTTGTGCCAATCGATTCGGCGGCGAACCGAATACGCACATATGCCCTACATGCCTGGGCCTGCCGGGCGCGCTGCCGGTGTTGAACAAGCGCGCGGTTGAGTTTGCCGTACTGGCGGCCACAGCAATCAACTGCGAAGTACGAGAGCGCTCGGTTTTCGCGCGCAAGAACTACTTTTATCCCGACTTACCGAAGGGCTATCAGATCTCGCAGTTCGACAGACCTCTGGCGGAAGCGGGCTGGATTGATGTGCCGGCGATGGATGAGGCCGGCCAAAAAGTCATCAAGCGAATCGGGATTACCCGGCTGCACATGGAAGAGGATGCGGGCAAGAGCATGCATGACGGCTTCCCGGATTCCTCGATCAAGACGTACGTGGATTTGAACCGCTGCGGCACACCGCTGATTGAAATCGTGAGCGAGCCGGACTTGCGCACGCCGGATGAAGCCTACGAGTATCTGACACGGCTGAAAGAAATCCTTCTTTACACCGGCGTGAGCGACTGCAACATGGAAGAAGGTTCGCTGCGCTGCGATGCAAACGTAAGCGTGAGGCGACGTGGCCAGAAAGAATTCGGGACCAAGGCCGAGGTCAAGAACGTCAACAGCTTTCGCTTTATTCGCTCTGCACTGGAATATGAAATCGAGCGCCAGGTTGAATTGATCGAGAGCGGCGGCCGTGTCACCCAGGAAACGCGGCTGTGGAACGCAAATGAGGGACGCACCTACTCGATGCGTTCCAAGGAACAGGCGCACGACTATCGGTATTTTCCCGAACCTGACCTTCCGCCGCTACTGGTCTCTGGAGCGTGGAAGGCGATTCTCGCGAACCGGATGCCGGAGTTGCCGGAAGCGCGACGCAAGCGCATGATCGCGGAATACGACCTCACCTTGCAGGATGCGCAGACGCTGACCGCAACGCGCGCAATCGCCGACCAGTTCGAGACGGCAGCGAAGCAGGCGAAAAACCCGCGACGGGTTGCCAACCTGATCCAGAGCGAATTGATGGGTCGGCTCAAAGCGAAGGGTCTGGAGCTGGAGGACTCGCCGATCAGCATGAAGGGATTGGTTCAAGCGGCTGATTTAGCGGAGAGCGGAGAGCTTTCCAGCAAACAGATCAAAGGCCTGTTCGACACTGCGTTCGAGAAGGGAGAAGACTTCGGCATCGTGTACGAACGCGAGAAGCCGCAGCAGATCAGCGATCCTGCTGCGCTGCTCAAGATGGTGCAGGAGGTGATTGCCGCGAATCCCAAGCAGGTGGAACAGTATCGTGGCGGCAAGAAGACTGTGGCGGCTTTCTTTGTTGGACAAGTCATGCGGTTGTCGAAAGGACAGGCCAATCCCGCGTTGCTGAACGAGTTGGTGACGAAACAGCTTGATGGTTAGTCTTCCCGGTCTCGGCCTTTGAGAAGGGCGGCTCCCGGGCCGCCCTTTTCAGTTGGCAGGAATGTATTTCGCGGCTGGCGAAGTAAGAGCACACTTTGTAACTGATGAGTGGATCGTGCGTCCAACGTATGGATATTGCTCATGTTCGATTCCGATCTGCAGGCAAATGTTAGTGAGAGGCAAGTGACGCGGCGGGCGTTTTTGCTTGCCGGGAGCGCGGCTGCAGCCGTCGTCGCTGTTTGGTCTCTGCGTTCCACACCACATGCACTTTCAACGACCGTGCCCGATGTGGCGCCCACCGAGGTAGAGATTGCGGAGTTTTCTCCTGGCGGCGTTCGCACAGGCACAGTGCGATTGAAGAAGATCGTCAAGAGCGACGCCCAATGGGCACAGCAGCTTTCCACGAATGCGTTCGATATCACTCGCCGGGCAGATACCGAGATGGCCTTCACCGGCGCGTACTGGAATCTGCATCAGGCGGGCATCTTCCGGTGCGTCTGCTGCAAGACAGCACTCTTCTCTTCCACGACCAAGTTTGACTCGGGCACCGGTTGGCCCAGCTTTTGGCAGCCGATTGCCCGGGAAAATATCACGGAGACAGAGGACAGAAGCTTTGGTATACGTACCGCGGTCGCATGCGCTCTTTGTGATGCTCACCTGGGGCACGTGTTCAATGATGGGCCGCCGCCAACAGGACTACGTTATTGCATAAACTCAGCATCTCTGGCGTTTCAAAGCATCAGCTAAGGGTGGCGAAGAAGTCGCTATCGTCAGCCGCCCCCTAAACAGGAAATCAGCTTGCCACGGCATGAAACTTCTTTGGGCAGGTTGTTAGACAATAGACCGCACCACGCCGCCATCTACGCGTAGAGCGGCCCCGGTGATCGCGGTGGATTTTTCGCTTGCGACGAATACCACCATGGAAGCTACCTCCTCTGGAGTGGCAAAACGCTTGATCAGGGACGGTCGAACCGACTGAAAGAACTCGTTCTCAACTTCCGCCTCGCTGATGCCTCGCTGTTTGGCCAAATCGGCAACAAAATTAGACGCACCTTCCGAGGCGGTAGGACCAACGAGGATGCTGTTGACGGTCACTCCCGTTCCCGCAGCCGATTGCGCCAGGCCCCGTGCCACCGCGAGCTGAGCCGTTTTCGTCATGCCGTAGTGAATCATCTCGAGCGGAATCTGGAGCCCCGACTCACTCGAGATGAACACAATACGGCCCCAGTTGTTTTTCAGCATCCAGGGCAAATACTGACGCGACAAACGCACCCCGCTGAGCACATTGACTTCGAAGAAGCGACGCCAGTCATCGTCACTGATCTGGGCAAAAAGTTTCACTTCGAAAATTCCCAGATTGTTCACCAGAATATCGACCTTGGGCAGTTCGCTGAAGAGGTCGACACATCCCTCGACGGTTCCCAGGTCAGCCGCAATTCCCTCGACCGCGCCTTGGGTTTGCCTGGCTTTTTCTTTGAGCGCCTTCACGTGTTCGACCGCCGTTTGCACTCTGCCTGCGGTCCGGCCGTTGACGTACACCGTGGCGCCTTCCAATGCCAACCCACCCGCGATCGCCAAACCGATGCCGGCTGTCGATCCGCTCACCAACGCAGTCTTTCCCGCCAACTTGAGATCCATGAGAATGTCTCCCCGATCTACAGATTCATCTTCTTAAAGAAACGATCCGGGATGGCACACACCAGCAGCATGATCCAACGCCAGAACCAGGGCACATAAACGACGTCGCGACGCGCTTGCACGGCTTTCAATATGCCGCTTGCCACCCGTTCGGGTGAAGCGAAGAGCGCATTATGGGGCACGTCTGCAGTCATTGGCGTGGCGACGAATCCGGGTTTGATAGTCAGCACGTGCACGCCTTCGCGATCCACCCGGTTGCGAAGTCCCTCCAGAAAAATGGAGAGTGCTCCCTTCGAAGCGCCATAGACGTAGTTACTCTTGCGCCCGCGATCACCAGCGACTGAAGAGATGACTGCGAGGGTGCCGGCGCGCTGCGCCTGGAAATAATTAGCCAACCAGGTTGCCAGCGAAACGGCCGACATGAAGTTGGTGTGCAAGATGGCAGCGGCAACTTCGAAGTCTGCGTCTGCGGCCTGCTGGTCTCCGAGGACTCCGTGAGCAATCAGCGCCAGGTCAATTCGGCCCAGGCGCTCGGCAGAGGCAGCAAGCATCTCCGGATGGAGATTGGTGTCATCCAGATCCGTAACCCAGGTATCGACCGCAAGCGATCCGCGCGTTCGCAAATCCTGGGCCACCGCAGTAAGCCGTTCCCGATTGCGCGCCACGAGCATGAAATGAACATTGGGGGCGGCAAGTTGCCGCATGGTGGCAATGGCAATACTCGAAGTTGCTCCCAATACCAGAACCCTGGAAGCGGAGAGGGGATCGCGCTTAGTCACGGCCGGAGACCCGTTGCCAGAAGCTGGAGCTGAACGCGGGATCGATATAGGCCGCCCAGTGCTCCCATTGAGGATAGAACTGCTGGAAATGGGCCGCACTCATGCAAGCATCCTTAGCGGGATACATGCGGCCGCCAAAATCGGCGGTGATGCCGGCCAGGCGATCCATTAGAACAAAACTGTCTCGGCGAATAGGAAAATCAAGCGCCAAGGTGATGCCGGGAGCGGGAAAGGACATCATTCCCGGAGACACTGCATCGCCGAAGACTTTGATCACCGCGAGAAACGACGCCAATCCCGATGCGGTGATGGCCTCAAGCAAGCGAGTTGTCCCAATCATGGCTCCATTCCAGGGAAGAACACATTGAAATTGAAATAAGCCTTGCTTCCCATAAAGCTTGTTCCACTGCAGGATGCCGTCCAGGGGATAGAAGAAGGGCTCATAGTCGATCAACCCGGTTCGGTGTTTGCTGATCTGCTTGTGGTAGTAGAGGGTGTTGAAGGCGCCTATGGTCATCCGATTCAGCGCCGCGGCCGGCAGGTCAAATGGCAAGGTTAGTTTTCCCTTTGACACGGGCTTGAGTGGACCCAAAGTTTCGTCATGGTCGCCCTGCATGAAGATCCCGCGGGCAAAGTTGCGGCCGCGCGCCACGCAATCGATCCAGGCAACCGAGTACTCGTTGTGACTAGCCGCTTCAGAGAGCGCGACAAATTCCTCCAAGCCGACGAACTTGGTAGATCGAAGCCGGATTTTACGGGATACGATCGGCCGGAGCTGGATCTCAGCCCAGGAAATAAATCCGGTCAATCCCATACCGCCGATGGTCGCTGCGTACCACTCGGAATTCTGGGTGGGGCTGCACTCGACCTGCACGCCGTCAGAGCGCACCAACTCGAAGCAGGAAACATGCAAACCAAAGGTCCCGGCGACATGGTGATTCTTACCGTGAATGTCGTTGGCAATGGCTCCCCCGATAGTCACGTATTTGGTGCCTGGGCTCACAGGCAGGAACCATCCAAGAGGCACGGCGAAATCCAGAATTTCGGCCAACGTTACTCCCGCTTCGCAGCGCAGGCGGCCGGTTTGGGAGTCGAACGAGATCAATCGGTCCAGATTGGGAGTCTGGAGAAGGGTCCCGTGCTGTAGAAGGCAAACGTCACCGTAACTGCGTCCCATACCGACGGCCAAGACTTTACCGTCGGCCGGAATGGCCGCGGGAAAGTCCTCTTTCCAGAACAGAGCGCGGGCATCGGCGGCGTGTTTGGGATAGCGGCCCCAGGATTCGAATTGGGGCTGCTCCTGATTAGGGGACATAGGGGTAAATTCTTTCCTGATTTTTAGAGTGCGGAAAAGGCGATAGCCGCCATGCCTAACCCCAGCAGTAAGCTCATGCGGTCTGAAAGAGCGAAGACCACGGGGTCCTCGTCCAACAAACCGCGCGAAGCCAGAAGCCATACGCGGCTGATCCACAGGATCAGCAGAGGAGTGATCAACCACATGCGGTCAGGGTGACGATAAAGAGCCATGACGTCGCGGCCATTGATGTAGAGAGCGAAGATGACGATGGAGGCATAGGCGCTGGCAGTCCCAAAGCTGCGAAGTTGCTCGATATCGCTCAAAAGATAGCCTCGACCGTTGCTGGGGTTTACGCCTCGCGCATGCAGATTCTGCAATTCGCTGAACCGCTTGACCATGGCCAGGCTAAGGAAAAGAAAGATGGAGAAGGCCGCAAGCCAGGGTGAAATAGGATCGCCCGTAGCAGCTGAACCGGCCAACAACCGGACGGTGTACAGGCTGGAGAGGAGTACTACATCCACCAGAACGATCCGCTTGAGCGACAGAGAGTACGCCAGAGTCGTCACGAAATAGAGGAGGATGTATAGAAAGAAAGTTTTCGGCAAGTAGGCGGTGGTGATCACAGCGACTGCGAGGAGTGAAACGGATATGCCCAGTCCGGCCGACACGGAGAGATCACCCGCGGCAAAGGCTCGCTCACGCTTGTGAAGGTGGATACGGTCTGTCTCCAAATCGAGCAAGTCGTTGAAGATATAGGTTGCCGAAGCTACACAACAGAAACAAAAGAACGCCGCGCAGGCTTTTGCCACAGACGCCACGTTGAGCGCATGCGCCAGGAACATGGGCAGAAAGATGAGTAGATTTTTGGCCCATTGATGGACCCGCAGGGCTTTCCCCAAGGCTCTGAGGGGATGTGCACGGTCGGTGAAGTTCCGGCTGAAAGCGATATTCCGTCTCTTGAGAGCACTCTTCAGGCGAAGGTCGGGATTGGCGACCATCGCCTGCCGGGCGCCTTGAAGCAGCGGCAGATCCGCAAGCCCATTGCCGATGTAGTCAAAGCCGCAGTCACTCGCACAGCGCTGCTCCAGGCACTGGAGCTTGTTGTTTCCGGTGAGGTTGACAGTCCCATCGCTGGCCAGCACCTCGTCAAAGATGCCAAGATGGTTTGCGATTTTGTCGGCCATGACGCGGTCGGCGCCGGTGGCCAGGAAGAGCTTACGGCCGGCTGCATGCTCATCTCTCAGGAAGTTCAGCAGGGGAACGTTATAGGGCAAGTGGGCAGCATCGAGATTGACGCGGGAGGCTACCTGCGATTTGAAATGGGCTTTCCCCCTGAGGATCCAAGCGGGTATGTGCAAAAGAGCGGCGGGATCACGACGGGCGAGGACCATCAACGAGTCGACAAAAGTGTCCGACTTGACCAGGGTCCCGTCCAGGTCAACGCAAAGAGGGCGTTCTGCCTGGACTGCCACCGGAGACTGCATAAGCTTGTCCTGGGTCATTCCTCGCAGTTCTCCTGTCGCTGTGTTGACGGCAAAGAAGGCCGCAGGGAAGGCGGCAAATCATGTGCCTTCCGTGTACGTACGGACTTTCGACCGGAATCCGATGATCCGCGGTCTGTCATCAGGATACGGAGCTACAGGGATCTCCGAAATACCCACTTCAGTTCCCCCGAGGATAGCAGAGCCCGAAAGCGTAAATTTTCCTTCTTAGGGCCCCACTCGCCGGTAAACTATTCATCCTTCTGGTCGAACCTTTCGGTGACTGGAGCCGTCATATAGGTGCATGCCGTGGAAAACGAGTAGAAGGACAGGGCCAGCAAAGACGCGCATCCTCAGGCGTAGGATCGTTGCTCGGAATTGCCTCGCGGCGTTGCTGGCAGGAGCATGTTTCGCCGGGTCGGGCGCGAAGGCTCGCGGACAGGAGACCCTCACAGCTCATGCGATCGTCACCGCTACTACAAAAGGCGAAGACACTACAACGATTCCCAAGCAAAGCATCACTGCTTACGAGAATCGGAAGGTGCAGGATGTCACGGGCTGGGTTCCGTTACGGGGTTCGCGCGCCGGTCTTCAATTGGTCGTGCTGCTGGACGACTCATCGCGGGGCAGCCTGGGTCTGCAACTCAATGACCTCAGCCGGTTTGTGGCGGATTTGCCGCCGACCACGCAGGTTGCCATTGGCTACATGCGCAATGGGACAGCCAACATGGTGCAGAACTTCACGACGGATCATGCCCAGGCAGCAAAGTCCTTTCGCCTGCCGTCAGGGACCGCAGGCATTAATGGCAGCCCGTATTTCTGCCTGTCAGATCTGGTCAAGCACTGGCCGGGCGGCGACCGTAACGTTCGACGGGAAGTGATCATGGTCACCGATGGCGTCGACCGGTATTCGGGAGCGCGGTTCGACCCGGAGAATCCATACGTGAAGAGCGCCATCTCGGACGCCCAGAAGGCGGGGGTGATCGTTTATTCGATCTACTTCCGGGGTATGGGCCGGCTGGACCGCAGCTTCGCGGTCACGAATGGCGGCCAGAATTATCTGACACAAGTCTCCGGAGACACCGGAGGCAAAGTTTACCTCGAGGGCTTTGGGAACCCGGTGTCATTCGCACCCTTCCTTTCGGACATCCAACGTAAACTGCAGAATCAATACGAATTAAGCTATGACTCTACGGCGAAGGCGGGGTTGCAGCCGTTGCGCGTAAGAACCAGCCAACCGAATACGAGTCTGCTGTATCCGACACGAGTTCTCGTCGGAGGCAAAACCGAACCCGAGTAAGAAGGAAGAAAAATGCGATCCACGAAAGCGCCGATGAGGGTTGCGCAGCTATTTCTTTGCACATTTCTATCCGTGTGTTTATGGCCAGTCGCAGCCGGGGCGCAGGAGTCGGCGGCAAAACCGGTCACCTTCCTGGGAACGGTTCAGGCCATAGGCGGCAACACCGTTACAGTGAAGAACGATGCGGGGGCGACCATGCAGGTGACCGTGCAGGACAGCGCCCGCCTCTTAAGGATCGAACCTGGCCAGAAAACTCTGGCCGGCGCAACGCCCTTGAAACTGACGGATTTGCAGACGGGAGATCGGGTCATGGCCCGGGGATCCGCCAATGCGGACGGTAAGTCGCTCGATGCCGTAATGCTGGTAGCAATCAAGGGCGCAGACATCGCACAGCAGCAGCAAAAGGAGCGGGAGGACTGGCAGAAAAGAGGTACCGGCGGCTTGGTTAAGTCGGTCGATCCGGGCGCTGGAACGGTCACTATTTCGAGCGGACCCGCAGGCAGCCGAACCACCATTATCCACGTGACACCGACTACCATCATTCGCCGCTACGCTCCGGGCTCGGTCAAGTTTGATCAGGCTGTCAAAAGCACTCTGGACCAAATCAAGCCTGGCGATCAGCTCCGTGCCCGTGGTTCGCGAAGCGCCGACGGCGCCAGCATGGACGCGGAGGAAATTGTCAGCGGCAGCTTTCTGAACCTTGCCGGTTCGATTCAGGCGGTCAACGCGAACGCGTCCACGATTACCTTGACCGACGCAGCGACGAAAAAGCCTGTGGTGCTCACGGTTACGCCAGACAGCGAGCTGAAGAAGCTCGATCCCGCGATGGCACAGCGAATCGCCGCGCGCATGAACGCGGCCAAGCGCCCGGAAGGATCGGGAGCTGCTCCTGCTGGCGGATCTCCCGGAGCCCAAGGAGCCGGAGCTTCCGGCGGGGACCACGCGGCGGGTGCAGGACGTGGGCCGGGAGGCGGCGCACCGGATTTTCAGCAGCTACTCGCCCGTTCTCCTTCGATCACACTCAAAGATTTGCAGAAGGGCAACATGATCATCGTCGTTGCAACCGGAGGCCAATCTCCACAAACTGCAACTGCCATCACGCTCGTGGCCGGAGTAGAGCCCATGCTTCAGGCCTCTACCAGCGCAAGTCAGGCAATGCTTTCCTCCGCCTGGAATTTGGGAGGGGAAGGCGGAGGCGGGGGCGGAGGAGAAGGTCCCCAGTAGAACCAGCAGTTGCCGCGAGTCTGCGCACAAGAATAGAGAACAGCAGATTTCTCACTTCCACCTTTGCTCTGGCCAGATCACAAACTTGTGACGCTATCAGCCTTGTTCCCATAGGGAGCGAGCGCACGGCGGCCCAATCGGCGCCACAAGCGGCTCTGAACAGTGCCGCATCTCGACATGAGGAGATCTCTTGTATCGCTTGCCCGCTCTCTGCCTGATCAGTTTGTCGCTTCTTTTCGGAACCCGGTTTTCTTCGGCTCAAACACCAACGGGCTCATTGCGCGGTCAGGTTGCTGACCCCAGCGGCGCGGTGATTCCGCAAGCCACAATTACGGCCATATCGCCCGCAGGGGTCACGAGCACAGGCAAATCAGATGCGGCGGGCCAATACACGCTGACAGGCTTAGCGCCAGGCCAGTACACGGTGTCGGTGCAAGCCCCGGGATTCTCCCCGTTTACTTCTCCGGCTGTGCGCATTGCCGCCGGGCAAACGCAACACCTGAATGTTTCGCTTGCCATCCAGATGGAGGAGCAGCAGGTGCAGGTGAACGCTGATACTCCCGTGGTGAGCGTTGACCCGAGCAGCAATGTGAGCGCCGTCGTGCTTACGGGCAAGGATCTGGACGCGCTTTCGGACGATCCTGACGAATTGTCAAACGAGCTCACGGCACTGGCCGGACCCGCCGCAGGCCCGAACGGCGCCCAGATCTACATCGATGGCTTTACCGGCGGTCAATTGCCGCCGAAGTCGGCGATCCGCGCGATCATCATCAATCAAAACCCGTTCTCTGCTCAATACGACACACCAGGTTATGGCAGGGTCGAAATTTTGACCAAGCCCGGAACAGACAAGCTGCATGGTCAGGTCTACATGAATGCGCACGCTTCGGCTTTCAACACGGAAAACCCCTTCGCATCGCGTCAGCCGCCATACCACACGCTCCAATGGGATGGAAACATCAGTGGCCCTCTGACCAAAAATGCTTCCTACTTTCTGAATTTTGACCGGCGCGACATTCAAAACAACAGCATCGTTAACGCCAATGTGCCGTACGTGCCAGACCCCGCCACTTGCGGGCCACTGAACGGAGTGGTCACAGAGACTCCCGGCACCCTGTGCGACCTCGCTGTTCCGTCTCCACAGACGCGCACGTGGATCAGCCCGCGGATTGATTACCAGCTCACACCGAGTCAGACGCTGACGTTTCGATACAGCTACTTTAAGGAAGACCAGAACAACAGCGGAGTGGGAGCGAGTCCATTCGTGCTGCCCAGCCAGGCGTACGACACGAGCGAACTGGAGAACCGTATCCAGATCAGCGATAGCCAGGTCTACGGAACGAAGTTCGTCAACAATACCCGCTTTCAATATGTGCGCGATAGCAGCAACCAGGTGCCCCAACTGGTTGCCCCTGCTGTCGATGTGCTGCAGAACTTTGAGGGAGGCGGCAGCCCGCTGGGCACGATCCACGACACTCAACAGGAATTCGAAATCCAGAATTACGCGTCACTTGCGCTGGCGAAACACTACATCCGATTCGGCGCCAGGCTGCGCAACAACCGGGACCGAAATTTTTCCAACGCCAACTTTGAGGGGACTTACACCTACTCAGACCTGAACGATTATCTTGCCGGCAAGCCGAGCCAGTACTCCATCACTTCTGGCATCCCCACGCAGACGGCGAGTGTGACCGACCTGGGCCTCTATGCGGAGGATGACTGGAAGGCGAGGCCGAATTTCACCGTCAGCTATGGTCTGCGTTTTGAGACGCAGAACCAGATCCACAACAAGGCGAACTTTGGTCCCCGTGTCGCCCTCTCTTATGGACTCGGAACCGGAGGAAAGCAGCCGAAGACGGTGCTGCGGGCCGGCTACGGGATTTTCTTCCATCGCTTCACCTATGATCTGCTGCTGAACGCAAATCGTTACAACCTCGATGGCCTGGGCCAGCTGCAAACGATCCAATCCAATCCCAACGGGCCTCCTCCGGATGGGGGCACACAGGAATCGATTCCACTGCCTACCTTCTATCGCGTTCAACCCGGGCTGAACGCTCCGGCGACGATCGAGACCGGGACAGGGATTGAGCACCAGGTCAACAAGAACGTCAGTGTCTCGGCGACTTATCTTTACTCCCGCGGCATTCACCAGCTGCTATCGCGCAACATCGATGCTCCGTTTCCCGATGGCAGCCGTCCAGCCCTGGGCCTTTGCCCGAGTGGTACTCCATGCAACATCTACGAATACGATTCACTGGGCGTCTTCAAAGAGAACCAGGTATTTCTCAACTTGAATGTGGCCTATGGGCGGCGGCTTACATTGACCGGGTTTTACATCTACAGCAAGGCGAACGGCGATACCGGTGGGCCGAGTTATCATCCTTCGAACCAGTACGACATCATGCAGGATTACGGCCGCCAATTCTTCGACGTGCGCAACAGGGTGTTCGCATTTGCCAACTATGCGGCGCCTTTTGGGTTCCAGGTCAGCCCCTTCCTTGCCGCCGCATCCGGCTCGCCCTTTAATATTCAGCTGAATCAGGACATCAATGGCGATTCGTTCTTCAATGATCGCCCGGTCTTCGCTTCATCGGTTTCGAACCCGGCGAATGTGGATATCACCAAGTATGGGAACTTCGACATCAGTGCCACTCCGCCGGCGGGATCGCATTTGATTCCGATCAACTACGGTAACGGTCCCGTGCTATTTGCAATGAACCTGCGCGTGGCCAAGAGCTTCGGCGTGGGTCCTAAGGTGGAGGAAGGCAAAGGTGCAGTAGCAGGAGGGGGTGATGGCGGACATGGTCATCACATCGCGGGTATGGGACTCGGTGGG
Organism: Acidobacteriaceae bacterium; assembly: GCA_035507705.1. Taxonomy (GTDB): domain Bacteria; phylum Acidobacteriota; class Terriglobia; order Terriglobales; family Acidobacteriaceae; genus PALSA-350. Next base: position 15,435 of record DATJNV010000083.1, read on the forward strand.
ACCGGCGGCGGCCCGCACGGTCCAACGACGCGCGTCGATCGCCGTTACAGCATCACGCTGAGCGCGTTTGCGCACAACATCTTCAACGTGGTGAACCTGGCGCCGCCGAACGGAACGCTGGGCGGTCCTCCGGATGGGACCACAGGTTCTCCGTTCTTCGGCAGATCGAACCAACTGGCGAGCGGGTTCTTCTCCCATGGCTCGGCGGTGAGGGACTTCAATTTTCAGGCGTTGTTTAATTTCTAGAGCTCGATGGCAGGTTGGTTCGGTCTAGTTTCGAGGCCAGAAAGGCCTGGAAAAGATCTGCCAATAAAGATCGCTGAGGTCCTCTCGGCCACTCTGCCGAAAACATGTGCGAAATCTAGAAACAGCAGGTCCCTACTTCTTTTCCACGGCACGCTGGGACAGGTCGCTACGCTCGGGATGCACAAACTGGAAGCGGGGGCTAAAAGCCCAAGTCTTTTGGCGGGTGTTACGGCCCGACTTAAAGCCGGGCCCTGATACAAACAACGCGAAGATCCTTGTTCATTGCTCCTTTAACTTGCCGTGAGGCAAGTCAGGGGCTCGGGATGACAATTCCTTAGCGAGGGAAAGGGCCCTCTGCGGACAGGAACTGGACGTTCAGACCGGCCATTTCGATTTTTGCGCAGGAGGCCCCCAGCACTTCGCCGTCAGCCTGAACCGCGATCACTGGACGATAGACCCGATTGGAAATAGGGCTGCAGACCACGGACGACACGTCGCGGTAACTAGCGGGCGCCTCTGCATCCTGCTGGCGATCGCGGGCGCCGCCACCGCGAAACAGCGCGTCCCAGGATGCACGCGCGAGGCGCGCTCGTGAGGCGCCAGAGACGGTGGCCAAGCGGAGAAAGGGAAAGCTGAGGCCGCCACCCGGCCACCAGCGATTCAATCCAGCCACGCGCACCGCGAGGGCCTCGCAAACGCGTTCCTGGATGACAGCTCCATTTGTCGTGGTGATGGTTACGTCAAAGGGTTGCACCGGGTGCTTTACCAGCAGCCGGGCGCCCGCTAAGAAATAGGCCGCTTTGCCGGTTACGTCTTTTCCGGAGCGCCGGGCTTCCGACATCAGGGCTGCGTGCACACCCATGCCGGCGGCCATGGCAAAGAACCAGGTTTGGCGGCCTTCCGGAGCGCAGCAGGTGATGCGGCCCAGCGGAACGCGGCAAGGATGGCTACGCAGGAGACAATGCGCGGCGGCCTCCGCGTCGTTGGGAATTCCGAGGTTCTGCGCCATCACGTTGCCGGTGCCAAACGGAATGATCCCCAGTGGCATCGCCGTCCCGGCGAGCCCTTGGATGACGTCGAAGATGGTGCCGTCGCCTCCGCAAACAACGACGGCGTCGTATTCCTGCTCAACGGCGCGCTTCGCTTTTGCTCCCGCGGCACGATTCTCGCCGGTCTCAAGAATGTCGACTGTCGCTCCAGAATTGCGAAAGACCGCTATGGCACGAGCAATGGCGCGCCGCCTCACCCGTGTCCGCTGCAAAATCGGATTCGCTAACAGCAGGATCTTTCTCATGGCGCGTGATGGGTGGTCAGAATTGCGCCGGTTTTTCCCAATCGGAGAATACGAACTCTTCTAACGGCTTCCGCTGCCGTGGGGCGAGTTCGCTCTTCTGCATCCGTTCGTGCAATGTGGACGGGTCGCCAAAATATCCAATCGCCGTCACCGCGCCGATCTCGTAATCGGAAGGAATACCAAAGGAGGCTCGCACCCGGTCGCTGTCAAAGCCCGCCATGGAATGCGTGTGCAAACCGCTCGCTGTTGCCTGCAACGACAGATTCGCAGTAGCCGCGCCGGTGTCGTGTAAGGCAACGCGGTTGGGATTGCCCTTCTCGGTAAATGTCTTCTTAGCTACGGAGAGGAGCAGCACCGGCGCGCTTTTGGCCCACATCTGGTTGAACTCTACCAGCGAATCGAAGATCTTCTTGTAGGTCGGATCACCACGCCGGCCAACCAGAAACCGCCACGGTTGCTCATTTGACGAAGACGCAGCCCAGCGCGCGGCCTCAAATAACGACTTGAGTGTGTCTGAGGAGACTTCTTTATCGGCAAAGGCACGCGGACTCCAGCGGCGGCGTATCGACTCCTGCACGCCAGATTCGCCAGGCGCATGCTTCAGTTTATCTACAGCTTCAGGGGAAATATCGGGCAAGGGATCCACTCCTCAGAAAAAGTAACGAGCCACGATCTTTAGATAAAGAGGTAAGGGAAACGGCGCTACGAAAATCGCCCGCTCCTTTTGAGAGCAGGCGATGAGGTTATTCGCGGACGCCTTCTACGAAGGCTTTCAACTTGCGAGAGCGCGACGGATGCCGCAGCTTGCGCAGCGCCTTGGCTTCAATCTGGCGGATACGCTCGCGGGTTACCTGGAAGCTCTGGCCTACTTCTTCCAGGGTGTGCTCGGAGCCGTCCTCGAGACCAAAGCGCATCTTAATCACGCGCTCTTCACGCGGGGTCAACGTGCGCAGAACCTGCGAGGTGTATTCCTTGAGGTTCACACTAATGACCGCTTCGGAAGGCGAAACCGCCTGGCGATCTTCAATGAAGTCGCCGAGGTGAGAATCTTCTTCCTCGCCAATCGGCGTTTCCAACGAAATCGGCTCCTGTGCGATCTTCAGCACCTTACGGACCTTGGCTACCGGGATGTCCATGCGGCGCGCGATTTCTTCGGAAGTAGGTTCGCGGCCCAGTTCCTGCACCAGCTGACGCGAAGTGCGGATCAGCTTGTTGATGGTTTCGATCATGTGCACCGGAATGCGAATGGTCCGAGCCTGATCGGCAATAGCGCGCGTAATCGCCTGGCGAATCCACCACGTTGCATAGGTGGAGAATTTGTATCCACGACGGTACTCAAACTTATCGACCGCCTTCATCAAGCCGATGTTGCCTTCCTGGATCAGATCCAGGAATTGCAGGCCACGGTTAGTGTACTTCTTGGCGATAGATACGACGAGCCGCAGGTTAGCCTCGATCAACTCGCGCTTGGCCTGCTCGGCGTCCATATCGCCCTGGATCATCTCGCGCTGAGTGCGCTTCAGCTCGGCAATGGAAACACCGGCCTCCTGCTCCAGCTTCTCCAGGTCGGTCTTGCAGTTCTTCTGCTGGCGCCGGTATTCCTTGCGCAGTTCTTCGCTCTTGGACTGGTCGTGCTTCTGCTCCAGCGACTTGATCTGCCGCTCGAGCATGCGCATGGCGTCTACGGTCTTATTGACCTTGTCCAGCAGGCGTTTGCGTTCCGAGTTGGTGTACTTCAGTTCACGAACGATGCGCGAGACTTCGACCCGCTCGCGATTCATCATCCAGCGCGTCTTGCGATGTTCCCTGGCTTTCGCCTTGGGATTGATGGTCTCCAGCTTTTCAAACAGGAGAGCCGCTTTTTTGTGATGCTTGAGGAGAGTGTCGACGCGGCCAATCGTTACCCGAATACGCGCCTGCAGAATTTCCTCTGTGATCTCTTCCTCGTCGAAGATGACCACTTCCTTGATGTTGCGCACCCCTCGCTTGAGGTCCTCGCCGAGGGCGATGATCTCGCGAATGACAATGGGTGAGCGGGAAATGGCCTTGAGTACCCGCAATTGCCCACGCTCAATGCGCTTGGCAATCTCAACTTCGCCTTCTCTGGTGAGCAGAGGTACGGTGCCCATTTCGCGCAGGTACATGCGAACGGGGTCATTGGTTTTCTCGAGTGTGCCCGGTGTGAGGTCGAGTTCAACATCCTCTCCCTCCTCACCCTCGCTCTCGAACTTATCTGCGCCAAACTTAGGACCGCCTTCGAGCACGTCAATGCCCTGAGTCCCGATGGTGGTCAACAGATCGTCGAGATCATCCGGTGAATGCAGATCGCCAGGAATGAGGTCGTTGACCTCGTTATAGGTCAGGTAACCCTTTTCCTTGCCTGCATCAATCAGTTTCTGAATGTCTTCTTCGTACTTGTCTTCGATAGCCAAGCGAATCCTATCCCGTGAATAATTTTTCGGATCGGTCCGTGCTCAGAAAGGACAGGGTGCTATGCGAGCCGCTAAGGGCATATTCCGGAACGGTTATCTTAGAACCGTCGGGGCAAGTAGACGCACGTCCTTCAAAGAGTTATAGAATATCATGGAATGGAGTGTGCCCCTGTGCCGCTCCCAGAAACGCACCCCTTTAAAAACCTATCCTTTGGCCCACTTCCGAGGGCCCCGGCCTACACCTTTAGATGTAAAAAAGGTCATTTCGTTTCAACACCAGACGGTTCGTGATCCTCTTCGTACGACCCCCCGCTCACGTATCCGCTTCCCGCATTTGACGGTCCACTTTCAGTTTTTCAGCCATGAACGCGGCCAATTGTGCCAAATCGCCACGCCGCTCGGCCTCGGCGATATCGGCTCGCACCCGGCGCTGCAAAGCTTCCAGGTGGCGGTGCCTGAGGGAGTGCAGCGCCGCCTCCACGTCGCGCAACTCAAGTTCGCCTGTCTCATGGAAAAGCGCCTGAGCAAGCAACATCCGTTGCGCAGGATCCGATATTGCGGCGAGAGGTTCAAGGGAGCCCCGATCGCGTAAAAGCAGCAATATTGGGGTTACGCTGAGGCTTTCGAAGTATTCAGGCTGGTCGTGCAGGGCCTCGAAAACACGGAGGCTCGAGCGGCTTGTCTGGGCGGAGGCTGCGGCTCGTAACAGCACCTTCTCGGCCTCGGTCAAGGGGTCGGCAGAGGCAGGGCGGACCTCGTCCTTGCGTTTGCGGGCTGCGACCCGCAACTCCTCCCGTACCAGGGCCGAGTCAATCCCCAACTTCTGGGCCGCGTCGGAGGCGAATTCATCGCGCACAATGCTGTTGGGCATGCGGCGGATGTGGGGGAGCAGGTAATTGAGGGCCTTACTTTTGCCCTCGCCCGTCCGGACGGGAAAGAGCTGCATGGCGCGATCAATGAGGTAGTCTGAATGGCGGCGGGCAGACTTTACGGCGGTTACATAGTCCTGAATCCCGCGCTCGCGAATGTAGCGGTCGGGATCGAGGCCGGCTTCCAAGGTGACGACCTTTACCTCGAAACCTTCTTCGGTAAGCAGCGCAATCGACTTTTCGGCGGCGTTGGCGCCTGCGGCATCCGGATCGAAATTGATGAAAAGGCGTTTGGTGTAGCGGCTTAGCAAGCGAACCTGCATTTCTGTGAAGGCGGTTCCGCTAGTGGCCAGAACATTCTGGATCCCCGCCATGTAGGCGGTGATGCAGTCCATCTGGCCTTCCACCAGCAGGGCAAAATCCTGTTGGCGAATTGACTGGCGAGCCTTATCGAGATTGAAGAGTACCTGCCCCTTGGAGTAGAGGGGGGTCTCAGGAGAATTGAGGTACTTTGGCCCGTTTTTTTCGTCACTGTCGAGGGCGCGCGCCGTAAAGGCAATCACCCTGCCCGATTCGTTATGGATGGGGAATGTGATTCGCTTGCGAAAACGGGCATAGAGGGGCCCGGACGAGCCATCCTGCTGTTCCTTGGATGAGAGCAGTCCGGACAGCCGCAGCAAATCGAGTGGGGCCACACTTTGCAGCCGATCCCTCAGGGCGTTGAACGAATCCGGCGCATAGCCGATGCGGAATTTGGCAATGGCCTCGCCGGATACTCCACGGCCGGTCAAGTACTCACGGGCTCGCGCGCCTTCCGGGGAGCGCAATTGCTCTTCGAACCAGGATGTCGCCAACTCATGCAGTTCGAGCAACCTGGCGCGTTGCCGGTTCTCCTGGGCTTCCTCCGGACTGCTAAATTCCCGCTTGGGGAGAGGAATACCGCACTTCTGCGCCACCACCTTGACCGCCTCAGTAAAGCCGAGGTTTTCGATTTTCTGGACGAAGGAGAAGACATCGCCGCCTTCACCGCAACCGAAGCAGTGATAGAACTGGCGCACCGCGTGGACGGAAAAAGAAGGCGTCTTTTCTCCGTGAAAGGGACAGAGGCCGGTGAAGTTTTGCGCACCGGCCTTTTTCAGGGTGATGTATTCGCCGACAATTTTAACGATGTCTGCCTGTTGCTTTACGAGTTGGGCGAAGTCCGAGGACACGGGAAGAGGGGTAATCCTCAACGATAAACGGCAAGGCACCGTTGGTGGGCTTAGGAAAAGGACGAGGTTGTGTTGAGAAGGCGCGGGGAAATTGGCCGAGAAGCCGCTCCCCCAGAACTGGAATTCCAGATTTTTTGTGAGCGAAAAGAGAGATAAGCCCCGGACTGGGCCTCGACAGACACCGGGAAAACATGAGCCCTGATACAGGGCCTAGATCATATCCTATTCTATTTACAGGGGGTTACACTGGACTCCCTCCTCGGGCTTGGCAGAAGCTGTTGGGTTGAGAAAGTATGGATTAGATCGCCGGGCTGCTTTCCCATTTGCCGCAAGGTGCGAAGGCTGAGGGAATCATGTCGTTTCGCCAGCCGCTCCCCGCGCTCATCGCAAAGCAGATCGCAGTGGTACCAGGAGGGCGAGGGAAAGCCAAGTGCCCTTGCCAGCAGGATTTGCCGGGCCGTCGATTTCAGCAAGTCGGCGCCGCGGACAACTTCGCTGATTTGCATGGCTGCATCATCTGCTACCACTGCAAGCTGATAAGAAGGATGATCGTCGCGGCGCCATACCAGGAAATCACCAAAGTCCTTGCCTGCGACAAACTGCTGCGGGCCAAAATGTTCATCGTAAAAGGCGACGATCTCCCCCTCGGGAACACGAAATCGCCAGTTCGCACCGGCCGGCGTCTCAGCTCGGGTCACTGGAGAGGCAGCGGGGCGGCAGGTTCCGGGATAGATTCCTTCATCGTCGTGAGGAGCCTGCATGGCCTGCGCCAAGTCCTTACGCGAACAGCGGCAAGGGTAAAGCCAGCCTGCGGCAAGCAGCCGGCGCCAGGCATCGCGGTAAAGGGCGTATCGCTCACTCTGCCGGTATGGTCCGCAAGGACCGCCCACATCTGGTCCCTCCTGCCAGTCGAGACCGAGCCAACGCAGGTCCTCCAGCATGGCATCGCGAAAGTGCGGCCGCGACCGCTCATGGTCGAGATCTTCGTCGCGGAGAACCAATTTGCCGCCGACGGCAAGGGCACGCTGCTGCGCGAGCCAGAAAGTGCGAGCGTGGCCCAGGTGCAGGTATCCGGTGGGTGAGGGAGCTAAGCGCCCGCGATAAGTGCTACTCAAAATAGTTCCGGGATGCTGGAAAAGGCAATTCGAGTGGGCGCTGCGGCGCCCGCCAGCAACATGCTGGCGAAGCATAGCGTGTTGGTTCCGTACTTGTAGTTCACCCGATCCATGGTGGTGGACAGCCGCGTCCGTTTGCCCTCTTCTTCCAGGCCGGAAAAAAGGCTGAGCGTGTGAAGGTGGTCGGGAACGAGATTGCCCAGAGTAACACCGACGAAAAATGGCTTCTTATGGGCGAGCGTGGCTGGACTTTGTCCCCATAGATGTTGGAGCCCCTCCACCAGCGTCTGATTATCCTGGCACTCGAGCAGCGGGCAGCTTTGCGCCCACGGCTCCTGGTGTATCCCCGAGGTATGTTTGGATTTAGCGGCGGCGCTACCGACGGAAAAGCGGATGGTCAGGGTCATGTTCGCCGCCCACAAGTTCGCTTTGCGCAAACGCATGGCGGCTTTATGGAGCAGCTTGTTGGCCACCGCGTAAGCCCCTTCCGACGTGCGCAGTTCGGGGGGCAGGACGTGGGAGTGGCCGATGGATTTTTGGTACTCCAGCTCCCCGTCGCCGAAATCGTCTCCACGCAGCCAGTGCCAGAGCTTATCGCCGCCGATGCCGCCCCAGGCCGTGTGCATTTGCTCGCGGTCGAGGGCCAGCAGCTGCGCCATGGTGTGGATTCCGCTCTGCTGCAGCCGTTTCTCCATGCGCGCCCCGACGCCCGGCAGGTCGCGAGGTGTCAGCGCCAACAGGGCATCATGCAGCACATCGGGGGTGAGAGCCACCAGACCATCCGGTTTCTCCATATCGGAGGCGACCTTGGATAGATAGCGGTTGGTAGCCAGCCCCACGGAGCAGCGAAGGGTGTTTCCGACGTTGTGGCGTACGGCAGCTTTCACTTCGCGCGCCAATTCCAGCGCGGCCAGCAACGGCTGCTCGCGGCCCATGAGGCGGCAAGCCATTTCATCAATAGACATTACCGAAGTAACGGGAAGGCAGGACTCAACTGCTTTAACCACACGATGGTGGTAGTCCACGTAGAGCTCGTGTCTGGCTTCGACCAGCAGAATGCCAGGACAAAGCCGTTTGGCGTCTCCGACCTGGGTTCCGGTACGCACTCCGTACCGTTTGGCCTCGTAACTGGCGGCAATACAACAGGTCGTATCCGCCATGACGGGCACGACGGCCAACGGCCGGTCGCGCAACTCTGGGCGCAGCTCCTGCTCCACCGAGGCAAAGTAAGAGTTCAGATCCAAAAACAGCCACTGTAAGCGGGGATCCCCCGTTCGGAACGTATTGGTTTTCGCGTCGGTCACATCAGCTGCGATTTTGCTCGTATCGAAATTTTTTGAGCGGTGCTAAGCTTTGTGGCATCGGAATTCCCCGCGAATCTTGACGCGCCTGATTCTAAAACGGGAAGCGCCGATGCAAAATATTTTGCGACCCGGAAAACCATCCCCCGGGTAAAGGGTTTCATAAGGCGTGGAGTTTCAACATGCACCCTCTACATTTTCACCAGCTCACACAGTGGTTTGGATCGTATGGGCCAGCAATTCTGGTAACAATCGGCGCCGCTCTGCTCATGGCCTGCGGTATCGGGGCAGCGTGTTCGCCGTGTAAGGAAAAGGACGAAGTCTTCCACCGCCAGGTGTTCTAGGACTTTTCCCATTCGCGATTCGCCGTTCGGTTCGGAACCGGCCGCTCTATTTATTGTCTTCGGAAGTCGCCTCGATACAACGAAATCTTCTTGCCGGCTCCGCCGCGCCTCTGCTTTACTGCGGCCCATGCAGGAATCGGAAACCTGGTTGAGACGCTGGCAGGAGGCAGGTTTGCTCAATGAAGCAAATGTGACTGCGATCCGAGCCTACGAAGAGGCTCATTCGCCAGCGCCGAGTAGCCGGCGATGGCAGGTGCTGGCCGCTCTCATTTTTGGTGCAACGTTGCTGGGCGCAGGAATTCTGCTCTTTGTCGCTGCGCACTGGGACGGCGTGTCACCTCTCGTCCGGACGCTGCTGGTCCTCGCGATGCTTTGCTTCTTCCACGGACTTGGACTGCTCACGCGCAGTCGCTTTCACGGCTTTGCGACCGCAATGCACGCGGTTGGAACCGTCGCCGCAGGCGCGGCCATTGCGCTGACCGGCCAGATCTTCAACCTGCAGGAGCACTGGCCGGCCGCGGTAATGTTGTGGGCAATGTGCGCCGCAGCCGGATGGGCGTTGCTTCACGATGAATTTCAACAGACGCTCACGCTCCTGCTCGTACCGGCGTGGGTCTGCTGCGAGTGGTACGACCGCTCCAGTGCTTATGGCACTGGAACAACCTGGCTGGCGCGCTTGCTTGGATTGATTGGCGCTGTCTATCTGACGTGCTTTCACCATCGCAGAAGACGCATTGTGCACGGAATCTTGTTTGTTGCCGGAGCCTTTTTGTTGCCATGGGTCGTCTTCGTGCTCGCCCAGGGTTGGAGCGAAGGGGGCCAACCTGCTTTGCCGCTCTCTTACCGTATATGGGCAGTAGCGCTGGCGGCAGGCACGATCATTATTGGCTGGCTTCTTGACCGTAAGAGTTTACCGGCGTTGCTCGTGGTTGCCGGAGTGGTCTGGGCGCTTCCCTGGGCACAAACAAGTTTCGTGGAAAATTTCCGCGGTCACACGTGGACCCGTAATGAGCCCGATTTTCTGGCTTATCTTCTGATCGCGGGCACGTTTGTCTTCCTGGTGTGGTGGGGCATCCGCAACTCCGCCAAGCCGCTGATCAATTATGGGATGGCCATGTTTGCTCTCACCGTAATGTGGTTCTATTTCTCCAGCGTCATGGACAAGCTGGATCGATCTTTGGGACTCATTGTCCTCGGCATCCTATTTTTGGCCGGTGGATGGGCACTGGAATACACACGTCGCAGAATTGTGGCCAGTATGCAGGGCGGAGCGAGGGCGTGAAAGCAATTCGTTCCGGAATCATTCTCCTGCTGGTGCAGCTGGGATTGGTGCTGACCGTGGCCGGAACATATTTGTACGAACGACAAACACGGCCGCGCGTTTGGACGCGCGCTACGCACTACGATCCCGATCTGCCCATGCGCGGCCGCTATCTCGCCATGCAACTGCTGCTCGACGCCTGCGGACTGCCGCGAAACGCAGCTATTCGGCCTTATGTACCCGGTCCTTCGATTTGGCAATGGAATGTATCGCTACGTGCTGCCGGCGGCAAGCTCAGCCCCGTGGCGGATAAGTCGTTATCACCGCGCAACGCAGGCACACTCACGCTTGCGGAGGGCAAGCCTTGCGACCAGGCAACTCTCAGCACTCAGTTACTGTTCTTTATTCCCGAGCGTGCCAGGCTCCCGTTGCCGCTGAAAGAGGGCCAGGACCTCTGGGTGGAGGTTACCGTACCTTCGAGTGGTGCGCCCCGCCCCATCCAAATCGCGCTTTCCGGCGCTGACGGGTTCCGGCCGCTGAGAATGAATTGAGAGACCGAGGATTTTGGGTAGGTCCCGGGTTTCAGAGCCTGCGTAAAAACCCAATTCTGCATTTAAGGTTGAGCGGCCGGACCACGGAGAAGCCAAAACGAGAAGGAGATCAGGCAACAGGGGCTTCTGCGTGAGAACTACCGTATGCAGGGTTTAGTCCCGAAGGGACGCTGAAAGTGGCTGAAAGAATTACCCAGGACATCGTCCACGGACTGACGTCCTGGGCTACTTTCAGCCGTCCCTTCGGGACTACCTCCATATGGTGGTTCTCACGCAGACAATAAAGCCCCTGCTTTACCAGCCTTTTTCCCCACGACTGAAGTCTTGCCTTGATACAAAGCTTTCGGGTACCGAAAGCCGGGGCTTGCCTTTCTCGCCCAGTTCTATATATCCCATCGGGTGCTGATGATCGTGGGTGAACAGGACCAGCCATTTCTCCGGAATCGCCCTGCTGTAGAAACGCTTACGCTGTTCGATACAGGTTAGCGGGTCGAGGTCGTACCCCATCACCCAGGTGACATCGAGGTGTGCGCTGGTGGGGATCAAATCGGAAACGTAACAAGCGCGGTAGCCTAAGGAATCGAGCATGACCGCCATCATTTGCGCCGTATGCCCGGGAAAAACTTCGACGGAGACGCCAGGAGCAATCTCCTTCGTTTGTCCGGCCGGCAGATCGAGCAATGTCATCTGCCCGTTGGCGATAAGCGGATCGTAATTGTTACTGATATAGCTGACGGCGTCGCGCTCCAGTTGCAGGCGCCCGTGCTCCACCTCCCCGCGATGCACGAAGTAACGGGCATTGGAGAACGTGGGCACGATGGAGCCATCGTCTTTGCGGGTAGTGTTCCAGCCACAATGATCGAAGTGCAGATGAGTGTTGATGACCACATCGACTTCTTCCGGGCGGATGCCGGCAGCCTGGAAGCTTCGGGGCAAGAGCTGCTGAGCCTCGAAAATGCCGCGCTGCTTTTCCGGCAACTTGTTGCCGATGCCGGTTTCGATCACCACCGTGTGCTTGCCGGTGCGCACGACGACGGTGTTGGTTCCGAGCAGAATCTGGTTTCGCTCATTGGCCGATATCCGCTTTTCCCAAAGAGGTTTGGGGACTACGCCGAACATGGCCCCGCCATCCAGCAGATAGGTTCCATCCGTCAGGATGGTCAGGTCCATGTCACCGAGCCGCGTACGGCCACGCACCAAGGCCCCGGTCACGGCCGAGCCTCCGCAAGATATTGCTGAAAATGGGCCAGGATGCGAGTGTACAGGTGAGTGGAAGCGAGAGCACCGTCGATGCCGTGTGTCTTGCGCGGGTAAAGCTGCAGGTCGTAGGGCAGGTCGAAGTCGATCAGCTTCTGGATGAACTGAATCGTGTTCTCGAGGTGCACATTGTCGTCCCCGGTGCCATGAATCAGCAACAAGCGCCCTTTCAGATTGGCAGCGGCATTGACGACCGAATCTTCGGAATAGACGTCCGCGTTCTGAGCCGGCCGGCCCAGGTAGCGTTCGGTATAAATGGAGTCGTAATCCTCCCAGTTCGTCACGGGGGCGACGGCCACGCCGGCACGAAAACGGTCGCTGTGGGTCAAGGCATAAAGAGTGAAGGTGCCACCCCAACTCCAGCCCCACCAACCAAGGCGCCTGGGATCCAGCTGAGGGTAAGCGCGCAGGGCCTGGTCGAGGGCTGCGATCTGATCGCCAAACTGTACCGGACCGAAGTTGTGAAAGGCGGCCTGGGCGAATTCCCGGCCGCGCCCCCCCATTCCGCGATTATCTACGTGCAGCACAGCAAAGCCATTCTGTAACAGTAACTGGTCGAAGAGACGCTCCCGGGCGGACCACTTCCCGGTGACCGTTTGCGCGTGTGGGCCCCCGTACGGATTCACGATCAGAGGCAAGCTTGCGGCTTCCGTTTTTCCGGAAGGCAACGCCAGGTAGCCGTAGAGAACCGTAACGCCGTCGGCTGCCTTGAACTCAACAGCCTCCGGCGGCGTCAGCACAGTATCAAACGGCGCTTTCCACGTTGTCTGGCAGTCAGTCTGATGGCTGCATAAGGTCACCATCGGTGGGGTGGTCGTAGAGGAATTGACATCAACGAAGAATTTGGCGTTCGGAGAGAAGACCGGTTCGTGCCATTTGCCGGAATGGCTCACCTGGTGCTTGTCTTCGCCATTCAAGCCGACCGCCCAGATCTGTTGCTGGCGTGGATCGCCTTCGTTGGAGAGGTAGTAGACGCGATGGGCTGCCTGGTCAACTCCGGCGATGTCCGATACTTCCCAATTGCCGCTGGTCAGCTGCTTCACCAGGCTGGCTTCGGTGCTAAGCGGACTGGCTCCATCAAAACTGTAGAGGTAAAGATGGTTATGGCCGTCTCGCCAGCTGGTAAGCAAGAAGTTGTTTTGGAAAAAAGTCACATCATAGGATTCGTCGAGGAATTTGCTGTCAGTTTCGGTAAGGACTGGCTTCGATTGATCACCGGAAGGATCCGCAAAATACAAAACCAGCTTCTTGTGATCGCGGGTCAGGGTTTCAATCCACAAGGTCTTGGAATTGAGCCAACCGAAACGGGGTATGTAATCGTTGTCACCGTCGATGGGCAAATTGATCCACCGCGTTCGGCCGCCATTTGCTCCCACGACACCGATCCTCACCGCCGGGTTTGGGTCGCCCGGCTGCGGATAGCGTTGACGAACCACGCTGGCATGGGTGGGGATCCAGTCCGTGATGGGATATTCCGGCACGGAGGCTTCATTCATTTGTAGATAGGCGATGCGGCGGGAGTCGGGGGACCAGAAGTAATTGCTGCGTACATCCAGCTCCTCTTCGTACACCCAATCCACTTCACCATCGAGCATGGTATCGGCTTGCGAATCGGTGAGCCGATTCGCGTTATTGGTGTCGCGCAATCGGCGCACCCAGAGATTGTGATCACGAACATAGGAAATCCAGGCGCCGTCGGGAGAGAACTTTGGATCGTCCCCACTACCGGCCCCGGTGGAAGCGACCTCGAGTCCAGTCCCGGTAGCAAGATCGAATAGCCAAAGCTGGCCGCTCGAATCGAATAGCAAATGCTTCGAATCCGGCGCCCAGAAATAGCTGGCCTCTTTATAGCGGCTGCGATTATTGCGGTCTTGCTCCGAAGTGACAGGGGGAAGGAGAGCCTTCATCTTGTCGTGGTCGATCAGCACGTCTGACTTCCCGGAACTGCCTTCGATTGCGACCAGGTCGCCTTTGTCATCGATATAGCTCACCCGAGTGCCGTCCGGGCTCCAGGTAATACCGTCGGGCGGCTGGGTAGCCTGTTCCAGGGCGTAGATTTGGTCCGGGGTAACGAGCTTCGGCGAGGCTTCCGGATCGACCGCCCAAGCTGAAAGACACCATGCAATCACCAGGGCAAATGCAATCAGTTTCAAAGAAAGGCTCCGGCAGGAGAGCTTGAGCCTGCAGTGTATCGCAATCTCGTAACGGCTTTACCTGGGCTGTATTGCCTATACAAGTCGAACATCCGTGCTTCACGCGATTTTTCGTCGGAGCGGCATCATGCTAGACTCCAGACCACGCATGGATGTTCAAACGCAGTTGTTGGTTCGTTTGCAGCAGGTCGACATCAGGATCGTTGAAGTCCAGGACACTATCGCCGCGCTGCCCCGCCAGCTCCGATCCGCCGAGGAGCAACTTCAACAGCAGAAACTGATATTGGAACGAGCGGAAAAAGCCGTTCCGGCCGAAGAGGCGCGGCGCAGGAGGCTGGAGAGCGACCGCAAGGATCAACAGCAGAAGCTGGTGAAGTACCGGGAGCAGTCGAGCAGCGTCAAGACCAACGAGCAGTTTCACGCTCTGCAGCACGAAATTGGCTTTGTAGAAGCAGAGATTCGGCGCATTGAAGACGAAGAGCTCACCAGCATGATCCAGAGCGAGGGGCTGGAGAGCGAACGCAACGAAGCCCGAAAGGCGGTCGCCTTGCAAGTGAAGGCGGTGGACGCCGAAAAAGAGCGTGTCGGTCTCTCCGTCCAGGAGCAGCAAAAGGAACTCTCTCACCTGAAGCAGCAACGAACGGAGATTCGCAAAGAAGTTAGCGAGCCGCTGCTCGCGCAATACGATCGCATTGCATCCTCGTCTCGCAAGACGGCCTTGGCTCGGGCCGCTGGGCAGCGCTGCATGGCATGCCAAATGGCTATGCGACCGCAGTTCTGGAACCAGGTACGCGAGGGTACGCTGCTGAATTGCGAGAGTTGCGGACGACTCCTCTACTTCGATCCCAACCGGGCGGACCTGGCGCCTGCCTCGACCTGAAGCCTTACCATCTAGAAATGAAAAGAATTGCTGTCGACATGGATGAGGTATTGGCCGATGCTCTCAGCGAACATCTTGCCCGTTACAACCGAGACCATGGCGAGACTCTCACCAAAAGCCAGCTGAAGGGTAAGTGGTTATGGGACGTTGTCTCCGCCGACAGGCACGACCGTCTGGAGGCATACCTGCGGAGCGAGGACTTCTTCGAGAATTTGCCGGTCGTTGAGGACAGCCAGGAAGTACTGGCCAAGCTGGCAAAGCACTACGAAATCTTCGTGGCCACGGCGGCCATGGAGTTTCCGAACTCCTTCGGTTCCAAGTATCGGTGGTTGCGGCGTCACTTCCCGTTTATCCCCCCGACCCACTATGTGTTCTGCGGGGATAAGAGCATTCTGTTAGCGGACTACCTGATTGATGACACGTACCGGCATTTTGCACGGTTCCGGGGCCAGGGTATTCTCTTTTCCGCCCCGCATAATGCGACGTTGACCGGATTTCACCGGGTATCCGGCTGGCGTGAAATCGAGGAATTCTTTCTGCCCGTGGGGCGGGCCTAAAAGGACAGAAAAAGGGCCTGGAACTCTCAATCAGCATCCAGGCCCTGCGGTTTGGGCTCTACGGTTGAGCCGGCAAATCGTCTTTCACGCGACTGGGTGTCGCCAGCGTAGCGGATGGGGACTTTACCCCGGATACGTTCATTACCGGAGCCTTGGGCGAAATGGCCGCCCCCAGGGGGCGTAGGTTCATGGCGGGCTGAGGGGACTGCAACTGGTGCATAGTAACGATGATCGCCTGGGCTGCCGTTTTGCCGGCGCAGCGATACGCGTGGGGTGTGCTGGCGTCGAAGTACACTCCGTCACCGGGAGTGAGAACGTGTACCTTGTCGGCGTGGCGAATCTCTAATTCGCCCTCCAGAATGTAGAGGAACTCGTAACCCGGATGTACGTGGGCGCGAACCTCAACGTTCTTTTTCAGAGGAACAAATTCGGCAAAGTAAGGATCGAGTTGGCGATCCGGAACCATGTATCCCAGGCTCTCGAAATAGTAGGTTGGATCGTCGACACCAGTCTGGGGCAGGCGAACGCGCTCTTTTTTCCGATGAACACGGAATAGGGTGTGCGGCTCGCTTTCGAAGAAGTACGAGAGATCCTTACTGAAGACCATCGCCACCCGCGCCAGGTTGCGGAGCGTGGGCACAACACGGCCAGTCTCCAGTTGCGACAGGAAACTGGCGGAGAGGCCTGTATGGCGGCCAAGTTCCACTAACCCCATTGATTTCTTCAGGCGGAGACGTTTGATACGTTCGCCGATGCGCTTCTCGGCAATAAAAGATTCCGCACTGGCAGGATCGATCTGGGAGTTGTTCAAGGCTTCTTTCGTTTCCATGTTGAACTCCTGCGATGACTTATTTGGTGTGACGAAATGAGATGAAAGCTGGCCCCTACAATGTTGCTCAGAGTAAAACTTTTTTGCCTGCCATAAAGTCTAAGGCCAGCTAAACCGTGTTAGCCAACATCGGACAGAAGCATAAGTGTGATGAGCACAAAGCGATTTTTGTTGACTGGTTCCTCGGGATTTATAGGTACCTCATTAGTACGCAACTTGGACGCCAAACGGATTCCGATGGTTACGCTCAGTCGAAGCCGAACCCAGGGCACCGGGCCGGAGCACGTTTGGGATCCGTATGCCGCAAGGCCGATGACTCATCCCTCGAACCTCGAGGGGGTCCAGGCGGCGGTCCACTTATCTGGAGCCAACGTCTCGGGGCGGCGCTGGACTCCGGCCTATCGGCGCGAAATCCTGGAAAGCCGGGTGAAGCCAACTCATGCGCTCGCCACTCTGCTGGCGGGGCTGAAGACAAAGCCAGAGGTTCTGGTATGCGCTTCTGCAATCGGAATCTATGGCGATCGGGGGAATGAGGTTCTGAGCGAAGACTCGCCACCCGGGTGCGACTTTCTTGCCGAAGTCTGCGCGGAATGGGAGTATGCGGCACAACCGGCCCGAGATGCGGGAATTCGGGTCGTGCACACCCGTTTCGGGGTTGTACTTTCGCCGAACGGCGGCGCCCTAAAGCAGATGCTGCCCGTTTTTCGGTGCGGCCTGGGCGGCCCGCTGGGAAGCGGCCGCCAATGGGTGAGCTGGATTACGCTGGCTGACGCAATTCGCGCCATCGAGTTTGCTGTGGAGAGACCCAGCCTCTTCGGGGCGG
This sequence comes from Acidobacteriaceae bacterium, assembly GCA_035507705.1. GTDB lineage: Bacteria > Acidobacteriota > Terriglobia > Terriglobales > Acidobacteriaceae > PALSA-350. Next base: position 32,558 of record DATJNV010000083.1, read on the forward strand.
TGAATGTGGCTTCTCCCAACCCGGTGATGAACCGGGAATTCGCCCGAGCCCTCGGCCGGGCCCTCCACCGCCCGGCAATCCTGCCAGCACCAGCGATGGCGTTGCGGATGATGTTCGGGGAAATGGCTCAGTCAACCATATTGGCCAGTCAGCGGGTCATGCCGGCGAAACTAACCGCCGCCGGCTTCGAGTTCGGGTCTCCTGAAATTGCGGGTGCCTTCGGGGAGGTTCTGTCACCAGCAGGAGAATGATTTAGGTTGGAAGTGCATGAATCGCAAGCTGCTGGTTTCTGCTCTGGCATTGATGTCGATGCGCGCGATAATTGGCTGCGGAGCCCCCGCAGCGCCAGAACCTCCCAGCCTGAACCTGCCGGCTCCAATTCTGAACCTCTCCGCAGAGCGCATCGGTGATTCGGTTCACCTGGCCTGGACCATGCCGACGCACACCACGGACCATGTTCCTCTCAAGCGCCCGGTGAAGGCTCTCGTCTGCCGCTCCATCGAAAGCGGGCCTTGCACGACGGTCGGCAGCCTCAACCTCCAGTCCGGTGCAGCTGGCATATATGCCGACTCTCTGCCGGCTGACCTGCGAGAAAGACCAGACCGACGATTGTGTTACCAGGTTTTTCTGCAAAATCACGCGGGAAAATCGGCAGGCCCTTCGAATGCCGCTTGCAGCGCCGCCGGTCCCTCGCCTGCAGTCGTCACTGGGTTAACCGCCCAAATGCGACGGGACGGAGTGCTGCTTAGCTGGACACCGGTGGCAGGTAGTACGAACGCCTTTTTCCGGATCGAGAGGCAGCTGCTGAGCGCCCCAGCGCCCCAGGAAGCAGCCCACTCTCCACTCGCTGCCCCTGCACCTTCGGTTAGGCAAACCCTTGAAGTTCACCCCAAGGACGATTCGGATCCGGGCCACGCGATCGACAACTCCGTGCTTTCCAACCAGAAGTATCGCTATGTCGTGGAACGGGTCATGCCTCACTCATTTTCCGGGACCACGGTCGAGGTTCAGAGCTCGCCCAGCGAAGTCGTTGACGTCGTCACGACGGATATCTTCCCGCCGGAGGTTCCCCGGGGACTGGTCGCCGTCGCCGATACGGTGGGCCGGGCTATCGATCTCTCCTGGTCCCCCGACACGGAAAGCGACCTGGCCGGCTATCGCGTGTACCGACGCGATGTCCAGGGAGGTCAGCCGGGCCAGCGTGTGGGGTCCGTGGGTGTGCAGACTTCATACAGGGATGCCGGGGTCCAAGCCGGACACACGTATGCTTATTCGGTATCTGCCTTCGATCAAAGCGGGAATGAGAGCAAGCCCTCACCTGAAGTCGAAGAGACGCTACCGCGTCCCTAACGTAAATAGAGGAACATTCCGATCATGAAATACTGCCGACTTCAAACCAGATATGGCGCGCAATATGGCGAAGTCATCGATCGCAACGGGCGGCTTTGGGTCGAACGTTTAATTCCTCCGTTCGAGGAGGGACCGGTGAGTGACGCCGTTGAGCCAGCGGGCACTCCGTTCGAACCGCTGCCGTTCGAGGACGCACAGCTCCTTACTCCGGTGGCGCCCTCGAAAATCGTCTGCGTCGGACGCAATTACCGCGAGCATGCGGCTGAGCTGGGTAACGAAGTTCCCGCAGAACCTTTGCTTTTTTTCAAGCCCCCTTCGGCGCTTCTGTCTCCGGGCCAGGCAATCCGCATCCCTGAGCTCTCCAAAAGGGTCGACTTTGAGGGGGAAATCGCGATTGTGATCGGCGCGCAATGCAGCAAGATCGGTCCCGATCAGGATCCGGATGACTATATTCGCGGTTACACTCTGGCCAACGACGTGACGGCGAGAGATCTGCAGAAGAAAGACGGTCAATGGACACGTGCGAAAGGATTCGACACATTTTGTCCGGTGGGCCCCCTGGTGACAGACGAGGTAGACCCAGCCGCGGGCATTAGCATTACCACTCGGCTCAACGGAGAATTGCGGCAGGATGGCAATACACGCGACTTTATTTTTCCCATAGACCACCTTCTGCGCTACATCACCGCCGCCATGACGCTCTTCCCGGGGGATTTGATCCTTACGGGCACACCCGCCGGTGTGGCTCCGATGCGGTCCGGTGACCAGGTGGCTGTGAGGGTAGAAGGAATTGGAACGCTTACGAATTTTGTGGCCTGAGGATGAGCTGCGGAAGAGAGCGCCCGCTGGCCGGTTGGCGTTCAGGAGTCCACGGGTGCGCCAGGTTCATAAAAGATGGAGCGTTTTTCCGCGAGCCAGATGATGCCGAAGCGTGAATTTAAGAATCTCAACAAATAGAAGGCTTACACTAGAGAGGAAGGCAAGGAGATCTATATGGCCAAGACACTGCTTGAACAGCTCCGCGCAATGACGGTAGTTGTTGCCGATTCTGGAGATTTCGAATCGATCAAGGAATTCAAACCCCAGGACACCACGACCAATCCCTCTCTCCTGACCGCGGCCGCCCAGATGCCGGAATATCAGCCCATCGTGGATGGAGTCCTCCTGGAGGCCAGGAAGCAGCTAGGACCCAAGGCCAAGGACAGCGATGTAGCGAATCTTGCGTTCCGTCACCTGGCGGTGGCTTTTGGAAAGAAGATCCTGGCGATTGTTCCCGGCCGGGTATCGACGGAAGTCGACGCGCGGCTCTCGTATGACACAGAAGGAACCATGAAGCAGGCTCGGGAGATCATCCAGCAGTATGACGAGGCAGGAATTTCCCGCGAGCGCGTACTGATCAAGATCGCCTCCACCTGGCCCGGGATCAAGGCTGCCGAGCAACTGGAGAAAGAGGGCATTCACTGCAACCTGACGCTGTTATTCGGAGTACACCAGGCTATCGCCTGTGCAGAAGCCAAGGTTACGCTGATTTCGCCGTTCGTTGGCCGCATCCTTGACTGGTACAAGAAGGACACCGGAAAGGACTACCAGGGCGCGGACGATCCCGGGGTCCAGTCGGTGACCAGAATCTACAACTACTTCAAGAAGTTCGGCTACAAGACCGTGGTAATGGGGGCGAGTTTCCGCAACATCGGAGAAATTCGCGAGCTGGCGGGTTGCGATTTGCTCACCATTGCTCCCAAGCTGCTCGAAGAGTTGAAGGACACCGAGGGTGAACTACCGCGCAAGTTGGATCCAAAGAACGCGCAGAACATGCAAATCGAAAAGATCCCCATGGATGAAGCAACTTTCGAGAAGATGCATGCCGCTGACCGGATGGCCAGCGACAAGCTAAAGGAAGGGATCGAGGGCTTCACTGCTGCGCTGGTAAACCTGGAAAAGCTGCTGGCAGATCGTCTGGCAAAGATGGGTGCCGGCGAAGCTGTCGGCGCTCGATAAACGCGCTCGATCATCTCCTATCGAAGTGCAAGAGGGGCATGCCGGAAGGCATGCCCCTCTGATTTTTCGGCCCCAAATAAGTATGTGAGGATACGGCCTTTAGGTGGCAGAAAATGATCGGTGGACGGCCGTGGAATCCCACTCAAGCCAAAACCGGGCTTGGATCCACGGCTCGCCGGGACAGGTGGGGCAACCGTCATTCGTTGATGAGAGAGAGGTCATTACCGCGGTTTAGCTGACGACCCTGGTTTTTAAATTCACGGTTACGACATCATTCGGGGTCTTCGCGTCTTTGCCATCGGGCGCGGGGTGGTACTCGATGCGCAAATTTTGGTGTCTACCACGATGCGCAGGTAGCCCTAGTTGGTATCGTCGTAGTTCTCGAGGGTCAGACTGGAATCGTAGAACTGGTCATAGTAGTATTCCGATTCTGCCGGATTTCTTGGTAGCCATTGATTTTTCGCGGGCACAGAATCAATCCTCCGAAGGCGGTACGGGTTATTACCTGATCAGGTTCAAGTTCGCACTTGGTCCTCGCGAGTGCGAATAATTTTCTGTCACACAACATTCACCTGTTTGTAATCTGCAACAAATCGCTTAGTCTTCGTGTCATATCCGAGTAAGAAATCGGCTTTGGAGCTTGCTCCGCAGCCTTAGCCAGGAACAACCCCAGCCTTCTTAGGAGGTGGACTTGATCCCGCTAGAGAATTCCTTACGCCAGCTGTTCCACGAAGTAGTCTCCGATTGCTATGACGCGCGGCTGGGCTTGCGCGATGCGGAGATTTCCAGCTACGTTGCCGATCTGCTTACCGAATTCTGCCGAGCGGAGAACATTTACCGCATTCGCGACGCTGCCGGGAATCCGGTGCGAGAAGTTGGGGAAATGCTGATCGCTTCGGATCCTGTTCTCGGCACTGCTTCGTCTTTTGGCGAAGAGCGGGAGAGGCGGAAGCACATTGGCGACTACACGCTGTTTTTTACCGGAATGTATCCGGAATCCACGCACCATTGGGAGCGACAGCGTGACAACTTTTTTGAGATGGTGCAGGCGGGCAAAGAAAGCTACTACATCGTTTCCCAATTTGACCTTTTCGAGTACGCGCAGGAGGCGCCGTTTTTCGCTCGGCTCTCCACTTGTTTTGAAGACTGCATTTATGGGCTGAATATGGTGCGCGGCGAACTTGATCGACGGAAGGCGATTACTCCTCCAGGGTTTAGCTCCTCGGGCCCGACAACGATCATGTAGAGGTCTTAAACTGGCAGCTGATTTCCCAGCCCTTCCGGGCTGGGCTGACGTTTGGCACCGGCCCTAACGCGCCTGATTCTGCGAGAAAGCTGAAGTAGCGGGCTAGAGCCTGCAATGTTTCTGATTAGTGCTCCCTTAACTTGCCCCGCATGAGAAACCCGGGCGCTCCTGGACAACTGGAGGTCGAATGAAAACAGGAGCTAAAGAGCCTGCGTGAGAACTTAAGAATTCTGAAAGCGGCAGTACCTCAGGGGCTAAGCCCAAACTATTTTCAAGCACTTGCGGCACGACTAAGGTCGTGCCTTGATACAAACCACGCGAAGCCCTGGTCGGGACAATTCTGTTGCTTCCGGAGATGTTGGCTGGTGTAGCATTGCGCGCAGGCGATTATCCTGGCGCTGCAACCAGGAAGAGAAAGAGGAGATGCAAATGGTGCTGAGAAGAAAGCTTCGCGGTCTCTCACATGGCAGTCTGATAATTTTGGTGGCGCTAGGTCTTTTGGGCGGCGCAGGTGCGGCGCAGGTGGCGCCTTCTGCCGTCCATGCCATGATGGCGCCGACGACACCCGCGACCAGCCTGGTCGACATCAATTCCGCGAGTAAAGCCGATCTGAGCGCGCTGCCCGGGATTGGCGACGTTTATTCGCAGAAAATTATCGACGGGCGGCCGTACAAGACAAAGACGGATCTGCTGAATCGCAAAATCATCCCTGCGGCTACCTACGCGAAAATCAAAGGCCTGATCATCGCCACCCAGCCCAAAAAGTAACCGCCAAGGGCACGAAAAGGGAAGCCCTCCGGGCTTCCCTTTCCTCTATTGGGTTGCTTCTAGACCGCCAGGGGCAGGGCTTCCTTCACACGGAAGCGTTGCATAGTGATACGCAGCGCCCGCTCAATTTTGCGCAGGTCGCCCTTTTCTTCGGGAGAAGCGAAGGTCGAAGCCACGCCGCTGCGGGAGGCTCGTCCGGTGCGGCCCACACGGTGCACGAAGTCTTCCGCGACCTTCGGCATATCGTAGTTAACCACGTGGGCCACATGGTCCACATCGATTCCGCGAGCCGCGACATCGGTGGCCACTAAAATGCGATGTCCCCCTTGGGCAAAGCTGCGCAGGGCCGCATTACGTTGAGATTGGCTACGATCACCATGAATGCTGGTTGCTTTCCATCCGGCGTTGGCCAGCTTTCTGGCAATACGCTCCGCGCCATGCTTGGTGCGGACGAAGACCAGAAAGCTTCCGTCCTCGGAACGGAGGAGATGTTCGAGCAACGGCAGCTTGCGCTCGGTAGCGACTTCAAAGGTTTGCAGCTTCACGTTTTCCGCGGGCTTGAGGACGGAGCCGATTTCAATCCGAGCCGCATTCCTGAGGTAGAGATTGGCGACTTCTCGCACTGCGCCCTCGAGGGTAGCGGAGTAGCAAAGGGTTTGGTGTTCCGCGGGTACGGCGGAGACGATGCGGCGGATGGATGGCTTGAAGCCCATGTCGAGCATGCGATCCACCTCGTCGAGCACCAGAATCTCGATATGATCGAGCCTGACGAGCTTGCGATCGAGAAAATCTTCCAGACGGCCTGGCGTGGCTACGATCAGGCGCGCACCGCGACGGATGCTCTCCAACTGCGGCCCCTCGGCCAAACCGCCGACTACCAAGGCGGTAGGAAAACTGACCAACCGGGCGCAGGCTTGCTGCACCTGCATCGCGAGCTCTCGGGTAGGCAGCAGGATCAGCGCGGTGGCAACTTTGGCGGGCGATTTCTGCAGCCGCTCGATAATGGGGACAAGAAAACTGAGCGTCTTGCCGGTGCCGGTCTGCGCGGTCGCCAAGACATCCCGGCCTTCGAGCGCGGGAGGAATGGCTCCCGCCTGCACGGGGGTCATGGTAATAAAGCTTGCTTTGGCGAGGCGTTGCTTGAGCGCCGCCGAAATAGGTAATGCTGAGAATTCGTTCAAAATAAATCCTTAACTTCCGGCCTTGTTTCAGGCACAGAGTTCCGTTCGTCACGCGCGGCTTCGCCCACGCAGTGAATCCAATAAAAGCCCGATCACGTCGATGCGGTCGTCCGCGTACCGGCACGAAGGTGGCCGCCGGTTCGCTTTCAGGGCTGTTGATGACACTCTGGCACGGACGCCATGCACATCGGCAGGGACCGTTCGCTGCGGAGGGAGACTGAAAAACCGCGCAATGCCAGGGAAGCCGCTCGCTTCCGGCGTCGCCCAAAACTTCTGAGGCGACTGCGCTGAAGGGCTTGGGGGGTCAGGCCGGTAGCTTTTTGCCCGGACGGGCGAGAAGGAGTGGGCCAGGTACAAGCAGCCTGTTCTCAAAGATCGGAAAAGGCTGAAACCAAACAATTAAGCGCTAATCAAGAATAACATAGGCGGTTGCGAGGTTGGACCGGGGTCGTAGTGCCTGCGGCGGGCCGAAAGTCCTCAAGCTCAGAGGGGCAGGGTTGCTAGCGGTCGTTGTTGCTGGATCGCTGCAGGGGCATCAGCGCGTTCTTGTTGTCAGGGGCTGTGGGGTCGATGCGAAAGTCCCAGACAGAGAGGTTTACTTCACCCGGCCCCAGGAGCTCCATGAGAGCATACTCGCCGATCGTCAGTGGCTCCTTTGGCGTCAGCTTGACCCAGCGATCGCCTGGCAGCGTTTGGCTCACGGTCGGAATGACGTCCTCTGTCTGCGCCGCTTTGCCCGTAATCCCGATCTTGATGCCGCTCACGACCCGGTAGTCTTTTTTGTAGTAGCTGCGGACCCGCACAATGGCGTACTGACTATTGGCGGAACTCGAGGCGTTCTTGTCCTTGACCGCCGATGCGCCGTGCGTGTCCACGGTGAGCGCGGAGGTGTCCGCCTCGTCGTCGTCCACACCGGTAATGCTGACATAGATGGCTGGATCGCTTACATGCAGTTTGACCTTCGATTCCGCTCCTGGAATCTCCACGCTTTGCTTCATGCCGCCCAGCGGGTTCAGGGTAGAGCGAAGCACATTATGCCCGGTCTCCCGGTTGATGCCACCTGAGTTCTGCGTCAGAGGCACCAGCTCGGGTTGGTCACGGAAGGTATCGAGCGCGAATACGCCGTCCTCATCGGGCAGCCGCAAGCCAGGAGAGACGTATGGTGTCCGCGCGCGGGCCCGCTGCTCCTCTTTATCGATTGCCGCTGCCTCGGGGTTGGAGGGAGCGACTGGCGAAGCCTGCGGAGTTTCTTCAGGCGCCTGCTGCGGCGGCTGCGGTGGCTGCGCGCCGGGCTTGTGGTCTTTGGCCCATGCCTCGGTTGCGGTCCAATCTACGAGGCTCGCCGGTATCTCTTCCCACTGCCCGCGTTCGGCACTGAAATAGCGGATTCGATCACGAACCTTCTGGTACTTCGTGACGACCTGATAAGAGCCATCCTTGAGAATGAGGCGCTGATTGGGCGTCTGCGCAAATCCTTGCAGGCAAGTGGAGGCGCAGGAAACAAGGAGCACGAGAAAAAGGATCAGGCGCGCGGGCGACATAGCCTTGTGATTACTTTAGACGAAACCCCCGATACGAGGTTTTAACGGTCCTTCACTTCTATCTTCCATTCATTTTCACTTCCTGCGATACTTATACGTGCCTACCCGGTGCGCCAATCCCAATCACAATAAAAAGGTGAGGAAGCAATGTCAGCAAAGTACATCTTTGTGACGGGCGGAGTTGTGTCCAGTCTAGGCAAGGGCCTGGCTGCAGCCTCCATCGGCTGCCTGCTCGAAAGTCGCGGCTTACGGGTCAACCTGATGAAGTTTGACCCGTACCTGAATGTGGACCCAGGCACCCTTTCTCCCTTCCAACACGGCGAGGTTTTCGTCACCGACGACGGCGCCGAGACCGATCTCGATCTGGGACACTATGAGCGGTTCACCCATGCCCGTCTGAGCCGCGACAACAATCTGACAACGGGCAGGATTTACGAGCAGATCATCACCAAGGAGCGGCGGGGCGATTACCTGGGCAAGACGGTCCAGGTGATTCCACATGTCACAAACGAGATCAAGAACGCAATGCGTAAAGTGGCCACTGATGCGGACGTCACGATTGTCGAGATCGGGGGCACCGTAGGCGATATCGAGTCTCTGCCGTTTCTGGAAGCGATTCGCCAGATGCGCCAGGAGTTTGGCCGGGAAGATACGGTATTCGTGCATGTGACACTGGTGCCCTGGATCAGCGCGGCCCAGGAGTTGAAAACCAAGCCAACGCAGCATTCTGTCAAGGAGTTGCTTTCCATCGGAATTCAGCCGGACATCTTGCTGTGCCGGACGGACCGCTTTCTACCGCACGACGTGAAGAGCAAGATCGCCCTCTTTTGCAACCTGGAGGAGCGGGCGGTGATCGCCGCGAAGGATGTTGCCTCCATCTACGAGGTTCCTCTGACCTTTGCCCAAGAGGGAGTCGACAAGCTGGCCCTCAAGTATCTGCACATCGAAGCCAAAGAGCCGGACCTGTCGCGCTGGAAACACCTGGTGGAACGGTGCTATAACCCGCGCGACGAGGTTTCCATCGGCATTGTCGGCAAATACGTGGAGTACGAAGATAGCTACAAGTCGTTGAAGGAGGCCTTGGTCCACGGCGCGCTGGCATACGATCTCAAGTTGCGTGTGACCTGGATTGAGGCGGAAGGGCTGGAAGGCAAGCATGCGAGCGACCGTCAATATGAGTCGCAACTTGCCGGATTCGACGGCATCCTGGTTCCCGGAGGATTCGGCAAGCGCGGGATCGAAGGCATGCTCAACGCCATCCGGTACGCGCGGGAGAATCGGGTTCCCTACTTTGGCATCTGCCTAGGCATGCAGACCGCGTGTATCGAATTCGCGCGCAATGTTTGTGGGCTGGCGGGCGCCAGCTCCAGCGAGTTCGATCCTGCCACACCGCACCGCATCATCTTCAAACTTCGTGAGCTCACGGGCGTAGAAGAAATGGGGGGCACCATGCGCCTGGGCGCGTGGCCGTGTGTGCTGGCAGAGGATTCGATTGCGGCCAGGTCGTATGGAGCTACGCAAATCAGCGAACGTCACCGCCATCGTTACGAGTTCAACCGGGAATACGAGGCGCTGCTGACGGGCGCGGGTTTGCGGATTACCGGCACTACTCCGGATCAGACCTACGTGGAGATTGTGGAGTTGGCGGACCACCCTTTCTTTCTCGGCTGCCAGTTCCATCCTGAGTTCAAATCGAAGCCGCTGGAGCCGCATCCGCTCTTTCGGTCTTTTATCGCGGCCTCTTACCAGAACCGGCTGCGGATGCGGTCTGAGACTGTCGAGCAGCAAGCCCAGCCATTCGCGCAGTCCCGGCAATGAAGCCTGACCTGTGGGATGAGAGGCGATCAGACCGGTCATGAACGACTTTGAAATCGGCTCCGTGCGCGTGGGGTCGTCGTCGCTCTTCCTGATTGCCGGACCGTGCGTGATTGAGAGCGAGTCCCATGCGCGGTTCATGGCGGACTCCATCCAGCGCATCACCAGCGATCTCGGTGTGCCTTATATCTTCAAAGCTTCTTACGACAAGGCCAATCGCACCTCGGCGGCGGGTTTTCGCGGACCCGGCTTGATGGAGGGGACTGCGATCCTGCGCCGCATCGCCGAGGCTACCGGCCTCCCGGTGATCACCGACGTTCACGAGGCGGGTGACTGCGAGCGGGTCGCGGAGGCGGTGGACGTGCTTCAGATCCCGGCGTTTCTTTGCCGGCAAACCGCCTTGCTGCTTGCAGCAGCCCGGACGGGCCGGGCGGTCAATATCAAGAAGGGCCAGTTTGTCGCGCCGTGGGATATGCGCTATGCGGCGGAGAAGGTTTCAGGAGCAGGCAATCCCCGGGTGATGCTCACGGAACGCGGCTTTTGCTTCGGATACAACAACCTGGTCGTCGACATGCGCTCGCTGGCCATCATGCGCCAGATCGCACCGGTGGTGTTCGATGGGACCCATTCCGTTCAGACACCGTCTTCGGCCGGCGGCCAATCAGGGGGCCAACCGGAGTTCATCCCGGTGCTGGCCCGTGCGGCGGTCGCTGCCGGAGTCGATGGCGTCTTTCTGGAAGTACATGACGATCCGCCAAAAGCGAAGTCTGACGGAGCCAATGCGCTCAACCTCAGAGATCTCCGGCCGTTACTCGAGAGCCTGCTGGCGATCCACAGGGTGGTGAAAAAAAGCCCGTAGCGCGGAGACAGATTTTCTGATTGAATAGCGCCGAAAGAGTACGGGACTGTTTCAGCGTCGGGACTGAAACCGCCAATGTGTTTGGGACCTCTGTATTAAATAGCAAAAAAAGGGCCCCTCGGGTGAGGGGCCAATCTGCCTTGGTTCTCTCGTTGTGGGAGAGCTTGTATGCGGCGTTATTGTTGGGGCTGCGACGCAGCATTCCGGGGGGAGGGCTGCGGAGTTGGCTGCTGCGTCGCGCCTATTGGTGAACCGCCGTTTTCTTGGTTTGTTGGCGAGTTCAAAGCCGCAAGACTGTTGTGCATCAGGGTTACGTGAACGACCGTACCCGTGGTGCTCGATGCCGTGGTTTCCTCGCGAGGTGCGTTACCCATCGCGAGACGATAAATTCTGTAGACCGGTACATGGTGGTCGACGACCAAGTAGCGTACGACTGCATCCGCCATGTTTTGAGACTTCTGAATTCCAGCTTCACCGCGTACGTGCGAATAACCCTGAACTTCGACGATGTAGCCTTTCTGACCCTGCAATTGCGTCGCAACCTGATCCAGTGCTTCCTTGGCTTTATCGTTCAAACCGATCTGGCTGCTGCGGAAGTGGAGCTCAGTGTCGGCAACCTGCTGGTACTGATCAAGGTTTGTGACTGTCGAGTTCAGCTGGGTGGTCTGTTGATTCGCCTGCTGAGCGAGTTGCTGCGCCTGGCCAGCCTGCGTACTAGCCTGCTGCGCCTGCTGGTTTGCCTGATCAGCCGTTGTCTGCGCCTGGTGAATTCCAGCCTGGGCGCGAGCATCGACATCCTTGATATCGTTGGCGTTCTTCGCAGTAAGCTGATCCAACTCGTTCAAGCGGTCCTTTACAGGAGAGACTTGACGATTCACCCACTTCTTACGGGCGAGGGGATTCAACTTACCCCAAAAACCTTCATTCGACTTTTCCGGCAGCGGCTGCCCGGTGGCGTACGTGGAGGAGTCTGTTGCCGCACCTGAAGTGCTGGCCCCAGTCGTAGTTGCCGGTGCTGGCGTAGTGGCACTGGTTTGGGCAGCGCCATTCGCGGCCGGGGTGTTTTGCGCAATGGCTGGCGACCCTAAACTTGCTGCCAGTAGAATTGCTGCAATCGATCCCGGGGTTACCGTCATTCTGTTCACGTGTCCCTTTGTCGGCCCGAAAAACCTGGGCGCAGAAGAAGATGCACACACCCATCTCTTCCGTACTTACCCAGACCTAGTGCAAGTCGCTGGCCAAATCGGGCGATTCGGGGCAGAAAAATCTTATCTTACTCATGAGAAAAGGCTTATTTTGGGTCATCTGTCCCATCGCGGACCTTTTTCCGTTGCCGAGCGACAGTGAAAAACGTGCACTTTTCTCTAGCGGTGCGAAAAAAATGCTCAGCGCTGGCACAGGAGAGAAGATGCGAACGAGAAGCCTGGGTTCAGTCACTTACCGCGAACGTTGATGACCCGGATTTCGGGAATCTGAAGATTCCAGTCAGGTGGAACTGAGTCAAAGATCAGACGGAAGTCGCGTGTCTGGCCAGGCTCAATGGGAGCGGCAGAGACGGGTTGGGTGTCGACGTACGGCTCGCGGGTGCGTATGAGGTTCAAAGGGACAGCCAATCTCTGGGCGTATTGCCCGGCGTCGTCGTGAAAGCCAACCTGCACAGTGACAGCGGTTAGGGTGCGATCTCCGGTATTAGCAATCTGACCATCGATATAGGTAACTTTGGCTCCAGAAAAGCTCGTCGCTTCGCTCATCTGGAGGCCGCTGATGGGCAACTTGGGAGCATAGGAATCGGGCTCGGCCATGCCGGTTCCCGAGGGCGTGACGGGAGTAGTGCGGCCGCCGACCACGACCAGGATCACGAGGACAACAATGACCACGGCCGCAGCGATGATCCAGGGCATCCTGGACGTGGCTTCGCGCGCTTGCTGCGAGCTGAGAAAATCCGGTTCTTTTGATTCCGGCGCCGGCATCACCGACGATTGTACCGAGGAACGTCAGCCGAAACGGGCTTTTTTGACCGACTGGCGCAGGTCGTTACCACGCATCTCCACCTCGACGCACATCTCCGAGAGGCGAGAGCGCATGCGCTCGCCGATCCGATCACCCAGAGTTTCCTCGCGAATCGCCCGATCGGCACTGCGGGATAACGCGGCAGGCGCATTGGGGTAGTTGGTGGTAATCAGGGTGGTTCGTTTGTCGTTGTATCGGGTATTTAGAACCAACGCGACCGTATCCCAAACCCAGTCGGTGGGTTTTTGTGCCCCCAACTCGTCCAGAATGAGAACCTCGGCCTCAAACACCGGGGCCAGGATCTGGAGCTCTGAAGTGGCCACCAGCGGGTTGTAGGACTCCTGAATGCGCTTGAGCAATTCCCGATAATCGCAAAAGAGGGCGCGAACACCCTTTTCCAGAATCAAAGCCTGAACAATTCCGACTGCCAGGTGGGTTTTGCCTACACCGACACTGCCGGTAAGGAGGAGGCCCCGGCCCTCGGTTGCTATCGGGTATTCCGAAACGAAGCGGCGCGCGGTGTTGAACGCTCTTGCCAGCGATTGATCTGCCTGACCGTAGCCGGGCTCAAAAGTGTCCAGAGTACAGTGCTCATATCGTTTGGGAATGGCGGCCCTTTTCAGCAGCCGGGCGGCCTGGAGCTGCATGCGGCATTCACAGGGAAGAGCGTAGCGTTCGCCGTCTTCCTGGACTACCAAACGCATGCCGGAGCCTTCACAAATGGAACAAAATTCGCTCATGGGACTAAGCCCAACTTACCTCAACCACAGAGCGGCCGTCCTCGCAGCAGACCGTGGAACCAGTGGAAAGAAAGCACTAAATACCATAAAATAGGCTTTCGAGCCTTTCGTTCCGGGCTTGCAGGAAGGGTTTTTCATGGCAAAAGAGGGAATTCATCCAAATTACAAGCAAATCCGTGTGCAGTGCGCGTGTGGTACCGGATTTGAAACACGCTCGACCCACAAGGGCGATATTCATGTGGAAATCTGTTCCGCCTGTCATCCGTTTTTCACCGGCAAGCAAAAGCTGGTGGACACCGCTGGCCGCGTAGAGCGTTTTCGCCGGAAGTATGCCAAGCCCGAGGCCAAGGCAGCCAAGTAAGCGGCACCTGGTGTTTCGCGAAGGCCTCCGGCGACGGAGGCCTTTGTTGTATCGGCGGCGCATGAAGAAAGTTTCCATGAAGAAGAACTGGGACAACCCGCGGGAGAACAGCATGCCGCCGGCGACGCGTGTGCCGGCCTCGGTGGAGATCGGCGGGGTGGTAGTGGCGCCGGCGACGGTGCTGGCGCCGATGGCCGGTGTGACGGACACCGTATTTCGGCGGTTCATTCGCAATGCCAGTGTCTTCAGCGGAGAACCGAGCGCAGATGCCCGCCGGTTGGTAGAGGCGCCGATCAGCAACGAGGAGTCCGGCTGCGGGTTGATCATGACCGAGTTCACTTCGGCAGATGGCCTGTCGCGCATGCGGGAATCGAAGCGCAAGCGGTATCTGTCTTACGACGAGGATGAACACCCCATCTCGGCCCAGCTTTTCGGGTCGGATCCCACGACCCTGGCGGAAGCGGCAAGGATTGTGGAGGACGCCGGTTTCGATATGGTGGATCTCAATCTCGGATGCCCGGCGAAACGGGTCGTCAGCTGCAATGGCGGCAGCGGGCTGTTGCGGGATCTTCCTCATATTGCAACCATCTTTGAGCGCGTTCGCAGCGCGGTGCGGATTCCATTCACAGTGAAATTCCGCATGGGCTGGAACGACCAGAGCATTGTTTGCGTCCCGCTGGCTCGGCTCGCAGAGGAGAGTGGGTTGAACGCTGTGGCACTGCATGCACGCACGCGCGAGCAAGGCTATTCCGGGCAGGCGCGCTGGGAATATATTGCCGCGGTGAAGGATGCTGTCCGTATTCCGGTCATCGGAAACGGCGACATTCGCTCTCCGGAGGATGCCTGCACCATGGTTGCGGAAACCGGCTGCAACGCCGTGATGATTGGCCGTGCCGCGCCGGCGAATCCGTGGATCTTTCGCCAGATTGCACAATATACGACCTTTGGTTCCTACGATCAGCCGACCGCCATGGACCGGTATCGGATGATCCGCGACTATTTCGTCATGCTGGTGGAAGAAACAGAAGAAGCCGCCGCGATCATCGGCAGGATGAAGCAGTTTGCATCATGGTTTACACACGGCGTTCCCAGGGGAGCGGCTCTGCGCAAAAGCATTTACGAAGCAAAGAGCAGTGCCGCTGTGCTCGACGCTGTGGATTTGTTCTTTTCCGTGGAGCCGGTTGAAGCTGTTGGCGTGACATGATCAGGAGCTTCGACGGGCGAAGAGCCGGAAGCAGAGTTCGCCAGAACCGTGAATTGGGTGGAGCAGGTTTGTGTCGTTCCCTGAAGGCGACTCGGCTTCTGTTTGTTTTCTTTCCCGGCACTGCCTTGCCGGGCTCTGGATTGTCCCGTCCCCCTTCGGGACTGGTTTTGCAACGTAATAAAGAATTGCCTTTCAAGTCAATATTCGCTTTTCAAGTAATCGACTCAGGGGCGCCGCCGCGTTTGCGAAAGACGACTGTTGGTTTGGTGCGCCAACTCTCGTTGAGGGCCACCAGGGTCCAGGTAATCGATGGTGACAGGTACCGCAGAATTGTCGCCATGGATGGATGGACACGCAGCGCGGGTACAACGTAATAGATCAGCGGTGGAGCGGCCTGCAGTTCGATGCCTGGAAAATAACCATTCTGTTTCAGGGCTCCGTCCTGGTTAGCCTGCTGGTGCAGCGAATGGACGCGAATCCAATAGTCCAACCCTTGCAGCGGGAAGTGGAGATCCTCATCTGCCTTCAATTCGAGGATCGCCAGCCGGCCGTCTCGAGTGGCCGTAAGCAGATCGAGCATGGCGCGATCGGCTGCGGCAAAGGCGGGCACTTGGTGGTAGACAGGATTGCCACCCAGGGTGTCGTCTATTTGCCTGAGATCGGCGGCTATCACTGACTGCAGCCAGGATTCCGGCTGGAGACGATAGAGCGGGTTACGGGCATTGCCTCCCGGGTGGCGGCTCTCGAAGAGCCTTTGCATCAGCTCGGCGAATACCGGTTCCGTTTCTTCCTGCAGCGGCGTTTCGTTCGGCCCGGCACCGAAGGTCACGTTGGCCTGACGGACAAAGGAGTCGGCCACAAATCCCTGGCACACGCGAGCGAATTTCAGGCCATAGAGACAGAGCGCCACCTCGTTGGCGCTTCGGGGAACCATAGTGACGTGCAGTCGCATGGCAAGAGGTAGGAGAGCCATGAGGCGCGTCAAGCCGTCTTGCGCCCGCTCGATCGCCGCCTCGGGATTGAAGGCGTGCACCAGACGCATTTTTAAGTTGCCCTGGCCGGCCGTATCGATGCGCACCAGATCATCGCGGGCGATGCCTGCCTCGTACAGCTCCCATTGCGCGAGCTCACGGTTGAGCCACGCCATTCGAATTTGTGTCGTGGCACCGCTTCCAGCCGGCAAAACAACCTTGAGTCCCTGGCAAACCCTCTTGCCGATGAGATGCTCGCGACAGTAAGCCAGCCACAGAATGCCCAACGTAAGGACGCCGTCGATCGTGGCCTGATTCTCGTCGGCGTTGACGCCGATGAGCGCCCAGCATTGTTGGCCGCGCACCAGCAGACCCCGCGCATACGCCGGCCCGAAACTGTGTTCCAGATCCATCGCGGTGCTCAGGTTCTCCACTTTGAATTCGTTGAAGTGACGGCTGAGCAGCCGCTCGAGAAGCTGCAGATACCGGCTGCGGGAAAGAGCCCGGGTTGCCGGCGTTCGCAAATCGCGATCCTTAACCACCTCCAGAGATTGCGGACGGTGCGTGCCCAGGCGGCGAACACGGATGCGCAGTCTCTCCTTGCGCTCTTCCAGCCCTAAGACCGTACGAACCATGTTCCGTTCTTCCGACCACAAATGGAGGACGCAGCGCCCGTGATCGGCGGAGATGGAGTAACGTGAGACCGCCATTTCGAAGAGCACACGGCCGTCCTCCAGGAATGCAGCATGAGGATGCTCGAGGAAAAATTCGTTCAACGCACGAGCCAGTTCCGCGGGTGAAACTTCCGGCTTCTCGAGCGCTTTCAATTTCGTTGCTACCAACCCATGCGTGTGGAGAGCTGGGTCACATGTGCGGTGTGATGGCGGCCATGCCAGTCATAGAGAATGACCACCTGTTCGAGCGACTGGGGTCCGCTCTCAGGATGCCGGTAGCCGCGTTTCCAATCCTGCTCTGCAAGAGAGGAGAAAAGGCGCACCCAGCGAGCGTGGAGTGCATCCAGCAGATCGAGCGAGACCGGCGCCGCCGTTGTGCGAGCTTCCTCGAGTTCAGCCCAGAGATTTTCCTGGTACGCGAAAATTGCTGGCCAGTCCTCGGTCAAAGCGAGGCGGACACGGTTGTAGGCATTCATGTGGCTGTCGGCTACATGATGCACCAGCTGGCGCACCGTCCAGCCGCCGGGCCGATAGGGAGTACTCAACTGTTCTTCGGAGAGGGGAACCACCGCGGACCGCAGGTTGTGCGGCAGCTGACGTATGCCTTCGATGGCGATGCTCCGCTCTTCGGGAGTGAAGGACTCCCCACGCTTAAAGCTGCCGATCGGATAGCGGAGTGACAGGTCGCTCGATGTCATGCACGACATCTTAGTGCAAGATCACTCCGGCTGAGGAATGGCGTAGTATCCCTTACGGGATTGCACCTTCATGCCTTCCTGCTTGCAATCGATGTCGATTCGGCGATAGGAGCCGTCCAGCTTGGCGTTGGTTGGGGTGTAACTGGCGACGTATTGGGTGCGCAACTCCTCCTCGATCTCGGAAAAAGCTGCCTCCAGTTTCTTGCCGTTATTGCCAACGTCGATGACGCGACCGCCCGTCTGCTCGGCCATCTTCCTCATGGCCGCGTCGCCCGTATATCCAATCGTGTACATGCCTCGACCATAGAAACCGCGATCGGCAATCAGCAGGACGTAGACGATGGTATTGGCCTTTTGCGCGGCTTCAATGGCGCCCTCTAACTTTTCCATGCTGCCCTGATCTTCGCCATCGGAGAGGATGATGATGGCCTTGCGCCCGGTCTCCTGCTGCAGCTTGTCATGAGTCGCCAGGAAAACAGCATCGTAGAGCAGAGTTCCACGCGGAACGTTGGAACTTGGCAGGGGCCCCTGGCCCAGGCCGGGGATTCCGCCGCCTCCTGTGCCAACGTTGATCTGCGCTTTGTCCATGGCCCGAGCCAGAGCGTGGGCGTTGTTTGTGTAGTCGGAAAGAAGGTCGACGTTCACGTCGAAGGAAATTAAAAAGGCTTCATCTTTCGAACGGAGGACACGGCTGAGAAACGCCGCGCCAGCCTGTTGCTCCAGGGGCAGGACATTTTGCTGGCTGCCGCTGGTATCGAGCAGTATGCCCAGGGTCAGCGGCTGATCCGCTTCGGCTGCGAAATTTTTAATCTTCTGCGGCACCTTATCTTCAAGAACATTGAAATCATCTTTGGTTAGATGAGGGATGAGCGCACCGTGTTTATCGTGGACCGTGAAGTAGAGGCTCACCAGGTTCACGTTGACCTTGAGGGTCGCCACCGGCTGCTGTTCTTCTTCCTGGTTCGGATCTCCGGCGGGCCCCTGTGGCGGAGCATCGGGGGAAGGCGCAACCTGCGCCACGGCATGCACTGTGATGATCCACAAGAAAGCGGACAGCAGAGCCACCCAGGGCGAGCGTGGAAGACGAAATTTCATGGAGGTTAGACGGTGGGACATCACGGAACGATACCTCCGAGCGAAACAGGACCGGCCCTTACAACGCCGGCAGCCCGTCTGGTAATCTTATGAGTCTAATAGTAAGTGACAAATGGTGTGCGGAATCGAGGATGGCCATGAACCGAATCGTCCGCCTGGGGGAATTGTTGGTGAGGCAGGGTGTCGTGGCTATCGCATTGTTGGCGGCGTGTGTTTGCCCGACGGAATTGTTTGGGCAGCAGACGGGTCAAAGTCAGAGCGTGCCGGACGCTCCAACGCCGCAACAGTCCGACAGTCTGGGCAAACTGGCCGCCGGCGCAACGCCGGGCAAAGGCGCGCAGACAGACGATCAGAACGCGAACTCCGCCCAAACAGACCAAGGTACGAAGAATCCGGGCGCGAACTCCGCTCCTGCACCTTCCGGCGCGGCGAGTCAGACACCCAATGCCACTCAAGAACAGCAAACACCTCCGGTCATTTCCGGGCCAGGGGAATACAACAAGGATCTTGCGACCTTCGTCACCAGGGTCAACTTCGTGGCGGTACCAGTAATGGTGCTGGACAAGAAGCACCAGGAAGTTGCTGGACTTACCTATCGCGATTTCCGGATTTACGAGAACAACGTGCCACAGCACATGTCCTGGTTTAGTACCGACGCGGTTCCTCTTTCGGTCGCGCTGGTCATTGACCAGAGCCTGCCGCGGGACACGATGAGCAAGGTGAATGCCAGCCTGGCAGCGATCCAGGGCGCATTCACGGCTTCGGATGAAATTGCCGTGTTCACTTACGGAGACGGGGTCAATAATCCGACCGACTTCACTGCTGCATTGAGCGCGCGGATTCCGGCGGTGCTCCAGGCCTCGAAAAAAGAGGGCGATTATATGGGCGCGCCAACCGTGAGCGGCCCGTTTTCGCAGGGGCCAACGATCAACGGTCTTCAAGTGGACCCGAATCTGAGTGAACAACGGGGCAATTCCGGATTCCTAGTCCTACCGAAAGAGATTCACACGCTGAACGATGCCATCCTGGCAGCTGGCAAGGCATTGTCGACCCGCCCCAAGGAGTTCCGCCGCATCATCTACGTAATCAGCGACGGTAAGGAATCTCGCAGTAAGGCGAACTTCAAAGAGGTGGTCCGCTACCTGGAGGGGAATCATATTCAGGTTTACGGAACCCTGGTAGGCGATTCTGCAACCTGGGGATTGGGTTACCTGGATAAGGTTAAACTGCCATTGCTGCCCCTCTCTCCCGACAACATTTTGCCCCGATACACGGATGCGACGGGCGGCACTCTCTACTCCGAGTTTTCGGAGAACGGCATTCAGCGCAGCTTCGCGTCGCTCGCGGCCCTGGCGCGCACACAGTACACTCTTGGCTACTACAGCAAGCTTCCCGTTATCGACGGAAGATATCGGACGATTGAAGTCGATGTTTTGCGTCCGAACGTGGATGTAGTCGCTCCGAGAGGCTACTACCCCACCGCCACCAACCTTTCGCGATGATGTCGTCTGCCGTCTCCCCAGGCCTGAACTTTATCGGCCTGGGGTTGGCGGCCTCTGCCTTTTGGGGGGCAAGCGATTTTCTCGGCGGTCTCGCCACCCGCAAAGCCAATGTGGTCCTGGTGGTGGCCCTCGCTCACGGCCTGAGTCTTGCGTTGCTTTTGCTGGCGGCGCTGGCTACCCACTCCCCTTTTCCTGCAGGGCACTTTATCGAGCGAGGCCTTTCGGCCGGCACGTTCGGTGGCGTGGCGCTGATTTTTTACTACCAGGCGCTGTCGCTGGGCGAGATGGGGCTCACAACCGCGCTGACTGGCCTTCTGACGGCCCTGGTCCCGGTGGTTTACGGTTTTCTCACCCAGGGCTCTCCCAAATTCAGCCAAATTATGGGGTTCGTGCTGGCTGGAGCTGCTATCACGCTGATTGCATACGCCCCCTCGGGCAAACCTCGTCCGTTGGCTCTTGGACTGGCCGCGTTGGCGGGTCTGTCTTTTGGCGTCTTTCTGATTGTCCTCAAGCTGGACAGTACGCGGGGTTTGATTTGGCCGCTGGTGTTTTCACGAATCGCCAGCACCACAGTTGCGGGAAGTGTTGTCCTGTGGATGGTGAGCCGGGAAGGGGATGCGAATACCCTACGCAAGCACCGGGGGAACGATCATTTTCTGCGACTCGCGGGGTCTGCTGGGGTGCTGGAAGCGATCGGGAGCCTGCTCTATATGTACTGCTCCACCGAAGGTCGCCTCGATGTAGCGGCTGTCCTGACATCTCTTTACCCAGTGGTCACGATTGTGCTGGCGGCGTGGTTTCTCAAGGAAAGAACAACGTCGAGTCAGGCCCTGGGGATGGCACTGGCCTTGGGGGCCGTAGTGCTCGTCTCCCTTTGAGGAGGGGTTACTTGGCCTCGGTGGTGACCTCAGACTTCGCCGGGGGAGCATCCTGCTTCACCGGATCCGGTGTGCCCTTAATCGCGTCCTTGAAACCCCGCATTCCTTCGCCTAAGCCCTTGCCAAGTTCAGGAAGCTTGCGAGGACCAAAGATCAGAAGTGCAACGACCAGAACGACAACGAGGTGAGTTGGTGTGAGTAGTTCGCCCATGGAAATTCTCCGCTAGTTCCATTGTCGCACAGCAAACACATGCCTGCGGCATGCAATCTTTCGCCACATCATAGTACGCCTTGAGCACTCTCTTTGGATGGATTCGGCAGGCGTTCAGAAACCATTTTGTAGAAAACGGAAAGGCTTTCGCCCTCGCCCATGGTCAAACGGCGATACACCTTCATGAGGGGGTAGAGACGGGAGCCTCGAATGGAAAGAGCCGGAACCGCCGAAATGCCTCCGCCGGGGTGCGCGGTGAGCTCCCATTCGCCGGAAAAACCCCTGCGCACCACTTCGCCGAGATAGCTTCCCCACAGCCGGGTCTGGTATTCCAGATCTTCGGCCGCCTGGCCTGCGAGGATCTGCTCCATCACATCGATCGAGGCTGGGCTGAAATCGAGAGACCGGCGATGCTCACTCCAAGCGACGCGGACGGCCTCTCCCGCATATGCGTTCATCATCTCGGCAAGAGATGCGAAGTTGCTTGCGAAGAGTTCTTCTTTCGAGGGCATGGGGTCAGGCTAGCACTGAAAAGCACGCCCTGCAGAGGCTTCTAAAGAGTCTGCGTGAGAACTACCATATGCAGGGTTTAGTCCCGCAGGGACGACTGAAAGTCGGAGCCGTCCAAATTATGCGGGGGCTGGGGGCGTGTAGGGCTGATCTTGCTGAACAAAGCGCATTTCAGACCAGGATTTCGAACCCGGGTCAGGGCGGCGGCTGAAAGGCTCAGTGGTAGTTCGTGGCCGAAAGGGGTAAAAAGCATCTGTCAACCGAAATCGCTGGGGTCCTTCGACTCCGCGCTCCAGCCTCTTCGTTAAGCAAGTTTGCGAAGCGCTACGCTTCCACGGCACGCCGGGGCAGGCGAGATGACAGTTCTGTTGCTGACGTTCATTCCTCCCTTAACTTGCCGCTTCCAGTGTGCACACTCACGCCGTCTGACAGGAAGCGAAGTGCAATGTATCTTAGGGATTACTGACCGGTACAGTTTGCGGAGGTTTGGTTGAAGGCGATTTGCGTTGTGGCACGGAGGTGGAGGGCTGTCCTCCTGGGTGTGGGTCTGTTGAGTACGGGTTGGATACCAGGCAATCATGTGGAAGCGCAAGTGGTTCCGCCGGCGCAGACCATACCGGAAGCACCTTCGCTGCAAAACGAGACGCTCAAGCCGCTGAATTATCGCAACAAGTACGATCTCTACGCCGGATTCGCGTCTTCGCACTTCAATGCCGGGCCGGCGCTCATTCCGGGAGCCAATCTGGGCGGGTTTGACGTACAGGGCACGATGTGGCTCCGCATGCGCCTGGGCGCCACCGCGAACCTTCGCGGGTACTACGGAACAACGGGCGTGGTTCCCAACCCGTACAACATTCATGGGCCCTTCATCATGGAGCACCAGTTCATGGCCGGCCCCTCGATCCGTGGCCCGAAAAATGAACATGCGGCGCTGGTGTTTCACGCACTGGTAGGCGGGGCGTACGGCACATTCGACTCCGCGCTCAACGCCGGGCTCAGCGGACCCAACCTGGGACTCTTTAATAACGGATTTACGCTGGCGACAGCGCTGGGCGGATCGGTGGACCTGAATCGCTCCCCACGGTTTTCCCTGCGCATTTCTCCCGACTATCTGCTGACCCGATTCGGCGGCGTGTCACAGAACGAATTCGCAATTTCCGTGGGTATCCTGTACCGATTCCGGAAAGAACGCAGTAAGTAGCAGCGGTTCGACACCAACACCAGCGGGTCGTGTACCTCAATCTAACCAGGCTTGCCGTTCCCAACCCAATGGGGTTTCCAGGTGGTCTGCGCAAGCCACTCGATCGGTTTCACCATCGATGCAATCGCCCGAGTCATGTGGGGAAAATCGATGCGGCTGAGCTCATCGCTCGGCTCGTGGTAATCAGCATGCAATCCGAAGCTGGACACAGTCTGAGCGACAATTCCACGCCGGGCAAGGCTGTAGTTGTCGGAGCGTTGAAAGAAATGCTGCTCCGGATGAGGATCCGCCACGAGGTCGGCGCCGTGGCGCGCGAGCTCGGGGCCCAGGTCGCTGCGCTCGAATCCGGTTAACCACAGGCCGTCGTGAGGGAGGGCCGGATCGGGCCGGCCGATCATTTCGAATTCCAGATTGGCGACGATCCGATCGAGAGGCACGGGAGGATGGTCCAGAAAATACCGGTTCCCATAGCCACCAAGTTCTTCGGAACCGAAAAGAGCAAAGATGAGGGTGCGCGCAGGACGAACGCGGCCGGCAAACACGCGCGCCAGCTCGATCACCGCCGTGGTTCCGGATGCATCGTCATCTGCGCCGTTATAGATGCTATCGCCGTTTTTTGCCGGGCCGATCCCCAAATGATCGAGATGCGCTGTAATCAAAATCGCATCGCGGCTGGCCACAGGACTGGAGCCACGGAGAATGCCGACTACGTTCCAGGTCTCAGTTCTTGGTTCCTGAGAAAACCCCCGAAGGCGTTGGGCGACCGGCGGCGGAAAGGAGGCGGGCAGCGGCGCTTTTTGCAGGAAACTTCCATTCTCGCCGCCCGGCGCGAGGCCGAAAGTTTCAAACAAGGAGGCAGCATAGAGGGCGGCAAGATGTTCGTCGCGGGTACCGCTGCCGCGGCCATGCAATTCATCGGCAGCGAGAAACGACATGTCGGCGGCGACGCAACGCGTGCACAGCGGCGCCGGGGAAGATTTCCTGATTTGGCCTTGGGAGGCAACGACCAGCAGTATCGAAAACAGTGCAGCCCTGGGGAACCAACGCATCAGGAAAGTATAATGGAGGTCTTCCGAGTAAATTCGCTGAGCGGATGCGCGCACCTTCTCGTCTGGTGCTGTGAGACTCCGCAAAGAACGAAAAGAACCGGTAAGGGACACCGATGCGCCGATTGAAGGGTTTGTGTTGTTTGTTGCTGCTTGGTTTGACTGGTTGTGATTTTTTTGTTCCTCAGACCAACAACGGGGGCAACACAAACAACGGTGACTACCTTTACGTAGCCAACGGGAACGATACCTACTTTGCCGGTTTTGGAGTCAGCACCACCGGGGCGCTTTCTGTGCTGTCCGGGTCGCCTTACAACAACGGGATTGCTGCCCTTTCGCTGGCCGTGAACCCTGGGAACACCTTTCTGTACGCGGGAACAACCAACGGAATTTACGGCTACGTCATCAACAGCAACGGCTCGATCACCGTTTTGAACAGCGGCAATTCGTTGGCGCAAGATGTAGTCGCTACCACCATGCGGGTCGACAGTACGGGTGGGTACCTGCTCGCGTCGGGCATTTCGGTCTCCACGCAGACGCAGTCCATTGGGATCTATGCGATTAGTTCCACGACCGGGCTACTAACGGCGATCACGGGTTCTCCCCTGAGCCTCTATACGGGCAACGGTTCCACCCCCACCATCGTCACGCCGACAGGCATGCTGATTACCCCGAACAATGCCTATGTCTATGTTTCTCTGGGCGCGCTGGGAGTGCAGATCCTGACCCTGGGTACGGGGGGCGCCCTGAGCACGGGCTCAGCGCCTTCACTTCTGCTGCCTACCAGTACTTCGGTCAGCCCATCGGATGCAGGGTTGGCAAGCGATCCAAATTCGCTGTTTCTGTTTGTGGCCGAACTCAACACCGGCCTTCGCGTTCTGAGTATCGGCACTGCGGGATCTCTCAAGGAAATCTCAGGCTCGCCGTATCCCGTCGGTACCGGACCAACCGCGGTGATTCTGGATAGGACGGGAAGCTACGTCTACGTGGCGAACAAGGGCAGCAACAATATCAGCGCCTTCACGCTGACGCCGGCTTCCGGCAAACTGACGGCGGTTTCCGGCTCGCCTTTTGCATCCGGCGGACAGACGCCAATCGGCATGGTCACGGACAACTCGAAGAAATACGTCGCTGTGATCAATAACGGCAATAACGGAACGAACGGCAACAGCGATGTGCAGGTGTTCAGCTTCGACGCCACCACGGACGGAAAACTGAATCCCATCTCCACCGGGAACACCGGCACCGATCCGACGAATCCGCAGGCCATTGTGGCGACGAATTAGTGCCGCGCTGAGACTGATGCGTGGCCGGGTCTTATCTCAATCCTCCCGATCGCACGCTTTCACTAACCGCAACCGTAGCGGACTGCATAACATGTGGCTTTTCATTGCCGCACCCGGGTCATGCCTTTGCGGGAACAGGACGCGGAAACGTACTACAAAAGTTGCAGGACAACGCAACTGGACTCATTTGCGAAAACATTTCTCCCGCCGTGTACAACCCCTGCGTCATTTCGTTGCCGGTTGCCAGGTGATGAGCATAAGAAGACGGACTTTGGATTTTTCTCTGAGCTCGATGGTCTAATGCTGATAGGGAGTCTGCGTCTCTAATGTTTGCTGCCTTCTCGCTCCTCCGCCGGATCCGGCCGCGGCCTTTTTGTTGCTTGATTTGTGTTGCTCTGGTCACCGCCCTCAGCGGATGCAGCCATTTGCGGGAGCGGCTGAAGCCGGAAATGGTCTATGTCGTGGCCAAGCAGACCTACTTGCGAGATCGCGTTGCCGCAGTATCCAACCGAGTCGCTTTGGTCGACAATGGAGAGCCGCTGGAGGTGGTCGAGCACGGACGGCGTTTCCTCAAGGTCAAGACCAGCAAAGGCGAAGTGGGCTGGGTTGAGGACCACATGGTCATCGACCAGGCAACGTATGATCAGTTTGCCGCGCTCAAGCAACAACACGCGCACGATCCTGTGGTCGCTACCGGGGTGCTGCGCGATGATTTGTACCTGCACGTGAAGCCGGGCCGCGAGACCGACCGCTTTTATCTGCTTCCCGAAAATGAAAAGCTGCAGTTGCTGGTTCGCGCTTCCGTACCCAAACCGGCCCCGCCACAAGGGATTCTTGCCGGGATGCCCCATCCTGCCCCGGTAAGCAAGAAAATCAGCAAAACAAATGCCAAGGCTGTTCTACCGGGAGAACCTACCATACCGATGGAGGATTGGTGGCTGGTGCGGGACAGCAAGGGCCAAGTGGGCTGGATGCTATCGCGCCGTCTGGACGTGGACGTTCCGGACGAGATCGGCGGCTACTCCGAGGGGCAGAAAATCGTGGGCGCCTACGTGCTGACGAAGGTCTACGACTCGGAATCAACTCTACCCGACAAAATGGTGCCGGAATACGTCTCGGTTACAAATGCGTACAAGGACGGCCTTCCCTACGACTTTAACCAGATCCGGGTGTTTACCTGGAATGTAAAGAAGCATCGATATGAGACCGCCTACAGGCAGCGCAATCTCGAAGGCTATCTGCCAGTCGTTATCAGTGAAAGCAAGAACGCGCAGGGCCAGCCTGTGCCGGAGTTTTCCATTACGGTGGCAACCAGTGACGCGGTCAAAGTAGATCCGGCGACTGGAGCTGCGCGTCCTGCCGAAACTGACGTGCTTCGGTATCAGCTTGAATCGGGATTGGTGAAGCGCGTTTCCTCAGGCCTGCCCGGCGCACCGCCTGTATCGGCTAAGTTGACGGCACCGACCGAAACCCGCCCGCACCACCATCGAGCCAGGGGCAAAGCGGCGGGAGGGATG
The DNA here is from genome assembly GCA_035507705.1 of Acidobacteriaceae bacterium. Lineage (GTDB taxonomy): Bacteria > Acidobacteriota > Terriglobia > Terriglobales > Acidobacteriaceae > PALSA-350. Next base: position 59,220 of record DATJNV010000083.1, read on the forward strand.
TAAAACCGGGGGTAGGGGGCGAGGTCGGCCAAGGAGCTACAAACGAGATTCAAGGAGGGATCTGCCGCGCGGCGAATGTTGCGGAAAAGTGCGTACTAAACGTACTCAGTCCCGCCTGACAGGGTTATCGAGGGCAGTCAATTTGGAGGTCATCGGCCTCTCACAGACACAATGTGTTCAGCGATTCCTGCTTTTGAGCTTGTCGAAGGGGAATAGTCCAAATTGTGATTTTCAAGACTTGTGGCCGGAAAGCTGACGAGGAGCACCTGCCTGCTCTCATCCTCGGGATCCTTCGACTCCGCGCACAAGCCGCTTCCTTTGTGATAAATCCGCGAGGCGTTGCTCTCAAGGATGACGGCGGTGAGGAGGGGCTGAAAGATATCTGTCTGGATCAGTAGAAATATCAAACGATCGGAAAAAGTCACAGCCTCTGAACAACGCGCTACGGGATTCTCTTCAAAGTGCGGGAGCGAAGCGAAAGCTGTTTACGGAGCGCTGAAAGCGATCCTTCCTCGCTATTCAAATGGACGTTCGATGCGATTTCATGCCCTTCGTAGACATCAAATGTCCGGGAGCCACTTTTTAGGTTAGAAAATCCGCGACGGCGGCAACCACGATTTCCTGCTCTTCGAAGGTCAGCTGGGCAAACATCGGCAGAGCCAATACCTCGGCCGCGGCGCGTTCGCTCTCTGGAAAAGACCCGCGCGCATATCCCAGGCTGCGCAGCGCCGGTTGCTCGTGGAGCGGCAACGGATAGTAAATCTCCGTGGCGATGCCACGTTCGCGCAAGAAAGTTCTCAACTCGTCGCGGCGACGAACCCGGACGGCATATTGATGAAAAATATGGGTCGCGCGAGGCCGGGTGACGGGTAATACGAGGCCATTTCCTGGATAAGGCCCGGGGTCCACAAGGCCGGCCCTCTCAAAAAGCTGCCGGTAGTTTTCAGCCAGTCGGCGCCGTTCGGAGTTCCAGCCGTCGATAAAGCCGAGCTTTACGAGCAGGACAGCGGCTTGAAGCGTATCCAGACGGCAATTCCAGCCTACCTCATCGTGATAGTAGCGGCGGTCCATGCCATGCACCCGTAAGAGAGCAACACGTGCCGCAATCGTCTCAGAGCGCGTCGTGACCATTCCGGCATCGCCGGCGGCACTCAGATTTTTGGTTGGGTAGAAACTGAAAGCGGCGGCATCCCCCAGAGACCCAGCCTTGCGGCCGTCCCAGGAGGCGCCAAAGCCCTGGGCCGCGTCTTCCACCAGGAGAACTCCGTGGTCCTGCTGCAGCCGCTCAAACGGATCCCACTCAACGGTTTGGCCAAAGAGGTGGACGGGGAGGATGGCGCGTACGCCGGGCCCCAGACGCGACCGGACCGACTTGGGATCGAGATTGAACGTCTCGGGGTCAATATCGGCGAGCACAGGCTGCGCTCCGGCACGCAAAATGGCGCTGACCGAGGCAAAAAAGCTGAAGGCGGTGGTAACGACAGAATCGCCGGGACCGATTCCTGCTCCCTGGAGCGAAAGCCACAAGGCATCCGTACCCGAGGAACAGCCAAGAGCGTGAGGGACACCGCATTTTTCGGCCGCAGCACGCTCAAATTCGGCTACCTGGGAGCCCAGGATGAAGTTTTGGGTGGAAAAAACGCGTTCTACAGCCTGGAGCAGCATTGGGCCGATGGCACGGTACTCACGCGATAGATCCAGAATCGGCACCCGCAAGGGGGAAGCCACTGGAGTTTCCTGCCCGTCTCCCACATCGGTCATGTTAGCACTGGAAAATCATCTGGACGGTTGTCGCACAAGACGCATCCAAGCAAGGGCCGAGACAAAGGTGGAAGCGACAACTGCGGCTTTTCCCGTTGTTGTATGGTTTTAGGCCCACAGCCTTCCAGGTAGGGGCAGAAGCAGGGAAGGCGTGTAAACTTTCTGAAGCAGGACTTGAGCGCGTTCGGCTCGGAGCCCAAACTTTGCAGTAGCTGCAAGAGCTTGAGCATTTTCCATAACGCAATTCGACTATTAAAGAAATTGGAGATCGGCACATGGACAATAAGCCGGCACAGAACATTCAGGACACGTTTCTTAATACGGTCCGCAAAGATAAGACCCCGATCACGATATACCTGGTCAGCGGGGTCAAACTTACAGGAAAAATACGGTCCTTCGACAAGTACTCGGTGTTGCTTGAAAACAATAGCCAGGAACAGCTGATTTTCAAGCATGCCATCTCGACTGTGGTAAGCACCCGTTCGGTGCTGCACACCGATCATCGTCCGAGCACAGGGGTGGGCCATCCACCCGCGAGTGCTTCGGGCCTTGGTGGGCCACGCCCTGATAGCGCAGTAGCCGAAGGTTAACGGCTGCCGCACAGGTGAGGGTCGGCTGAAAATCAATGACGTTCCGGTGGACCGGGCCCTGCTGGTCGGAGTGGAGTTTGTCTCACGACGGCCTGCATTATCGCGTTCTGCGGTGTTGGCGCGCGATGCTGCCCAGCTTGCCCGAAGCGAGGACACCGGCGTCAGCGGCCTGCACCCCCTACGATCTGCAGACCCCGCGGCAATGTTCAGGGAGTTTCGCGAGCTGGTCGCCGGGGCGGGTGCGGAGATTGTGGCGGAAGTGCTGCAGCGCAGGCCGGAGCCGGATCCAGCAACCCTGATAGGCAAGGGCAAGATCGAGGAAATCAGCGCAACCGCGCAATCTGCCCAGGCAACGCTGATCCTGTTCGACCACGATCTGACTCCGACACAACTCAGAAACCTGGAAAGGGCTTTGCCGGCGCGAGTGGTGGATCGCACGCAGCTGATCCTGGATATCTTCGCGCGTCATGCACGCAGCCGCGAAGGGCACTTGCAGGTAGAACTAGCGCAACTGGAATACATGCTTCCCAGACTGGCTGGACGCGGCCGTGCCATGTCTCAGCTGGGCGGCGGAATCGGAACGCGAGGCCCCGGCGAAACCCAACTGGAGACCGACCGGCGCAAGATCCAGCGCAGACTACTCCAGCTCAAGAAGGATTTGGAAGGCGTCCGGCGCGTCCGGGCGCAACAGCGCCAACGGCGCTCCGCGGTCCCGGTGCCAACCATCGCCTTGGTGGGCTACACAAACGCCGGCAAGAGCACACTATTCAATCGGCTCACGGACGCGCAGGTCTTGGCCTCGTCACGCATGTTCTCAACACTCGACCCCAAGTTGCGTGCCCTAGTGTTGCCATCCCGAAGGAAGGTGCTGTTGTCGGATACGGTTGGCTTTATCAGCAACCTTCCGCATACGCTCATTAACGCTTTTCGAGCCACTTTGGAGGAAGTAGAGAAGGCGGAAGTGTTGCTTCACGTGCAGGACTTCTCAAGTCCGCACCGCGAACAGCAAAAGGAAGAGGTGGAGAAGGTTCTTTCTGAGCTGGGCGCGCTGGACAAGCCGATTCTCCAGGTCCTGAATAAGGTTGACTTACTGGGAGCAGAAGAACGGCGCCTGTTGAGCGATGAATCGGTGGTGGCCATCTCCGCTCGGACCGGCGAAGGCATCGACCAACTGCTGACACTCGTGGATCGAGCGCTTACATCCGATCCAGTGGTGGAGGAGAAGTTCAGTGTCCCGCAGCGAGAAGGCGGGGTGCTGGCGGCTCTGGACGCGGGAGCTTTGATCTTAAAGCGTGAATTTTCGGGTGATTCTGTCGATCTGACGGTTGCCGGGCCGGCCTCATTGCTGGGACGATACCGCCAGTATCGCGATGAAAAATGGTAAGAAGTTAAGGACGGGGCCGGGGGGGTGGGAGCGGAGCGACTTCCCACGAGACCGGCCCTGTCTGACCCTGATCTGGGTCTAGGAAGTTTCTTTAGTATACGCTCTTGCCCGGAACGATCACAAATAAAACGCTCCAAAAGGACAGTGTACTTTTGGGAACGGAAGCCGGTTTGTAACAGTGGTAACGCAGGCGGCCATAACCGGCCCTGCCATTGCTACAAATAAGATTCCTGCTACGCCCTCCGGCGGGGACCACCTGGTTTGACAGCGAAATTTCGCCTCTGTTAAAAACAGAAGTCCCGGCTGTCACATCGACTCTCCGCACGCACTCTACCCATATACTGAACATTTGGCATGGACGAGACCTTACATCAACTTGGCGGATTACTGCTCGGCTCCGTACCGACCATCCTTCTATTTCTTTTAATTTGTGCACTTTACCAGGTTTTGGTGTATGGCCCGCTGAGTAAAGTGCTCAACGAGCGGCGGGCGCGGACCGAAGGCGCGATTGAACAGGCGAACGCCGCTACCGCGGCAGCAGCGGCGAAGGCGCAGGAGTACGAGGCGCGATTGAGGGCCGCTCGAGCCAATATTTTCCAGGCTCGGCAGAAGAAGCAGGAACAATGGAATCGCGAGCGTGACAACGCTGTCGCCCAGGCTCATGAAGCCGCGCGCCAAGAACTCGAAGAAGCTAAAGCAGCGTTGCAGAAGGAGACGAGCGCTGCACAACACACCATGCAAACCTCAATTGACGAACTGGCGAACGAGATCCTCCGCGCTATTCTGCCCAAAAGTGGTGCAACCCTGGGGAGCGCCCGTTGACCTTGTCTCGTTTTCTCTTTCGTTTCACGATTCTGCTGTGCTTGGTGGGCGCATGGGGTTCTTCAGCGAGAGCTCTCCAGACAGCACCCGCTGAGGCCAAATCTCATGGCGCACAGTCAACAGAGGAAACAGAGCAGGAAGCCGGCAACAATGTTTTCCGTCACTCCACGTCGGTCAAGTTTCTGGCGCGCGTCCTTCACGTCGACAAAGAGACGGCCGCCGAGATATTTGAATACCTGAACTTTGCAATCCTGGCGGGCGCAATCGTGTTTGCCTTGCTGAAATACCTGCCCAAGACCTTTCGGGCGCAGCGGGAGGATATCCAGCATCGATTGGTGGAAGCGCGAACGGCCACCCAGCAAGCCAATGAGCGCCTGGCAGAGGTCGAACGCCGGCTGGCGCATCTGGATGAGGAAATTGCGGCCATCAGCAAGCAGGCGGAGAAGGACAGCCTGGAGGATGAAGCGCGGATCAAAGCTTCGATCGAGACGGAGCGGCAGCGAATCGTCGAGTCGGTCCGCCGCGACGTGGCGGCCGCATCAAGCAGCGCACAGCGGGAGCTAAAGCGTTTTGCCGCAGGGCTGGCGGTGGACCGCGCAGCTCAGAGAATGTCGCTCAGCGAGGACGACGACCGCGCCCTGCTGCAGGAGTTTTCGGAAAATCTTGGGCGGCAGGCCCGGAACGGGGATAGAAATTAATGTCTGCCTTTGCTGCCCGCTATGCTCGCGCTTTCGCCGATGTGGTGCTGGACGCCAAACTGGATCCGGCGGAAGTTGAACAGCAACTGAGCGATTTTGCCGCCACGTTCGACGGCAGTAAGGACCTGCGGGAGCTGTTACTGAATCCATCTGTTCCCGTTGCGAAGAGAGTTTCCATTCTGGACGCGGTGAACCGCCGGATCGGCTGCGGGCCCAAGGTGAGAAACTTCCTCGCGGTGTTGATCAGCCATGAACGGCTGCATGCACTGAACGAAATTCTTGAGGAATATCGATCGGAGATGAACCGGCGCTTATCCATCTCCGACGCAGAGGTCGTCACGGCGCGTCCACTCGAAGCGGGGGAACGCGCCAGGCTGGAAAGGCAGGTTGCGGAGCTGGCCGGCAGCCGGGTAAATGCCACCTTTCGCCAGGATAAGTCGCTGATCGGCGGAGCGATTGTGCGTATCGGAAGCACGATTTATGACGGTTCGGTGCGGGGGCGCTTAGAGCGCTTAAAAGAGCGGCTGGTGGCCAGCTAGCGAATCCGCAGTCAATCTGGAAAAACAAAAAAATTCACGGAAGAACGTATGGCTCAGATCAACGCAGACGAGATTACGCAGCTCCTGAAGGAGCAAATTCAAAATTACGACGCAGAGATTCGCGTCGACGAGACCGGGACCATCATTTCACTTGGAGACGGAATCGCGCGCATCCATGGCCTGGATAAAGCCATGGCCGGAGAGATGCTCAAGTTTCCTCATGATATTGAAGGTCTGGCCATGAACCTGGACGAGGACCAGGTCGGCTGCGTTCTCATGGGCGATTACACCGAATTGCGCGAGGGTGATGAAGTCAAGCGCAGCGGCGAGATCATGAGCGTTCCGGTTGGGGATGGCATGATTGGCCGCGTGGTGAACGCCATTGGGCAGCCGATCGATGATCGCGGCCCCATCGAGGGAACGCAGCTGGCGCCTATTGAGCGTATAGCTCCCGGCGTGGTCGACCGACAGGGTGTACGGGAACCCATGTCGACCGGGCTCAAGGCCATTGACAGTATGATTCCGATCGGCCGCGGACAGCGCGAGCTGATTATCGGTGACCGGCAAACGGGAAAAACAGCCATTGCGCTGGATACGATTATCAACAGCGCCAAGAACAACCTGATTTGCATTTATTGCGCAATCGGCCAGAAGCGCTCCTCCGTAGCCCAGGTCGTGCAAACACTGACGGAACATGGCGCGATGGATTACACCATCGTAGTGGCGGCTACGGCTTCTGAGCCTGCACCGATGCAATACCTTGCCCCGTACGCGGCAACCGCCATGGGTGAGTTCTTCCGCGATAACAAGCGCCACGCGCTGATCATCTATGACGATCTCTCCAAACATGCAGTCGCGTACCGCGAGATTTCGTTGCTCCTGCGCCGGCCACCTGGACGCGAAGCATATCCCGGTGACGTGTTTTACCTGCACTCACGGCTACTGGAGCGGTCGGCAAAGCTGAGTGATGAGAAAGGGGCCGGTTCGCTCACCGCGTTGCCGATCATCGAGACGCAGGCAGGAGACGTCTCCGCCTATATTCCGACGAACGTGATCTCCATTACCGACGGACAGATTTATCTGGAAGGCGACTTATTCAATTCCGGCGTGCGGCCTGCCGTGAACGTGGGCCTGTCGGTGAGCCGCGTCGGCGGTAGCGCGCAGATCAAAGCCATGCGCCAGGTGGCAGGAAGCCTGAAGCTGGAACTGGCGCAGTTCCGCGAGCTGGCAGCTTTTGCGCAGTTTGGCAGCGACCTCGACAAGGTCACCCAGAACCAGCTTAATCGCGGGCAGAGGCTGACAGAGATTTTGAAACAACCTCAGTTCACTCCGCTGTCCACGGAGAAACAAATCGTCATAATTTTTGCCGGGACGAATGGCTTTCTTGACGACTTGAAGGTGGAACAGATCCATGCCTTCGAGACCGGGCTCTACCCATACCTCGATTCGGCACAATCCGCGTTGCTGAGCGACATCGCAAGCAAGAAATCTCTCGACGACGACCTGAGGAACCGAGTCAAAGAGGCACTGAAGGAATACAAGCAGAACTTCCTCGCTGAGCATCAAGATGCGGCGCTGAAAGAGTCCTCGGTGAACGAACTGTCCGCGGAAGAAAAGAAGAAACAGGAAGACGCCAAGAAGGCCTGATGGCAAACGTTCTCGATCTACGGCGGCGCATTCGCAGCGTAAAGAGCACGCGCCAGATCACCAAAGCGATGAAGATGATCGCGGCGGCGAAGCTGCGGCGGGCGCAAGACCGCGCGATTTCCGGGCGCCCTTATGCCAATATGCTGGCCAGCGTGATCGGTTCGCTCATGCGGCATATCGACTTGTACGATCCCTCGACGGGAGATGTCCGCCACCCGCTGTTGCTGACACGGGAAGAGAAAGAGGCATTGCTGATCGTTGTCTCGGGAGACAAGGGTTTCGCGGGCGGCTTTAACACCAACATCACCAAGGCAGCTTTCGGTTTCATCAACGAGCATGGCCAAGAGCAAATCGACATCGCTCCGATCGGGCGCAAGGGGAGAGATCTGTTCCGGCGTCGCTATGGGATGGCGGCCTTCATAGAGAAGAAGGACGGACAGATCGATCCCAACGATCCCGCAGCAGATACCGACGACCGGGATCCAGGTGCTGCGCCGCCACCGCCAGAGTTGAAGCGCCGCGGCGAGCGGAAAGGTCAGGTTGAAATCGCCGGGGACTATCCTGGCATGCTGGACAAGCCCAGCTTTGACCAGGTGGCGTTATTTACGCGAGAGGTGGTTCATCGCTACATCGAAGAAGAGCTCGACGCGGTCTACCTGGTTTACAACGAGTTCAAGTCGGTCATGTCGCAGCGGGTGGTAGTGGAACGAATTTTGCCCATTATCGAAGTGGGCCGGCGGGACATTGAGCACGCCGAAGAGATGACACCCGAACAGCGCGAAGAGATGGCACTGGCTGCGGCATCCTCTGGTGTAAGCCTCAAAGAGATCGATAACAGCGAAGCCGAGCAGGAAGCGAAGCGCTTCGGTACCGCCGAGGTGGACTATATTTACGACCAACCGCCGCGAGAACTTCTGGATGGGCTTTTGCGGCAATATGTGGCTTCGCAGATCTATCACGCGTTGGCTGAGTCCAGTGCCGCGGAGCAGGCTGCCCGCATGACAGCCATGGATGCAGCTACGAGCAACGCGTCGGAAATGATCGACTCGCTCACGCTGACCATGAATCGCGTGCGCCAGGCTGCGATCACCAAAGAGATTATCGAGATTGTCAGCGGTGCGGCAGCGCTTTAGGGTGCTGCTGCAACGGCTTCCATTCGGCACCGTGGCTGGATGGAATAGGCCGTCGGTAGATGCCCCAGGATGAGAGCGGCTTTAGCCGCTGTAGAAAGAGAAGATTATGGCAGAAAACATAGGCAAGGTGATTCAGGTATCGGGACCGGCGGTCGATGTGCAGTTCGAAGAAGCGACCATGCCCCCGATCTACCAGGCGTTGCGGGTTACCAGCGAAGGCTTCGATGTTCCAAATCCCATCAACGTCGTCCTGGAAGTAGAACAACACATTGGCGAAGGGCGGGTTCGTTGCGTCGCGATGGAGTCGACCGAGGGCATGGTGCGCGGCATGCGGTGCCTTGACCTGGGCTCGCAGATCACGGTCCCTGTGGGTACGCCGACGCTCGGCCGCATTCTGAACGTAATCGGCGAACCGGTAGACGAGCTCGGGCCGATCAATGCCAAAGAAAGATGGCCCATCCACCGGGGTGCGCCGTCCTTCGAAAATCAGGCAACTCACGAAGAGATGTTCGAGACCGGTGTCAAGGTCATTGACCTGATCCAGCCGTTTTTGAAAGGCGGCAAGATCGGCCTCTTTGGCGGCGCGGGTGTGGGTAAGACAGTCATCATCCAGGAATTGATCAACAACGTCGCCAGCAGCCACGGTGGTGTTTCTGTCTTTGCTGGCGTGGGGGAACGCACACGCGAAGGCACCGACCTTTGGAATGAATTTGAAGAGTCCGGCGTTATAAATTCCAAGGATCGCGAAAAATCGAAAGCGGCGCTGGTATATGGCCAGATGACGGAACCACCCGGGGCGCGCCTGCGCGTAGCACTCAGCGCCTTGACCATCGCGGAATACTTCCGCGACGAACAGGGCGGCGACACGCTTCTGTTCATCGACAATATTTTTCGCTTTACCCAAGCAGGCTCGGAAGTGTCTACCCTGCTTGGCCGTATGCCTTCGGCCGTAGGGTATCAGCCCAACCTGGCCACGGAGATGGGTGAGCTGCAGGAGAGGATCACTTCCACCAAAACCGGTTCCGTCACCTCTGTGCAGGCGGTCTATGTGCCTGCGGATGACTTTACCGACCCGGCGCCGGCAACCACCTTTGCCCATCTTGACGCCACAACGGTGCTCAATCGGGCGTTGACGGAAATCGGAATTTATCCCGCGGTGGATCCGCTGGCTTCGACTTCGCGCATCCTCACGCCTCGGGTTGTGGGCGACGAGCATTATGCGGTTGCCCAAGGTGTGAAGAGAATTCTGCAGCGGTATAAGGACCTGCAGGACATCATTGCCATCCTGGGAATCGACGAGCTCTCGGAAGAAGACAAGCTGACCGTGGCTCGTGCCCGCAAAGTACAACGGTTCCTTTCGCAGCCCTTCCACGTAGCGGAAGTGTTCACAGGGGCCCCGGGCAAATACGTCAAAGTGGCGGATACAGTTCGCAGCTTCAAGGAGATCATCGAGGGTAAACACGACGATGTCCCGGAACAGGCCTTCTATATGAAGGGCGCGATCGAAGAAGTCCTCGAAGCGGCCAAGAGCATGAAGGAAAAGTGATTCCATGGCGGATGCAGAGAATCAATTGCATGTCCGGCTGGTGACTCCGGACAGCATACTGGTCGATCAGGAAGCCGATGCAGTGGAACTGCCGTCGAAGTCCGGTTATATGGAGGTGCTATACGGGCACGCTCCTTTGCTGGCGGAGCTGGGTGTGGGCGAGGTGCGGTTGCACGGCGGCTCGGGCGGCGACCAGACGTACTTCGTGGTGTGGGGATTTGTCGAAGTACTACCCGACCGGGTTACGATCCTGGCGCAAAACGCCATCAAGCCGGAACAGATTGATGCCGGCGCCGCGCAGCAACAGCTGGAAGACGGCGAAAAGATGTGGAACGAGGCGGGCGAGGATCCGGAGAAGTACGCCCAAGCCAACGAAGTCATCCACGAGGCGCAGGTGAAGCTAGCCAGCGCTCAGAGCGGCCACTCTTAGGAGACTCTCCCCCTACTGCATGACGGCTAAACGGGATGACAGCCCGGAAACGAACCGTAGGCGCATTTCGCTTCTGTTCGGCAGCCTGGTAGGCCTCTTTTGCCTGTGGGCTCTGTCCCTGCCGCTCTTTCCCACGCAGGACGGTCCGATGCACAAGTATTACGTGCACGTACTCGGATCCCTGCTCTCGGGCTCACACGATTACAGCGCGTACGTCATCCGTCATCCGTTTCCCCCGTATGCCACCCACTACGCCGTCTTGCTGGGGCTAACCCGGTTCGTTTCCTACGATCTGGCGGAGAAGCTGCTGATCTGCCTGGTCTTTGTGTGCACGGCGTATGGTGTCCGCTATTGTGCTCGCTCCCTTGGCCCGAGCGGCGATTGGCTTTCGTTATGCGCTATTCCCCTGGTTCTTCACTGGTCGCTGGTGATGGGCTTTCTGAACTACTCACTTGCCCTGGGACTGTTTTTTCTGGCCGCCGGACTTTGGTGCAGGGCTGCGAGCGAAGTCCGACTCTGGTGGGTGTTTGCGCTGATCAGTTTTTTGCTGGCCTTGACGCATCCGATTCCGCTACTGCTACTGATCGTTTTTTGCTGGCTCGACCTGGTGATCCGCCTGCTGCAGCGCTTCTCACTCAGAGACTACCGCTGGCAGTTTGTGGGGCTGGCAATTTCCGCTCTTTGTTTTCTTTATCCCCTGGCGAGCGTGGACCGATCGCGGTCGGCTTCCAATCTTCGCGGATTCGGTCTGCACAAGGATGCCCTGATCAGCAGCCTGGCGCTGTTCGGAATCTCCCCCTTTGACACCCGCGCGAAAAACTTCCTGATCAATGGCTATCGCCTGCTACTGTGCGCCCTTCTGCTGACTTGCCTTTGGCTCGCTGCAGAGGGTTTTCATTCCCGGTGGCGGGAACGAAAACTGCGGTCCAGTGACAGCATGTTGATTCTGTCTGTAGCGATTCTGGTAGCGATTCCGATTCTGCCGGCTTCTATGAACGGCTCAGACTTTTTCTCACAGCGTCTTATGGTCGTTCCCTGGCTGGGGGCCATTGCCGCTGCCGGCGCCACCACGCGGAGGATTACGCGGATGGTTCCAGCATTTGCCGTGCTGCTCACGGTTGTCACCCTGCTGCCTGCAGAGATTTTCTTCCGGCCTGTGGCTCGTCAATTGTTTGCGCTCGAGCATCAACCCCTGCCTCAGCATGCGGAGGGCTTGGCAATTTTGGATCCAGCCATGCTGAAACAGGTGCGGGTGCAACACGAACTCGGATTCAACCCTTACCTGTGGAGCGGCGTTCTCCCGTTTCTGCGTGGTGACGACATCATGTTGAACAGCCCGTTCATGGATCAGAAGATCACCCCGCTGATGCCTACCACTGGGGGCGACCTGCTGATCGATCGAATGAAGTCTGCGGAACAAGCGGAGCGGATCATTAACGGGAATCTCGATCTGCCCGGAATGACGCCGGAGTTGCGTTCAGCTTTGATGAGTTCTACGCAGATTTTGGTGCTTGTAGGTGTTCCGGCGGACATAGAGCAGGGATTGACGCCATTGGTAGGTGGCGACCTCGCCGGGCACTACGCCTGCTCCAGCCATGGTTGGTACCTGGTGTGTGCTGCGCGGCAGGGTTAGATAGAGTCTGATGCCCAGGACTGCGTCCTGGGCGATTCTCAGTTATTCTCAGTCGTCCATGCGGGACCGGTCGTTTGGCGAATGGCGGTGCGGTTTTGCCATAGGCTGTAGAGGCAAAGCCCGGCGACGAAAAGCTCAACTGGTGCTCCGGAAGGGAAAGGTCCCAGTCCGCGGATGGTCATGCCGTGGAATTGGCTGAAGTGGTCAAGCACCAAAGCAGCGACAAAGAGAAGGTACTGCCATATTCCTCTTTGCTTGATCTCGTACAAACCCGGTATCGCGGCAAGCATGTAGGCGTGATCGTAAAGGCGGTGATAACTCGACAGGAGTTGAATCATCACCAGAACGGCCAGGATCGTGAAGGGGCGTAAGGCAAGATTTCTCCTGCGCCAGCAAACTAAAGCCAGCAATACGGCAATAACGAAACATACTGCGTACGTAAGCTGATTACAGAGGTGTGGATCGTTCAGCACGCGGGCGAGAAAGGCCTGAAGATTGAGGAAACTGGCAGAATCCGGGTTGAGCCGGGAGAAGTCCGCGTCTCTTCCCGGCTGCATGGCAAGGGCGATATTGGCCCGGAGATGATGCAGATAGGCAAAGGAGCCCAAACGAACGTAGAACAGCAGAATGCCGCCAAAAGCCGCGACCGCGGTGAACAGGTATGCGGCCAAAGCAGGCACGCGGGTCCGGGCCAGGAGGAGAAAGTAAAGACCACAAAGCACTGCTCCCTGAGGCTTAAGACACAAGCTGATCGCCAGCAGAACACCGCCTGTCACTGGCAATGAGCCTGCCCCTAAAGCAACGACAGCGAGCGTCAGCGTGGAAGCAGCGATGAGAGCGGGCTGCCCCAGTTGTACAGCCCAACCGATCGAGCCGTCGGCGAGCAGGATGATAAAGGGGACAGCCGAGAGAAGGTCGCAGTAGGCTTGGAAGCGCAGAAAAAGGGCCAGAAGCGCAGCCGTGATGGATACAAAACAAAGCAGCATCCAGAGAACAGAGAGTACCGGCCAGGGCAAAAGCGAAAAAGGAAACAGAAGCAGAAACGTGCTGGGTGGATAGACAGGCCATTCCGGTTTGAAATGCGAGGTCGGCGTGTAGCCGCCCATCCTAGTGGGAAATTCCCGTTCCAGAGTATGCGAGTCGTAAGGGTCGCATCGATCGATGGCACAGTGCACACCGGCAATGACGGTTACAAAATCATGTTCTGCTCCGTAGCCGTTTCGCGAAGGACGAGAATAGACGTAGAAGATAGCTGCCAGACAGGAGACGATCAGGGTGCTGCCGATGAGGGCCTGTACGCGGCTACGTTCCAATCTGGGTTTTCCTTCCCCCTAATGACCAAATTCTTTGAGAGATGAGCAAACAGCAGGTCCCTCCACCTCGCTTCCACGGCACGCCGGGACAGGTCGCTTCGGTCGGGATGACAATTCTGTTGCTAATGTTCCTTCCTCCTTTAACTGCCGCAAGGCAAGTCAAGTGCTAGGAGGGTGCTGCAAGACTCAGGGTCGCTCCAGGAAACATATCTCCCAGGGCTAAGGACCATACTCGGCGGCGACAGTCTCGGGCACCCGCAACCAGCCATAGAGAGGAAAGCTCTCTACCAGCTCCAGCACCTGCCCGCGGATCGCACGCAAGGCTTGCGGATCGTTGCGCTGGTCGAGCGCCTGGGCGATCCATTTGGCAATGGTACGCATTTCCGGTTCACGCATGCCGCGGGTGGTCAGCGCGGGACTGCCGATTCGAATTCCGCTCGGCTTGAGCGGGGGATTGGTGTCGTACGGGATGGCGTTCTTGTTCACTGTGATGCCCGCCTCGTGCAAGGCAGATTCTGCTTCACTGCCGAGGATACCGCGAGAAAAGACGTCAACCAGCATCAGGTGGGTGTCGGTCCCTCCGGAAATCACACGGTAGCCTTCGGCCACCAGGGTTTCCGCCAGGCACTTAGCATTGGCTACCACCTGCTGCGCGTATTGCGCAAATTCCGGTTCCAGCGCTTCGCGGAAGGCAACGGCCTTTCCAGCGATGACGTGCACCAGGGGTCCACCCTGCTGCCCGGGGAAAACGGCTCTGTCGACCGCCGCGGCAAATTGCTGCTGACACAGAATCAAACCAGCGCGGGGTCCACGAAGGGTTTTGTGGGTTGTGGTGGTAACCAGGTGGGCGTGGGGCACGGGAGAGGGGTGAACTCCTCCCGCCACCAGCCCCGCGAAATGCGCCATATCGATGACCAGAAAGGCGCCCACCTTGTCCGCGATCTGCCGCATGCGGGGGAAATCAATGATCCTCGGATAGGCGCTGCCGCCGCCGATGATCAGCTTTGGCCGTTCTCGAACCGCAATCTCTTCCAGTTTGTCGTAGTCGATGCGCTCGGTTTCTTTTTCCACAGAGTAGAAAACCGTGCGGTAGAGCTTGCCGGAAAAACTGAGTTTGTGACCGTGGGTCAGATGGCCGCCGTGGGCCAGATCGAGGCCCAGGATCGTGTCGCCCGGGTTGATGACCGCCATGTAAGCGGCTGCATTGGCCTGGGAGCCGGAGTGGGGCTGCACGTTGGCATGGTCGGCGCCAAAAAGCTGCTTGGCGCGATCTCGGGCCAGATTCTCGACTACGTCGGCAAATTCACACCCCCCGTAATAACGTCTGCCCGGATAGCCTTCCGCATACTTGTTGGTAAAGACGGAACCGACGGCCTCCAGCACTGCCTCGCTCACAAAGTTCTCCGAGGCAATCATTTCCAGGCCCTCGTGCTGGCGTCGAATTTCGTGATCGACAGCCGCGGCGATCTCCGGATCGGCCTCGGCAAGCGGACGGCGCATGTGGTCAGGCATGTTGCGATTTTAGACTATTGGCTCGGGGTAATTTGGGTCGCCATCCACGCCGGGCTAACTTACAGGACAGACGCTGCGGGCAGGTTCGCGAAAAGCCTTCCCATGGTTACATGAAGCGGATTTGTGCCGTCCCTTGGTTACCGCGCGAGGAGTTCGGTTTCCGGTGCGGGTATGGAAGGGAGAGTGGCGAGTTGTTTGAAGGCCGAATACACGAAGGAACCGAGATACCAGCCGTCCATGAATTTATAGGGTGTCTCTCCGGTGGTGTAGTGACCGCAGGGCAGGACCTTGGAGACAAAATCGATTCCACGCCGGCGAAAGTTCTCGATGACCTGGAGGGAGTACTCGCGCAGGAAGGTGAGGTCGTAGGTCGCGTGGACCAGGAGAGTTTTCCGCGGATGGAGCGCGAATTGGTCCATGTACTGGAAGGGGCTGATGGCCGCCCACACGTCCCGCAAGCGCTGATGGGTCATGCCAATTTGTTCGAAGGCCTCGCGGATATGGCGGGTGCTCTGACCGGTCCACACCACATCCCCGAACGACATCGAAGCGTGGTTGAAGGCGGCCACACGGATACGGCTATCCATGGCTGCAGCAAGAAAGGCATAGCAAGAGCCAAGACTGGTGCCGAGAATGCCGAATTGTTCATATCCCTGCTGTTCAAGCCAGTCGAGGCAGCAGCGAATGTCGATGACTCCCTGGCGACAGGAAGCGATTGTCCGCCCGACGTTGGCGCTGACGGCGTAATCAGCTCGCGCCAGTTCCGCCGGACGGCGAATATCGTGATAGGGCTTGCTCAGACGCAGGGCGGAGACACCAAAGCGGCTAAAGACCGAGCAAAGCGCGTTGTGACTGAATGCGTCTGCATTCCAATGAGGCATAACGATGATGGCTTGCTTTGGCTTGCCGGCCATCTTTTCGGGAGGAGCTGGAAACCAGCGGGCATTGACGCGGTCATTTTCCGGGTACGCCGTCGTTACAGGTGAGGTAAAGCGGAGGAATTCGGCCTTCGGCAGCCTGCCTTCCGCCGCTTTGCGCTGGATGCGCGCATCCTGCGCAAGAGTTTCGGGACGCACGTTGGTGGGATACAACTGCGGATACCGAATTTCCAGAACGAAGTCACGCGGGGTCTGGTAGGCAAAAAAATCGTCGCGATGATGCAGGATGAAGTCATTTAACTGCAGCATGGCCCGTTCAGCCGCGAGGTTATCGCCCGGAGGATGGGGAGCGAAATGGAAGCCGCGGGAACGGGCGAATCCCTCCAACCAGTCGAAGCCCCACTCCACCGGCCGCACAATGCGGTTGGTATCGCGGGTTGTCAGGTCTGTCTCCCACCGGTACATCCACCGTGCGTACAAATTGCCCAGGAGCTTCTTCATTTTCAGGTCGATCACCGGGAGGAATGTGCCTGCATGCGGAACTGCTCTACCACGGCAGACATGTCTTCCTCGCCTTGTCCTGCGGCGATGGCATGTTCAAAGACCCGCAATGCGGCCCTACCCATATCGAGGTCCAGCCCCAGACTGTCAGCCTCGTCTACTGCATAACGAAGATCTTTGGCCATGAGCTGCAGGGCGAAGTTGGGCTCGTACTGACGCGCAGTCATGCGGCCGCTCAGGAGCTTGACCAGGGGGCTACCCGGGGCTCCTTCGGTAAGTACACCCAATGCCTTCTGCGTATCGAGGCCACTGCGCTCAATCAGAGAAAGGGCCTCGGCCAGGGCCGCGGCTTGCGAGCCGGAGAGGAAATTATTGATCAGCTTGAGGCGAGCGCCGCTGCCTGAGGGGCCAACATGGATAACATCCCTGCCCATGACCTTGAGGATCGGGCTGATTTTGTCCACCGCCGGGGAGGATCCTCCAGCCAGGAACAGCAGTTGTCCCGCTGCCGCCTGCGGCTTGCTGCCCGTCACCGGCGCGTCCACCAACTCACAGCCGTGCTCTTTGGCCGCGCGGCCGAGTTCCTCGATCCATTCCACGGTGACAGTGCTGGACTCGACCAGGATGGTTCCGGGAACGACGTCCAGAATGGCTTCGCCGCGGCCCAGCCATATGTCCCGGCAAACGGGGACGTCGGAGAGCATGCTAATGACGACGGCAGCACCAGATGCAGCTTGACGGGGTGAGTTGGCTATCCTGGCTCCGCGCTGCGCCAAAGCCTCTGTCTTGCCCGGGGTCCGATTCCAGATGGTAAGTGGGTAACCGGCGTCCAGCAGGCGACCCGCCATGCCTGAACCCATCAGTCCAAGCCCGAGAAGAGCGATTTGTGTATCTGCCATAACAACTCCTGCCAAAGTTCTAGAATAGAAGGGTTATGCCGTTTACGGAAAGGTACGACGTTGTAGTCGTGGGTGCCGGGCACGCGGGCTGCGAAGCTGCGATGGCCTCGGCGCGCATGGGGCTACGCACGGCTCTCTTTAGCTTCAACCTGGACCTCATCGCGCAAATGTCCTGCAATCCCGCGATTGGAGGCATCGCTAAGGGCCATCTGGTACGGGAAGTGGATGCGCTGGGCGGAATCATGGGCGAGGTGGCGGATGCCGTTGGAATTCAATTCCGCTTGTTGAATACATCGCGTGGACCGGCGGTCTGGTCACCGCGGGCGCAATGCGACAAGCGGCAGTATCGGGTTAAGATGCGCCAGGTTCTGGAATCGCAGGCCAATCTGCACATCAAGCAGGCGGAGGTGGTGGACTTGGTCCTGGAGGAGAGGGCCGTCTGCGGCGTACGCCTGCGGGATAGCCGAACCGTGCTGGCGGGAGCAGTGGTGATTACGACCGGCACCTTCCTGAATGGGCTGATTCACTGCGGGGAGGAGCACTACCCTGCCGGCCGCAGCGGAGAACCACCCAGCGTGCTGCTGGGCGAGTCGCTGAAGCGGCTGGGACTTCGGGGATGCAGGCTGAAGACGGGCACACCGCCGCGGCTGGACGGCCGCAGCATAGATTGGAGCCGGTTCACGGAGCAGCCGGGCGATGCGGATCCTACCCCTTTCAGCTTCCGCACAGTGGAGCTGCCGCAGAAGCAGGTCTCCTGTCACATCGCCTATACGACGCCGGAGACTCTGCGCATTATTCGCGAGAACGTCTCGCGCTCCCCCATGTACTCGGGGCAAATTACGGCCGTGGGTCCGCGCTATTGTCCGTCGATTGAAGACAAGGTGGTCCGCTTTCCGGACAAGGAGCAGCATCAGTTTTTCCTGGAACCCGAGGGCCTGGACACCAACGAGGTCTACGTCAACGGCATGTCGACGTCGCTGCCGATGGAAGTGCAGTGGGAGGTAGTCCGATCAATCCCTGGCCTGGAAAACGCGGAGATGCTGCGGCCCGGATATGCTATTGAGTACGACGCGATCGATCCCACAGAGCTCGACCGGAGCCTGGCAGTAAAGCAGCTCACGGGTCTGTACCTGGCAGGACAGATCAATGGGACTTCCGGATACGAGGAAGCCGCTTGCCAGGGGCTGATGGCCGGCATCAACGCAGCGCTCCTGGTTCGAGGCGAGGCTCCGTTCACGCTCGACAGGACTGAGGCCTATACCGGGATTCTGATTGACGACCTGATCAGCAAAGGGACCAACGAGCCTTATCGTATGTTCACTTCGCGAGCGGAATTTCGGCTGCACCTGCGAATCGATAACGCCGATCGCCGCCTGACACCATACGGCCGCAAGCTGGGCCTGATCACCGACGAAGCCTGGCGGGATTACGAGCAAAAACAGGGGCGCGCTCTGGCGCTCGAGAAGTTGCTGGCAACGCGGAAGGTAGATCTCACTCGTTTGGGTGCGGAGCTGCCTGAGTTGGCCTCGGGACTGGGGAACGTAGCAGGTCAGACTTACGCTCAACTGCTAAAGCGGCCCGAGGTGAGCCTTGAGACTCTGCTACCGGTGCTACGGGAGGAGTGGAAGGAGAGCTCACCGCTCAGCTTCTTCGGCGCGCCGGTCAACGCGCGCGTGCGCAATGAGCTGAAATCGGTGGAAACCGAAATCAAGTTCGCGGGCTATCTCGACCAGCAACGCAAGGCAATTGAAAAGCTGAAGAAGGCGGAGCAACGAGCCATTCCGGCCGACTTTGAATACAAGGGGATCAGCGGGCTGTCCCGGGAAATGCAGGAGACGCTAGCCCGCGTACGGCCGCAAACTCTGGGCCAGGCGAGCAGAATTCCGGGGGTTACTCCGGCGGCGCTTTCTCTGCTCCATGTCCACCTGGAGATCGCGGAGAAGTGGCGTGGGGGCGTGGCAAAGGCGGTGTGATGTCCCAGGGCCTTCAGAGGCTGCGTGAGGAGTCATGCATTGTGCCAAACCGAGAAGGAGATCGGGGCCGCAGGGGCTTCTAAAAGCCCGAGTCTTCTGACGGGCTGTTATGGCCTGATACAAAACAACCCAATGGTCCACGTTCATGGCTCATTATCTTGCCCGCAAGGGGACAAGTCAGACGCCCCTAATGAACAAATGGGTTCGGATGAAAGCAGGGGCTTTAAGGATCTGCGCGAGAACCATATGCAAGGTTTAGTCCCGGAGGACGGCTGAAAGTAGCCCAGGATGTCAGTCTCGGGGAAAGGACCAGAACACGATGCAGTCCCGCAGGGACGACTGAGAATTAGAGCTGTCCAAATTATGGCAGGGGGGATAGGGCTTTTAGGGTTGGTCTTGCTGAACCATCTGCGACGGGTGCAAAGACATGACAAACACGCGACTGATTTGGACAAGCTTTCAGCCGTCCCTGCGGGACTACCTCCATATGGTAGTTCTCACGCAGACACTAAAAGCCCGTACCCCCATTCCGTACCCTGAGCTCAGGAGCCGGGGGGAGTTGGAGGGGGCGGAGCAGCCTCGACGCTGTTTGGATCTCCAACTCCTATGCTGCCTGGGTACTGCGATGGGCCTGCGTCCGGCACCTGTCCTGGCATGACCGGGGCAGGTGCGGGCGCGACGTAAGGCGGACGCGCGGCTGAAGTTCTCCCGGAAGGCACGAATTTGTCGCCGGGGAAGCGAGGAATGCCAAAGTGGCCGCGCAGGTGCAGCAGGTCAACGGTGCTGATGTCTCCGTCGAATGCAATCAGATTAAGGTCCTTGGGGCCTGAAAACAGCACCATCATTCCGGTCACGTCCATGTGTGCAAAATTGATCCAAAGATCGGTTTGTCCGGCGTCGAACGGATCACCCTTACCATGAGCGGCTACCAGATGCCGCCAACCCGCGGCTTCAAATTGGCGGCGCATCAGATCGAGCGCCGCCGGATCATACATGCCAGGAGCCGCGAAGTGATAGCTATGGACGGAGATGCCGTTTAGCTTGGCAATCGCGGCACGGGCGTTCGGATCTGCATCGCCAACAAAGTAGCCGGCTATTTGAAGCATCGAGCGGTCGAATGTGAAATCGGTGTGGAAGGCAGCGCGCTGGCCCAGTGCTTCGAAACCCTGGGGAACCCAATTCCAAGGGAGTGGCTGGTTCGCCCTATTCGGCAAATTGTTGCCAAGGGCAGCCAAAGGCGCCGACAGCAAGACCAGCAGTACGGCTATGCGGGCGGGGGGACATAACATGGCGCTTTCCTCCTGCACGATATGACGCCATTGGCGGGGAAAAGTTGTGGCTTGTTCGGGAGGGGTGCAGTATTGGCGGTCGAATTTGGATAGGGGCGGAGAGAAGCCATCCGACGAGCGAGAGACTGCGGATCGCTTGTTCTATCGAAAATCATCTCCAAAATCGATAACCAGCAGCTCCACTTCGTTCCGCGGCATGGCCATTGGCCGGCTTCGTACAGGTAGCAAAGAGAACTCGCATTTGTGAGCTTCAGAATGAATCGATGCGCGAAGGAAGAATCGTGGCTGGAGTGAAGTTTGCCGATAGAGGAGCATAGGGCACGACCGCGACGTGACAACGACAACTGATCCTGACGAAGCGCGACCGCGGACAACAACAATCCTCGCTTTAGCAGTATTGAGCCGATTGCTCGTGCTGTGGTGCGCGGTGGCTGGTTTTCCGCACAACTGGCTCTACTCGCGCGGAATTGAGTTGGGAATCCTGGCCCAATCCTTGTTGGCGGGGCGGGGCTTGAGTTCTCCCTTCGGAGGTTTTACCGGACCCACTGCGCTGCTTACACCTGTATACCCCGCCCTCATAGCGCTCTTCTTCCGCGTCTTCGGATGCTTCACGCTGGCGGCTGCGATTGCGATTATGGGAATGCAGCTGCTGTTCAATGTGCTCACCGTGCTGCTGATGATGCTGATTGCGACGCACTGCTTCGGTGTTCGGACAGCTAATGTGGCGGGGACATTTTGGGCGCTGTCGCCGCCACTGATCTGGATGCCGACGATCTTCTGGGAGACCTGCCTTTCCACGCTACTGCTGGTTGGAATGGTTGCATTGGCATTGCACTGTGCACAAAGACCGGGCGCAGGCCTATGGGCGCTGATGGGCGCGTATTCAGGGTTGGCGGCGTTGATTAATCCGTCGCTGCTGCTGTCTTTGCTGGCTCTTTTGGCCTGGACGGCGTGGCAGACACGAAGGGCATTCCGGTATTTGCTGCTCGCATTGGTGGTGCTCTCCGTAGTGTTCGCCCCCTGGCCCATCCG
Source organism: Acidobacteriaceae bacterium (assembly GCA_035507705.1). Lineage (GTDB taxonomy): Bacteria > Acidobacteriota > Terriglobia > Terriglobales > Acidobacteriaceae > PALSA-350. The sequence goes on from DATJNV010000083.1 coordinate 80,800, forward strand.
GAATGCGCGTGTGCTGCATGCCTTCATTCCGCTCCGCAGCACGGTTGGATTCGAACTCTGGGTGGGCAATCGCGCTGGAGCCTCCGGCTTCCTGGAGGAATCGCAATTCCCGATCTTCAACCGATGGGAATATGACCAGTATGCCGCCAAGGGCGAGGTGGCTTACATGCGCGACAAGTCAGCGCTTGCCACGGCATACATTCAAGCGCATCCGGCCGCGTTCCTGCGACTCAGTGGAGTGAGATTTGTCCGCTTCTGGACGGGAACGGGCAACAAAAAGAGTTCCGCTTTCTACGCCATTCATGCGCTCATCACTACCTCGCTTGGACTCGCGGGTATCCGGCGCCTGGTGGGAGAAGGCCGCCTCCGCCTGGCCGTCTTGTTCTTATTGCCGCTGACGGTTTTTCCTCTGCCCTACTACATTACACACGCCGAGTTCCGATATCGGCTGGTCATCGATCCCTTGCTTACGCTGCTGGCCGCGTACGCAATCAGCGGCGCTCATGAGTCCGCCGGCTAGAGAAATGCCCGCGCGGGCGAGCAGCGGCGGACGCGTGTACGTCAAAACGATTCTGTCACTGGCGCTGATAACACGCTTGGGCGTGGTGTCGATGGTTCTGTTTTGCTACCCGCGAAACTGGCTTTTCAGCAAAGCACCAGACCTGGGATTTCTGGCACAATCCCTGAGTTCGGGACGAGGACTCTCCTCGCCTTTTGGAGGATCAACCGGGCCTACCGCATTCCTAGCCCCGGGATATCCGGCGCTCCTTGGCCTTCTTTTTCGTATCTGTGGAAGTTATAGTTTTGCTTCCGCCGTGGCGCTCATGGCGCTACAAACTCTGTTTGCTATCGTAACTGTAGCACTTATCATCCACATAGCCGGAGCACTCTTCGGCGCGTCTACGGCAAATCTCGCCGGCGCGTTTTGGGCGCTTTCACTGCCTCTCATTTGGTTGCCGGCCATCCCGTGGGAAACCAGCTTATCTATTTTGCTCCTGACCGGCATGGTTGCCCTGGCCTTGCGCGTCGTGAGCCATCCGCGAGGAAGACTGTGGGCACTGATTGGAGCGTACTGTGGCCTGGCGATGCTGGTAAATCCATCGCTCGCGCTGGCGTTCTTCACCATTTTAAGCTGGACGATACATCAAACCCGGTCCGAATGGCGGTACGAGCCATGGATCTGTGGGCTGACCCTGCTCGCCGTTTTCGCTCCCTGGCCTCTGCGCAATGCGCGGGTTCTCCACGCCTTCATCCCTCTGCGCAGTAACTTCGGCTACGAACTATGGCAAGGGAATCATCCCGGTGCGATGGGCGTTTTCGATCCCACGATGGAGCCGCTTCAGAACAAGCGGGAATACGACGACTACGCGGAAGAGGGCGAGGTCGCGTACATGGCCCACAAAACGAAGCTGGCCGCGGCTTATATCCAAGCTCAGCCCGGACAGTTTGTCAGGCTGAGCGCCAAACGCGTAACGCGCTTTTGGACGGGCGCCGGCTCGAGAGACAACTCCGGCGCGATCGAAGCGCACGCCGTGGTCACGTCGTTGCTGGGATTGACCGGGCTGGGCGTGTTATTCAAACAAGCCCGCTGCAAAGAGCGAGCGAGGGATCATGCGAGCGCCACGCTTTTTTTGTTACCGATCGTTGTTTTTCCGCTGCCGTACTACATTACGCATCCCGATTTTCGTTTCCGGCTTTTGCTCGATCCGCTATTGACGATCCTCAGCGCATACGCGGTTACACAGGCTGGCTCTCATTGGATGGGCGAGCGAAAGGCATGACTAACTACATACGGTTTTTTCACGCCGAGACACATCGCTTCTCGTTTGCCGCGATTGAGGCAGCAGTGACCGCGATCACGCTGCTGGTGTTTGTGGTGATTCCAACGAGACATTTTGCATTCTTTCCCAATGCGGGTTTCCGCCGTTTCGCACAGAGGCGGTTACGCGCCTGCATCTCCATCTTCCTGTTGTCCTTCCTGGGCCGAATTGTTCTGTTGCCGATAGAGCCGTTCCGGGTGCCCAACATTCACGACGAGTTCAGCTATCTGCTTGCCAGCGACACATTTGCCCATTCACGAGTAACCAATCCTACTCCGCCACTATGGCACCACTTTGAGGCTTTCTATGTGCTGATGCAGCCCACCTACGCCTCGAAATACGGGGCCGCACAGCCGCTCTTCATGGCGTTTGGGCAGCGTTTCCTGAGGACGCCCAGGGCAGGTATTTTGTTGAGCATGGCATTGGCAGCAGCCAGCTTGTGCTGGATGCTGCAGGCCTATGTGCCACCAGAATGGGCCTTGTTGGGCGGCCTGCTGGCGGTCGTTCGTATCAGCTGGTTCAGTTATTTCGGAAATAGCTATTGGGGAGGCTCCGTCGCGATGCTCGGCGGTTGCCTGTTGATGGGCGCAGCGGCCAGACTTGGCTGCGCGCCGCACTCGCGCGACGGATTGCTGATGGCGATGGGACTGCTTTTGCTCGCGAACTCAAGGCCGTTTGAGGGCGTTCTGATTTCGCTCCCGATCTGCCTTTACACGATTTGGGTCCTTTTTCACAAGCGCGTGGAATGTCGCATCTGGCTTCCGGGCGTGGTGCTTCTCTTCCTAGGAGCCGCCGGTACAGGCTACTACTGTCATCGTGTTACCGGACAGTTCACGTTCCCGTGGGTGGTGTACTGGCGACAATGGAGTATCTGCCCACCGTTTTTATTTGGCAAACCGAACTATTCCGTTCAATACCAATTCCGCGACCAGCTTGTTTACAGCCGCGATTTCGAACTGGCCCCCTATGTGAGCTCGGTAAACCGCGGAAACCTCCTCACAGGACTTGCAGTCAAGGCCATTTTTCAATGGCTGTTCTTTGTCTTTCCGGCCTTGACACCAGCGCATATTGGATTGATTCCGACCCTGCGTGCGCGAAAGTCCCGGATACTTATGTACACTCTCGCGTTTGCCTGGCCCGGCTTTTTTTCGGAGACTTGGCTCCAGGCGCACTATGTAGCCGTCACCGCGGGAGCTATATATCTCGTATTGCTGAATGGGTTGCGTTGGATGCGCGTGCGCGCTCGACAAAACGATTTATGGCTTAGATTGCTGCGCGGTACATTGGCGTCCGTTGTCATAATGGTCTTCGTTCGGTTGGTAGTGGTGCCGGGAGACACTTTCCCTCCTAACTGGGCATCGCAGACCGGGGACATACCCGGCTATCAGGACATTAGCAGGATGATGGAAGCGAAGGCGGGGAAACAACTGGTGATTGTTCGCTACCGCCCGGACCATTTTTGGGGATATAGCTGGATCAACAACGGCTACGATATTCCGACACAGCACGTGATCTGGGCGCGAGATACAGAACCTGAAGAATCCAATATACCGTTACTATGCGCGTTCCAAGATCGTCAGGTATGGCTGCTGGTTCCTCCGGAGAGGGGATTTATTCCGCCGCCGGACCGGACAGCTCACTGGAGACCGGCTGGCGCCGAGCAGTTTTTTAAGCCGTATCCCATGAGCGCTTCTAAGGCGTGTTATTCGGAATCAATCGCGCCGTGGTGAGATCGGCGGAGATCGCAGTAAAGATGTCGCTGAGCGACGTGACCGGCTGCCCAGCCACACAGACGCTGTTCGATCCACTCTGGTTGTAATCGGAGTAAAAATACTGGGGAGCCGAGGCCATATCCGCCATGGTGTTGCAGGGATTGATGTTTGGATAAGATCCGCTGTTCAGATCGGAGGAGCAACCGGTCGGCTCCGCACCATAGGCGACCGAATACACTTGTGTTCCCTGGCTGGTGGCATATTTCGCGGCAACCACGGCCTGCCCGCATTCGCCAACCCAGGACGGGTATTGCCCGTTGCTGGTAGCAGGAGGACCCATGACGACGTTGTTGCCATTGTTCTGAGGAGCAGTCGCATCGCCATCGCTAAGGATAATGATGACGTTTTCGGAGCCCGGATTCGCTGCCTTTTCGGCGACCAGAGCGGACTGCGCGGCATAGATCGCCCCCGCATAGTAAGTTCCGTAGACTCCGTCATAATTCGGCGCCGTCATGCTGCCACAGCCAATAACGCCGCCAGCGGCCTTTACGAGTGACGAGTTAGGGTTCAACGAAGTTGTCGAGTTCGAAGTCCGATAGTCACTCAAGAAGTCTGTGATCTGATAAGTCGCAGTACCAAGGGTCATTGGGTAAGTGGCATAGTCCGATTGTGTTGGAACATAGGACACCGCCCCTGCCGTGGGAAAGGAGTACGCCATCGCCTGCGCCAAAGAAGACCAGGGTGTTACCGGGGTGCTCCCAGTGGGGGACATCGGCATCACGAAATTGATGGTGACTCCGCCGTTCACCTGGCTCCAGTATCGATTGGCGGTAGTGGGCGTGGGTACAGCAGTGGTGCAGGTGACATCCTGCAGCGCCGTAGAAGTGGACACATTGGGAAACGTAAACAGGGCAACGCGGTCGACTGAGCTTGCGGCTACGCCGTTGGTGATGGTGCAGGTGGCCAAACTCGCCGCACAAGGGCTAAGACTTTGCAACAAAATCCGAACGCCGTTCATGGCGCATGCGATCTCGGTACTGCCACAGTTATTATCGGGATAAAGCATGGACAGCGTGGTATCGATGATCAGTGCCACGTTGTATGGGCTAGGACCGCCGCCTCTTGCGGCAGCAGTCGCACGGGCGGTGACCGTCATGGTTTTTATTCCGAATAAAGCGGAGAAGTACATCGGGACCACGGCTTGCTCCTGGACCTGGAGGGCGTTGTAGGGAACGGGGCCCGCACAGGCGATTCCCAGGCTCTGCAGAGTTGTGAGGCATTTTAATAACGGGTAACCGCTCGCCATGGTCACGTTGGGAAGAGACCCATTGGCGTTGACGGAACCGGGAACAGCGGAGTACGAGGTCGAAGCCGCAATGACCGCCGCGCTGCTGGCAGCAGTACGCATGCTGCCCCCACCTGCCAGGGCGGCAGCATCCGCAGCCGCCTGCAAGGCGCGACTGCAATAGTAGACATGTCCCACGTCGATGGCCAATCCCGTCATGCCGAGGAGAACAACGAAAATCACCGCGGCGATTGGCAGCACCTGCCCTGACTCCTCGTCCTGTAACCTGCGCATCCAACGGCGCACAGTCGAGGCTGGCCCAGCTTTCACTGGACTAATTCCGTCATCTGGGCCTGGAGAAGGCAGTTGGGAGCGTAATTAGCTCCATAGACCGCCAGGCTGCAAGGGTATGTCACGGTCACTACGGCGTTGTCTCCCTGCACCAGATTTCCGGCCGCACCGGTGGTGCTACTTCCGCTACTGCACGATGCGCCGGTATAGGTTGTGCCATTTAAAACAAAGGTGAAAGAAAGATTCGACGAGACCAGCAGGGGGGCGGCAGCGTACACGGCAGCAGAAGCGGTGGCGCATGGATCCGTTGTCTGTCCCCGGCTGATGGCAAGGGCGCGTGCGCCGACGCTGGTAGCTTCAGTCAAGGTTACGTAGTTGTTGAGTGCCAGCCCAAAGGTGAGAATGCCGGTCACGACCAGCAGCAATACCGGCAATACGAGCGCCATCTCGACCATAGCCTGGCCTTGTTCCTGAGGGCCGAACGGCGATGATCGAAAATGTAAGCCACGGCCGCGCGAGGGGCCATTTCTTATCGATCCGCCCGCATCGCAAATAATCCCATGTTGGGCTTCTTTTATTTGTAGCACCCGCGGTGACGCTACCGCGCCATCAAAGTTAGACGACACATTTGATTATCGGCCGGATGGAAACAGACATTAACATCAACAGCTCTCTTTTTTTTGAGGCAATTTCCTCCGCTCTTTCATGTTTGTTGCCACGACACATGCATGACGGATGTAATTTACTCTCTTTGCGCTGATACCTCGAGGTAATTGACATCGCTATTGCTTCCCTTCACCATTTGATTGGACAGCAGCAATGATGCGCACAGACCATATAAGGAGAACAGTAATGAGTAAGTTAAATGTAGTCGGTACTTTCAAGCCCATGCTATCTGCACTCATCCGTGATGAATCGGGACAGGACCTCATCGAGTACGCCCTGGTCGCGGCCATCATCGCTCTAGGAGCCACGGCCGCCATGAGCACTCTTGCCAGCAACATAACCAGCGCTTTCAATAAGATTGGAACCAGCTTATCGAGCGCAGTCTAAATTATTCGGGATATCCGAGCTTTCTGGCTAACTCATCGAGGGCGCAGATCCAACGCCGGTTCGTTGGCCTCTGATTCGACGGAGTACGGTCATGAATCACTTACATAACAGTCTGCGGCCTTTGCTGCATGAGGAAGACGGTCAGGATATCGTCGAATATGCATTAGTTGCGGCGCTGGTCGCCCTGGCTGCGGTAGCAGCTATATCCGGGGTTGGTAGCGCCGCCAGCTCTGTATTCATAGGTGTTGGAAGCAAGATCAGCACCGCGGTCTGAACACCCCATCAGAGATTGTGATGCCACTCAAGCGGGCGCGCACACAGCAGACCTGGAAAATTTGATGTTGAAACTGACTCCTGAATTCGGGTTCTCTGCTGCGGCGCTGCTCTGCGCCTCCATTAGCGCGGTGTACGACGTACGCAGCCGGAGAATCCCAAACTTCATCACACTCCCGGCCATCGCTTTTGGACTGCTACTCCATGCGGCCGTGGGAGGGTGGTGGCAATTGGCGACGGCGGCTGCCGGAGGATTAATTTGCGGTCTCATCTTTTTTGTTTTTTATCTGGCTGGCGGGATGGGCGCAGGCGATGTGAAGCTAATCACCGCAGCCGGCTGCCTTGGCGGCTTTTCCGGGACTGGAAGTCTGCTGATATTAACCGCCCTGGCTGGCGGGGTGATGGCGCTTGGCGTCGCGCTGTATCGTCGCCAGTTGCTCAAAACGTGCCATAACATTTACGGCCTGGCGGTTCACCACATGATGACGGGTCTGACCCCGCATCGCCGACTCAACGTCGCCAATGACCGCATGCTGCGCTTGCCCTATGCACTGGCGATTGCGGCTGGATGCGGGCTTCGCCTATGCCTACTGGTCGCGCGGAGGTGAGGCCATGAAAGCGAAGCGCCTGATGATGGCTCTGCTGGTCGCGCTCGTGATTTCGGGAGTCTTTACTTTTTGGCTGAGCAGACGGATAGGCAAAAGCCCTCACGTTGCAGCTCCGGTAAAGCAATTAGTGGTTGCTCCGCAGCAAACAATCGAAGCCGGGGATCAGTTGAAGCCAGGGACACTGCGGTTAATGGAATGGCCAGTTTCGCTTCCTGGAAGTTTCAATAAGGTCGATGCGGTTGCGGGCAGGATCGCCCTGTTTCCCATAGCCAAAGACCAACCCATTCTCAATTCGTATCTTGCCCCTGCCGGAGCAGGGGTAGGCCTGACGGCCAAAATTCCCTCTGGCATGCGAGCGGTATCTGTTCGCTCCGATGAAGTGGTGGGGGTAGCTGGTTTCCTGCTTCCGGGAACCCACGTCGACGTGCTCCTGACCTACCATTCGGAGAAGTCACCTGATCCTCGGACTGTGACGGTTTTGCAGGATGTAGTAGTTCTTGCCGCAGGGCAGCAGATTCGCCCGGACCCGGAAGGTCGGCCGATTAGCGTCACCAACAGTGTGGTGACCTTCCTTCTGAACCCCGAGGACTCCGAAAAACTCGTTCTAGCGACGAGCCTGGGCGCAATCCACTTTGTGTTGAGAAACGGGGCTGACAGCGGACAGGAATCGGCTCCGTCGATTGGTATCTATGAGCTCACTGGAACTCCTGCCCCATCCTCTCCCGGCGCAGCGGCTATTCCGGCAGCTGAGCAACGCAAGCCTTATCAAGTGGAAACCATTCTTGGCACTAAGCAAGTGGTCAGGAGTTTCTATTGAGGCTTGCATGGCAATAAGGCAGAGCAAAATTCGGGAAGGGACTTGTCGCGCAATCGCTCCGCTGGTGCTGTGTAGCTTAATGCAAGCGCAAACGGCAACCACCCCACCTGCGGGAGCGGCCACGCCTTCGTTGGCCGACTTGCACATAGCGAAATTGCCTGACCCGACCGCTGAGCTCGCCAGCTCGATGACATCCCCGAGCCAGTCTTTGCACGTCTGGGTGGGGCAGTCGATTTTTATCAGCACGGTCAGCCGCCTGAAGCGGGTTTATGTCAGCGACCCGCAGGTGGTCGATTCCTTCACTTCAAGCCCCAGGCAGATCGTGGTTACTGCGAAGATGCCGGGGGTGAGTAGTGTGATCCTATGGGATGAGGCGGGCAATTCGGCAACCTACTGGGTATCTTCCGACCTGAATGTGGTGAGTCTACAGAAAGAAATTCATCAGGCGCTTCCGAGTGACAACATCAGCGTGGAAGCGCACCAGGACCGTATTTCTCTGTCGGGCACAGTCTGGAGCGAGGCTTCTGCGGAAGTCGCGGTCAAGCTTGCCGGGTTGTATGCAAAGAATGTAGTCAATTCTGTTACGGTCAGACAGCTGCACACCAGGCAGGTGAAACTCAAGGTGCAGATCATCGAGATTGACCGCTCGAAGCTGGAACAGTTCGGTATCAATCTATTCAGCCAGGGAAAGAATTTAGGCAATTCCAGTACCGGACAGTTTCCCTCGACGCAGACCTATACACCGGCCAACGGTACGGCTCCTGCAACGCTGACGACCAGCAATCCATTAAACCTATTTTTTTACAATTTTGGGGTCAACGTTGGTTTGACCATTCAGGATCTGCAGGACAGGCAGATCGCGCAGATTTTGGCCGAGCCAACCATAACTACCCTCAGCGGTCAAAAGGCTTCGTTCCTTGCCGGCGGCGAGTTTCCCTTCCCGGTTGTCCAGGGGTCCTCGGGTGGACTTACATCAATCACCATTCAATTCCGCCCATATGGCGTGAAGTTGGAGTTTACGCCGACCGTTAATGACGATGAGACGATTCTGTTGAAAGTGGCGCCCGAGGTGAGCGCATTGGATTACACCAACGCGGTCACCATCTCGGGTTACACCATCCCCGCAATCTCTACTCGCCGGGCAGATACTCAGGTCGAGCTGCGCAATGGACAAAGCTTCGCTATTTCCGGTCTTCTCGATCATCGCACCACCGATATTTTTAACAAGATGCCAGGTATCGGCGACGTGCCGATTCTGGGCCAGCTGTTCAAATCAAAAAACGTCAATCACTCGACCGTGGAACTGATGGTGGTGGTGACTCCGGTACTCGTCGATCCACTGAGCGACACCACCGTACCCACCCTGCCCCATCTCCCCGTGGGCAACATTGATTCCAAGCAATTCGACTCGAAGATAGGCGAGAAGAAATCATCGGCCCAACCACAACCCGGGGGAGGAGCAACCCAGTGACGCAGAATATGCACAACCCGCATGCCCTGCAAGTGGCGCTGCTGACAGTGCATGTCGACGAGGGGACGGTAAACCAAATCCGCCAGACTGCTTCCCGTATGCCCTGGGAGCTGGTGCCGGTGGACTACAGGAACTACTTTTCGGCGACTAAGTTCACGCCTCTTACTCAGCGGGTTATCAATGCCCAGGCTTGCCTGGCGGTGGTTGACTTCGACGAAGATACCGAGCGAGCGCTCGAAACCGCTGAATTCTTACGCCAGAACTTCCACCTCAACATCGGGATATTAGCGCTTTCCGCCAGCACCGATCCTGACTTGCTGTTGCGGGCTATGCGCGCCGGCTACAGTGAATTTCTGGCCAAACCTGTCGGTTTCGATGAGTTCACGGATACGCTCAACCGGCTCGACCATCGTTGGGCTACGACGATGGTCCGTCCACGTCACTCGGGAAAGATTTTGTCTTTTTTCGGAGCAAAAGGCGGCGTCGGGACCACCACGCTGGCGGTCCACCTGTCTATGTTTCTGGTCCGCAGCCTGAAGAAGAAAGTGCTGCTGATTGACAACCATGCGCAGTTGGGACATGTAGCCCTCTACATGGGTATGGATGGGAGCAACCATCATTTTTACGATTTGGTGCAGAACGTTAGTCGACTGGACGAGGATTTGCTTCGTGGATTTATCGCCACACACGCGAGTGGTCTGGATGTTCTGTCCTCTCCCGATGTCTATGGCGGTTCGTGGAAAACGGACATAGATTCCGTCGAACGCACACTCGAATTTCTGAGTACTCAATACGACTACGTTGTGTTGGACTGTGAGGCCTCCTTCGAGGATATCAACCTGGCGGTGGTTTCTTATTCGGACTGGATCTATCTTATCGGCTCTCCGGAGATCGGGGCCATTCGCGACCTCTCCCGCTATGTAGACGGTTTGGTACAGAACGAACACGCGACTCAAAAATTGCGGTTGGTTATCAATCGCTACTCTTCACATGAGGCAGTGACGATTGAGCAGATCGAAAAGGCAGTTCACCTGCCGATCGCGATCAAGATTGCGAACAGCTATAGCGAACTGGTGCGGTCGATCAATATCGGCGAGCCGGTGTCGTCGGGGAGTAAGTCGGATTTCGCGCAGCAGATGTTGAAGTGGGCTACAGTACTCGCCGGGGCCGCGGCGCCAACGGCTCAGGAACCGGTAAAGAAACGGTTTGCGCTGTGGAAGTAGCGCAACTGCGCGGTTGAGGTATCGAGGATCAGTAAATGGGTGATGCAACCAACAATGGGGCCACGCGGGTCGCTCCGGCCGTCGTGCGAACGCCCAGGCCCGTAGCGCTAAAAGTGCAGCAGGAAATCAAGTCCGCAGTACACCAGGGCCTGATCAAGCGTTTGGATCTGGAGAAGATCGCCCTGATGCATGAGAATCCCGCTTCTCAACAGCAACTGGGGACGGTGATTCAGCAGCTGATCGGAGAGCAGAATATTCCCTTGTCTGCGACCGAACGAGACCGGCTGGCGCAGGAAGTGCTGGATGAGGTATTTGGCCTGGGTCCGCTTGAGCCGCTGCTTCAGGACCCGAGCGTCAATGACATCCTGGTAAATACGTACAACACAGTCTATGTAGAACGTCACGGTGTGCTGGAGAAAACCGCCATCATCTTTAAGGATGACGGGCACCTGATGCAGGTGATCGACAAGATTGTCTCCGCAGTGGGGCGACGAGTCGACGAGTCTTCACCCATGGTGGACGCCCGACTCAAGGACGGTTCCCGGGTGAACGTAATTATTCCGCCCCTGGCTGTCGACGGTCCAATTCTTTCCATCCGGAAGTTTGCGTCGAAGCCGCTGATGGCCGAAGATCTGTTGCGCAACAAGGCGCTCACCGAGCCGATGCTCGAGACGCTGAAGGCCGCCGTCCAGACGCGCCTCAACATCGTTGTCTCGGGTGGGACGGGCGCGGGCAAAACTACTTTGCTGAATGTGCTGTCGGGTTTTATTGATGAGCGCGAGCGAATTGTAACTATCGAGGATTCGGCGGAGTTGCAGGTGAAACACACACACGTCGTGCGGCTGGAGTGCCGACCACCGAACGTGGAAGGAAAGGGCGCAGTGCGTCAGAGGGAGTTGGTCATCAACGCACTACGTATGCGACCCGACCGGATCGTGTTGGGTGAGGTGCGGGGTGAGGAGTGTATGGATATGTTGCAGGCGATGAATACTGGCCATGATGGCTCGTTGACGACAGTGCACGCCAATACGCCGCGCGACGCCGTGGCTCGAATGGAGACGATGGCGATGATGGGCGACGTGAACCTTCCGGAAAAGGCGATTCGGGCGCAGATCGCCTCCGCCGTCCATCTGATCGTGCAGATAGCCCGCATGAGCGACGGATCACGGCGAGTGACTCATATCGCCGAACTCACGGGTGCGTTCAGTGACGTCATCAGCATGCAGGATGTCTTTGTTTTTGAAAGGGTGGGTCTTGGGCCCACGGGGAAAGTAAAGGGCCGCTTTCGCGGAACCGGCATTGTCCCGAAATTCGCTGAAAAGTCAAAGGCTGCTGGCTTCCCTTTGCCGTCAAGCCTGCTGGACTACTCGATGGAAGTTTAGAAGCTTACAGAAATGGCTCTGATCGTTCTGACATTTCTCTCGATCCTGCTGCTCACCTTCCTGTTGGTGATCGTGACCACGCGTCCGTCGGAGGAGCAGAAGATGATCGGGCAGCGTATGGCAACGCTCCGACAATCCTCGACGACAGCAGAGCGCGTCGCCCCTGGGGCAGCGCAATTACTGAAGGCGGAGAAGGTCAGCAGATTGAGCTGGATGGACGAATTTCTGTATCGCTTTCAATTCGCTAGAGCGCTGCAGGAGCGCATTCTCCAGGCCGACAGCTCGGCCACCGTTTCTGGCGTGATGCTGAGCAGCCTGGGTCTGTTGATCGCGGGATCCACCATCACGTGGATCTTTGCACCCGTGGTTCTGATCGACTTGGTTGCCGGTGCAGCACTTAGCGGGTTGCCCTACGGAGTCCTCTCCTTGAAGCGCACCAGAAGAGTGAACGCCTTCAACGCGGTTCTACCAGAAGCCATTGATATGCTGGCCCGTGCTTTGCGCGCGGGCCACTCCGTCGTTGGCGCCCTGGAGATGCTGGCTGAGAACGCAGAGGAACCGGTGGCTGCGGAATTCGGAGAGGTATTCAAGCAGCTGAACCTTGGCTTGCCCATGCGCGGCGCCCTGCTGCAGCTTCTCGAGCGCGTGCCGTCTTCCGATCTGCGTGTTCTGGTTACGGCGATCATGGTGCAGAAAGACACCGGTGGAAACCTGGTCGAGATTTTGGATCGCACGGTGTTCGTCATTCGCGAACGGCTGCGCATTCAGGGTGAAATTCAAATACAGACGGCGCAGGGAAGGCTTACGGGGTGGATTTTGACGGCACTTCCGGTAGTTATGATGGCGCTCCTGAACGCGGTCAATCCGGGCTATTCCAGTATTCTCTTCCACGAGCCGATCGGTCATAAGCTGCTCTACATCAGCCTCGGCATGCTGGCAACCGGCGGCTTGATTATCCGCCACCTCGTAAATGGAATCGAGGTCTGAAGAGCTATGGACCTGGTCTTTTACGTCGCTCTCATGCTCTCCGTCTCACTGGTTCTTGTGCTGTTGGTCGCTCCAATCGTTCTAAGGCCCTCACCTGCGGCCCGACGGATCATGGAGTTGGTGCAGAGTAAACGCCCGGACGAAAGAACGGTCGGCGCCAAGGAGCGCGTGCAAGAGAAGATCCTCACGATGGCGAAAGGTATGCGGGCGCGGCTCGGTCTGGCCGAGGATGAAGAAGTGAAGCAGCAGCTTCTTGGCGCCGGGGTCAGAAGCAATAAAGGCATGAACGCATACTTTGCCAGCCGCATCTTTGGTCCGCTGTTGGGCCTGGTCTGCGGAAGCCTGATTCACACCAACACCATTTTCTGGGCGTTGTCTCTTGCCGCTGTCTTCTATCTGGTCCCGGACATGTGGCTGAAGATGAGGGGCAAAAAACGGAGAGAGAGAATCAGGAAGAGCCTTCCGGATGCTTTGGATCTGCTGGTTATCTGCGTGGAGGCCGGCCTTGGTTTAGATCAGGCAATGTTACGAGTAGGACAGGAGTTGATCATCAGCCACCCGGATATTCACCAGGAGCTCATGCAAATCAACCTGGAGCAACTGGCGGGAAAGCCCCGCCTGGAAGCATGGAAGAGCGCAGCGGAACGTACACAAATTCCTGAATTCGCGCTGTTCGTAAGCATGTTGACACAAGCGGACCGGTTCGGTACTCCCATCGTCAGAGCGCTGAGCAGGTTTGGTGACGAGATCCGAATGAAACGACGGCAGCGGGCCGAAGAGATGGCGGCAAAGACCAAGATAAAGATACTTTTCCCGCTGGTGCTGTTTATATTCCCCTGCATCTTCATCGTGCTGCTGGCACCCGCGATTCTGAATATCGCGAAAAACATGCAGTCGTTTAAATAGCGGAACGCCGTACCTAAGGTTGCAAGTGACACGAAATTGGCAGAAAGGAGGAACCATCCGATGGATACGACCACAATCGTCCGGATCGTTGCGGGTGTCTTAGCAGTGGCCGTGCTGGCCTTTCTGATATACCGCAGAAAGCACGCCAAGGTTTAAGAGTGAGGAGATGCCATGCGCCTCATGAACAAAACCAGGAACACCACGATTGGTACCCGGATCACCATCGCCGACAGCTCGCTTACCCGCCTGATCGGTTTGGTGGGCCGGCGCCGGCTCGATGCCGGATGCGGGCTTCTCATCAAGCCTTCATCCGGCATCCATACGTTCGGCATGCTGTTTGCGATCGATGTGGTGGCACTCAGCAAGACTCTGCGTGTTCTCAAACTTTGGCATGACCTGGCCCCGTTCAGGATGACCAGCCTCAGCTTGAAGACGTATAGCGTGCTGGAGCTGCCTGCCGGTCAGATTCGCCATTGCCAGATCCAAGTCGGAGACCAGTTGGAATTTGTCTGAGATCGCGGTGCCCCTTCTCCTGCCTCCAAGCTTGTAAACTTCAGCAACATCAATTTCCCCTTCACAGCAGACTGATTGTTCATGCCATGAAGCCGGAGACTCAGGGGAAATTTTTGGTGATTCACGCCACATTGCAACTCTCGCATTATCATCACTTGAATCAGTTTTCTCTCGGGCCAGGCGGTCTAATTCAAGAGTTTCAAGCGAGGTGAACATGAGGCAGATGATTTGGCTTGTCCTGCTGCTGGGTTTATCGCTCGGGTCTTCGAGAGCGTTGGCGCAAAGCGGTATCACGCAGCAAAACGGACGCAATGTGACCTGTGCTTCCGACGATATGAAGAGGCATCTATGCCGAGTGGATACAAGCCGCGGGGTCACGATGGTGAACCAGCGCAGCGGGTCCCCGTGCATCCAGGGGCAAACCTGGGGTTATAGCCGGCAAGGGATTTGGGTAGACCGGGGTTGCCGGGCAGATTTCTACCTGGCTGCCAATTATCGGCCGGGTGGACCAGGCGGACCTCAGTATGGCCGCCCGATCACGATCACCTGCTCATCCAATAACGGAAAACGCAATTACTGTCCGGCCGATACCAGCCGGGGAGTGCGGCTCTCGAACCAGCGGAGTGGTTCCCCATGCATCCAGGGGCAGACCTGGGGATGGGATAACCGGGGAATCTGGGTGGATCGCGGCTGCAGAGCAGATTTCGTCACGTCTGCACGCTAACCGGAATGGATTCGTGGTTTCCCGCCCGGGCGGTGGGAAACCACGAATGGAGAGGAACCTAGCTGCAGGGTTTGCCGGCGTCAGGATGACCGCCTTTGGCTTTGGCATCCGCTTCACTCATATACGCGCCAGCTTTCGTGGTGCCATAGTACTTGGTTCCCGGGCAGTGATAGACCTTGGTGGAAGTATTGAGCCAGACGAGTCCTGGTCCGCCGCCCGGAGCGGGTGTTTTGGAACTTGTAGCTGTAGCTTTGGCTTTTGCCGGGGCTGCTGGAGCAGCAGCAGCCGGAGCTGGGGTAGCAGGTGCTGGGGCCGCGGGAGCAGTCGAAGCCGCAGGGGCACTGGATCCAAACCAGGTCTTCACCCCTTTATGGCCCCGGCATGCACCGCTCTTGCTTGCACCGGTCCAGTACGTGCCGTCATTGCATAGCCCGGTCGCTCCGGCAGGAGCGCCGGCGGGAGCCTGAGCCACACCTACCTGGGGAACAATGGTTGCGGTTAAAGCCAGCGCAGTCGTCGCCAGCAGCGAGCGGATCAATGTCTTCATATTCACTCCAATCGTACGAGTAGGGGGGATTTCCTAGGTTGAGCCCCCCATCCTACGACGGCGACAGACGAAAGCACAAGACTTTTATCTTCATGATGGTCGGCTCCGCACAAAAAATTCGGTCGCACCAACAGCCGTAATTGCCTCTGCCGCCCGAGCTCTGAACGTGTAGCGTGGCTGTACATATCCTCGCACCCGGGGACAGCGCAATCGTGCTGGCTGGTGCAACCATGCGAAAATCGGCGCGGGGACGCCGAAGACCCAGCCTTGCGGCCTAATACGTCACCGTGAGTGATCGCTATTTACTACGTCCGCATGGACGATTTTGGTGGCCGGTCTACTGCGCGGGCGCGCTCGCGTTTTGTGCGGGAGCTGGCTTGTTGCTGTCGGGGCCTTTGTAAATGAAAGGAATGTGGAAGGGCGACTCCGCATCGCTGTGCTTCACCTTTGGCTTATCTTTTCCCCCCGGATTTGATGTCTGCTCGGCCACGACTGTGCGCTGTGAATTCAGGCACATCCAATTGGTGCGGACATGCTCGAAGACGTGGGAGAATATGCCCTTCTCCAGTACTGGACCTTTCTCGCCCTTCCAGGTCAACACATAGGTTCCGTTGACGATGGCGACGTCTCCCACCAGGCGAACGGTTACCACCTTTTGCTCCAGGGACTCCGGACCACCGTTTTTGACGAAGAGATGGGCAATCTGCTGATTGCGTGTGGTTACATCTCCACTGGCGGAGATCCCGATGAACTGCGGGGCGAGAACGAGTTCCATCCCATATTGATCGCGCTTGGTGACAGCGTCGGACCAGCGATCTTCTAATTGCTGAAATTGGCGAATTGCAGGGGAGGGAGTGTCGGGCTTCACCGGTTGTTGCGCACAAACGAAAGATGCCGGCAGCATCAGGCAGAGGGTTACAAATAAACGACGCATCCTTGTTCAATCATACCGTTTGTCCACATTTGCACGCCTGTTCCTGGCCTAAACTGGGCTTGGAGTTTCCCCATGGCTACCCTCTCCAATGTATCGCTGGATCGTGGCTTACCCGCCAGCATAGAGGCGGAGCGTTCGATACTAGGCGCGATCCTGCTCGACAACCACGCTTATAACGAAGCGGCGGAAAAGCTGCGGGCAGAGGATTTCTCGCTCGACTCGCACCGCCGCATTTACAGCCGCATGGCGGAATTGATCGACGCTCATCGAGCGGTCGACATCGTCACACTGGCAGAGGAACTGGCGCGCCGTAAAGAGGTCGAAGCGGTGGGTGGAGTGGCCTACCTTGCCTCCCTTACGGAGGGTCTGCCGCGACGGCCGAGCATTGAAGAGTATGTCCGCATCGTGAAGGACAAGTCGCTGGCGCGGCAGCTCATCAATATTTGCGGCACCGCAATCACGCGAGCGGCCGATCAAAGCGAAGAGGCACTGACGGTGCTGGATGCCGCGGAATCCGGGCTGCTCGAAGTCTCGGAGCGCGGGATTACACGCGGTTTTGCGGGCATTCCGGAGATTGTGCGCGATTCGTTCGGGACCATCGACAACCTGTACGCGCAGCAGAAAGAAGTCACCGGGCTGGCTACGCACTACAACCAGTTCGACAAGATGACCAGCGGATTGCAGGCCTCGGATCTGATCATCATCGCGGCCCGTCCGAGCATGGGTAAGACCGCATGGGCCATCAATATCGCGGAGAATGCCGCGGTGCGAGACGGCAAGATCGTGGCTGTGTTTTCACTGGAAATGTCCAAAGAGTCTTTGCTGCGCCGCATGCTGGCCTCCCAGGCTCTGGTCTCCATGCAGAAAATCCAGACAGGATTTATTCCCAAGGCAGATCGGGGCAAGTTGATGGAAGCGCTGGAGCGGCTGGCGGAGTCAAGAATTTTTATCGACGATACGCCGGCTATCGCGCTTTCTGAAATGCGGGCCAAGGCGCGGCGATTACAGCGGCAGCAGGGCGGTCTGGACCTGATCGTGATCGACTATCTGCAGTTGATGAGCGCTTCGTCGTTTGGCGTAGGAGGCAAACGGTATGAGAACCGTACGCAGGAGGTTTCTGCGATTTCGCGCGGGCTGAAAGCACTGGCTAAAGAATTGCGCGTGCCTGTAGTAGCCCTTTCGCAGCTCAGCCGAGCTTCGGAGCAACGCGGCGGAGACAAGAAACCGATGCTGTCGGACCTGCGCGAATCGGGGTCGATCGAGCAGGACGCCGACGTGGTGGCCTTCATCCATCGCGAGAGTTACTACAATCGGGATGAGAGCGGGGAAGAAGATCCGGACGCAAAGAACAAGGCAGAGATCATCATCGCTAAGCAGCGCAATGGCCCCACCGGATCCGTGCATCTGGCTTATATCGCAGATTGCACGCGATTCGAAAACCTCGCCTTTGGCGAGGGGCCGGGCGAATACTGAGTAGGCGATGCT
Organism: Acidobacteriaceae bacterium; assembly: GCA_035507705.1. Classification (GTDB taxonomy): domain Bacteria; phylum Acidobacteriota; class Terriglobia; order Terriglobales; family Acidobacteriaceae; genus PALSA-350. Next base: position 98,831 of record DATJNV010000083.1, read on the forward strand.
TCACCGACCACTTTGGGCTGAAGTCTCCAGTCGCCTGCTGCTGGCCAACTACAAAAAGCTGCGCCAATTGGCGGGGTCCGACATGGACCTGATGGCGGTGGTGAAGGCGAACGCCTACGGCCACGGAGCGCTGACGTGTGCTCCCCTTCTGGCCGGAGCTGGAGCTCAGTGGCTGGGGGTGACTTCGGCGGAAGAGGGCGCCGCGATCCGCGCGGTCTGCCCCGATGCACGGATTGTGCTGATGGCTGGAGTTTTTCCCGGCGAAGCAGACATGGTCATTGATCATGATTTGACGCCAGTGGTTTGGGAGTCCTGGCAGCTCGACCTGTTGGAAGAGGCCGCCGATGCGCGCGGCATGCAGCCGCTTTGCTTCGCTGCTCACCTGGAGATCGACACCGGCATGTCACGCCAAGGGGTGCGTGTCGTAGGGAAGGAGGTTTCTGCCGAGGCAGCTGCGGTCATGGCCCGATTCCACGCCCTTTCTCCGTTGCGCCTGGAAGGTGTGATGACCCATTTCAGCGAACCGGAAAATATCTCTACGGTGAGACCGAATCCCCAGCTGGCAAACCTGAGATTCGCGGTTGACTGGATGCTGGACCACGGCATGCAACCGAAGTGGCTGCACGCAGGCAATTCGTCAAGCCTGGTTGCCGGGCCCGATCGGCGTGCACTGATGGAGATGGCTACGCGGTTGGGGTCACGTCTTATGCTGCGCCCTGGACTCGCGCTTTATGGGTATCTCGACCGGATCACCGAAGATGGTCTTTCGTGGAAATGCGAATTGGAGTTCGACCCCGTGCTTGCCTGGAAGACCGAGGTGACTTCACTGCGAACTTTGTCTAAAGGTGAGACCGCCGGTTATGGTAATACGTTCGAAGCCAGAAAAAATACACGGCTGGCGCTGCTGCCGGTGGGGTATGCGGATGGGCTCAACCGTCTTCTGTCGAATCGCGGACATGTCCTGATTCGGGGGCGCCAAGCGCCTATCGCGGGACGGATCTCGATGGATCAGACGGTGGTCGATGTGACAGAGATTCCCTCCGTAGCCATCGGCGATGAAGTGGTGTTATTGGGCAGCCAAGGGCGCCGCTCGATCAGTGCGTGGGATATTGCTGATCTTACCGGCAGTATTCCGTGGGAAGTCTTGTGCGCAATCAGCGCGCGAGTGCCGCGAAAATTGGTCGCCTAACCAAAGTGCCGGTGCAGTCAGAATCTTCGTCGAACTCAAAGGCCTGTTGCTGGTAGAGAGTGACTGGTAGCAGCCGTGGAATTCCACTCAAGCCAAAACCGGGCGTGAACGGGGCACCCTTCATTTCGCGCAGCAGTCGACGCGTGAGTTAGGACTTCAAGTGATTCCGCTACACTTGAAGTGTGTTTATTGACGAAGCTCGAATTCGCGTGAAGGCCGGCGATGGCGGCAATGGTTGTGTCGCGTTTCGCCGGGAGAAGTTTGTACCGCGCGGTGGTCCGTCCGGCGGAGATGGCGGACGGGGCGGCGATGTCATTATCGAGTCGAGCGAGCGGCATAACACCCTGGTTCACTTCCGCTTCAATCCGGAACACAAGGGCGAACGCGGACGACATGGAGAGGGCTCCAACTGCAGTGGAAGAGACGGCGCCGACACGGTTCTGAAGGTGCCGGTCGGCACCGTCGTCTACGACGATGAGACCGGGGCTGTGATCCATGACTTTCAACATGCCGATGAGCGAGTCATTGTGGCGAAGGGAGGCAGGGGCGGACGAGGTAATCAGCATTTTGCTACTCCGACGCACCAGGCGCCGCGTGAGTCGGAAGCAGGAAGAGAGGGTGAGGAACGGGTCTACCGGCTGGAGTTGAAGCTGTTAGCCGATGTAGGACTGGTAGGCTATCCCAACGCCGGCAAGTCAACCCTCATCTCGCGAATCTCAGCGGCTAAGCCCAAGATTGCCGACTATCCTTTCACCACCCTCGAACCGAATCTCGGAGTGGTGACGGTGGGAGAACCGCCACACGAAGACAGCTATGTAGTAGCGGACATTCCAGGTTTGATAGAGGGCGCCCACCTGGGAGCGGGTTTGGGCGTGCAATTTTTGCGTCACATTGAACGGACGCGGGTACTGGTACACCTGGTTGATGTATCGGATGCCAGTGGCAGACCCGACCCGGTGGAGGATTTCCGGGTCATTATGGAGGAGTTAAAGAGCTTCGGGCATGGACTCGACCAGAAGCCAATGCTGGTGGTCGCTTCGAAGGTGGATGTGGCGAATCCAGAGAAGCTTAAACGGCTTCGCACCATGGCCAAACGGCGTAAATTGCCCTTCTACGCGATCTCCTCAGTCACTGGAGCGGGCATCGAAGAACTGAAATACGCGATCGCCGATGTGGTTCGCGCCTCACGAGCGGCGGAAAGCATTCCTGTCACGCAGAGTCCGATGCTGGCGGAGTATTAGCTGAAGAAGCAGTTATGCAGTAGCTAAGCGGGTTGCAGGCACACCGACCATGGTGCGACGGGGCGCGGGAAACTGAACGAGTTCCCAAGCAGACCGATCGCGCAACAGACGGGACACGAGAGCGGTATGCATGGCGTGACCGGCTCTTTCGGCGACGACGCGGCCCAGAATGCGGTGGCCGGCTAAAGCCAGATCTCCAATCAGGTCGAGCACTTTGTGGCGGACAAATTCATCCTCGAAGCGAAGGGGACCGTTCTGCACCTGACCGCCACCCAGAATGATTGCGTTTTCCTCCGAGGCGCCCCGTATGAGCCCCATATCGCGAAGCATTTTCTCATCTTCGCGAAAGCCAAAGGTACGGGCGGCGGCGATCTGGGATCCATATGCACCGGCGGCCAAGTCCACCGTGATTCCCTGGCGGCCGATGGGATCAGGAAAATGGATGTCGTAGGTAATGGTGTAGCCCTCTCCGGGATAGATCGCAATGAACTTGCCATTGTCCCGGACTTCTACACGCTTCAGGATGCGGAGATATTGTCTCCTGCGTCTCTGGCTACGAATCCCTACGGCAGCGAAGGCTTCGACATAGGGCAACGCACTGCCGTCCAGGATAGGCAGCTCCAGATTGTCGAGCTCAACGATTACATTGTCGATACCAACACCGATGAGGGCGGAGAGGAGATGTTCTGTTGTGGAGATGAGCACCCCTTGACGCATGATGCTGGTGGCGTAGCTGACCTTGGCAACATTTCTACCAATGGCCGGGATCTCGTAATCGTCGAGATCGGTTCGACGGAAAAGAATTCCGGAGCCGGCTGCAGCAGGCAGCAGACGCATATTTACCGGCGCTCCACTGTGGAGACCGATTCCGGAGAAGTCAATCTCCGACGCGATCGTCTTTTCTAAATGGGCTGCTTCCACAGAAGAGAATTCCTGGACGCTAAAAATCGCAAAGTCATATCCTATCGAGGATTAGAAAAGTTGCCATGTGGCAAAAATGCTACAAACTGATCGGGCCATCAGACGTACAACAAGAGTGTTAGGTTTACGGCAGAGGAGAAAAAAAGATTGTTGGAGACGTACCAGGACCTAACCGCGGACGTTGCCCGGCGGCACCCGCAGATGCTCAAAATGATCGCCCAGTTAGTCGGCCTTGAGTCCCCGACGGAGGACCGGGTGGCGGTGAACCGTTGCGTGACCCTGGTGGAGGGGTGGGTCCAGGCGCTGGGTGGAAGGAGCAGGCGAATCCCGCAAAAAGAAGCTGGCGATCTGCTCGTCGGCCGCTTTGGTCCGACCAGAAACGCAGTTAAACCATTGATGTTATTGGGCCATCTGGATACAGTATGGCCGCTGGGCACGCTTAAGCAGATGCCATTTCGGCTGCGTGATGGCCGGGCGTGGGGTCCAGGGGTGCTGGATATGAAGGCGGGTGTGGTGATGGCGCTGAACGCATTACGCATCCTAATGGAAAAAAACCACTTAACGGGGCCGGTTCTATTTTTGCTCAATAGCGATGAGGAGACGGGTAGCGAGTACTCCCGGGCTTTGACCGAGTCATTGGCAAAGAAATGCGCAGCCGTCTTTGTCCTGGAACCGGCTCAGGGTATCCCAGGGGCGTACAAGACGGCGAGAAAAGGAGTGGCCAATTACCGCCTGGAGGTGCACGGTGTTCCGGCCCACAGCGGGGTCGATTTTGGAAATGGGCATAGCGCGGTTCGAGAGCTGGGACGCCAGATTGAACGGGCCAGCGAGTTTACCGATCTGTCTCGGGGCATCACCGTCAATGCCGGAGTCATCGGTGGAGGCACGCGGCCGAATGTAGTCCCGGCCCACGCATGGGCAGAATTCGACGTCCGAATCGCCAAGGCGGTTGACGCCGATCGCATTGACCGTCGCTTTCGTTCCTTGCGCGCGGTCGACCGCGCCTGCAGGCTGGAAATACGGGGAGGATTAAATCGGCCTCCGATGGAACGAACGCGAGGTACTGTGGCTCTTTTTCAGCGCGCAGCAACAATGGCAGACGGGTTGGGTTTCCAGTTGCAGGAAGCAGCAACGGGCGGAGGTTCGGACGGGAATTTTACTTCGGCCCTGGGCATTCCGACGCTGGACGGAATGGGTGCGGTGGGAGAGGGCGCACACGCTCACCGGGAATCTATTCTGCTGGATGCACTCGTTCCGCGAACAGCGCTGCTGGCAGCGATGATCGGCGGTCTTGCTTTGCGATAGGCCGCAGAAAGGGTCATTATGTTGGCTGCTCTGGACCTCGCCCTGCTCGCCATTTCCGTTCTGTGGTCGACCGAGTTGCTCCGCCCTTCAAGAAGAGGGGACCCAAGATACTCTCCTGAGAAGTTGTGAATATGACGGGCAGTTACGTCTGTGGGGTGGGGCGGAGCGCAGCCAGGCGCGTTTCTGCCGCTTCGAGCAGACTATCCACCAGGGCCAGAGGCAGTCCAACCACGTTGAAGTAGCACCCACTGATGTGCGGAATCCACCTGCCAGCAAAACCCTGGATAGCGTAGGCTCCGGCTTTATCCATGGGCTCTCCACCCGCCACATAAGCGGCTATCTCGTGGACGGATAGGGTCCGCATCGTAACCTGGGTTACTTCGGCGGCTATCTCCGCAGAGCCCGGGGCCCAGACGACCGCCACACCAGTGACGACATGATGGCTGCGCCCGGAAAGCAGCGAGAGCATGCGGGTTGCGTCCTGGGCGTCAGCCGGCTTGCCCATGATTTCCGCATCACAAACCACGACTGTGTCAGCGCCGAGGACCATCAAGGAGGCTCCCACGGCTTTTTGCCGCCGGGCAAAGACCTCTTCAGCCTTTTCCCGGGCCAGGCGGGTGGCGAGGTGGATGGCCTCTTCGGATGGCAAGCGCTGCTCCGTGACAGAGGATGGGGCAATCTCAAAGCGATATCCGGCCTGAGCGAGCAGCTCTTGCCTTCGCGGGGAGCCCGAAGCGAGGATGAGCAGGGGTTTCATTCAGGTCCCGTTCTTCAAATCTCGTCGAGAGTGGTGCCGGCTCGTACGCCATTCCGGTTGCAAACGGCCCAGGCCATGCGTGGCGTGTTATGGGCGATGCCATAACGGCCGTCGGGCGCCAAGAGGATGATGCCTCCATGGCCCTCCAGGCGTGCGTAGAGATAGGCGATGGCATCCTGGGCAGCTTGTTCAGGACCGAGCTGGGTTGACCGGTCAACCGCCCATTTGCCGAGCACAAGCTTCATGATGGGCTCACCCCACCCGGTTAGCGAGGTAGCCGCAGACCTGTTGTCGGCGTAGCCTCCACAACCAATGATGGAAGAATCCCCGACGCGCCCGGGTGTTTTGTTGATCGTGCCTCCGGTCGAGGTGGCGGCAGCAAGATCGCCGGCAGCATCCAGCGCCACCGCTCCGACGGTGCCGTGATCACCGCCAAAGGTCCGGTCTGGTATTCCACTCCGGAGGCGGCCCTGCTCCGCTTTTAATCGCTCGCGCTCGCGTTCAATCACCAGCTCACTGTTTTCGATCAGGCGCATTCCGTGTTGGTGGGCGAACGCTTCCGCACCGGCACCGACCAGATAAACATGCGGACTCTGTTCGAGTACCAGACGGGCGGCATGGATTGGATTCTTCAGCCTCTCCACACAAGCGACGGCACCGGCGCGAAGAGTGGCGCCATCCATCAGGAGCGCATCCAGCTGTACGCGCCCATCGGAGGTGAGGAAGCTGCCGCGGCCAGCGTCGAAGGTTTCGTCGTCTTCCAATAGAGTTACCGCAGTCTCAACCGCCTCGAGGGCGGACGCGCCCTCACGAAGGAGGGCGTAGCCGGTCTCGACCGCGTGAATCACGCCACGGGTATGGGCTTCCAGCTGGTCCGCGGGAATATCCCAGGCGCCTCCATGCACCAGGAGCACAGGTGTAGAAAAAGCCGGCGGGGGAACGGCCGTCATGATCACGCGCGGGAGGCAGGGCGAAGGTCAGCAGTGCGGGCAGGGATGGGAACCGCTCCCTGCGCCTGGAGCTCAAGCGGCACTGGCTTGGTACGCTGATAGGTGTAACTGATGCGATGGATCACAGTAATGGTGGACAACACAGCCAAGACCCAAAGCACCGGCGCCATCACACCCCAGCGATTGAATAGTGCACCGAGAATTATGAGTACAACCCGTTCGGGCCGCTCCATAAAACCGACCTTACAAGAGCCTATGAGCGCCTCCGCACGTGCCCGGGTATAACTGACCATGAGCGACGTCACCATCACGAACGCCGTCAGAACCACATAGAAAAACCGATTTCCCCGCGCGTAAAAGACCAGCAATCCAAAAAAGAGAACCACGTCACTATAGCGATCGATGACGGAATCGAAGAATGCCCCGAAGATGGTGACCTGCTGGGTTTGCCGGGCCACGCGACCGTCAACCATGTCAAAGATTCCGGCGCCGATGATGACCAGCCCGGCGTACAGGAACATGCGTACATAGTTATGCTCGTTGGCCCAGCCGAAAAGGATCGCCGCGACGGTGTTGATCACCAGGCCGATGAAAGTAAGCACATTCGGGGAAATCCTGGTAAGAGCAAGGCCGTCGACAATGTACTGCAGAATGACGCCGCAACCTCTGCCGAAGGCGCTGGTCCAGCTCCAAGCCCCGCCGGAGGACTCAGTCATGACACCTCGTCGTGGATGGTCGTCAAGCGGAGAATCTCCAGTTCGCGCTTGCCATTCGGGGTCACAATCGCTGCAACATCGCCCACCTGCTTGCCCACCAGTCCACGGCCAATGGGCGATGTAGTCGAGATGAGGCCCTGATTGACATCCGATTCTTCGCTGGTGACCAGCTTGTACGTGATTTCTTCGTTCTTAGTCGTGTCAAAGACCACGACCGTGGAGCCAAAGGCGATTCTGTCTTTGGGGATATTCGCCAGGTTGACCAGGGCCAATTCCGCCATCCGCCGCTTGAGCTGCCCCAGGCGCGCGTTGACGAATTCCTGACGCTGCTTGGCCATGTGATATTCCGCGTTTTCGCTGAGGTCCCCCAGCGAAGCAGCCTTCTTGATTTCGGCAGGCAGTTCGTGGGTAAGCTCGTGCTCCAACTCGCGGATCTGTTCTTCCAGTTTTTTCTTAATATGTTCTGGCATTGGCAATCGGTACGGGGAGCACGTGGCAGAAACGCCATTAGCAAAAGTTGATTATACGACGGAGCAACACCCCCGGTGACCCATTGTCAGCGCCGAGACTCGAGGAAACTCTGCAGGATGAGTACAGCAGCCACCTGATCGATGACCGCCCGCCGTTTTCCAAACGGATGACCCGCCGCATCCAGGTAACGGTGCGCCTCAGTCGTTGAGAGCCGTTCGTCCCAGAGGATTACCTCCAAGCCGGTTTCCTGTTGCAAAGCGCGGGCGAAATCCTGGGACTTGAGCGCCTGGGGACTGATGTCGCCGGACATATGTAATGGATTTCCGACTACCACTCGAGTACAGCCGTATTTACGAATGAGCCGGGCCAGAAATCCGAGATCGTTACGGCGGTTCCTGCGCTCCAGGGTTAACAGGGGCTGTGCGGTCAGACCCAGCTCGTCGGAGACCGCGACTCCAATCCGACGGCTACCCACGTCCAGACCCAAAATCCGGCCCAGGGGCGGGCTCATCTGAATTTGCTGCTCCACGGATGACAGTGTTTCATGGGAAGGAAGACCCGTCGCAAATAGCCCTATTTTTGGGGCATCCTGTTTGGGGGTCCTTTCTAGGTATCCGGGTCGAGGAAATAGACTTCGCATCATAAAATCCAGATGAAGAATCCAATGCGTCAAGGTCCCTGCTAGTGCGACGTTTTGTAGTAGTCCTCCTGATTTTGGGTGTGCTTGGAGTTTCGTTAGCATACCTAGAACTCAGAAGGCCGGTGACCCCACCGGCAGAAACGATTGTTGAGGTGGTTCCCGGCATGGGCACGCGCGCGATTGCGGGCATGCTCGCGGATCACAGGATCATCCGAAACCGCTATGTCTTTGACCTGTGGCACCTGGTGCGGGGTGGCACTCTCAAAGCAGGCGAGTACCAGTTCGTTCAACCCGCAACGCTGACGACGGTCTACAACCGCATCTTGCGCGGAGATGTTTACACCCGCACGGTTGTCATCCCGGAAGGTTTCAACCTGTTTGATATCGCGCAGGCTATCGAGAATGCCCAGCTCGGATCAAAGGAGAGATTCCTTGAGGCAGCAAGCCGGAACGTGTCCTTAATCGCAGATCTGGATCCCGGCGCCAAAACCCTTGAGGGTTACTTGTTTCCCGATACCTACCGATTTCCTCGCCATCTTACTCCGGGACAAATGCAGGCCGTCATGGTGCGGCGGTTTCGGCAAAACAGCGCCGCAATCGGACTAGAAGGCGACTACCACCAGATTGTCACTCTGGCTTCTCTGGTAGAAAAAGAAACCCCGGTTGCGGCAGACCGCCCGCTGGTGGCAAGCGTGCTGTGCAACCGCCTGAAAAAAGATATGCCACTCATGACGGATCCTACGGTCATCTACGCCGCCATGCTGGAGAATCAGTATCGGGGGACCATTTATGAATCTGACCTGAAGCGGGACTCGGCGTACAACACGTACCGTCACGCAGGGTTACCGCCTGGCCCTATCTGCAGTCCGGGAACGGCCTCCCTGCAGGCAGCCATGCACCCGGCGGACAGCAATTTCCTTTATTTCGTAGCCGATCCCGCCGCTGCGGGACATTCGCGCTTTGCGGCTACTCTGGAAGAACACGAACAAAATGTGACCGCGTACAGGCGGGGACTCAAAGAAGCACAAGGGGCCCGTTGAGAGGCCAGGCAAGGCAGTTGCTCTATACTCGCAGTTCCCGAGTTGACTGGATGCGGAGAAGTTGGGTTAAGGTTTTGGCGCTGCTCGTACCGGTGATGACCGGATGCCTAAGCCACACCCGCAAGCTGCAGCAGCCGAAACTGGCGGGCGCGGTGATGAACTCCGACGCCACACAACTGGTGGAACAGATTAACAAGCACTACGACTCGGTCCATTCTCTGTTCCTGACGGTAGATTTTGCAGCATCGGTGGGCGGCGCCCGGAGCGGCAAGCAGACCGACTACACGTCGTTCCACGGATTTATTTTCTTGCGCAAGCCCCAGATGCTGCGAGTCATCGGAGAGGTTCCCGTAATCCGTACCATCGCCTTCAATCTGGTGAGCGACGGCAATACCTTTACTCTGATCATCCCGCACTACAGCAAGGCCATCGAAGGGAGCGCTTCGACCACAAGCCGGGGCGCCAATCCGTTGGAAAATCTGCGACCCAATATCTTTCTGGACTCCGTCCTGATTCAAAAGATCGCCCCCGATCGAGTCGTGACGCTGATCCATTCCAGCTCGACCAGCCTTGAACCACACAGTAAGCAACTGATTGAAACTCCACAGTACGACTTGACGGTATTGAAGACCGGCAGGCAAACCTCCAAAGAGGGATTACCTTTGGAGGACAAACCGTTGCGCGTTATTCGCTTCAGCCGAATCGACCTGATGCCGACGGAGCAGGACATCTACAACAACGACGGCGACGTAGAGACGCAGGTCATTTATGGTCCCTACCAAAACTTCAACGGAACTCAATTTCCGGGCACCATCACGATCAATCGCCCGCTGGATGAATACCGGATCACCATTACAGTGGAAAAACTAGCGCTGAACGAACCTCTCACCGATCAAACGTTTGAGATTCAGATTCCCAAGGGCTACAAGGTGGAGAAGATGCGGTAGCCAGAATCAATGTGGCTCCGTTCTGATGAGCCCGGCCCGAGTGGCATGGGCTTCGATTTCCCGGTTGATGTCGAGGGCAAGGGCCAGCGCATCGCGGGCCTGGCGGGGGGTAACCCGAGGCCGGGTTCGCGTCCGCACGGATTGTAAAAATGCTTGAATTTCCAATAGCAGGGGCTCTCCGCTCGTCACTGGCGGCTTCTCAAGGGCGAGGGCCGGTCCGCCCTCGCCTGAGGCGACATTGATAATCAGCAGGTCCTGGCGAGCGTAATCGATCGACAGGTATTGATGCGGCTGGAAGAAACGCAGCTTGCGCACGGTTTCAGTGCTGACGCGACTGGCAGTAAAGTTGGCAACACAGCCGGATGCAAACTCCACGCGGACATTGGCGATGTCGACCTGTGAGGATAGGATCCTCAGTCCAACAGCGTGCAGCCGGCTGACCGGGGAACGCGTCAGGTGGAGCACAATATCCAGATCGTGAATCATCAGGTCCAACACCACATCGACGTCCAGGGCGCGGCGATGGAAGATGCTGAGGCGGTGCGCTTCGAAGAACATGGGGCCGTTCACGAGTGCCTCGGCCACCGTGACGGCGGGGTTAAAGCGTTCCAACAATCCGACCTGCAGAATGCGTCCACTGGCCGCAGCCTGCTCTACCAGAGCATCGGCCTCCGTGAGATTGACGGCAATCGGTTTCTCAAGCAGAACATCGAGACCCTGACCCAGGGCTTGAGAGGCCACCGAATAGTGCGCGGATGTAGGCACGCAGATGGAGACTGCGTCCAGCTGAATTCGACCTTCCCGGTATGCCTGCAGACAAGCTTCGGGTGAGCTGAAAACGTTCAATCCCTCGGCGCGCAGTGCCTCGGCAGTCGCTGGGTCGATATCGACAACCGCCGCGAGGCGCACTCCGTGAGTTTCCAACTGGCGATAGATGCGGATATGGTTGCGGCCGAACGTTCCCGCACCAAAGACCGCTACCTGAAGGAGTGGGTCACTCTTCATGACCGCGAGCGGCCCTGGGAAGGCGCGGCTCTCCTCCGAGAAGAACCGCTGCCCGTGCGATTGCGGTGCCTGTACCGTAGGCATGCGCCGTTGATGACTGACATGAGTGATGGGTAAATTATTTCCCCTGCACAACGCCGAGGCATTTCGTGTAAAGGGCGAGTAGTTGATTTACCTGGTCTTCGGGTTTGGAACCGGAGGAGGAGACAAATCCCGCAGCGGGCGAAGTCCCCTTGATGATCCCTGTCGTGGCAGCGACGAACTTCAATAAATCCAATGCGATATCTTCATTGCGGCGCGAGCCATTCGGGGCAAAACCGGCCTGATCCATGTGCTTCCTCCGTGGCGATGCTACCAGAAGCAGAGCAGAGGTTCGAGTATGCTGCTACTCTGCATCGCGAGGCATCTTCTGTGGCGCTCACCGCGATCCAGCAGATTCGACGCATGCGCGGAGGCGCGCAGAGCCATCTGATGCTGGCTTCGGACGGGCATCTCTATGTGGTCAAGTTCCGCAACAATCCTCAGCATGTCAGGGTGCTGGCCAATGAACTGTTGGCAACGCGACTGGCAGCTGCGATCGGCCTTGCGGTGCCCCCATGCGAAATCATCGAGGTATCGGATTGGCTCATAAAGAACACCTCCGAGCTGATCATTGAATTGCGAGAGGGTCCGCAGGAGTGCCAAGGGGGCTTGCAGTTCGCCTCGCGTTGGGTGGGAGGCCTGATGCCAGGTCACACGGTCGACTACCTGCCCCAGGAACAGTTGCTGGAAGTGCGCAATCTGGCCGAGTTCGCCGGCATCCTGACTCTGGATAAATGGACATGCAACATCAACGGCCGGCAAGCAGTCTTTCAGAAAATGCGCCGAGAACGCCGCTACAAAGCAACCTTTATCGATCAAGGCTATTGTTTTCATGCCGGGGACTGGAAGTTCACCGACATCAGTCTGGGTGGGGTGTTTGCAGAGAATTCTGTGTACCGCGACGTGGCCGGCTGGGACAGTTTCGAGCCGTGGCTTAGCCGTATCGAAAGCTTTCCCGAAGAAACTGCATGGAACATTGCGGAGCTGATTCCGCCGGAGTGGTATGGGGGGGATCTCAGCGCGCTGGAGGCATTGGTAGAGCGCCTGCTAACGCGGCGCACGCGAGTTCGAGATTCGATTGTGGCTTTCAGGGAATCGGCGAGAAGGCCTTTTCCTAATTGGGGGAGGGAGGGGGAAAAGAATCAGAGGGGTCGAGCAGGCGGATGGGAATGGGTACAAGATAGTGAGGCGGGGTGAGGGGGGTAAGGACATAGATGCCGGACAGGATGCCGTGTGAGTTTCAACTCATCCGTTATGTGCCCGATCCGGTGAAGAACGAGTTTGTGAACATCGGAGTGGTGTTGCGGTCAGGGGAACAAAGCGTGCTGCGCTTTACCCGCGATTGGAGCCGGGTCCGATGTCTGGACCCGGATGCAGACACCCAAATGCTGGAAGCGCTCGAAATTGAAATCGGGCAGCGCCTGGGCGCAGAATCCAACCACAATCCCCGACCGATCCTGAGCCGGCTTCAGGACTCGCTGTCTAACAGCGTGCAAATCACCGGAAGCAAAGCCCATCTCGCAGATTCCATTCTGGCCGGTATCGAAGATCTTATGCGGCTCTACGTCGAAAACCCTCGCCGGGAGAGGACTCAGCAGCGCAGCGGCCGATCCTCTATCCTCGCCGCCATGCGGACGAGCTTTGAGGAGGCAGGGGTTTGGGCTCTCATGCGCAAAAATATCGCCGCCTCTCGCTACACTCGTCCCGGCGATCCGTTGCGGATCGACTGCGGTTACCGCAATGGAACGATGAAAATGTTCCACGCGATATCCCTTGAAACCGATGCCGCGGAGGCCAAGCTTCTGGCTTTCAGCGCGCCAAGCCTAAGAGCAGGGATTAAGCGAGTCGAAAAGACGGAGCTTCTGTTGACTGCGATCATTGAACCCATCCGCTGGCCGGACGGTGATGGTGAACCGGACGAGGAGAGTAATTTACGCTACGAGTACGCAGTCGGCACGATGCAGCGATATAAGATCCGCGTTCTGACCACAGCCGAACTGCCAGGCCTTGCAGAGACGGCTCGTCTGGAAATCCGAGCTTAGAGGCCCAGCTCGTGGTGTGGACCCCACAGGCATGGGATAATCGGCAAGGTGAACGGCTCCCCCCTTGTCGGCGTGGTTATGGGCAGCAAAAGCGATGCCGAAGTGCTCCGCCCGTGCCTTGATCTGTTGCGAGAGTTTGCAATTCCACACGAGGCGCGCGTCGTTTCGGCTCACCGGACTCCCGACTGGCTTTTCCAATATGCCGAGGAAGCGGAACCACGGGGGCTGAAGATCATCATCGCGGCCGCCGGCGGCGCTGCGCATTTGCCCGGCATGTTGGCTGCCAAAACGATCCTTCCGGTTCTGGCTGTGCCTGTCCCGTCGACATGCTTGCAAGGGATTGATTCGTTGCTCTCCATTGTGCAAATGCCAAAGGGGGTGCCGGTGGCCACGCTGGCCATCGGCCAGCCGGGAGCGGCCAATGCGGCACTGCTCGCGGTGGCCATTTTGGCGAACCACGATTTGGATCTCGGCAACCGTTTGCGGGCTTGGCGGCAGGCGCGCAGCCGCGAAGTTCTGGACGCGGAGTTACCCGGTTGACCGCGATTCCCCAGGGTTCGACCATCGGCATTTTAGGAGGGGGCCAGTTAGGCCGAATGACGGCCATGGCGGCTCGCTCGATGGGCTATCGGGTGCAGGTAATGGACCCCGACCCTTCCTGCCCTGCCCGGTTTGTGGTGGACGCTTGCTTCGTCGGGTCGTGGGACGATGCCAAGGCGGCTGCGGACCTGGCGCGCGGTTCCGATGTGATCACGCTGGAGATTGAGCAAATTGCTATTGCTTCTCTCGAGGCCGCAGAGCGGCATGCCCCTGTGCGGCCGGGGAAGGACATTCTGGCGATGGTCCAGGACCGAATCCGCCAGAAAAATTGGCTGGCCGAACACGGTTTTCCTGTGGGAAATTACCGTCCGGTTTATAGCGAAGCTGACCTGGTGGCTGCAATCCAGGAACTAGGGGAACGGCTCTTTCTCAAGCGCGCCTATGGCGGCTATGACGGGCGAGGGCAGGTGAAGCTGGAGCGCGGCTCAGATCCGGGTATCGCGTGGCGATCTTTGGGCGAGCAGCCTTGCGTAGCCGAGCAGGCTCTGAATCTGGAAGCAGAGATCTCGGTCATGGTGGCTCGCAATCCCAGCGGCCAAGTCATTGCCTACCCGGCCGCTACGAATTATCACGAACAACAGATTTTGGTTTGGAGCGCGCTTCCGTCCTCCTTGCCGGCAGGCATGGAAAAGCAGGCCCAGGATCTGGCCACCACGATGGCGTCCCAACTCGAACTGGAGGGGCTGCTGGCGGTAGAGATGTTTGTCACCACTGGCGGAGGCTTGTACGTCAATGAGTTGGCTCCGCGGCCGCACAACAGCTATCACGCCAGCCAGCGCTGCTGTGTGACCAGCCAATTCGAACAGGCGGTCCGCGCAGTATGCGACCTGCCCCTAGGAGACGTGCGCGTCATGCGTCCCGCCGCCATCGCCAATTTGCTCGGCGATCTGTGGCTGAAAGAGGAGCCGCGCTTTGCCCGTGCCCTGGCTGTACCTGAAGTCAGTGTGCATTTATACGAAAAGCAAACGGCCCGGGCGGGTAGGAAAATGGGGCATCTTTCGGCGACTGCGGACACCGCGGAAGAGGCTGTGGCGCGGGTTTTGGAAGCGAAGAACCGGCTCTGAACGATGAGTTGATATTCGTCGCCGTGACGGTTTCACTCTAAACTAGCTAGCTAAGGAGGGGGGAAGCAGGCCCCTCGCTTGGTCAACTTTCCGCTCAATGGGAATGAGCGGTTGTGGTTGTGGGTTTAAACGAGGCCTGTAGGGCCGGGAGCCAGACGTCAGCTAATGAGGTTTGTGTCGCGCCTCCGGCGCTGGCTTCATTTGTGGACCGGATTCTCGGCGGTGGGAGAAACTGCGGATCCACTTCGCTCCCACGGCACGCTCCACGGCACGCCGGGGCAGGCGGGATGACAATTCATTTGCTTATGTTCATTCCTCCTTAACTTGCCGCCTTTATTCTTCGGTTTAGCCGATGTCTTCGCTCCAGTTCTCCAGATACTTTTTTAGCTCGGCCATGAACTTGCCTGCATCCGCGCCGTCGATGATGCGGTGGTCGAAGCCCAGGGTCAGACGGATGATACTGCGGATGGCAATGGAATCGGAGCCGTTTTCATCTGTAACTACCGTAGGTTCTTTAAACAGGCCACCGACTCCCAGAATGGCCGATTCCGGCTGATTGATCACCGGGGTGCCGAACTGCTCGCCAAAGATGCCGGGATTGGTAATCGTGAAGGTGCCCGAACCGACTTCTTCCGGCTTCAGCTTCTTGCCCCGCGCCCTTTCCGCAAGATCGGCGATAGCGCGCGCGATGCCAAGAAAGCTCTTGTCTTCCGCCTGGCGGATGACGGGCACAATCAGTCCCCAGTCCAGAGCGACGGCAATCCCCAGGTTGATGTTCTTGTGGTAGCGGATCGCATCACCTTCCATCGAGGCGTTCACGATGGGCATTTTGCGCAGAGTGGCGATCACCGCGCGGGAAATAAACGGCATGTAGGTCAGCTTGACGCCGTTACGCTGCTCGTACCTGGTCTTTTCCTTCTCCCGGATGCGTACAATCCGGCTCATGTCGATCTTGAAGACCGTGTGAACATGCGCACTGGTGTGCTTGGAGTCAACCATGCGCTGGGCAATGATCGAGCGCATGCGGGTCATGGGGACCAGTTCGTCGCCGGCGGTGACGACTGGAGAAGGTGCGGGGGCAGCCGGCTTGGCGGCCGCGGCTGTCGGCTGCGGCGGCGGAGCACCAGCTGCCGCTGGCTTGGGCACCGGAGGCGCGGCCGCTCCGCCCTTGGCCAAAAAGCCGAGGATATCTTCCTTGGTGATGCGGCCCGAAGACCCGGTTCCGGGAACCTGCCGAAGATCCAGATTGTTGTCACGGGCGATCTTGCGCACCAGCGGCGAGGAGCGGACACGTTCCCCGGCTTCCGGCGTGCTGGGCTCGGCGTCGACTGGGGCTGCGGAGGGTGCAGACGGCGCTGACTGAGTGGTCGACTGTGCCGGAACAGAAGGAGCTGCGGCGGCTCCGGCACTGGAACTCAGCTGGGCCACAACGGTATTGATCTGCACGGTGGTGCCGGCCGGTACCTTGATTTCAGCCAGCACACCAGAAGAGGGCGATGGAATCTCCGCGTCCACCTTGTCGGTCGAGATCTCGAACAGGGGCTCGTCCTGTTGCACGGTATCCCCTGGTTTCTTGAGCCACTTCGTGATGGTGCCTTCGAAAATCGATTCCCCCATCTGGGGCATAATGACGTCGGTCAGGGCAGCGGGCTTTGCTGGCGTAGTTGACGGGACAGAGGGTGGCGGCGGTGGCGCAGTTTCTTTGGCGGCCGGAGCCTGGGTAGCAGGCGGTGATGTTGGTGCCGCCGCCGGCTGACCGTCCGCATCGCCAATCACTCCGACGACGGTGTTGATCTGGACAGTGTTGCCTTCCGGAATCTTGACTTCGGTCAGGACGCCGCTGGCGGGAGAAGGGATTTCGGCATCCACCTTGTCGGTGGAAATCTCAAACAGAGGCTCGTCCCGTTGCACCGTATCGCCCGGTTTTTTTAGCCACTTAGTGATGGTGCCTTCAAAAATCGATTCCCCCATCTGGGGCATGATTACGTCGGTCGGCATGGACTCCCTTTCGCTAGGCGAACTCCCTATTCTAGAGCAATCCTACGGTGGCAGGGCGGTTGGAGGGCAGCAGATCGTCGAGCGCTTCGAGCCATACCATCTGGCGTTCGAAGACGCGGCCGAAATGACGCGATACCGAGTGGGCCATCTGTTCGAGAGTCGGCGGCCGTTCCGCTTCCAGCTGCACGCTGGTGACGCCGCGATCGCTGATGCCGCAGGGAACGATCAAGGCGAAGTCTTCCAGATCGGTCGTGACATTGAGGGCAAAGCCGTGGGTGGTAACGCCGCGTGCAACGTGGACCCCTAAGGCGGCAACCTTTTTTTCTGCGACCGAGCCACCAGGCACTGTCCACACGCCGGCGCGTCCCGGAGAACGCTGGGTCAGGATGCCGTAGTCGGCGCAGGCGCGAATGAGGACTTCTTCCAGCCGGCGCAGGTAGGCGACGATGCCGATCGGCGGGTTGAACCCGCGCAGATTGAGGATTGGATAACCCACGAGCTGACCGGGGCCGTGATAGGTCACATCGCCGCCGCGATTGGTCTCAAAAACATCGATTCCGCGCCGGGCCAGGAGAGCATCATCGGCCAATACATTCTCCCGGCGGGCATTTCTGCCCAGGGTGAGAACCGGCGGGTGTTCCACCAGCAGAAGTACATCGCCGATTGTTCCCTGCTGGCGGAGAGCGCACAGATGCTGCTGGAGCGCGAGGGCGGCCGCGTAGTCCTGGCGCCCCAGGTCCAGCAGCGAAATGACCTCCTCAGACATTAATGGCCATGTTCTCCACGCTGCCGAATCCGTCGAGCATTGCTTCGGCAAGCGTCGGATGAGCGTGAATGGTGAACATCAACTCTTCAATGGTCGCTTCCAGTTCCATGGCCACGACTGCTTCTGCGATCAACTCCGTGGCTTGCGGCCCGATGATATGAACGCCCAGCACCTCCCCATGTTTGGCATCGGCAACGACTTTGACGAAACCCTCGTGGGAGCCAACGATGGAGGCCTTGGAATTGGCAGAGAAGGGGAACTTCCCTACCTTGACCTGGTGCCCTGCGGCTTTGGCCTGAGCTTCGGTCAGTCCGACACTGCCAATCTGGGGCTCACAGTAGGTGCAGGCAGGAATCCGGTCGCGGCGCACCGGGCGGGCATGCTTACCGGCAACCTTGGCCACGACCACCATGCCTGCCATAGCCGCAACGTGGGCTAACTGGGGCAGGCCCGCAACAACGTCGCCAATGGCATAGACGCCCGGCTCTCCCGTCTGCATCCACTCGTCGACTTTGATGAACCCGCGCTCCACCTCGACTTTGGTTTTGTCCAAGCCGATATCGGCGGTACGCGGCGCCCTGCCAACGGCAACCAGGACTTTCTCGGCTTCTTTCACGATCGGCTTGCCATCCGCGCTGGTAAAACTGACTTTCACCCCGGCAGCGGTCTTTTCTACTTTTTCCACCTTGGCCCCGGTGTGGGTGTCGATGCCACGCTTGCGGAAGACCCGGGCCAACTCTTTGCTGACGTCTTCGTCCTCGTTCGGAACCAGGCGCGGCAGGTACTCAACGACGGTGATTTCGCTGCCGAAGCTGCGGAAGATGGAGCCAAACTCGACGCCCACTGCTCCGGCGCCGATGACTATCATCGATTTGGGAATTTGGGGCAGGACCAGAATCTCCATATTGGTGAGGATTTTGTCTACATCTGCCTCGACACCGGGCAGCATGCGCGCATCCGAACCGGTCGCGAGAATGACATTTTTGGCCTTCACGACCTGGTTTTGCCCGCCCGCTGATTCGAGAGCGATGGAGTGAATGCCGTCCTTTGCCGGGCCGGTCAGGCGGCCATAGCCCTCGATGGTGGTGACCTTGTTCTTGCGCATCAGGAAATCAAGGCCCTTGACGTGCTTGGTGATAATTCCGTTTTTGCGCTCCAGAACGGTCTTCCAGTTGACCGTGACCTTGCCCACGCCGTCGATGCCGTATTCGGCGGCATGTTGCAGGTGGTCATAGATCTCAGCATCGAATAGCAGCGACTTGGTCGGAATGCAGCCCCAATGGAGACAGGTGCCTCCCAATTTCTTTTCCCGCTCGATCAAGCCGACCTTCAGGCCGTACTGACCAGCGCGGATGGCGGCCGTATAACCGCCCGGGCCACCGCCAATAATCACAACATCGTATATCGTGTCTGCCACAGCTAACTCCCTCTCTGAATCCGTTGGGTCGCAAAACCCTTATTTTACGCGACCCTCCGCGTGCTCTTGTCTTGTGCCACACTGGACGAGTGCGACCGCACCTGGCAACGCTTGTCGCCGACTTCCGCCGCTACGATCAGCAGATCGCGATTGTCACCCATCGCGGGAATCGCCGGTTTTCTTCCACTTACGGCCAATTGGCTGAGTTCAGCGCGCGCTGCGCTGCAGCTTTTGACAATCTCGGGATTAAGCAAGGGCACCGGATTGTACTCTGGGGAAACAATTCCGCGGAGTGGGTGGCTGCGTTCTTTGGATGTGTTTTGCGCGGAATCGTCGCAGTTCCCCTGGATGCAGCAGGAAGCCTCGAGTTCGCACGGCGGGTGGTTCGTGAAGTAAAGCCAAGCCTGCTGACCGGAGACCTGGCTCTGCTGCAGCCCCTGGATCCGGCAATTCCGAGACTCGGCTTCGAGGAGTTTGCCGCCAAGCTCCCGGCCCCGAACTATGATCCGCTTCCCGGACTGTCCCGGGACACCCCGCTGCAGATCATCTTCACTTCCGGCACGACCGGTGATCCGAAGGGCATCGTGCATACTCACGGCAATGTTCTGGCGTCGCTGGATCCGCTGGAGAAGGAGATTGGCAAGTACCTGCGCTATGTGCGGCTGGTGCATCCCCTGAGAATCCTGCACACGCTGCCATTGAGCCATGTGTTCGGCCAATTCATGGGCCTCTGGGTTCCGCCGCTGCTGACCGCTGAGGTGCACTTCGAAGACCGGTTACAGGCGCCGCGGCTGGCCAGGCTAATGCACGAAGAGCGCATCTCGGTACTGGCGGCGGTTCCGCGGGTGCTGGATTTGCTGCGGGCCTGGATGGAAGGCGAATTCCCGGGACTTCGCGATCGATTGGCTGCCGCCCGAGGACAGTCTATCGGTAAGCGGTGGTGGCGTTTTCGTTCAGTGCACCGCCTCCTGGGATGGAAATTTTGGGCTTTTGTATCCGGCGGCGCGACCCTGCCAAGTGATCTGGAGACTTTCTGGACCACGATGGGCTTCGCCCTTGTCCAGGGTTACGGGATGACAGAAACGACCGCCCTGGTCACGCTGAATCATCCGTTCAAGATTGCCCGCGGCAGCATTGGCAAGCCGCTCGCTGGACGCGAGGTACAGATAAGCCCTGAGGGAGAAATCCTGGTACGAGGCGCTTCGATCGCTTCGCAAGTGTGGCAACACGGCGGGCTCCAGAAGAGCGAGCCGGGCTGGCTGGCCACAGGCGACCTGGCCACTCGGAATGCGGAAGGCGAACTCGTCTTTGCCGGACGCAAGAGCGACGTTATCGTCACCGCCGCAGGTTTAAATATTCATCCCCAGGATTTGGAAGCGGTGCTGCGCCGCCAGGTTGGGGTCCACGGCTGCCTGGTTGTTGCCTACGATTCGCCATCCGGCCCCGCGCCGGTGGCAGTGCTGATCTCGGATGCGGAAGACAACCTTCTTCAGAGCGCGGTGGATGGGGCCAACCGTGAATTGGCTGCCTTTCAGCAAATTCGCTACTGGCTGCGGTGGCCGCAGCCGGAGTTTCCGCGAACCTCAACCGGCAAAGTGCTGCGGCGGACGGTACAACACTGGGCCCAGCAATCGCTGGCCGGGGGAGCGGCACCCGTCGAGAACCCTGCCGACCACCTTGAGGAAGTCTTACGCCAGCTGGGGGTAACGAATCCGGAGATTCATGCGGGCGACCGACTGGCCGAGGATCTGCACCTCGATAGCCTCGCTATGGTACAGCTGCAGTCGACCCTCGAAACCCGATTCGGCGTTGAGCTCGATGATGCAACCTGGGGCCAGGTAAGAACGGTGGGGGACCTGCGTAATGTGCTGCACCCGCCACAGCCTGGCGCGCCCGGCACGGATACAACTCCCTCGGTACCGGTTGGTGCACAAGCTGCGGCAGCGCCGCCCAAGCCGAAGAAAGGAGCGGTGTTTCCCCGTTGGCCATGGTGGCCGGTCATCCGCTGGATTCGGGTCGGCTTCCTCGAATGTGTGGCGCGTCCAGGGATTGGTCTTATCCTTGCACCGCGCATTGCCCCACGGGGCTTGCTTCACCGGCCTTCCCTATTGATCGCGAATCATCTCACCGCTTTTGACGTTCCGGTGATTCTCTATGCCCTGGGCAGCAGCGATCGCGACCACGTGGCTGTGGCGATGTCCGGGCGTCTCTTGACGGGGTGGCGGCAAGGCAAGGCAGAGCGCCATCGCATCATGGCTATGTTTACGCCGCTGGCCTATTGGCTGGTGACCGCACTGTTCAATGTCTTTCCGTTGCCGAGGGGCGCCGGGTTGCGGCGAAGCTTTGCCCATGCAGGCGAGGCGATGGACCATGGCTACCATGTGTTGGTATTTCCCGAAGGAGGACGCTCTGCGGACGGGAAGCTACAACCCTTTGAGCCTGGAATCGGATTATTAGCACAGGCATCGGAGGTACCGGTGCAGCCCATCTGGATCGAGGGACTCAAGCCGGGTAAGGGGAAGAGGTGGCCTGGGAGGGGCAAAGTGGCGGTGCGTTTGGGGAAACCGCTAACCATGGACCCTGGCGAACAGCCGCAGGACTTCACCAGGCGCCTGCAAGCGGCCCTAATCGAATTGGAATGAGCCGGGAGCGGTTAAGCCGGAAACGATCAGGAAATGAGACGCGCTGCTTCCTTGGCGAAGTAGGTCACGATGAAATCAGCTCCAGCACGGCGAATGGAGATGAGCGATTCAAGAATGGCTCGGTCCCGGTCCAGCCAGCCCTTGGCGAAAGCCGCCTGCAGCATGGCGTATTCTCCCGAGACCTGGTAGGCGCCGATGGGTACGTCAAGGCGCTCGCGCGCTGCACGGACGACGTCGAGATACGGCATCGCCGGCTTCATCAGAATCATGTCGGCGCCTTCGGCGATGTCCTGATCGATTTCGCGCATGGCCTCGCGCAGGTTGGCGCCGTCCATCTGGTAGGTCCGCCGATCGCCAAACTGAGGCGCTGAATCTGCCGCTTCTCGAAAGGGGCCGTAAAAGGCAGAAGAGAATTTGGCGGCGTAGGAAAGGATTGGCACTTGCTCCAAACCGGCCTCGTCGAGGTGGTCGCGAATGGCGCCTACGCGGCCGTCCATCATATCGGAGGGCCCGACAACATCCGCTCCGGCCTTCGCTAACGAGACAGCGGCACGGGCAAGGAGATTCAGCGTTGCGTCATTCTGAACTTCGTAGTCTCCCCCTGTCCTGGTGACAATCCCACAGTGGCCGTGGGAGGTGTATTCGCAAAGGCAAACATCGGCGATAAGCAAAAGTTTTTTTGCTGCAGGTTTGAAAGCGCGGAGGGCCTGCTGCACAATGCCGTCGTCGGCCCAGGCGCCACTACCCTCTTCGTCCTTGGTGGCCGGAAGCCCGAACAGGAGTAGGCCGGCCAGTCCGAGACGTTCGGCTTCCTGGACTTCTTTCAAAGCTTCGTCGATGGAGAGGTTATAGACCCCAGGCATGGAGCTGATTTCGCGGCGAACGCCTTCGCCAGGACAGATGAAGAGCGGGTAAATGAGACTGCCTGGGTGCAGATGTACTTCGCGGACCAGCGAGCGCATGGCTTCGGTGCGGCGCAGTCGCCGCAAGCGGGTAACGGGGAATTCCATGGCTTCATTCTAAGGGTAGTACAGTGGGCAAAAGGGTAGGCTTGCAGCATGCATGCAGAGGCGTGGCTAAATAAGTCACAGGCGCTTCGCGTAACCACCTTATCGGCGCTTGAAGAGAGCGGAATCTGGCTGCTGGTGCACTAGCATGGTCTGGTGAGTCTTCTGGAGCCGATCCCGCAGATTGTCGACAATCACAGCGGCAAGTCGCTCGAGTGGGGGCGCTTGCTGGAGCTGCTGTCGGCCTACGCCCATTCTCGTGTGACAGGCGAGTGGATGCTCGCCATGAACCCTTCGCGAGACAGCTCCTGGATCGAACAGCAACATGGGTTGGTCGGTGAAATGCGCTTGCTTCTGAACCAGGGGCTGGCTCCGGCACTGGGCGGTTTGTTCGACCCCACAACGCTGACCGACAGGGCCCGCATTCAGGGGGCAGCGCTCGAGCCGGAGGAGATTCGCGACCTGCTGTTTCTGGTCGATAACATTGTCGCCTGGGAGGCAATGATTGCCCGACCTCCGGAGGCGCTCGACGGGCAACTGAGCGCCCTTACGGCCCTCAGCCAGCTTCCACCCGAGACGCGGCTAAGGGAGTTGTCCGGTTCGCTACGCTCACGGCTGAACCCCGACGGCTCGCTCAGCGATGACGCGTCTCCCGACCTGCGCCGCATTCGAAGAGAGATTGAACGCCAGCAGAAAGTCATTGAAGACGGCCTCCGCAACAGCCTGCGCCGCCTCTCCGAGGGCGGGAGTACACAGGATGACCTGATCACTATCCGGGGGGAACGGTTCGTGATCCCGGTGAAGGCGGAACACAAGCGCCGCATCCCTGGCGTGGTACATGGATCCTCTTCCAGCGGACAAACCGTCTACCTGGAGCCGCTCGAGACAATCGAACAAAACAATGAGCTGGTGAGGCTGATTGAGGAGGAGCAGGAGGAAAGCCGTAGAATCTTCCTCGCCATGACGCGGGAGATTGGCGGTCAATCTCAAGCCATCGCGCAAGGTGCTGCCATCCTGGCCCAAATCGACGCCCTGCAGGCGCGCGGGTGCTTTGCTGCCGAGTTCGATTGCGTGCGGCCTCGCTTTGCTGATCCGGCAGAACCGATGCTGGAGCTCAAACACGCCCGCCACCCTTTACTCGAGAAGCGATTACGGGCCCAGAAGGCGAGTATCGTACCGCTAAGCCTGGCGCTCTACGATCAACAGCGCCAGCTCATCATCAGCGGACCTAATACCGGCGGCAAGACGGTGGCGCTGAAAACCGCCGGCCTGTTGGCCATGATGGCGCAGACTGGAATTCCAGTGCCCGCAGCCGAAGCGATCTTTCCACTGTTTGACCTGTTTTTGGCTGACATCGGCGATGCCCAATCGATCGAGCAAAATCTTTCGACATTTTCAGCCCACATCACCAATCTCGAGTACATTTCCGAGCTCGCCGACGAGTCTTCGCTGGTTCTACTCGATGAACTAGGTTCCGCCACCGATCCCGAAGAAGGATCCGCATTGGCAGTGGCGATTGCGGAGTATTTTCTTGACCGCCGCGCCTGGTGCCTGGTCTCGACCCATCACACCTCGCTCAAGGTCTACGCAGCAAACAGGCCCGGCGTACTTAACGCATCCGTCGGTTTCAATGAGGAGACATTGACGCCGACTTTCGCCCTGCGGCTGGGGGTCCCCGGGGCTTCTGCAGGAATCAACATTGCGCAACGGCTGGGTTTGAAAACCAGTATTGTAGCCGCGGCACGGGCGGCGCAAGGTACGCAGACCAAGGATATTGGTCGTTTCCTGGACCAGTTGCACAGCCAGCTCGATGCCGCATCACGCGAACGGGCAGAATTGCAGCGAAAGGAGCAAGAGGTGGCGCGGGAGAAGAGCCGCCTGAATAGCGAGGGACTGAAAGAGTGGCGGGCCAAGGTTCGCGACCTGGAAAAGCAACTGCAGTCATTACTTAAAGATTTTGCCTATCAGATTCGAGAAACCGTGCGTACGATTGAAGATCGGGCGGCCCAGCAAAAGCTTTCCAGAGAAGCCGAGCGGCGCATAGCCCAGCTCCGGAGAGAGTTCAGCGAGCAATTTAATGCAGTCGCCGTTGCACAGCATGGCGGAGCCGATCGGGGGGACTCGAACGCGCAACCGCACCTGGTGCGGCACGTCTCGGTGGGCGATACAGTTAAGCTGAAATCTATCGGCAAGACGGGCGTGGTGCAGCGGCAATTGGATGGCAACGCCTTCGAGGTTGCGATTGGGCCTATGAAAATGCGGGTTGCGAGAGATGACATAGCCGAAGTGACCGCGCCCCGGCCAGTGGCCATGAACCCGCTGGAGGCCGCTCGTAGCCGTGGTATCCATGTCTCTGTCGCCCCGCGAGAGGATCCTGTCCGTTCCGAGCTCAACGTGATTGGCCGCACAGTGGAAGAGGCTACCGGTGAGGTAGAGCAGTATCTGGATCGTGCCTTCCTGGCCGGGTTGCCACGCGTGCGTATCGTCCATGGCACAGGCATGGGAGTTTTGCGTAAGGCGCTGCGGGCCTATATGGAGCGGCATCCGCATGTAGCGTTGGTGGCGGAGGCCAGTCCGAGCGAGGGCGGAGCGGGTGCAACGGTGGTGGATTTGCGCCTGTAACCGCGTCTGGACTCAAAAGAATCGCTCAAGGCCTTCCGTCGTCGAAATGCAGAAAGAGATTATTGAGAGATTCGGCGAGTGTGGGGTGAGCGAAGACTGCGTCGTGCAGCACGCCATATTTCAAATGGCCCATCATCGCCATTTGGATGACGGACATGACCTCTCCTCCTTCGGGGCCAAGGATTGTCGCGCCCAAAATCTCTTCGCTTTCCGCATCCACGATGACTTTCATCAGGCCACGCGTTTCATCTACTTCGAGGGCGCGGGCGACCGAACTCATGGGCATCCGGGCTATCCGAATTTTGCGGTCGCTTTTTTTCGCCTCGGTCTCCGTCATCCCGACCCTGGCGAACTGCGGATCCATGAAGACGGTGAAAGGAACCATGCGGTCATTCACCGTGCGATGGCCTCCGTCCAACAAGTTGGCTTTCAAAATGCGGAAGTCGTCATAGGAAATGTGTGTGAACTGTGGCCCACCCTTGACGTCGCCGATAGCGTAAACGCCGGGGGCAGTCGTTTCCAATCGTTCATTGGCGCGGATGAAACCCCTGCCGTCCGTCTCCACTCCGCCCATGGCTAATTTAAGAGCCTCCGTGTTAGGTGTTCGGCCGACCGCAAGCAGCAGATCCGTTCCTTCGACAGTCTTCGCTTTGCCCTCAACCCTGGCTTCCAAGGTGACACCATGGCCGAAGGGGTTGACCTTTTCAGCGCGCGCATTGAGCAGAATTTCGATTCCGTCCTCACGCAGAATGTTCGCTATCTCCTCCGCGCATTCAGAATCTTCTTCCGACAGCAGCTGCGACCTCGATTGGATTATCGTCACCGTGCTGCCAAAGCGGCGAAACATCTGGCTGAACTCCACGCCAATGTAACCGCCACCGAGAACAACCAGGTGCTCGGGAATGTAGGCCAGCTCCATGATGCTTTCATTGTCGAGATGGGGAACGGTTTCCAGGCCGGCGATGGCGGGAATTGTGCTACGCGTGCCGGTATTGATGAAAATTTGTGGAGCGGTCAGACTGCGCTCTCCCCCTGTATTGAGGGCTATGTGAATTTGCTGCGATGCGGTAAAGGAGGCTTCGCCGCGAATCAGCTCCGCGTGCACATTGGCCAGCCGCTTTTCCCGGCTCTGGCGGAAGCTGCTGACGATCGCGCGCTTCCGCTCTCGCACCCGGCTCATATCGACAGAAACGGGGCCAACGGTAACTCCGTAGTCGGCGCCACGGCGTGCCAGGTAGGCTACACGAGCGCTGGCCACCATGGTTTTTGTTGGACTGCAACCGCGATTGATACATGTCCCGCCAACATCCCGGCGCTCGATCAATGCAGTTTTTTTGCCTGCGGCAATCAGAGCCTCCACCAGCGGGTTGCCGCCCTGCCCCGAGCCGATCACAATGGCGTCAAACGTTTCCGGAGCCCCTGCACCTGCAGTCATCGCTACCTACCTCCGCGCACCAGACTATGATGCCGGAAGACCAAGGATGGAGCCGGTCAGAAGCGGGACACGAGAAGAAAACCACCGCCTACCGCTACCACGTCTTCGAGCAAGGCCAGCAGTATGTCCGGAAACTTCCCACCCAGGGACCGGCGGTAATAATAACCAGCAAAAGCTCCGGCAATTCCCCCCGCTCCGCCGAGGATGGCTCCTGCAAGCGGCGAAGAAGCCGCGGAAATGGATAGGGCCGCGCCGCAGATTGCACCAAAGACAATGCGCACCACCAGAGGCCCCGTCTGCGTTCTGCGCGGGATGAAGGGCAGCTTGTCCGCCACCAACTCGCCGATCGCGAAGACAGAGAAGACAACCAGCGAGATCTTGCCGGCAAGAAAGGCCAGGAAGGAGTGTACCAGATGCAGCCAGCCCAGACGCGCTCCCCAGGCGACCACCGCGGGAGCTGTCATCGATCGCAGGCCACAAACGCCACCCAGCAGAAAGGTGAAGAGAAGAACCATGGATCCACCATGGTGGCTGCGCTCGCAGATGTCAATCGGCGGCTACGGCACTCCGTTTGGATCGTGCGCCAGGGATGCCTGGGTGACAGGAGCGAGGGTTAGCGAGTCTTGCAAGCGGAAAGTGACCACGGTTTCCGCCGGAATTGAGAGGTCGCGGTTGCCGGTAAAAGCTGCACCCAGCGCGCCTGCTCCGCCTCCAGCAAGTCCGCCGACGAGCAGACCGACACCGCCGGTGGCCAAGCCACCAATCAACATACCCATGCCGGCGCCACCCCCGATAAAGGCTGCGCTACGCTTACCCTTTCCTTTCTTGGCTTGAGAAAGGTTAGAGGTATCGATGCGGTACACGGTGCCGTTGACATCCAGCCGGGTTAACGTCAGGGCCATGACCGACCTTCCCTTGAATCGTCCCCGGCGATGCGCTACCAAAACCTCGCCCGTGGCTCCGGATCCGGCGGGCACAACGACCGTGTTTCCGTTCACAACTGGTTCGGCCAAGGTTCCACTAAACCGGTCCCCAGCTTCCACATGCTTGACATCGATGGTTTGGCTCAAACGTACCGCCAGCCGCGTGCCACGGGGAAGAACAGGTGGAGGCGCGGGGGCTGGCGTCGGTGCAGTTGCTGCAGTAGAAGTCGATGGAGCGGGACCAGACGGATTGGTCGAGTTCGACGGACTTGCGGCCGCTACAGGCGGTGTTTGCGGGGTGGGAGCGGCGCTCTTATTGCTGCACCCGGCTAAGCCGGTCGACAGGGCAGAGGCCAGAATCGCGAACATGGCGATCGCTCGCCAGCGGTTGGGGGATATTTTCATCGGGGGAGCCTCAGAGGCAAAGGTACCGCGAATGGCTGATCATGGATGCGGTACTTTGGTGGTAGCGGCCTACGCTTGGTCAGCGGGCGGGATCATGAGACTGTGGCTTTTTCTGAGTATCGTAACGATCGCGGTGGCTCCGCTTGAGGCGCCTCTGCTGGCCGGCTCACATCCCGTCGCTGCATGGCTCATCCGCAGCTTCTTCTCCCGTCTTTGCCACCAGAATCCGGTCCGGAGTTTCACACTGGCGGGCTCACCCGTTGCGGTTTGCGTTCGTTGCCTGGGTATTTACCTAGGCGTCGCCATGGGGACGCTCCTACGCGTCCCCAGGACAACAGCAATCCGATGTCTGGCTGCAACACTACTGCTTAACCTGCTCGATGCCGGGTCGGGCATTCTTGCATGGCACGGGAACTTGCCTCTGACTCGGTTTCTGCTGGGCCTGCTGCTCGGAGCAGCAGCAGGCGCGGTTCTTTTCCTGCCCGATGCCGGATGGCCGCTCCCGGAAGGGCTCTTTCGCAAGCTGCTTACGCATCCGCCCGGTAGACTACCCGGCCCTCGCTGATTGTCATCTGGACCCGGCCGAGCATGTTCCACCCATCAAACGGGGTGTTGGCCGACTTGGAGCGGGTCTTGGCCGCGCGAAAGACCCACTCAGCTTTGGGATCGAAGATGACCACATCGGCGAACGAGCCAGTGCCCAAACTGCCTCGGCCACGAAGACTTAGCAAGCTGGCAGGTTGAGTACTCAGCAGGGTGATGAGCCGGCTGAGCGAAACCTTGTGTTTGCGATGGAGCAGGTCGAGAGTCAGGCCCAAAGCCGACTCGAGCCCGGTAATGCCGTTCGGGGCGCGTTCGAACTCCTGCTCTTTTTCATGGGTTGCATGGGGTGCGTGATCGGTGGCGATGCAATCGATAGAGCCGTCGAGCAATCCTTCGAGCATGGCGCGGCGATCGGATTCGGCCCGCAGCGGCGGATTCATTTTTGCATTGGTGTTGTATTCACCTACGGCCTGCTCCGTAAGCACAAAGTGATGGGGCGCGACCTCGCATGTAACGTGCAGACCGTTTCGCCTGGCTTTGCGGACTGCATCGAGTGCCGCCCCTGTCGACAGATGCGCGACATGGAGATGGGCGCGCGCTCCTCTGAGCTCGGCCAGAAGCCGGATATCGCGCTCCACCAAGCCGGATTCCGCGGCCACCGGCATTCCACGAAGGCCGAGCCGAAAAGCCAGGGCGCCGGCATTCATCGAACACCCACCGGTCAACCTGGTGTCTTCGGCATGCTGGATCACGGGGATCCCGGCACGTGCGGCTGCCGCAAGCGCCTGGTGCATGATGGCCTCGCTGAGGATAGGCTTGCCATCGTCGCTGACCGCGACCGCGCCGGCGGCTTTGAGCGAGCCATACTCCGTCAGTGCTTCTCCCATGCTGCCGCGAGTGGCTGCTGCGATGGGAAAAACGCGGGCGCTCGGCCCACGGTCTGCACTCTGCATCCAGCGAGTAATCTCGACGGAATCATTGACCGGATGGGTATTAGGCATGGCACACACGGTGGTAAACCCGCCTGCAGCCGCTGCCGCTGTTCCGGTGGCAATGGTTTCCTTGTAGCCCTGTCCCGGTTCCCGGAGGTGGACGTGGATGTCCACCAGCCCCGGAGCAACCACGAATCCAGCGGCATCCACAACTTCAGCGCTAGTCTGTTTGGCCGCGGCGGTCAATTTACCCGGAGGTTCGACCGCAGCCACGCGGCCATCCTTGAGGAGGAGGTCGCGATTGGCGTCAACTCCCGCGGAAGGATCAACCAGATGGCCGCCGCGAATCAGGAGCGTGGTCAAGCACGGCCTCTTTTTCTTTTGGCCGCAAAGCGGGGCTTTGTCGTTTCCTTATGGGCAGGTTGCACACGACGACATTCCAGAGCGCGATAAATCAAAGCCATTCGAATCGCGACTCCGTTGCGTACCTGAAGGGCGATAACCGATTGGGGTCCATCCGCCACCTCGCTCGAAATTTCGAGCCCGCGGATCATTGGGCCGGGATGCATCACGATGGCTTTGGGACCATACGAGCGCAATCGGCCCTGGTTCAGCTGATAGCGGGCCATGTACTCGTCCAAGTCGATGTGCAGGCCCGCCAGACGCTCTCTTTGGATGCGCAGCATCATCACGATTTCCGCCTGCCCGAGGGCACGGTCGAAATCTCGTTCAATGGTGATTCCGGGGCCCAACTCCTCTGCTACCTCCGGCAGAAGCGCCGGCGGACCACACAGGATGACTCGGGCTCCTAATTTTGGCAGCAGCAGAGCATTGGAGCGGGCCACTCGGGAGTGCAGGATATCGCCGGTAATCACCACCTTGACACCGCTAAGCAGATTTCCGCCAGGAACATCTTCGGGACGGGCCAAAGCCTGGATCATCGTCCGTACGTCCAACAGGGCTTGGGATGGATGCTCGTGCATGCCATCGCCCGCATTGAGCACAGGTAGTCCGGTGACCTTGGCGAGGAGGTACGGGGCTCCGGAGGAAAGATGGCGGAGAATGATGCACTCCGCCCCCAGCGCTCGCAAGGTGATGCCGGTATCTTTTAGGGATTCTCCTTTTTCGATCGAAGAAGACTGGGAACTGATCAAAGCGGTATCCGCGCCCAGGCCTTTGGCTGCCAGCTCGAAGGAGGTGCGGGTCCGGGTGCTGGATTCGTAGAAAAGGAGTGCAATTCTGCGATGAGCCAGCCTTCTGGCGCGCAGTTCAGGTTGCTCAGACTCAAGCTCAGTTGCCAGGCGCAAGATGGATGAAACGTCATCGACACTGAGTGACGTAACAGACAGCAAGCATCCGGGACAGAGTTGATTTGAAGATGCGACGGGAATTTCTGACAGAAGAGGGATGCGCGCTGGCTCCGGGTTGGGTTTGGCTGGTTTCATGTGCGGCTGCGGCAAAAACTCACTCGTCGCGTTCAACCAGAATCACCTTTTCGTCGTCGTCGACCTCGCGTAGTTTGACTTCGACGATTTCACGTGCAGTGGTTTGCACATGGCGGCCCACAAAACTAGCCTCGATCGGCAGCTCGCGATGGCCGCGGTCGATCAGCACCAGCAGTTGTACGCGCCGGGGACGTCCATGGTCAAAGAGAGCGTCGAGGGCAGCGCGTATGGTTCTGCCGGTATAGAGCACATCGTCGATCAGAATGATGTCTCGTCCGGCGATGTCAAAGCCAATGTCGCCCGGAGACACGACCGGACGGATGTCGCGTGTCGAAAGGTCGTCTCGATAGAAACTGATATCCAGAATACCCGTATCGATTGGCGTTTTCTCGATGGATCCGATCAGGGCGCCCAAACGCTGCGCGAGGGGGACTCCGCGGCGTTTTATGCCTACCAGGCCGAGGTTTTGACCGCCGTTGTTTTTTTCGATGATCTGGTGCGCCAGGCGGATCAGCGTGCGCTCGATTTCCGAGGCCGACATGATGCGGGTTTTTTCCCGCAGTATTGGGGTGGCTTTTGCTTGGTTGATCATGCTCTCGCCGGATGATACGAGGGTTAGGGCTTTATTTTCCATGAAATGGGCGAAGATCGGCTATCCGTTGCCCATAGTTGGTTTTCGCGGAGCCAGGAGTCGCACACCCAGTGCGCCCCCAATGGCTGAGAAGACGATAATGCCGACCGATGTGGTAGCAGCGTTGAGGAGCGTGTAAGCCGCCCGGCCATCGGGCGACATGAGGAAATGGACGTAGCTGCGCCACTGCGCCTCTGCGTCGGGATTGGTCTGTACGAGGGCGGTGGACTGCTGAATGACAGAGTCGTAGAACTGATCGATGGCATTACCCTGATGCAAAACGAAGCGGGCGAAGACGCGCCACATAGCAGTAGCGATGACGGAGCTGTAGGCAGCAATGAGCCCGGCAACGGCGCCGATACGCACTCCGGAACGGGTTTCCAGCAAGAATGTGGGGGCCCTCCGATGATAGACCGCGATGGCCAGCACAGACCCCCCCACGACCCAGAGGCAGCATCCCCATGACAGCACAGAGACAGCACTCAACAAGCCGGCAGGCACGGCGACAAAGAGTGCGGCCAGGATGGCGTCCTTCCAGGAGATTCCTTGGATCCTTGCCGAAGTCCCAGGCGCGCGGACCGCATATCCGGTCTCGCTGTCTTCCGGCGGAGAAACCTTAAGTTGCGGGGAGCCGCAGGCGGAACAGAACAGTTCTGAAGCGCCGAGACTCGCGCCACATCGATGACAGATCGGACTCATCCCCTTTGAAGCTATCGCAGGGTGGAGCGTAGCGCAATCACAGCTTCAGTTTGTACCCTTTTGCTCGGGTTCAAAGCCATGCGGGAGATCCAGTGCGATCATGGTGAAATCGGTAGGCAACCCGGTTTTATTGGAGAAGGCAACAATATGCTGATGGCGGGATGACCCGGCTTTCAGCTGGATCTCTCCGGCGTCAACTCGAGCGGGGGTATGGTCGTGGCCGGAAGCGTCACAAGTCAAACCTTCCCATGTAACGGAGGGAGTGCCGACAGGCTTGCCATCGGCACATTCGATCACGTTGCCATACTGAGTCAATGCTTTGCGATAGAAGGCCATGACCTGGTCGCGACTGTCCTGAGAGCCGTAATGGACGACGCGTACGCGCATGCGGAACGAGCCGAAACCCATATCGACTTTGGCGGACTTGCCGCCATCACCGTCGTTTTGCTGAACAGCTCCAGGATAGGCGGGTAATCCCAGGTCTGCAGCCGAGGTTCGATCCTGATTCACATCAATTCCGCCAAACGGGGTGGCGATCTTCACGTTGTCGCTTCCACCGTCAGCGGACTTGTTGACTTTGACCTTGCAACCAACCACACCGGTCATCAGGACTGCAAGTACCGCTGGTACCAGGATGCGGTCTTTCATATTTTTCCTTCCTTTGTGTGGTACGCGCCTCAAGTTCCAAGTGTTCCAGAAAACCACGGCTATCAGAATAGTGTCTTGTTTCCGCGACCTTGCGGTCTCCGTCGCATCAGAGAGGAAGATTCGCTTCCGAGGTGCTTTTTTGTCCAATTCGCTCTTGTTCTCCCCTTTCCAGTTGGCTGGCATTCAAATTCCGAACCGCATTGTTGTTTCTCCTATGTGTCAGTACTCGAGTGAGGACGGATTCAGCAACGATTGGCATTTCGTTCATTTGGGCAGCAGAGCTGTCGGCGGGGCAGGGCTGGTGTTTACGGAGGCGGCGGCCGTCCTGCCGGAGGGGCGGATCTCCCCGCAGGATCTTGGGTTGTGGAAGGACGCCCACATCGCTGGACTCAGACGCATCGTCGACTTTATTCATCGGCAAGGCGCACGCGCCGGTGTGCAGCTGGCGCATGCGGGGAGGAAAGCCAGCATGGCGCGGCCGTGGGCTCCCGAACAGCGGTATCTTTCCCCGACTGAGGGTGGATGGCCGAACGTGATGGCTCCCAGTGCTATACCTTTCGCGGAGAACTATGGAACTCCCGTCGTGTTGGATCTGGCCGGGATACAAAGCATCACCAGAGCGTTTGCCCGAGCTGCTGAACGCGCGCTAGAGGCTGGATTTGACGCGATCGAGCTGCATGCTGCGCATGGATACCTGCTCCATGAATTCCTTTCCCCCCTGAGTAACCGGCGGAGCGATCAATATGGCGGCACGTTTGAAAATCGCATTCGGATGGCGGTGGAAGTGGTAGACGCAATAAGGGCGGTGATTCCCAGAGAGGTTCCTCTACAAGTGCGGATTTCAGCCACCGACTGGATCGAAGACGGATGGGATATCGATGAGGCGGTGGACTTGGCAAGGATCCTGAAGGATCATGAAGTCGACTTAATCGATGTCTCTTCCGGCGGGATGGCGCCCCAGGCGGTGGTTCCGGTTGGACCGGGATATCAGACGCCATTTGCCGAACGAATCCGGCGCGAGGCGAGGATTGCGACCGGTACGGTGGGCATGATCACTTCAGCCGCCCAGGCGGAGCATATTTTGCGGGCAGGTCAGGCGGATTTGGTCCTGCTGGCGCGCGAATTTCTGCGTGAGCCGTACTGGCCGCTGAAGGCAGCCGAAGAACTGCTGGACCCTCTCAGTTGGCCGGCGCAATATCTGCGCGCAGCCCCGCAAGGCAGTAAGGAACGAGTTTCTGTTAGCAGCTCGGCAGTTCCGGAGAAGACTGCAATTTAAGGACAACACGGGGGCATTGTCATACTTGGTGTATTGCCGTCAGAAAATCAGCGGCAAAGCCAAGAAAAGCTCCGAGAGCAGCGTAAGCTGGCCTATACTTCTGAGCGAAGGCGGGTTTGGGAATAACGACGCCTTGATAACAGTATGGCTACTCACCTGCCTCAGCAACGCACTCCGCAAAAAACAGAAATACCCGACAAGCTCTATTTCCGGATTGGCGAAGTGGCTCGTTTGTGCTCGGTAGCCCCTTACGTTCTTCGTTTCTGGGAGACCGAGTTTTCTCAGCTGAGGCCGAACAAGAGCGGTACCGGCCAGCGCCTTTACCGGCGGCGCGATGTGGAAATGGCACTACGGGTGAAGCGCCTGCTTTACGACGAGGGCTACACCATTGCTGGTGCACGGCAGGCGATCCAGGCAGAAACACGCAACAAGCGCGGCGGCCAACCCGAGTTACCGCTTCCTCAGCAGCAGGCCGCGCAACGCGCCGAAGCTCGCCTGCACAAAGTGCGCAAGGAGCTGCGGGAAATCCTGAGCATGCTCTCGACCGCCACGCCGCAGCTGCAAGTCAAAGAGCGGTCTGCAACAACTCCGGCCGCGAAGCCCGGCCTTTTCGAATTGTAAGCACCTGTTTACCTGCCAGTTCAGCAGGCAGACATCCGCCGGCATCTGCATCTCTTCCAAAGGAAAAGGTTCCCGCGTGCGTC
Organism: Acidobacteriaceae bacterium; assembly: GCA_035507705.1. Taxonomy (GTDB): domain Bacteria; phylum Acidobacteriota; class Terriglobia; order Terriglobales; family Acidobacteriaceae; genus PALSA-350. Next base: position 133,893 of record DATJNV010000083.1, read on the forward strand.
CAGCAGATGGCACTCAAGCGGATTGGGATTATTTATGACGGGTTACTGACGGGATCAGCCGCTCCGTGCAGCGCTCCGTCGGACACGATGCGGCCGTGATTCATAAAGCGCTCCATGGCCTGCATAGCGCAACCCTGTCCGCATAGGTGGTAGAGCTCCGGATTTCCGCTCTCCGCCTGACTCCAGGGCATGAGAGTAAAGCGCTGACTCGGCTGCCCTTCTTCAAAGCAAGGCACATCCCCCAGAACAAGCATCCACCAGTGGTTTGCCTCAACCTTTTTCCGCCCGCAAATGTCACATGTAAAGGAGACATCCCAAACCATGATTTACCTCATCTTCTGAGAGAGGTTGTCTGTTCTCCACTCCCCATATCGTAAAGGGTCGAAGCATATCGGCCCGACTCTATCTCCAAGGCTTACCGGCAACAATCGAGAACGCCGCATCCGTGCTAAAGTAAGCAATAAGCACGGGCCGGATAAATTATAGCCTTATGTAATGGAAACCGGTGAAATCAAGTGACTTGCCCCGAATGTTCCGCCTCAAGTTTTCGTCTTTCGCGGTTCCGCGTCAAGGATATTGAACGCTTGTTGCTGCTGCAGTACCCTGTGCGCTGCCGGCAATGTCAGCGCCGCACTTACGCCGGATTGCCACTAGCACTGGTGCTTATGCAATCCAGCCGGGTTCGCCGCGAGCGCCGGGAACATGAAGCTATGCACTAACGGCAGACACTCCCAGATTTTGTAACAGTATCTGCACGGCCATTAGAGGGAAAATCCGCTGGTCAAAGCAACTTCGCGCTTCTGCTCCTTCACAGGGACCGGAATAGCCGGCAGGCAGAGAACAGGGCATTCGACCTTGGAGATTACCTGTAAAACCGTGCTGGTTTGTAAGTCATCTGCTGTCAATTCGCTTTCAGGGGATCCGAGAACGACCAGGTCAGCTCCGAACTTGCGGGCGGATTCAACGATACGCTGGGAAACATCGCCTTCAGCGACGAGGTGCTCTACGGGCACCGTGTGGGACTCGTTGAAGGGCGCGAGAAAGCGCAATCGCTCCTGGCATCCCGCTTCTTTCGCGTCTTCCGACACATGAAGAAGGACAAGTTGCCTGAGCGCGACCTGGTGTGCGCAACGGAGTGCCCGGATAGACGCGGGCGAGAAGTCAGTTGCAGCGAGCACACGTAACCAGCAGCCAGCCCAAGGCAACGACTTTGCGGCGTCAGGGGACACTGCCAGGATCGGACAATGGGAGCGGGCAAGAAGCTGACGGGCAACAGTGCCCAGGGCAGCCCGTCCGGCTTCACTTCGGGCGCGTGTCCCCAGGACCAGCAAATCGGCCTTGTAATCCGTGAGAGCCTGCAAGATCCGGTCGCAGATCATCCCGCTCTCGACCACAGAATGAACAGGGATTCCCAGAGCTTGCGCTTCTTCTTCGATCTTCTTCAGTTCAGAAAGTGCCGCCTGATTGGCGGCCATGTAGGCCGGAGCTCCTTCAGGAAAGGCGTACGCGAGCGGATCAATCACATGTACAACCACAAGAATGGCCTTGTACATACGCGCCATCGCTTGGGCGTAGCGCAGAGCCGCGGACCCCGGGTCCCCTAGATCGGTAGCTACGACAATCGTTCTGAATCTCAGAATATTAGAAGTCATTGATGTGCTCCTAAATCCAGCATCCCCCCGCAGGGCGCGGTGGCGCTGTGACCGGGGTCACATTGTGGACGGGCCAGCGCTGCCAAGGCTTGTGATTCTGATCACAGACGTGACGCCCTCATGTTCGTCAAGCTGGTAATTGGCAGCTGATCTGAGGTGCATCATGATCACCGTTTCGAAAAACCAGACAGACGGGGAAAACGCAACGTGTCGCCTGGGTCCGGTGAGTCTTCGATTTCGATCCATTCTGGTTGCCACAGACTGTACTCCGGCCAGCGAGAAAGCCGTAAGACTGGGCGCACGGTTGGCTAAGGAATTCCATGCCAGGTTCTGTCTCGTGCAGGCGATCTCCCCCGAACACTATGCGGTCGATATGCGAGGGCCCTTTCCTGAGCTTGAGCTGCAGAGTCTCCAACTCGCACGAGAAAACCTGCAGAGCTACGTCCAGCACTTCCGTGAGCTACGCACTGTAAAGCACAGAGAGATTGTTGAGTTTGGATCCCCGGCCGAAATTATCCAATCCAACGCGGAATCGAATGGCATTGATTTGCTGGTGCTTGGGTCGCGTGGACGTCAAGGATTGGCGAAACTGACGCTCGGGTCCGTGGCCGAATGGGCAATTAATCGATTGAAGTACCCGGTTTTGGTCGCCGGCCCTTCGTGTGAAAACGACTTGTTGCCGATCCGGTCGATCGTACTAGCCACAGATCTTAGCGCGCGAGCGGCACGCCCGGCGCAGTTTGCCAGCAGCATGGCCCAGGATTATAACGCCAGATTGACTGCTATCCATATCCCCCCGAAGGACGGCACGCCTAAGGAGCAGACTCGCACCGAGCAGCGCATAAACAAGAAACTTCATGAGCTTATGCCCAGCGGCTGCGGGGACCGCTGCTCGCTCAAATTTGAGGTAGGGAGCGGCGATATCGCGACCGCGATACTACAGTCAGCAAGAGCGAACAGAGCTAACCTGGTCGTCTTGGGCGCGAGACATAAAGCGCCTCTCGCGGATCATATGCCGCGAACCAAACTTTCCACCATCATCCGCGAGTCTCGTTGCCCTGTTCTGCTGGTTCCGACCGGCTGCTGTTCATGACGCTATAAGGAGATCAGATATGCCACCGCTAAGTCTGTCATCGATGACCCGGCCGAAGTCCATTCTATTGGCCACGGATTTGAACGATTTGAACTTTCTGCTTCCGGTTGCTGTCGAGCAGGCAAAAGTTACGGGATCAATGCTGTGGCTGCTTCACGTGATTCCGCCAACCGCTTACGTCTCGACCACATCCGGCGAATATCCAACCGGCCTCAAGGAGAAGGCGTTTCGTGAAGCCGAGGCTACTCTCGCCGGAGTGGCCTTGCAGTTGAAAGAACAGAAGGTTCCTTGCGCGTACGAGGTTCGCCGATGGTATGCGGCTGAACAAGTCAAGGAGTTTATCCGTGAGCGCGGAATCGAACGGCTCCTTGTTGGCACTGCGAGCAGAGGCAAACTAGGCAAGCTTCTGTTGGGGTCGGTGGCGGAGGAGTTGATACGCAGCGTCGAAATTCCTGTATGCACTGTGGGTCCCAACTACAAACCACTTCCGCAAAATAGCCCCCGCCGAGTGATCTTTGCTACTTCTCTACGCCACCATCCCGAGCAAAGTTTGCATTTCGCGGTGGATCTTGCCGCCCGGTGGCTCGCAGAACTCACCGTAATGCATGTCACCGAGCAGGATCGATACGATGAGGGCCTGGAGGCGGGCGCGAGGTCCAAAATCGAAGAGCTCCTGAGAGGAGCCACGGAAATGCATATGACGCCGCACGTACGCATCCGGGGCGGAGAACCAGCGGAGGAGATCCTTTCTGCGTGCACTGCTCTGAATCCCCAGTGGCTTGTCATGAGTGCGGTTCCCGCGTCTGCGGTGGCGTCAAACTTCCGTTCTGGCGTTGCATACCGGGTCATCGCACAAGCCCCGTGCCCTACCTTTACGTTGCGCAGCGGACCCCGAACAAGACGCAATGGGACTTATCGCGAATTCTCGACGATGCAAACAAGCTCTTCCTATCCCGGATAGCGGAAGACTCAGACAGAGGCACAGGATTTTCTAGTGACCCAAGCAAGGTTATCGTTATGACGCGATTGAGTGAACGAACACGCGCAAGGCTGATGATGGCTCATAGCGTGGCGATGCTCACCCTTGGTTTTGCACTGTTCTATGTCCGTGCCACGATGTCCAACTTGTTTTTTTACGTATTCGGAGGAGCGTTTTCGCTACTACTCGTTGCGGCGTCGTTGCTTTTCATTGCAGCTTTGGACTGGATCTGTGCGACGGGACTTGGCGTCCGGCAGGTGAGCCGGCTTAAGGGGCTCCTCTTCGTGAGTACCGCTGCAGCGGTCGCAAGTGTTTTCCTGATCTTGTTTCCAGGGGCGAGTTTGCGGATCGCTTGCTGGGTTATCGCGCTCTATGCGCTTGCCTTAGGCGGAGGTAAGCTGAGCCTCGCCCAAAGCTGGAGGAGCAGGCCGCGCGAGCAAAAAATCCTGTACGCACTTGCCGTTTCAGCCCTTGCTTTCGGCGGGGCCCTGATTGCGCTCGCTATTCATGGTGCGGACGATCGAGCGTTCCTCGCTGTGATTGCGGGCTACGCTGTTTTTATGGGCTTCCAGATGTTGCTGACGATGTATTTTCTGCAACAACAGATGCTTAAGAAGGTTAAGGCCGGTTCTGGCTTCACCCGAGCGAGCGTTTAGCGATTTCGAACAGGTGCGGCTGTTCGACGATCCAGCTCGAGTCGTGCTGTACTTTCAGGGCGAAAAGCTCCGAAGTTCCTCTGGCGACAAGCATCGTCGCAGCAGTCATTTGTTCTGGCGGCAGATCCCTAGATGAGGGATCTGCCGTTTGTTTTTGAGCTAGGAGCACGGACGGTGGAAATAGAGGGCTAGTATTGCAGCAGCGTCATTACCGGGCAGGGCGCTTCCATCAGAACTTTCGCGGCGATGCCGGGAGGAAGGTGTGTCCTAATTGCCGCGGTTGGACGCACGCCCATGACGATCAAATCGGAACGGCGTTCCTTGGCAACTTCCACAATACTGGTTCCAGGAGCTCCGTTTGCGAGCTTGCCGTGCAGGAACGAATACTTCGCTTCGGCATGAGCGTGGTCGTGGAAGGACTTTTCGAAGGATGACCAATCCGAATCTTTCTGGTTGCCCGGATTTTTAATATGGAAGAAAACTAATTCAGCTCCCGTCTGGGCTGCCAGCTTGTGCGCATAAGCCGCAACCTCAGCCGCGTGAGGCTCAAGTGTGATGGCACAGAGGATTTCTCGAATGGTCCAGGCCTTGTTTCCAAGATCGGAGACTCCGGGGCCGACCGAGAGCACTGGGCAACGCGCGTGCCGAAGCAAGGCTTCGGCATCAGAGCCAAGCAGCAGGCGATCGAAACCTTTTCGGCCGTGAGTTCCCAGGACGATTAAGTCGACTTTGTATTCCTCAATAGCATGAAGCAACTGGTCGTAAAGCGGACCGTTGAGTTCGATGGCCTGCGCGCGGTAGCCCTGAGATACCAGCATCAAACCGGTTTGCTCGAGTTGCTCCTGATGCATTGCCTGAATCTCGGAATCGTCGATCCACGCGGCCTCGGGTGGAGTGATCAGGTTTACCGGCGGATCCACATGAACCAGCAATAGTTCCGAATTTCCCGGCTTGGCCAGTGTTTTGGCATACTCCAACGCTCGCTCCGAGACATCAGAGAAATCGGTTGGAACAAGGATGTGCGCAAAGGTAACGGCTACGGTATCCAAAGTGGCCATAAGTGACTCCTTCTTGGTGAATGAGCCAACACCGGAATGGTCTGAGGCTCTAGTCAACAATTTAGTAAATCGACGGTCTTGCCGCTGTGACAACAGTCACAGGGGAACTGCCTGAGAGGAGGGATATGGACGGTTCGCTTAGTTTGCGTTCGGTCTGGACTGTATCCCGAGTTCGCCGATCACGAGCCGGCCAATCTCGAGTTCCTCAATGTTGCCCTTTAGCAAACGGAACCGTTTTATGCTAAGTGCCCCACTTGCCAGCGCGCCGACAGCGGCGGCTCCAACCGCCAAGGCACCGAAGGCAACAGCAGCTATGGCAAGCGCTAGTTTACGGTCAGCTTCCGGTCTGCTCCTAGAAACCTGCTGCTCTGGTGATGATAATCTCGTGCCGCCCGTTGTACACCTGAAATCCCGCTTGTGCACGAGATACAACACAGCGTGACTCCAAGCCCTGGTGACGCGGGCAGGCGACGAAGTGACGTCGTCTTCGAGACGACATTTCGTCGCAACTCTTAGTCATCAGGCGTTCTCCGGTCGAGCCGATTTCCGAGGATAATCCTCTCTTCTTCAACAGCTTGGAAGCAATACCTTCAAGCTGTCCTACTTTGGAACTCAATGTGCTCTTTAGTCATGCAACGAAGGTGAAGAGCGTGCTGAGAATTTCAATGAACGATGATCCGACGACGGCAACACTTAAGGTCGAGGGCAAAGTGGTAGGACCATGGGCGCGGGAACTAGGAGAAACCTGGCACGGCTTATGGGACCCGACAAGTCATAAGCGTTTGCGCCTGGATATCTGCGGAGTCACATTCGCAGATGCCAGGGGAACACGAATTTTTGGGGAGATCGTCCGGCAAACGGGCGCGGAAATCATTGCGGATACCCCTCTCACTCGATATTTCGCCACGCAGGCTGTAACCAAAATGGAACTCGGCGAGGAGGAGAACTAACATGCAGGGTCAGGCACAACGCACCTCTACGTCATCTTGCGAAACCTGCAAGATGAAAGAAAGCGGGTTCTTATGCCATCTCAGTCCGGATGCGGCGAAGGAATTCGAATCGATCAAGTCTGCGTCCTATTATCCGGCCGGAGCACCGTTGTTTCTGGAGAGAGAACCGGCCAAAGGTATCTTCGTTTTATGCTCGGGCAAGGTGAAGCTTTCAGTAAGCTCACGGGGAGGGAAGACGTTGATCCTCCAGCTCGCCCAACCTGGGGAAATATTGGGACTAAGCGCGTCGATGTCGAACCAGCCTTACGAGGTGAGGGCAGAAGCTCTGTATCCCTGCAGGGTTGCATTCATTCGCCGGGAGGATTTCATGGCCTTTCTCCAGCGCTTCCCGGAGGTGTACCAGGCTGTCATTCGGCAGTTAAATTCTCAGTATTCACGGGCCTGCGAACAGTTGCGAACTGTGGGCCTGTCAACGAGCGCGAATGAAAAAATGGCTCGCATGTTTCTGCACTGGTTCTCCGACGAGAAGCAGACCGCTGAAGGAACGCAAATCAAGATGGCATTGACTCACGAGCAGCTCGCCGAATGCGTAGGTTCAACAAGGGAGACCGTCACGCGAACGCTCAGTGAATTCAAGAACAGGCACCTGGTGACGCTTAAGGGAACGACCGTCACCATTCCCAATCGATCGGCTTTGCAGGCTGTGTGCGGGGACTGAAGACTAAAGCGCATCGTAGGAACGATCTTGGGATCGTCTTGGGATCCGAGGCTATTTCAGGCTCACGCGCGCATTCGCGTTCGAGCGGCCCTACTCGCGAATGGTGAGCACTGGGCACTTGCTGCTGCTGATTACCTGAAAAGCTACCCCGGTTTTGAAATTTTCGTACCAATGGGATGCCTTTTTTGTACCCAGCACAATGAGATCAGCGTTTACGCGTTGGGCCAGTAGCAGAATTCCATCCGTAGCCACTCCGTGCTCGATGACGCACTCTGGCTCGCACCACTCCCGCGATACCTCGGGGATCAGATTTTGCAGAGCCCCTCTGAATCTGTCATTGAGTTCCTGATCGTTCATGTGATCGTTGTCTTCCGGCAGAACATGGCACATGTAGAGGTGAGCACCGTAATCCTCAGCAAACGAGAGGGCAAAGACAAAAGCCTTCGCAGCCTCCGGAGAAAAATCCGTGGCGTAAACAATCCTTTCGAAACTAACCGCCTTCTTTAGTGGTGGTACTGACGGCCCGACAGTAAGGATGGGGCACCGTGCCCGGTGTATGAGTTCCTCTGCGGTCGATCCGAGAACCATCCGAGCCAGGCCCTTGTGCCCACGGGTACCAATCACCAGCAGTTCAATAGATTTATCCTCGGTAACCTGCAGAATTTCTGCCGCCGGGTCCACTCCTTCGCAAAGAATGGTTTCTACCCGTATTTTTGCTTTGGCCATTTCATCGCCCACCCGATGAAGACCTTCCTGTCCCATCCTGCGAAAGATGTCGATGCTGAGACCGGCATCGGGGGCTTTGAAAGCGGCGCCAAGGTCGACAACATGCATCAGGCGAACCTGCGACTGGAAACGCGCCGCAAGAGCCTCCACATAGAGCCGTGCTGTTTCAGCACTGGGAGAGAAATCCGTGGCAAACAGAATCGTATCCAGGCTCAGGGCGATTTGATTTCCAATGATGGTCATAGAGACTCCTTCAACCGGGCCTAGCGATGCGGAAGATCTGGAGGAACTGTCATCACGGGACAATGCGCCTGGCGAATGGTTGCACTTACCACGCCATCGGGGCAGTCGATCATCTGGTTGCCACTGCGGTGAAGCCCAAACAGAATCAAGGAAGACTTCGACTTGACCGCGCGGGCAGTGATTGCCTGGTCCGCACGCCCGTAAATGACATCCAAACTCACAGGGATACCTCGTTCGCGCAATTCGTTACACCAGTCTTCGCAACCTCGAGCATGCTGGCCAGGAGACATAGTTTGCTGCGCAGCATCCACGACACGGATCAGCTCAAGGCTGGCTCTGAGGCGCGCCGCCAAACGAGCGGCAAAACCGAGAACATGCTCCGAGGTGTCGAAGCTGCTCGTAGCGCAAAGGATACGCTCGACGGGAGGAGCTTCGGGCGCAGGGACAAGCGAGTGCGGACCGAGGACGAATGCCGGACAACGCGCAGTTCGCAGCAGGTGCTCGGCCGTCGAGCCCAGGTGCAACCGGTCGATTTTTCCAAAACCGAAGGCGCCCAAGAAGAGAAGGTCGGGGGCATGTTCGAGGATAGCGCCCTCCAAAGTATCGGAGATTGTGCCGATCCGCCGAACCGAATCGCACCATACTCCCTTGGCGCGGAGCCGGTCGGCAACATCCTGAAGGCCAACCTGAAGATCCCGCTGCGACATTTCCATGGCCCAAGGTCCAGCATCCAGCGCACTGGCGTAGTCAGCTGGGCTCTGCACGCCGATGAGGTGAATGATGGAACCAAAGCGTTTCGCCAACATCACGGCATATTTCAAAGAGCAGTCCGCCGCCCCGGAGAAGTCATACGCGACCATCAGTTCGGCTAAATCGAAATGCGTGGGCTCTGCGTATGCAGGAAACGTGCCGCTTTTTGTCATTGGCTTGGCATCCCGACTTCCTGGACCGTCGCGGGCACAGCTGCAGGTGTGCCCACGGTCCTACTTTGAGCGTCAGCATTCTGGCTGCCGGAATCGGCTCCCCCCATTTGCTCTTTGGGCGTTCCCCGAGCTGGATGATCCTGAGTTACCCCGCGGAGCACCCTGCGGACGCGTGAAGCGCTTTGGTTTCCTTCTCCCTTCGATCCACATCTCGCAAGGAAAGGCAAGCCCTCTGGATTCGAGACCACGCGAAACTTGCGGGAGCATTTTGGGCATAACCAGAAGAATTCCGTACGGAACATCTGATCTGCGCCGGTCTCCCAGCGGTAGACGGACCCCTGTCGCAGGTAGCGAAGCTCTTCATGGCACTCTGGGTTGAAACAATGGCCAATCATGATCCATTCCTTTGAACTTCGTGGCCACGCCGGTTTTGTGCCGCGTCACTGGCACCGTCGTAGTCGCCCGGCGTGACCTCTTCCTATGCGCCCCGAGCGCACTGGAAGCTTGATGGGTCCTATCGACCCGCTGCTTTGGCTATCTCCTCGGCGTAGCGTGTGGCAACCACGATCAAGGGCGGACAGGGATGTCGGGACATGCAACTGAGGCATACCTTTGCCATCGGTTGCCAGAGGACGATACGACAGGTCTCATGACAGTGATTTGCCACTTCTCCAACTCCTGAACCCTATTTTGGGGCGGAGGAGGATACGCGTATGTGATCACGGTCACAAGACCGCGGACACTATGTTCAAGAGAAATCAGAAGGGAGAAATGCGTTTTGATGGTCGGGACGGGCAGATTTGAACTGCCGACCCCTCGCACCCCAAGCGAGTGCTCTACCAGGCTGAGCCACGTCCCGACGGCAAGAATTACCTTTTTGAGTGTACACGAGCGCGGGATCTCCGGTGAAAACCGCGATGCTCCTCTGCAAGTCTAGTGCGAGGGAGGCACGTACTCCTTGGGGAGTGCTGAACCCTCACCGAAGAAGTATTCCCGCATCTGCTCCACTAGAAATTCCTGGGCTTCCCGGGTCCAGGGTTGAAGCCGATATTCATTGAGAAGCATTTTCTGCCGCTCGATCCACTCGGACCAGGCTTTCTTGGATACCTGGTTATAAATCTTCTGGCCGAAATCGCTATCGAACGGGGGCTCGTCTAAACCCTCCATTTCTTGTTTATAGCGGGCACAAAACACAGTGTGTGGCATGGATTCTGTCTCCGAAACTTCTTTTCAACTCATTGTAAGAGATGAGAGGGACTAGCTGCGCTTCCTGCCTGGACGCTTGCTTTTCACCCGGCCCTTGCTCTTGCGCAAGACCTCATTCCGCGGGGGAATGTAAGGATTGCTTTTGCCGCCGGATTGCGCTTTAGTTTTCGCCCTAGCGGAACGCGAGCGCACCGGTGCAACTTCCTCCACAATGGAAAATTGTAACCTCCGCTGTACCGTTTCCACCCGGTCAAGAACAACGCGCACCTTGTCCCCCATGGAATAACGCCGTCCCGTGTGCTCGCCAATAATCTGGCGGGTATTCTCCCGAAAGGTAAAGTGGTCACCTTGCAGGCTCATGATGGGCGCCAAGCCTTCGATAAATAGGCTGTCGAGCTCAACGAAACAGCCGTATTTGGTCACGCTCATAATCATGGCGTCAAATTCATCGCCCAGACGATCCTGCATGAACTTAACCTTTTTCCACTCGACTAGCTCACGTTCCGCTTCGTCGGCTCGGCGCTCCGCCTGGCTCGATTCAGAGGCGATGCCGGCAAGCTCGGATTCACTCAAGACCACACGATCTACAGGACCTTCCTTTCTGCGAGTACCGCTATGAGTAGCTAGCACCCCCCTGCCGCTTGCACCCGAAGCCAAAACCGCCTTGGCAATCCGATGAACGATGAGGTCCGGGTAGCGGCGGATGGGCGAGGTGAAGTGGGTATAGCAAGGCGCCGCCAACGCAAAGTGGCCTTCATTCTTTTCGCTATAACGGGCCTGGCGCAGGGAACGCAGCATTAGATGGGCGAGGATGCGTTCTTCCGGCTTGCCAGCAATCTTGATGGCCAGTTGCTGGTACATTCGCGGAGTGACGGCGATATCTTCGGGAATTTCATACTGGCGTGGCTGGTGGCCCGGTCCGTGGCCTCGCCGCTCGCGCCGTTCCGCCTTCATGGTGACCCGCTTGACCGGGAGAGGGCCAAGTCCTAACGAATAGCCGAAGCCAGCCGCCAGAGACTCAAATTCAACCACCCGGCGCGGTTCCGGCTTTTCGTGAATTCTATACAACGACGGTACATCGAGGTTCTGCAGCCAGGACGCCACGCACTCATTGGCAGAGAGCATGAACTCTTCGATCAGGCGGTTGGCCCAAGTGCGCTCGGAGCGAACAATGCTCTGCATTATGCCCTGAGCATCAAACTCGATCACCGGTTCGGGCAAGTCGAAGTCAATCGAGCCGCGGCGCTGGCGCTTGCGGTGTAACAGCCGGGCGAGTTCGTACATGCGTTCGAATTCCGGCACCAAATCTGCGAATTGCTGTCGCAGATTCTGGTCACCACTGATGACAGCGTGCACCTGGGTGTAAGTCATGCGCGCAGCGGAGCGAATTACGCCCGAGGTTACTTCGTACCCGAGAATTTCTCCCTCCGAGCCGATTGCCATGATGCAGGAAAGTACCAGGCGGTCCTCTCCTGGGCGAAGGCTACAGATATCGCTGGACAACTCCTGTGGCAGCATGGGAACAGCCCGATCGGGAAAGTAAACAGAAGTGCCACGGAGCCGTGCTTCGAGATCGATTGTGGAACCGGGAGTCACATATTGGGCAACATCGGCGATATGAACCTGCAATTCCCAATTCCCGTTGTCTTGCCGCCGGACAAAGACGGCGTCATCGAAGTCTTTGGCCGTCTCCCCGTCGATGGTCACGATCGGTAAGCCGCGAAAATCGCGGCGCCGGATAACCTCTGCAAGATCGAGACGGGCCGCCATGCGTGCCTCGTCCAGTACATGGGGAGGGAAAACGTGGGGTAAATGATGCTTCCGGATGACGATTTCGACATCCACCCCGAAATCGCCTTCTCGCCCGAGAACCTCGAGCACGAGGCCGCGCGCTGGGCGGGAGACGGTGGGCCAATCAGTGATTTCGACATCGACCACCATGCCTTCGAGACCGCCAAGGGTGTCGAAGCCGCTTTTGAAGCCGATAGTCTTACTAACCACCCGGTGCGGAGTGACGCCAGCTGTTTGCGGCTCCTTTTCCAGGCCAAACGGGATCAGGATCGGCTGGAGAATCCTCCCGTCGAGCGGGGTTACATAGTTTCCCTGCGCGGGCTGACGTAGGGAGTAATGAAAAATGCCGACCACGGTCGCATTTCGGCGGCTCAAAATGCGGACAATGCTGCCGCTGCGCCGGCCGTCACTTCGCGGCGGAGCCAACTCCACCAAGACCTGGTCGCCTTGCATAGCGCCATTTATCTCGTTGGGAGGAATGAAGATGTCGTCATCCCCACCGGGTTGCCGACTCCCCGGCCGTACGAAACCGAAGCCTTCCCGGTGTACGTCGAGGCGGCCGCTCAGCAAATACCTCTGGGACTTCGCCTGCGGGAGGGCCCAATGATCGCGATCCGGTTTGATCAACTCGCCGCGGGCCGTCATGCGTTCCAACTGTTCCAACAACAGTCGTCGTTCGCGGCCCCCACCCAAGCCCAGTTCACGCACCAGCTGTTTGTAGCCGGCTCGCTGCCCTGCGGAACGCTCGATACGTTGGAGGAGTTCGCGGTCAGTCATCACCGGTACGCTGGCCACGATTCAGACACTGGGCACGAAAGGCCATATCTTTGTTGATACTAATGGGTCAGCTACCCCCCAAGTCCGAAACTTTCGGAATGGGGGATTTCAATTTTGCATCAAGCGTGATTAAGATGCAGAGAAGAGTAAGGATTGCGCGCCGTGCGCGGCTTTTGCCGGGCAGGCAATTGTAAAAAACCAAACAGCTCCGCCTGATTTGCCCTTAAACGCGGAAACAAATCCGCTGGGTTGTTCGGGGGCCTGTATCCGGCAGTATATGAAAGGAAGTACAAAAGAGATGTGGAAACCGAACCAACCTGGAAGTCCCTCGCAGTCCCCCAGCACGGAACCGACGCGTACCGTACCGCCGACTGCCAGCCACGAACCAACTACCACCCGTACTTCCAGCACCTCTCCTGCATCGCCAGCTGCGGCTGATCAAGCGACGATCGGCAAGAGCCTGGTAGTCAAGGGCGAAGTGACGGGCTCCGAATCCCTATACATCGATGGCAAGGTCGAAGGCGCGATCAACCTGCCCGGTAATCGCGTCACCGTAGGCCGCAATGGACAAGTATCCGCGAATATCTCTGCCCGCGAAGTCGTCGTATTGGGCAAGGTCCGCGGCAACATCAACGCCAGCGATCGTGTCGATATCCGCAGCGAAGGTTCCTTGACCGGAGATGTGATTGCCCAGCGCATCAGCATCGAGGATGGCGCCTTCTTTAAGGGCGGCATCGATATTCGCAAGCCTGGCCAGGGAAAAGAGGGCGGAGCGCCGGCGAATATGTCCAACACGGACTCGCAAAAGGCCGCCGTCGCCGTCCAGGCATAGTTCAGCAAAGGCTTCGGCACAAACAGCACCGTCAGCCGGTGCTGTTTGTGTTGTGTCTCCGTTCGGCGCCCATTCCTGTTTTTTCCGAGAGCCAGCTGGAATGGCTCAGTACAATCATCCGGTTGGCTCGCGTTCTTCTTCTTGCTGCATCTCGCAGCCTGCGAGATATTTCCTTTCGACCAGTTAAAATCGATTACGCATGATCCTCCCCTTCGTCCGCGAGCTGCTCGCGGACCTGGAACATTGTGCTCCATTCGAACGCGTACGAAGACATTTGAGCTTCGCTGCGGGGCGCAAACGTGTCTCCGGGCTAACGGCAACTGCACGCGCCTTGTATTTGCCGCTGTTCGCCCGGGCTGCCCAGTTGCCTGTCGTAGTGGTGGTTGCCGATAACAAATCTGCCGATGCGCTTCAGCTCAGCCTTCGCGCGGCTTGCGAGCTGACTGGAGCTGTTGAGCCGGATCGCGTGCTGCGCATGCCGGCACATGACGTCCTGCCTTTCGAGAACATGTCACCTCATCCGGATGTGCAGGAACAGCGCGCTTCGGTGCTGTGGAAGATTGCAACAGGGGCGGCCTCGATTGTGATCGTCCCTGTGGAAGCGGCCAGTATCCGGGTTTTCCCTCCTGAATACTACGTGAACCTCGGGCGGGTTCTGAGGCGCGAAGAGGAGATCGACATAGATGAGCTGACGACGCATCTGGCAAGCGTGGGTTACAGCTCCATGGACATCGTCGAAATGCCAGGCCAATTTGCACGGCGTGGCGGCATCTTTGACGTTTATTCTCCTGAAGCGGATCGCCCTGTCCGAGTGGAGCTGTTTGGGGACGAGATTGAGTCGCTGCGCAAGTTCGAGCCGGACTCGCAGCGTTCCTCCTCCGCTGTCGAGGAAGCCTTGCTGCTTCCGTTAACCGAGACTCCGGTGTCGGAGCCATTGCTGTCTGCCGTACACCAGCGGCTGACAGGTAATCGCCTGGATGCAGAAGACCCGGAACTGTTGAGCCGGGCATTGAATGCCAGCGGAGTAACTGTTTTCCCGGGCTGGGAGTTTTTCTGCCCTGTTGCCGGAGCTGACCGAAGCCTCTTCGATCTGTTTCCCAAAGTGCAGGTTCTGGTAGAAGAGCCGGCGATGGTAAGCAACCAGCTTGACCGCTGGTGGAGCAAAGTTGAACAACGTCATGAACGCAGCGGCATCGGCTCACTGGTTACGCCGGCAGACATCTACCTTTCGCCTCCGGAGTTGCTGGCCAAGATCGCCGCTCTGCCGGGGCTGGAGATGGACCAGTTGGGTGCCGTGGATGTCCTGGATGACAGCAACCCCCTGGACGAGATCACATTCACGTCCCGCCCCACGCTAAGGTTCCACGGCTCGATTCCAGCCTTTCTGCAGCAAATCAAGACCCTGGCAGACCAGGAAGTGCGCATGCTGTTGGTTGCCCCGAATCACGGTGAAGTGGAGCGTCTGGCCGGCCTCTTGCGCGAGTACGGCCAACCCTACCGGCTGGGCAGCCGGGCTCAGGCACCGGGCGGCGAGCAGGCGTATGACGAGTCCAGTCATCTGGCGGGGGATTTTCGCACCCCAGTGATTGTGCAAAGCGCTATCGCGAGCGGAGTCAGCCTGCCCGACAGTAACCTGGTAGTGTTTGGGGCCAATGACTTCTCGGATGAAGCAGACGTAACCGCCCGCCCTGTCCCCAGAAAAGCCAAATCGAAGACGGCGGCCTTTGTTTCCGACTTTCGCGACCTCACGGTCGGCGACTACGTTGTGCACGTCGAGCACGGCATCGCTCGTTACATGGGGTTGAAGGAGATCGAGCAGGACAGCATCAAGGTGGAATTCATGGTTCTGGAGTTCGCGGAACAGGCGCGTCTCTACGTGCCGTTGACGCGTCTCGATCTGATCCAGAAATACCGTTCCACCGAGGCCGGCCCGGCGCCGGTACTCAATCGGCTGGGCAGTCAGCAATGGGCCAAAACCAAGGCACGGGTCCGCAAGGCAATGCAGGATATGGCGGATGAGCTGCTCAAGCTCTACGCTCAGCGCAAAGCGGCCCACGGCCATGCCTTCCCTCCCGACAATGAGTTCCAGCGAGAGTTCGAGGATGCGTTCGACTATAACGAGACGGAAGACCAGATTTCGGCGATCGCCGACGTCAAGCGCGATATGGAATCCCCGCTTCCGATGGATCGCTTGCTTGTAGGGGATGTCGGCTACGGCAAGACGGAAGTTGCGATGCGGGCGGCCTTCAAAGCCGTGCAGGATAGCCGGCAGGTGGCGGTCCTCACGCCAACCACGGTTCTCAGCTTCCAGCACTTCGAGACCTTTAGGAGCCGTTTTAAGCAGTTTCCGATCGAGATCGAGATGATTTCACGCTTCCGCTCGCCCAAGGAACAGAAGTCTATCCTGGAACGCGTGGAAGCGGGCAAGGTCGATATTCTGATTGGCACGCACCGTCTGCTTTCCAAGGATTTGCACTTCCATAACCTCGGATTGCTGGTCGTGGACGAGGAACAACGCTTTGGTGTGCGCCACAAGGAGCGGCTGAAGCAGATGCGGCGCGAGATCGATGTGCTGGCCATGTCGGCTACGCCCATACCTCGCACGCTGCACATGTCGCTGGTGGGCCTGCGCGACATGAGTGTGATCGAGACCCCGCCCAAGGATCGGATGGCAATCCAGACTGTCGTGGCCAG
>DATJNV010000084.1:0-72931 GCA_035507705.1 Acidobacteriaceae bacterium
GGCATCGGCACTGGCGTAACGCTGGGCGGGGTCTTTCGCCAGCAACCTGGCAACAATGGGGTCCAGCTTCTTCGGCATCGCCGGGTTAATCGAGCTGACCGTCGGGGGCGACTGGGTGAGCAGAGCTGCGAAAACCTCTGCTGTAGAAGCACCGGCAAACGGCGCTTTCCCGGTGGCCATCTCATAAATCACCGAGCCCATGCTGAAGAGGTCGGCGCGCGCATCGAGCGGCTCGCCCTTTGCCTGCTCCGGCGACATGTAGGCAACCGTGCCCACTGCTGATCCTGGGCTGGTCAGATCCATTGTCGCCGTACCTGGCCCAACGGCCGTCTCCGCGAAGTCGCTACCCGGCAGACCGAACGTCTGCGATTGGGAAGCAGGAGAATTTGACTGCTTCTTCGCCAAACCAAAGTCCAGAATTTTGATGAGCTTCTGGCCGCGCTCGCCTTCGACAACGAAGAGGTTGGCCGGCTTGATATCGCGATGAATGATTCCCTTACGATGAGCTGCCGCCAGCGCCGCTGTGGCCTGGCGGCTAAACCGGATAACTTCTTCCCGCGCCAGCCCTTTACCGCCGGATTTCGCGAGGTACTGCTTCAGAGTTTCCCCGCGCAGCAGCTCCATTACCAGGTAGGGGCGTCCATCCTGCTCGCCGGTATCGTGAATCGAGCAAACGTTGGGGTGGTTTAAAGTGGCGGCAGACCGAGCCTCCCGCAAAAAGCGCTCCTGAGAAACACCGGAGGAAGGGGTGCCGTGCGGACTCGGAGTCGCCGGTGACGGGGATCCGCTGCCAATCCCTGCGCCCAGATAGCTATCAGAAATCAGCTTGAGCGCGACCTCACGCTCCAGACGAGTGTCGAGCGCTCGATATACTTCGCCCATTCCACCAGATCCAATCTTTTCGATCAGACGGTAGGGGCCGAACTGTCTAACTTCTGCGATCGTCATTGGAGGGCGAACAAGGTGCCAGCAGTCTACCAGTGGGGCTGCTGAATTGGCGCGTTATTTTGGAAGGTTAGAGGGCTGGAACCATGGTATGGCCGATCTCGTAAGATAGGCCCGCTGAAGTCGCACCAAACGTTTGTAAAGAACCTGTCATTCGTGGCCCAAAGGGCCGTATTCTCAAAAACACTTTGAGGTATCGCTAATGCTGCGCACGACCCGCCACGATCGATCTTTGCGCAGATGTTCCCTCCTTACAACCTAGCGGGACGCGAGTCTTTCTTTCACTTGATCAGAGAGCTGCTTCACCTGCTGCTGGGTAATGCGCGCTTCTCCATCGAGAACTACTAACAGGTTTCCGCCACCAGCGTCTTTAAACTCGGCGCTTTGGACAGTGACATAACCCTGAACGGCGGGAGGGAGCGTCGCGGCAAGATTGGTGCCTTTGTTCAGGGCCGAAAGGATAGAAGTCCGCACCTTCTCCTGAATCGCGCCGCCCAGTGCCCCGGAGCGCAGTAGCTCGCCGAGAGAACCGTCGGCTTCAATTTCACCAACTTCCGGTTGTAACTGGAGTTCCGCGCTCTCTTTCTCAATCACCGGCGTGAGCTTGATCGGGACCTGGGCGTCGCCGCCTACAACCTTCCTGGCAGCTTGCTTGCCCAAAACCTTGACACAGGCCCAACGCTCCACATGCAACTGGACCACGGCGATGCTGGAGGGCGGAGCGGGCTTGAGAGTCGCGTTTTGAATGGCTATGCGCTCTCCACAGCGATCATCCTTGTCGAGCTGTGAGCTCAGAAGAGGCGTCAGGTTGCGCTGCAAGTCAGACAAGTCGCCTGTCAGCGCGAGGTTCAATATCTTAACCTCACGGTCGCGCGAGGATAGGGTCAGAACTGCCGAAGCCGTAATCGTGATCGATTGATCTTTAATTTCGAGCGGTATTTTGACCGGAGGAATTTTGAAGACGGCATTCTGCGCGGTGACCGCCAGCGGAAAAGCTACCATGACAAGGACCACGGCGAACACGAACGGAGTGAGCGGCATGCGTCTGAATGAGGCCCAGGAAAACGGAGAGCAAGGATTCATGAGTGAAGGGAAACAACCACCTACCGATCTTGGACGTAAATTCGATGGCCGAGGTTTAGCCTCGACTCTCAGGCAGAGGGTCGCCTTTGCGTTGTTTCTGGTCGCCCTAGTTGGTTTGGTCAGCGCATCTGCTTCCGGCGGTAGTGGTCCCGCTCCGGACGCTATCAGCCGAGACCTTCTGGAGGTGACTGTTCCGCAGCTTGAGGCGTTGTATCAAGCGCGTAGATACACCGTGACGCAAGTGGTGGAGTGGTATCTGGCGCGGATTGCAAAATACAACGGGATCTATCGCGCTGTGCAGACCATCGACAGAGACCGAGCGCTGGCTGCCGCCGAGCGCGAAGACACAGAAACAACTCCGCATGGTCCTTTGTGGGGCGTGCCCATCGTGATCAAGGCGAACACTTCGGTGCAGGGGCTTATCACGACCGATGGCTGGAAAGGCTACATGCTCCCCGGGCACGAGCTGATTGCGCCGAGAGATGCCGCTATCGTGGAAAAACTAAGGGCGGCGGGCGCAATCATTCTCGGACAAACGAACATGCCGGACTTTGCCGCGAGCGATACCAACCGCAGCACGGCTTACGGGCGTACGGGGAACGCTTACGATGTACGCTTCAGTCCGGGAGGATCTTCTGGCGGCACCGTGACTGCGGTGACGGCAAACCTCGC
This sequence comes from Acidobacteriaceae bacterium, assembly GCA_035507705.1. Taxonomy (GTDB): domain Bacteria; phylum Acidobacteriota; class Terriglobia; order Terriglobales; family Acidobacteriaceae; genus PALSA-350. The sequence continues at coordinate 2,701 of DATJNV010000084.1, forward strand.
CGTGTTGGGCAACGGAACCGATACGGGCAACTCCATTCGCATGCCGGCGGCGACGAGCTCTGTGGTGGGAGTGTTCCCGACACGCGGTTTGGTGAGCATCGCAGGCATCGCGCCGCTCGATTGGCTGCTCGACAACACCGGGCCAATCGCTCGCGATGTGACCGATGCGGCGATTGCGTTGGATGTGATGGCGACGAAGAGTCCGGAGGCTGAGCCGGGCCCCTATCGCGGGTATCTGAAGGCAGATGCACTCAAAGGCAAACGGTTTGGCGTGCCGGCGTTCATTCTCGCTGGAGCGGGAATTCCGTTCCAAGGAATTCCGGCGACCGAGACTGCCAGCGCCGCGGCCAACGACCGAGCGGACGCTCGCCTTCCGCTGCGACCCGAGACGCGGGAAGCCTTTATGAAAGCCCTCGAGGGCTTACGGGCTGCCGGCGCCACGGTGATATTTGGCGACTCCATCTTGCCCGACAGCTTCGCGGATACAGCGTCTCGAATCTGCACTCTGCCTTATGTGCGCGAAGGCACGGAGAAGTTTCTTGCCGCATATGGACCAGCGCAATATCACTCATCCGCCGAATACGAGAAGGCTGCCGGTTCTCCATTACCGGCGACGATTATCGGCGGGGATTCGTGGAAGGTGAAGCAAGCGGCATTTGAGCGCGATCCGCAAGCAAAGGCCAACTACACGGAGCCTCGCAGGAAGGCGCTGGAAGAATACGATGCCACGCTCGATCGGCTCCATCTGGATGGATATGTTTATCCGGCCATCCAGATGCCGCCACCGGATGAGACGATGCCCCAGGATGGGCAGATCAGCACAGGGCCGCACAGCGACACGAGCTGGGTGAATATGCTGGGCGTGCCGGCTGTGGTGGTGCCAGGCGGCTTTTATCCTGACGGGTTGCCGTTTGGCCTGGAGATTTCCGCGCGGCCGTGGAAAGACGGTGACCTGCTCGGCTGGGCTTATGCCTACGAGCAGATCACGCGGCACCGGCGGCCTCCGGTGTTGGTGGAGGAGGGATTGTTGCCGAATGCGCGATGAGTGGAGTTTGTCCTTCCGGCGGCTCAGAAGGCCCGGGCCAGCCGACGCTCAAGCGCATCGTCAGAGTCTGCTCTCTGAATCGAGTGGTGGAGCACTCCTCCCCCGCATAAGTGCAGGGGCTCCCACCCAATCGTGACCTAGGCCGACCCTTTGGGGGGCCAGGAAATCTGGGCGTTCTTCTTGTAGGCGAGGTTGCAGATCTGCCCGGCGCGCGCCGCGCTTATCCCGGTTTCTACCGGGGCGTTTGGCTCTTTACGCGACTTGACGCAGTTGAAGAAATTCAGCACGTGGTCAATGGTTCCGTCGCGGTAGCTTTCCTCTTTGAGGATAGGATTCTGGTTGCCTTTCAGGCCTTCGCGGTACACGCCGAAGCCACTCCGGTTGAGTTTGAGGGTGGCTTCCGTGCCGCGGAATTCCAGACCTCCGTCGTCGATGGAAGAGCTCATCATTCCTTCGTAGACGACATCCCAGCCGGGATAGCGCAGCGCAGCCTGGAGTGTGTCGGGGCAATCCCATTCTTCGAAGATGTACTTGTCGGCCAGCAAATGGGCTTCACGCGGAGTATCGGCCTTCATAGCCCAGTGGGCGACATCGATCCAGTGAGTGAAGAGATCGGTCATGCCGCCACCGCCGAAATTCCAGAACCAGCGCCAGCGATAAAACTTTTCTTCGCTGAATGGCTGGTCGGGCGCATTGCCAAGCCAGATCTTCCAGTCGAGCGCCTGTGTATCCACCGGCTTGGGGCGCCAGCTGGCCTGGTTGTAGTTTTGCCACCAGTAGGTTCTCACCTGGGTGACGCGGCCCAGGCTTCCACCCTGAATCAGATCGACCGCGTTGCGGAAATGCGTCCAGCTGCGTTGCTGCATGCCACACTGCAACACCTGCTTGCAGGAGTGAACGGCACGGGCGAGGGTAGCGCCTTCTTCGATGCTGTGGGTTACCGGCTTTTCCAGATAGACATCTTTGCCCGCGGCAAGCGCGTCGCACGCGACGCGCACGTGCCAATGGTTCGGTGTGGCTACAAGGACAGCATCGATGTCTTTCGAAAGCACCTCGTGATAGTCAACGTGGGTGGTAGCGATGCCATTGGAACGCTCCTTCACTTCATCGCGCCGCGGACCATACACGTCGCTTACCGCGACGATCTGAAAAGGTACGCCGGACTGGTCGGCCGAGTCGAGGATGGTTCTCATGCGGCCCCCGGCTCCGATGACCCCGATGCGCAGGGTGTCATTTGCACCCCAGACCCTGGTAGAGGCAAGAGCGGTCATTCCACTGGCGATGATGAAGCTGCGGCGATTTGGCGTAAATGGCATGGGACTCCCCGGCGATTGATTCCCGACGATATTACCAGCGGGAAGCAGGCCCTGTCTTGATTTGGCGCACCGCGAAGGCCTATAACAAACGCTGTTGTCGATGGTTCACGAGTTCACGGGGGTCCTCATGGATACAAGCCGGCGTTCGCTTCTGCAGGCGCTTCCCATGCTTGCTGCAGTTTCGGCCTTTGCAGCAGATGGCACAGCGCTGACTTCCTTCGTCAAGCCGTTCGGTGAATTACCAGTGAAGCAAAACGGGCCGAACCAATCGCGGCCGATTCTTGACGGCGTGTTGCACGATGGGGAGCATCTAGAGGTGCACGAGACAATTCTGGCGGCAGGAAGCGAGCCGCACCCACCGCATCGCCACGTTCACGAGGAGTTGTTTCTGCTGGTGAAAGGCAACGTTGCTGTGACCATCGAAGGGAAGACCACAGTCATCGGTCCCGGTTCAGCAGCATTCGTTCAATCCAATCAACTGCATGGAGTGCATAATCCCGGGCCAGAAAAAGCGCAGTATTTCGTAGTAGCCACAGGTACCTAAGGAGAAGACGCAATGCAAACGATACGAGGTTTGGTCCTGCCGGTTGCGCTAGGTTTCTGCGCGGTGGCAAGCGCAAGTGATCTGACGATTCACCTCAAGGGAACACAACCGCTTTCGCGCAAGACGGTGCAATACCAGTGCGACGCCAAGGGCGCTGGTATGGGCCTGCCCGCGGGTATATTTGCCGTGGAATACATCAACGGAGACGGAAACAGCCTGGTTGTAGTCCCGGTGCACGATTCTTCCCTGATCCTGGCCAACGTGATTTCCGGTTCGGGCGCGCGCTACGCAGCGGGACCCTACATCTGGTGGGAGGCTCAGGGATCGGTAACGTTCTACTCCGATTCCATCGCCGGCAAGACCCAGTCAGCATGCCACCCGGTCATCGCTCATTGACATGAAGAATCTGAACAATCCGGCGGACCGGGAGGAAATAGCTTCGCGGCTGCGCGCTCTCTCGCCGGGCGATGCCGCCCGATGGGGCCGGATGTCTGTCCACCAGATGGTGTGCCACTTGAACGACTCCTACAGAATCGCTCTAGGAGAGAAGCACGCCAGTCCGGCAAGCGGATGGCTGCAACGAACGTTGCTCAAAGAAATCGCCCTTAACTCACCTTTGCGATGGGCCAAGGGGTTTCCCACGCGGCCGGAAGTTGAGCAGGGGAAGGGCGGCTCAGTACCCGTAGATTTCCATCAGGACCTGGCTGCTTTGCTGCATAGCCTGGACCGCTTCTGTGACAGTTTGCCGACACCTTGTACAGCCCACCCGGTGTTTGGTCCGATGAGTCTGAAAGACTGGATGCGCTGGGGATATTTACATCCCGATCACCATCTGCGACAGTTTGGCCGGTGAATGCTGCGGCTGCTTTCTAATCCTCCCGTTATTGTGGCCGCGCTGCTTACGCTGATCCCTTATTTTGCGGCCGCATTTTGTCCCAACGTAGTTTCCCTGGTGCAGCGAATGCCGGTTGGGATGCGCATTCTCGCGCCCGCCGGGCTTGCGGTTCCGTATGTATTGGTCTCTACTTCTCGGGGCATTTTCGCATGGGGATGGCTGGCGCTTTATATGCTGCTGCCGATTGGCATCAGCCTGCTGTTGTATGAGGCGCGACTGGCAGACCCGGAGCAGCGAGGAGGGTGGAGGGATTTTCTCATCCTGCTGGTGATCGGACTGGCGGTAGACCTGCGCTGGTTCGAGCCTGCATGGCCCCCCGGACTTGCGATCTTCAATAAGGTTCTCCTGCTCGACGCGGGCATCTATGGATTTCTGGGCATTCGTCAACTGCGCCAGGTTGGCTTTGACCTGCGACTCCAGCGGCGCGATTTCGGGATCGGGCTGTTCGCGTTGGCGGCTTACACTCCGATTGGCGCCGGGCTTGGGTTGGCGCTCGGCTTCCTGCATTTCCACGCCGTCATTCCTTCGCCAATGCGCGTCCTGCCGGCATGGCTGTTCACTTTCTTCTTTATTGCGGTGCCGGAGGAACTGTTCTTTCGCGGCTGGATGCAGAACCTTCTCGAGCGACGGGTTGGACCGGCGCGTGCCCTTCTCATCACTTCCACATTGTTTGGGCTTTCTCACTTCAACAAGCGAGCCGTGCTTTTCAACTGGCGCTACGTGCTGCTGGCTACCATAGCCGGCATCTTTTATGGACTGGCCTGGCGTCAGGCACGCCGCGTCGGGTCGTCGGCCGTTACCCACGCCTCGGTGGATACGATCTGGTCCGTGTGGCTGCGGTGACCATGGTAGCGGTAATAGCCGATGCCCACGCGCATATGGTGCTGGATGGAATCCGGCACAATGACTGCGACACAAAGCCCGAGAATGCCATGGGCGAGGCCCAGGGAATAGATATTGCGATAGCGCAGGAACAGCAAACAGGCTGCGATACCCCACACCAGCGTGATCGGAGCCAGCACCGGGTTGGGCAGATGCGCGAGGGAAAATAAGCCCGCGGCAGCCAGTATCGGCGGGAACTTACCAGGTAGCAGCCGCATCAGGCGCAATAGGAAATAGATCTGCAACAAAAACTGCTGCATGACCGCCCATATCAGATATCCCCAGACGTGACGGACAAGCGGAGTGGGACCATGCAAAGGGTGCAGAGAGTGCACGCGGTTCGCGATATAGACAGCGAGGATCGCCAAAATCGCGGCGGCACCGGTTACCCATAACGACCGGACGAGACCCGGAAGACCAAGACCAAGGCTTCTCCAGGTCGGGCGATGAATCCACGTAGTGACTACCACCCATACAATTGCGGTCCAATAGAAGAACCGCTGCCACGGGTTCAGCGTCCAGATGGCGGCCATGATCAGGAAGTAGGCCGTGCAGAATTCGAACAGCGCCAGGGAAGGTGAGGGTTGTCGCTGGGTGTTCACAGACTTCCTCGGGTTCAGTTTACTCGGAGTGCCCACGAGTAAATGAGCAAACAGCAGGTCCTCCACTTCGCTTCGCTCCCGGTTGGAGGACAACCGGAGGAGGTGCTGATTTGATTGGGCGTCGCGTGGAGGAGAGCACCTCCATGTATCGCGCCAGAAACAGAAAACGCCACTCGATGAGAATGGCGTTTTTGTGGCGAGCGATGGCGCTTTGCGTTACGGCTCCCGGGCCCCGTTTTGGTTCTTCATCGGCAGCCGTTCCCGGCATCCCTTTTCCCTGCTTCGTATCAGGCCGTTCGTTGTCTTAAGGTTGGACGGTCATGAGCCAGACGGCACCGGCGCATCCGGTGGCAGGAGACCCAGATGCCGAAGCTCCTGCCAGAAGCCGGCGGGAATGAGATGCGTAAAGAAGCTGCTGTTTTGCGCCACCTCGGCAGAGGAACGCGCGCCAGGGATGACGGCCGTTACCGCGGGATGCGCCATGGGAAACTGCAAGGCTGCGGCTGGAAGAGGAACCTGATGGCGATCACAGACGGCTTCAATCGCGGCCACCTTCTCGAGCAAAGCAGGCGGAGCCTCGACGTAGTTGTAGGTTGCTCCGAAACGGGCGCCGGTTGCCAATATTCCGCTGTTGTATGGGCCGCCGATGATGACACTGATGCCCTTTCGTTCACAGATAGGCAATAACTCCGATAAACCGGAATGATCCATGAGCGTGTATCTTCCGGCCAGCAGCAGGCAATCAAAGTCCCCCTCTCTGGCAAAGCGGGCCAGCATCTCCGCCTGATTCATACCCACGCCAATTGCGCGAACGACCCCCTCGCTGCGCAGGCGATGAATCGTGGGATAGGCGGTGCTCATCGCCTCCTCCCAGGAATGGTCGGGATCGTGAATATTCAGGATGTCGACAGAAGCCAGGTTTAGCCGATGCAGGCTGCCTTCCAAACTCCTCATGATGCCGTCATAGCTATAGTCGTAGAAAGGCCGGAGCGGGGGCACATTCACGAAGCGGTGAAATACTTCTCTTTCGTTTGTCCCGTTCCCGGAAGCCAGGGAGTAGCCAACCTTGGTTGCAACTACGATGGAGTCGCGCGGGACGGACGCAAGTTCCCGGCCCAGGCGTATCTCTCCTTTGCCGAGTCCATAGATGGGCGCGGTGTCGAAGTAGTTGATCCCAAGCTCGAGAGCCCGGCGAATAGTATCGCCGGCATCAGCCTCAGATACATCCTGGTAGAGGCCGCCGAGCGGAACCCCGCCAAATCCAAGACGAGAAACCATGAGTCCGGTCTTGCCAATTTCCGCCCTCGCGATTGCGCCCATCAGGGCGTTCCCTGTGTTGCGGACAATTTGTTGCGGAGAAAACTCGTACTTCGGCTCAGCCAGTCCTGCTCCAGGCGCACAGTCTGCTCAATTGTCCCGGTAAAGGGCGGCCAGTGCTCCAGGATGACGCTAATACCGGCGCGGCCATGCCGGTGGAGTTCCCGGAAAACGTAGCCGAAATCAACTCTGCCCTCTCCCGCGGCGGTTCCGACAACGGAGAATCCCATACGGTTATCGATGCGGTGAATGTCGTAATCCTTCGCGTGGAGCACAACCGCGTGCTGTGCCAAACTCCTGATTACGGTCTCCAAAGTTTCAGGGCGGCCGAGAGAATTAGCTGTATCCAGACAAATGCCCACGTGCGGGCTGTCTAAGCGTTCGATGAGGCCTGCAAATTCCAATGCACCGAACGCTTCGTTGTTCTCGAGGGCAAGCGTGACCCCGGTTTCCTCCAGGTGGGGCAGCACCTCGCGAATATTTTTTTCTGCGGTTGCTAATTGTCGCAACCCGAGCAGGCTCCCGGACAGGACTGTGCGCAGGACCCGGGCGCCTATCCGGTGGGTGATCGCGATGTAGTTTGCCAGATGCTCCGGATCCAGACTCCGTGTGCCGGCTTCGAGCGCCAGGCCGCGGCCGCTGGCTGCCTCGCGCAGTTGGTCCAGTTCCTGATCCGGAAATTCGTGGAGGGGAAGATTATCGGCGATCTGCACCACAGAAGCCTTAACTTCCAATGCCTTTTCAAGCAGACCAATCCAGCCGAGCGGCGCCTGGGGTGGCGGATATCCCTTTACGCCGATAGCCCAGGGGAGGGTCCAGGATCCAATTCCGAGCTGAAGGCAGTCAGGCATACGTGATAGTTACAATCATTCCAAAGCGCTGAACCCATTTGGACTACGCGAGCCGCCGTGTTTGCAAGCCATCTGGGCGGCAGACGCTCATGCCGGATCAAAATTGCGTATTCAAGCACCTCTCAGGTGTGCATCCTCGAGGTGGGCATAGTAGCGTTCCTCTGACTGGCGGATCTTTGTCAAGCCAACCAGATTATTGAACTCTTCAAACTCAATCATGCGGTCATGAAACGGCGCGGTCGTGCCCGTGCGCAGCAATTCGGCGGCGATATCCGTAGCTAGTCTGGCATAGGCGTAGGTAAATACATTGGGAAAGATGACTGCGGCAAAACCTATCGACTCCAGCTCTGAGGCGGGCAGTATGGGGGTTCGACCACCAGGAATCATGTTGGCTAGCGTGGGCACGGAAACCAAGCCAGGTATTTGCCTCATCTGCTCCACACTCTCGGGCGCTTCCAGGAAGACCCAGTCGGCGCCCGCTTCGACACAGCGGTGGGCACGATCGACTGCTTCTGCCAGGCCCTTAATCGCGATAGCATCGGTACGGGCCAGAATGGTGAGATCCTGATCCGCGCGGGCGTCGACAGCAGCCTTAATCTTGGCCACGAATTCATCCGCTGGAACTACATGCTTGCTCGACATGTGCCCACACCGCTTGGGTGAAACCTGGTCTTCCAGCATCACAGAGGCTGCACCCGCTTTTTCGAACTGCTTCACGGTGCGCTGAACGTTGGTAGTATTGCCATGGCCGTTATCCCCATCGGCAAACACAGGCAGATCGACGGCATCCGTCGTGCGCCAGACGGCGTCGACCATTTCGGTCAGGGTAAGCAATTCGACATCGGGAGCGGCAATGAGAGCAGCCGAATTGGCATAGCCCCCGCAACCTACGACCTTGAATCCAGCCCGCTGAATAATCGTCGCGCAGAGCGGGTCGTGGGAGACCGGAATCATCAGGATTTCTTTCGCCAGCAGATACTGCTTGAACAGAGTTGTTGGTTTCATCAGCCTTGGACTCTCGGGATACCCGGGACAACAGAAAAGATGGTACCTGAACGCCGGCCGCGCGTGCTTCTATAGGAATTCGGTAGTGTTGCGGACAGGGTGCCCCGCCCCCCACTCCCAATATTCAGCTGCCTGGGTACAGACCGGGTATATGGTTGACGGCTTTACGGCGGCTTCGTTTTCCGCGTTTCTTGAACGCACGCCAGAGCGCCTCGGAACTTCCGTTGGCATGGCAGCATCTATGGTTCATGGCGCATGTCTTTATCACCGGTTCCTCCGATGGCCTGGGCCGGATGGCTGCACAGTTGCTGATCGAGCAAGGACACAGCGTGATGCTGCACGCTCGAAATCAAAAGCGCGGGCAGGAAGCCATGAGGGCCGTACCCGGAGCTACAGGCGTAGCGATTGGTGATCTGGCGAGTATCAAACAAACGCGGTGCGTGGCCGAGCAGGTCAACCGCCTCGGCGTGTTCGACGCGGTCATTCATAATGCGGGCGTCGGGTACCGGGAACCTCGGCGTATTGAGACAGAAGATGGACTGCCTCATGTGTTCGCCGTCAATGCCCTGGCTCCGTATATTCTGACGGCGCTCATCCAAAGGCCGAAGCGCCTAATTTACCTGAGCTCAGGACTTCACCAATATGGCGATCCCAGCCTGAAGGATCTGGCATGGGAGCAGCGGCCCTGGCAGGGCCAACAGGCTTACTCGGATACGAAGCTGCATGATGTGCTGCTGGCGTTCGCAATCGCACGCCTGTGGCCTGGGATTCTTTCGAATGCGCTGGAGCCGGGCTGGGTAGCTACCAAGATGGGCGGCCCTGGAGCGCCGGATAACCTGGACGCTGCGCATCGAACGCAGGTGTGGCTTGCCGTCAGCGATGACAAAGCAGCCATGGTCACGGGCAAGTACTTTTTTCATCAGCAGCTGCGCCCCTCCAATCGCGCCACCCACGATACTGGTATTCAGGACGCATTTGTGGACGCATGCCGGCGTTATTCCGGAGTTTGCCTGCCTGCGGCGTAGCAACCGGCGAGTTGTCCTCCAACAAAAGTTTGCGCTCTCGCTACAGACGAAGGAGGAAGCCCGAGATAGGCTGCGGGCTGAAGGAGTCTGCGCATGGACGCTCAGGGGACAAACGGAAGGCCACGTTTCAAAGAGCAGGTTGCCCTGGTTGTGGGCGCGGCCCATGGAATCGGCAGGGCCATCGCCATGCGTCTTGGGCGCGAAGGCGCCTATGTTGCGATTGCCGACGTGGATCCGGAGGCGATGGAAACCACCATTCAGGAAATGCGCCAGGAAGGCAGCTTATGCAAGGGCTTCCCCTGTGACGTGCGCGATCAGGCCCAGGTGGAGACAGCTGTCAAACACGCTGTTGCCTGGCATGGCCGCATCGACATCCTGATGTACATTGCCGGCATCGCCGCGGCGGTACCGTTTGCGGATCTCGACGTGTCCACCTGGGACAATACGCTCGACATCAATTTGCGTGGCGCTTTCCTCACGGCGAAGGCAGTGCTACCGCATATGGTGGCGCGGAGGAACGGCAAGCTGGTGTTCATGGCCTCCACGAATAGTTGGGATGGAGAGGCGCAACTGGCACATTACAACGTATCCAAGTCGGGAGTCTTTCTTTTGGCCAAGACGCTGGCGCGGGAATACGGAAAATATGGGATCCGGTCGAATGCGGTAGGACCAGGGCCGATCAAAACGCGCCTGTCCGCCCCGATTTTGAGCGACCCGATTTTCCTGGCAAAGTATGATTCCGAAACCGGCGTCATTCCGCTTGGGCGAATGGGAACTCCAGAGGATGTGGCAGGACCGGCTCTGTTTCTTGCCTCTGAAGATGCGGCTTATGTGTCCGGCGTTCTGCTCTTTGTTGACGGCGGGCAGTTGGCCTGAGGTTTGTTTGCCCCCATGATTTTTCCGGCCAAGATAACAATCCTGTTGCGCAACCGTCCTCTACCTCGTTTTCATTGCTCCTTTCACCTGCCGTGAACAAGTCAGGCACCCGGAAATGACTAAGGTAAGGTTACGGCTTCGATTGATCGCCGTGGCTGGAGACGCAACCTGGGCGGCCGTTCTGGGTTCATTCGGCTGGAGCACGGGATTGTAATTTTTTGTCAAACTGCTCGCGGTTATAGGCCGGTTTCAAGACTAACGGCCGGACTTTCCCGTCTTACAAAACGAGGTCTGATAGGAATATGGGAACCAGGGGCTCAATCGTCGCGGCATCTCTCGCTTGCATGGTGGTGGGCCTGGCAGCGGCCACGGCAGCGGCGTGGGATGGCGATCACCGCAGCATGGGACGCATGGCCGGGCACATGTATATGACAACGTTGAGAACTCCGCAGCCGGGTGATCAGCAGAAAGCAGATGCGGTCATAGCTGCGGCGAAAAAGGCCATGGCGCCGTACCAGGATTACCACAAGGCACTGGACGATGGTTACGAGATATTTCTCCCCAACGTGCCGCAGCCACAGTATCACTTCACCAAACCTGCCTACGCTTTCGAGGCGCGCTCTCATTTCGCTCCTGACAGGCCTACGTCTCTGCTGTACAAGAAGACCGCGGACGGCGGATATAAGCTGGTCGGGGTGATGTATACAGACCGGGTGGATGCGAACGAAGACGAATTGAACGATCGGATTCCGCTCAGCATCGCTCGGTGGCATCAGCACGTGAATTTCTGCAAAGCACCTCCCGGCCAGAAGGCTGCGTACTTTGGCCCGGATGCGAAATTTGGATTGCTGGGATCGATTCATACGCGGGAGGACTGCGAAGCCGCGGGAGGCGTCTTCTTCCCCCACATTTTTGGTTGGATGGTCCATGTCTATCCCTACGAGACCGATGCCAAAAAGATCTGGTCCACCGATGATGACGACCAGGGCCATGACAACATGGACCATGCCGCCATGCCTGGAATGAAGATGAACTGACAGCCGGGCGGCCTTATGATGGAGCCAGGCGGTGATTTATCGGCGGCCGTACGAATCCTGGGCCGTCAGGCCCACAAAGAACAGCGCTTGTGGTTGGCTCTGACAGCAAGGTCCCGGCGGCTGTAGAGAAGGTTCTGCCCGCCTGGAAAATTGCGTTGGCCCCCACTAACCGCGTCGCACTCGAAATGCTGAAGGCGCGCGCCTATGATCTGGTGCTTACAGGAGGAGAAACCTCCGGCAAACAGGATGTAGAACTTTTGCGCCAGATTCGCCTGGTACGGCCTCATGTACGGCTGATCATCATTACCTCGCAGAGCACGCCCGCAGATGTAATCGCCGCAATGCGCGAACGCGCCTTCAGCTATTTCTCCGAACCCTACTCCATGGATGCGTTTGAACAGATGCTCCTGCTGGCGACGTTGGGCCCGGTCTGGGATGAAGGCATCGAGGTTCTCTCCGCCACACCACAATTGATCCACCTGGTTGCACGCTGTGATCGCAAGACGGCTGACCGGCTGATTCAGTTTATTCATGAAGTACCGGACCTTCCCATAGAGGAGAGAGATGCTGTCGGCCTGGCGTTTCGCGAGATGCTCATGAACGCGATCGAGCACGGCGCACATTTCGATTCCACGCAGCACGTGGAGATTTCCTACATTCGCGCCAAGCACATGGTTCTATGCCGAGTGAAGGATCCGGGAGAAGGCTTTTCACTCGATGAAATCCGTCATGCGGCCATCATGAACCCGCCCTCGGATCCGATCCGCCACGTTGAGATCCGGGAAGAGCAGGGACTCCGGGCGGGCGGCTTCGGCATCCTGCTCGCGCAGAACATCATCGACGAGCTGATCTATGGCGAGGCGGGCAATGAGGTCGTGCTCATTAAATACCTCAAACCGGAACAGCTGGGTAACGAAGCTACCGGACCCTGACCCCGCTACATGGCCGGCGGCGTGCGCGGGGGAGCAGCTGGCCGCGGCGCACCAGGCGCTTGATCGACCATTTCCACATCTATTTGAATAGCGACCTGATCCCCAATCATCCCGGGATCGGCGTTCATTCCATAGTCTGCGCGGCTAATCGTAGTCGTAGCGGAGACACCACGATGGGACTTGCCCCGCGGATCTTTCACCGGCGGTGTGGGACCGTCCACATCCAAAACCGCTTCCTTTGTGACCCCGTGAATTGTGAGGTCGCCGGTGATCTTAAGCTTGCCCGGACCGGCCGATTCCACTCGTTTGGACTGGAAAGTGATGGTTGGGTACCTGGCGACGTCGAAGAAGTGATCGCTGCGCAGATCGTCGTCACGCATTTGCACCCGGCTATCCACGGAACTGGCATCGATGGTTATGTTCACCGAAGCCTTGCTGAGATCGGGGGAATCGACGACAACACCGTTGACTTTCGTAAACGTCCCCCGGATGTTGGAAATCCCCATGTGACGCACGGAGAACTGGGCTGCAGAGTGCGGAGGATCGAGGTACCAGGTTTGCGTCTGCGCAGCTGCACAAGACGCAGTGAGACTAAATGTAGATAAAAAAGCCAGCAGCGGAAGCATGGCGGCGATCTTTTGTCTTCTAGCCATTGGGCTCTCTGATAATCGAGATTGGTTTGAATGGGCCGGAATTTGAGTGTATTTGTGCGATTTGGTACGGTCAACCGCACAGATTGGAACGATGGGGCGGCGACCCGCAAAGCGTCATTCCGCATTTCTGCAGGCAGGGGGCAACTAGCAGGACGCAGGATCCCTTCTCATCTTTTAGGGGTAGAAAAATGATCCTCATCACTGGAGCCACAGGCAAAAACGGAATCGAAATTCTCAAGCGCTTGTCGGGAAGGAGCGAGCGCATCCGGGCCATGGTTCGCAAGCGGAAGGACACGATCCGTCCGTACCACGGACTGGAATTCGTAGAGGCGGATTTCGACGATGAGGCGAGCCTGCGCAGAGCCCTGGCCGGTGTGCAGCGGGCATTTCTGGTTACCAATTCCTCGGAGACGGTTGAAGAGCGTCAGCTCCGCTTTGTGCGCCTGGCGCGTGAGAGCGGCGTACGACACATCGTTTATCTCTCTCAGTTTCATGCCTCCTTGAAGTCTCCCGCGCGGTTTCTTCGCTATCACGCCGCAGTGGAAGAGGCAATTCGCAACTCCGGGATGAGCTTCACCAACGTTCGTCCTAACCTGTACATGCAGGCCCTCTTGATGATCGGCAAGACCATCGCCACGCAGGGCCGTTTCTTTGCTCCTGCCGCGGACGCGCGGGTGACCGTGGTCGATGTGCGCGACATTGCCGCGGTGGCCGTAGCGGCATTGACCCGGACCGGGTGCGAAGGCAAGACCTATGATCTCACCGGACCGGAGGCGTTGACCCATTCGGAGATGGCGGCCAAGTTATCGGAAGCCCTGGATCGGCAGATTACGTTCGTGGACCTGCCGGAGCAACAGTTCCGAGAATCGCTTCGCCAGATTCGCATGCCCGATTGGCAGGCGGATGGCCTGATCGAGGACTATGCCCACTACCGGCGGGGCGAAGCAACCGGCATCTCTCATTCGATCAAGGAGGTCACCGGAGCAGCCCCTCACTCATTTTCTACATTCGCGCGAGACTATCGTTCGGATTTTTTGGGCAAGAAGGAAGCTCAAGCTTCTGAACATCAGGAGACCGGGGTCTTTCCCGCGGGGTTGCGTCACTGAAGGCCTGGCGGACGCGACATGGCTTGGGCCTTCAGACTTTGATCCGCTGCTGATTTATATACCTGTCGCAGTTGCTAATTCTGCCGGCATAGGGTGCGCCAGGTCGCGGAGCGGGACGCTGCTTCCCTTGACCGGAACTCAGAACTCGTCATAGGAAATGTGACCTGCCGGCACGCCAAGATCGCCTAGCATTTTCAAGCAGGCCTTGATCATCATTGGTGGACCGCAAAGATAGTATTCCGCATTGCACGGATTCGTGTGCCGGCTGAGGTGATGCTCAAGCACTACTTCGTGAATAAACCCAAGGTGTCCGTTCCACTGATCCTCCGGCAGCGGGGAGGAGAGAGCCAGGTGAAAGGCAAAATTGGGATGACTGGTGGCCAGTTCGCGGAAGTAGCTTTCGTAGAAGATCTCCTGCCTGGATCGCGCGCCATACCAGAACGTGACCTTGCGGGCCGTCTGCTCTGTCTCCAGCAGGTGCGACAGATGGGCTCGTAGCGGGGCCATTCCGGCGCCGCCCCCGATATAGACCATTTCCCGCTGCGTGGGCTTGATATGAAAGTCGCCGTAGGGACCGACGGCGCTGACAATATCTCCAGACTTGAGGCTAAAGACATAACTGGAACCCACTCCGGGAGCGCAGTCCTGACCTGGCGGCGGAGTGGCGATGCGCACGTTGAAGCGAAGCTGGGGATCGGTCTGTTGATTGCTGGCAAGAGAGTAGTTGTTACGGCGGCCGAACTGTGGATTGCGCGCCACCAGATCGAAAATATGCTGTCGTTCCCAAACCGCCGCAAACGGTTCAGGAATATCGAAGTCGCGAAAGCGAATGGCCTCGTAAGCCGGGATATCAAGTTGCAGGTAGTCGCCGGGGGTGAATGAGATCTTCTCGTTCAAGTCCAGTGGCTCGAGAACAAGCTCTTTGATGAAGGTCGCGACGTTGTTATTGCTGACCACCCGCAATTGATAGGTACGGAGTGGCCGAGCACCCGCACCGCCGGCGCGGCTGACGTTGATGAGGATTTTGCCGTTTCGCTCCTCGATGGGGTAAGTCGCCAATCCGCGGCAGATCGGGACGCGGGCGGGCGATCCGTCGATCAAATGGAAACGTCCATTGTGCTTTGAACACTCGATGATGTTGCCCTTTACCAGCCCTTTGGAGAGATGAACATTGCCGTGAGTACAGAGTCCGTCTGTGCCATACAATCTTCCGTCCTCGGTGCGATACAAGGCATAAGTCTTCTTGCCGTGATCGAAACGGATGACATCCGCCAGGCCAAGGTCAGCAGCCGCACAAGCGACAATCCATCCCTCCGGGTCCGGTCCGGATGGGGAGGAGTATGAGCTATCCCGGAAGCGCACGTTGGGCTCAGGGAGCTTGCGCTTGACGTGAAATGCAGGGTCCTTGACCTGGCGAAGAATGGTGGAAACAATCTCGCGCCACGCAGACAGAAGGCTGGGATAGGGCGGCGCACAATCGTCTTTGACGGCGGCATGCAAACGTGGCAGGGCATGGTACGGAACCAGCGGGAACATGTGGTGCTCGACGTGATAATTCATGTTCCAGTAGAGATAGCGATGCAGCCAGCACATATATACCGTGCGGCAATTAAGACGGTGATCGAGAACATTCTCCGCCAGCCCCGCATGTTGTGTGTATCCGTAGGTGACGAGCAGCCATGAGCCGAAGAGATTGGTCATGCCCACCAGCAGCAGGGGCAGAATGCTGCCGGTTTTGATGGCGATGGCGATCACGACCAGATATAGGGCGACGTAGATGCGCGCCTTACGGAAGACCTTGGGAAACTCCGATTCTGGGATGTAGGTCTTCTCCTCGGGGGCCATGCGGCCGATTGAATGCATGAGGATTTGCCGGAAGTACTTCCGATACACGCCGATATTGAAGAACGACATGAGGATCGCCTTCAAATCCGGCGGCCGGGGCACGGCAATTTCAGGGTCCCTTCCGACGATAATGGTGTCGCTGTGATGTCGCGTGTGGCTCCAGCGCCAGAGGGTAGATTCCCGCATGACCATGAAGGAAGCAATCTCGTAAAGCGCGTTGTTCATCCAATCGCTTTTGAAAGCTGTACCGTGACCGCTTTCGTGCCAGCGCGAATCCGAGGTCGATGCATACAGGACTGCATAGACGGCATAAGGCAGAATTGCCCACCAGGTGCCCCACAGCTTATAGGTCAGGAAACCGCTGCCGAGGATCAGGGCAAACCACAGGATGGTGTCACGGATTGCCGGCCCGTCGCGGCGCTGTAACAGGGTGCGCATGGTTTCGCGCGGGACGGGACACTGATACCACTCTGCTTCGGCCAAGCCGCGCTCGACGGCGGCGGTGGAATTAACCCCGGTGAGGCTATAGTCAAGCTTGGCTGGAGGCACGGAAGTCGCCGGAGCGCCAGGGCTTATTGTCGCAGCCAATCTTCCCCCTTGTTCTCGCCGTCGCTTCGACCGGGGAAGTTCGGGTGGGAACTATGCCGGAGCGGCGTGGCTAAGACAGACACCACCATGGTAGCGCACACGTTTTCATGCGAATGAAAGAAACGGCACCGGCCTCAAACACGGTAGATCGATCGCACCGCTTGGCAACTAGTTCAGATTTTCCTGGGTCAGCAACTGCTGGAACTGCGGAGTCGTCCGCAGGACCGCAAAATCCTGGTCCTCGTCCAGACGTTTGCGATCCTTGAAGCCCTCATCCATCGCCTTGCGAAGAAAAATGAGAGCCTGATCCTGCTTGCCCGCTTTGGCGAAGGTCTGGGCGATGTAGTAGTTGATGGCTACCCGTTGTTCACGCGAACCACCGCCCTCCACCATGGCTGCCTGATTGGGTGCAAAGACATCCGGATCGATCGAGAATGCCTTTTGGTACATCTTTACGCCCTTCTTGTACTTCTGCTCGGCAAAATAGGCGGTGCCGAGATTGCAGTAAATCACCGCACTTTCCTTGCTGTGTTTGATGGCTTTCTTATAGAAGTGTTCAGCCACTCTGAATTCGTGCTGACCGTAATAGACCGCGGCAAGATTATTGTCGGCAGCGGCAAACCGAGGATTGAGCGAGAGCGACTGTTGGTAGGCTCTCCGCGCCTGGTCCAATGCATAGAGGTGGTGGTAGGCCATGCCGATGTTGTTCCAGACAATGGCGGATTTCAGGTTGCTTTGCTGGTAGGCGGTAATGGCTGCCGCATATTGTCCGCGAGCCATGAGAAGGTCCGCCTTCTTTTCGGCGGGCAGCTCATCCAGGCTAAGCGTCTTTCTTTCGATGGGGACGGCTGCATTGGGAGGAGGGCTACTGGGATTTTGGGCAGCAGGTAACTGCTCTCCAAGTCCGCTCGCAGTTGCTGAGACTATAACTGTGACTGCGAACCAGAGTTTGATGCGAAAGATCGGTCTGCAGGGAATCTCACCCATGACTCGCCTCCTTGGCAAACAGCATGTTCGATCGCGGCGATGCAATCGACCTCTCATTGTGCGCTTAAGAGCAGGGGACAGCAATATCCACCTTTAGGGAAAGAGTCATAGCCAGTTGAGCCAGTTTCCTACGGTAACCTTATCGGCCAAGTCGCGGCCTCTAAACAGGACGGCTAACTCCTTCCCAGACATCACTGCACTCGGAAAACCTGGATTCGGAGGGAGTAACCAAAGCCGATTGAGTAGTCCGGGGCCGCTGAGGAAAGTCCTAGATTCCAATGGAGATCCAGCTGCCGGTGGGGGGGAAGCTTGTAGGCTGCCCCGAAGTCGATCACGTGGGGACCGCCCCGTTGCGGAAACGATCCTGAGTACTCGACATAGGCATCCCAGGACCCTGTAAGCTGGCGATCGAAATACACGCTGGACTGGCCGGTCGCGTTCCGCCGGCCTATCTCTGTTGGCCAAGCTACGGAGAACATCCCGGCTACCGTCCAGTTCTTAGCCAGCGAACGGGCCCATGGCAACTGGAGGATTGGGTCAATCGCAATCGGGAGCAGGAAAGAGGAACTGCAACATGGGTGCGACACGCTGTGCCCAGGCGGACTCGGTGTGTTCTGCATTCTCGATTTCGGTGTAAGCCAAATCCTGGTCGAGACGCCAGCCTTTTTGAATCAGGATGTCACGGAGCGCTCGCGCGTCGGGCACGGCCCGGGTGGATTCTTTACCACCGATGTCGAGCCAAATGCGCAGATCCGGCTTGGCTGAGACTGCGGCGACGGTTCTGAGAATGACCCGCCTCCGCCACCACACCGACGGAGATACGACCGCCAGCCTGGAAAAAGTATCTGGATAGCGTAAGCCGAGATACAGAGTTACCAGGCCGCCCAGGGAAGAACCCCCGAGACCGCAATACGGGACTTCGGGCCGGGTGCGATACTGCGCATCAATGAAGGGCTTGAGCTCTTCGACCAGCATTCTACCGTAGGCATCTGCGCGGCCTCCGCCGAGACGGCTATCCTGAACCGGCGTGTACTCATCGATACGTTTCTCGCCAGTGTTATATACGCCGACGATAATCAGAGGCTCAATCGCGCCGCCCTCGATCAGACCGTCGGCCGTTTCACCCATGTGCCAGTAGTTGCCCGGAACGAAGGAGGTTCCGGGATCGAACAGGTTTTGCCCATCCTGCATATACAAAACCGGAAAACGCTTCTGGAGCGCCGTCCGGTACATAGGCGGGAGATAGACGATCAGGTCGTGGCTGGTCCCCATCACCGCGGAAGCAAATTGTTCGTGCTTCTGAAGGCGAGCGGCGAGGCCGGGAGGCAGAGGAGAAACGCTGTCGTTAGCCGGCGAGGATTCGGAAGTCATTCTGTAGAATGGTGCAACCATTCAGCCTTGGCTTCGCGCACCGTAGTTCACCAGATTAGCAAAGCAGCCGGCAAGGAGTGAGGATTGGAGCGCGAATACTTCCGTTGGTGGTCGAACGACCTGGACCGTGACATGGAAATGCTGTGCTTCGGTCATGCTGGAACCAGGGTGCTGGTTTTCCCCACTTCGCAGGGCCGGTTCTTCGAATATGAGAACAACGGCATGGTTGGCAGCGTCGCAGACAGGATCGAGAGTGGCCAGTTACAGCTGTATTGCGTCGACAGCGTGGACGGAGAAAGCTGGTATAACAAGCACGCCCATCCCTATTGGCGCGTGCAGCGGCACATGCAGTATGAACGCTACCTGGTGAACGATGTACTGGCGCTGATGACCAGGAAGAATCAGTCCCAGCGCATGATTACCACAGGGTGCAGCTTCGGCGCCTATCACGCGGCTGCCTTCGGCTTTCGCCATCCGGAGTTGGTCACCGGCATTGTGACGATGGGAGGAGCCTTCGACATGAAGGACTTCACCGATGGCTGGTATGGTGACGACCTGTACTTCAATAATCCGCCCGACTTTCTTGCGAACTGTACCGATCCATGGAAATACAACCACATCCGTACGGTGCTGGCCACGGGCGAGTGGGATTTTTGCTGGGAGAAGAATGAACGCTTTGCGGCAGTCCTGAGGAATAAGGGCATCCGTCATGAACTGTATGTTTGGGGAGATCGCAGTTTCCACGATTGGCCGTGGTGGCAGCCTATGGCCAGGATGTACCTGGAATAGCCAGATTTTTGCTTTAGAATTGGCGTGTTTAGCTCTCGCCACGGCATAGGTTTTCGGGCCTTCTGTTGGTTTCACCCGTTTTGCCCCAAAGGAGCCGCCGTGAAGAAAATCGGAATCGTTTTTGGGATGGAGACGACGTTCCCCCCAGCCGTCGTTCAGAAGATCAACTCATTCCAGGATCCGGAGATACGGGCTGAGTTGGCCAAGGTGGGCGAAGTGCGCATGGCGGAGCCCTCGCCTTATGCCGTAATCATTGATCGCATCTCTCACGACATTCCGTTCTACCGTGGTTACCTCAAAAACGCGGCGCTTTCCGGGGCGATCATTATCAACAATCCGTTCTGGTGGAGCGCCGACGACAAGTTCTTTAACTTCGCACTGGGGACAAAACTCGGAGTGGCGATCCCCAAAACCGTGCTGCTGCCGCACAAACACCACCCTCCCGGCACAACCGACCAATCGATGCGCAACCTGGAGTACCCGCTGCCGTGGGAAAGTATCTTCAACTATGTCGGATTTCCCGCGTTCCTCAAGCCTTTCGACGGTGGAGGCTGGAGGGACGTGCACAAGGTTAGCTCACCCGATGAGTTCTTTCATGCCTACCACCAGACACGGGATCTCTGCATGACGTTGCAGACAGCGGTCAAATTCAAGG
Organism: Acidobacteriaceae bacterium; assembly: GCA_035507705.1. Taxonomy (GTDB): domain Bacteria; phylum Acidobacteriota; class Terriglobia; order Terriglobales; family Acidobacteriaceae; genus PALSA-350. The sequence continues at coordinate 23,022 of DATJNV010000084.1, forward strand.
AGTATTTTCGCTGCTACTGCGTGGGCCAGGAGAAAGTCCACATTATGCAGTACGACCCTTCGGCTCCGTTTCATGACCGCTACGTGAAGCATCCGGCGCCCGTGGAAGCAAAGCTCCTGGAACGTGTAGAACGCGACTGCCTGACTCTGTGCCGGGCACTGGGCTACGACTTGAATACGGTGGAATTTGCCTGCGAGGACGGGGTTCCTTACGCCATCGACTTTATGAACCCGGCGCCGGATGCGGATATCCACTCCGTGGGCCCGGAGAACTTCGAATGGATCGTTAACGAGGTTGCTGCACTCGCGATGGAGAAGGCCAGGAATCATACGGGGAAGCCTCCTGAGTATCGCTGGAGCGCGTTCCTCGATGGTCCGGCCGCGGTCGCCCCGAGTGGGCCGGCGGTGAAGCAGGGTGGAGGCATGGTCAAGGAGGAGGTCAACGGATGAATCGTCCTAGTTTCAGCATAGGCATCGAAGAGGAATACCAGACGATCGACCCCAATACGCGCGATCTTCGATCCCATATTCAGTCGGAAATCCTGCCTAAGGCGAAGCTTGCCACCATGGACCGCGCCAAGCCTGAGCTGCACCAGGCGGTCGTGGAAGTCGGCACCAAGGTTTGCCGCGATATCCAGGAGGCGCGGCAGGACATTCTCGATTTGCGGCGGCAGATGATCACGCTGGCAAGTGAGAGCGGCATGTGGCTGGCGGCAGCCAGCACGCATCCTTTTGCTGACTGGAAGACGCAGGATATTTATCCCGATGAGCGCTACTGGCAAGTGGTCGAAGACCTGCAACTGATTGCACGAGCTAATCTTGTCTTCGGACTGCATATCCATGTGGGCATCGAGGATCGCAATACCGCGATCCACATTATGAATTCGATGCGGTACTTCCTGCCGCATATCCTCGCGCTGTCGGCCAACTCACCTTTCTGGGAAGGTATGAAGACTGGCTTCAAGTCCTATCGGTCGAAGGTGTTTGAACGCTTTCCACGCACCAACATCCCCGACGTTTATGCCAACTGGGCAGAGTATGAGACCTTTATCAACCTGCTGATCAAAACCAATTGCGTGGATAACGGCAAGAAAGTTTGGTGGGATATCCGTCCGCATCCTTTCTTCAACACTCTGGAAGTGAGGGTCTGCGATATCCCGATGCGGCTGGACGAGACCATGGCGATCGCCGCGCTGATCCAGGCCACGGTCGGTATGCTTTGGGATTTACATGCCAGGAACAAGAGCTACCGCATCTATAGCCGTGCTTTGATCATGGAAAATAAATTTCGCGCGGCCCGCTATGGCCTGGATGGCAAGCTGATCGACTTCGGCCGGGAGGAAGAGGTGCCGATGCGCGACCTGATGCTTGAATACATCGACCTGATTTCGGATGCGGCCAAGGCCCTTGGCTGCGAACGCGACATCGCCTATATTCACGAGATGCTCCGCATGGGAACCGGCGCGGACCGGCAGCTTAAGGTCTACGAAGAGACAGGCGATTTGAAGAAGGTTGTGGATTACATCGTGGCGGAGACTCGCGTGGGCGTCATGCAGGAAGCGGCGGCGGTGTCGAGTTAGGTCCCGGGCCAGAAGCTCTGGGCAAAGCGCAATGGAAGGGAAAGAAACCGCGGATCCCTCGGCTACGCGCGGGATGACAAAGGGCAGATTGACGGTTTTGCATCAATTGCGATGGCTGGATAGGCAAACCGCGGATCTTTTCACCTCGCTCCACGGGACGCTGCGACAGGCGCTCTGTCGAAAAACGTAACCGTCTCCGCTGAGTCTATCGGGTTGGTCCCGAAGGGCGTGTCCACTGAAGAAAGGGTGCAATTGTCCCATCCTGTATTGACCGATATCACCAAAGTCGAGTTTGACCCAGAGTTCTCGCCCGGCGCTTATAACGCCGTGAATACCTGCCTGCGTATTCAGCCTGCGGAAAAGGTCACACTCATCACAGATCATGCGTGCCAGGAAATTGCCGCCAGCCTCGCGCATGAGTTGATCAAGGCCGGATGCCGATTCAAGGCTTTTGTGCTGGAGGACCTTGCCCCCCGGCCATTAGCCGGTTTGCCGGGCGAGATCGCCGAGGACATGGAGACCAGCGACGTAAGCATCTTCGCCGTCCGCGTGCAGGCCAACGAGCTCAAGTCGCGCATGGAGATGACGGCGATCGTCAACCGGCGCCGCATGCGCCATGCGCATATGGTCAACATCAACCGTCGCATCATGCTGGAAGGCATGCGAGCCGACTTCAATCATGTGGATGCCCTGAGCAGCAAAGTGATGAAGATCGTCGGCAGCGCGAAAGAGATCACGGGTAAGACGGCAGCGGGGTGCGACTTTACCGGAGCGTTAAATCCGGAATATCGCTGGATCAAGACCAGCGGTATCATCAGCCGCGACAAATGGGGGAACCTGCCGGGGGGTGAGATTTTCACTTCTCCTGGAGAGGTAAACGGCGTCTATGTGGTGGATGGAGTTGTAGGCGATTATCTGTGCGATAAGTACGGCGATCTCGAACAGCAACCACTGACGATTCGCATGCGCGGGAATCGCATCACAGAGGTCTTCAGCGAGAACAAGGCTCTGGAAGAAGATTTCTGGGCTTACACCCATCGCGACGAAAACAGCGATCGGGTGGGTGAGTTCGCCATAGGCACCAATATCGAACTCAGGAATATCATCGGACAGATTCTGCAGGATGAAAAATTCCCCGGCATCCACATCGCTTTTGGCAATCCCTACGGGGAGCACACCGGCGCGAAATGGTACTCAAGCACACACATTGATGTCGTCGGCCGAAAGTTCGATATCTGGGTGGATGGGCGGCAAATCATGGAGAAAGGCCGCTTCCTGATCGAGGATTGACCGATGATCCCCGCTCTGCGTGCGGCATTCAATGAACGGTTCGATCCCAGGACGTACCAGCAGCTTTTAAAGAATCTCGAGACTGCGGCGGGCGCCCCCATTGCCTTCCGGGTTTCCGAGACGCCGTGCTTTTTCCCCAGGACCCTACTGGACCAAATGGCGGAGTACGGGAGAGAACTCGTTCTGCAGCTGGTAAACAATCCTGAATATATACACGCTTCCGGCGTTACGGTCCCGCCGCGATACAACGTCGCCAACGAGTCATCCCAACCGATGTTCCTGCAGGTCGACTTTGGCCTGGTACGGAATGAACAAGGAGCCCTTGAACCGAAGCTGGTGGAGCTGCAGGCATTCCCTTCCCTCTATGGATACCAGCCGGTGCTGGCGCGGCACTACATCTCGTCGTATGGGCTGCCGGCGGACCTTGGAGTCTATCTCTCCGGGTATGACCACAATACGTATCAGCAATTGCTGCGAGAAGTAATCGTCGCCGGCCATGATCCGGAAAATGTGATCCTTCTGGAGATCCATCCCGAAACACAGAAAACCCTGTGCGACTTTTTGATCACACGACGTGATCTGGGCATCGGCATCGTCGACATTCTGAAGCTGAAGAAACGCGGCCGGCAACTGTTTTACGAGAAAGACGGCCGGGCGATTCCCGTGCATCGCATCTACAACCGCTGCATTGTCGATGAACTCGAACGGAAGAATATCGAACTGCCGTTCGATCTGACCGAACCCCTCGATGTGGAATGGGCTGGGCACCCCAACTGGTATTACCGCATCAGCAAGTTCTCCATTCCCTACCTTAAACATCCCTGCGTGCCGAAGACGTGGCTGCTCGACCGCGACAGCAAAGTACCGCAGGACAACGCAAATTACATTCTGAAGCCGCTTTATTCATTCGCTGGGCTCGGCATCAAATTCGCTCCCACGCAAGCCGACGTGGACGCCATCCCTCTGGAGCAGCGGCATCACTATATGCTGCAGGAGCGTCTGCGCTTCGAGCCCGTGATTCAGACCCCTTACGGTCTGACGCAAGCAGAAATCCGAATCATGTACATATGGCCTGAGAGCGGAGTGCTGACGCCGGTTCTGCCGCTGTTGCGTATGGGGCGCGGCATCATGATGGGCGTCGATCACAACAAGAACCTGCAGTGGGTCGGAGGCTCAGCGGCTTTGTGGACGGAAGATTAGCTTCCGTTGTCCGCTTCGAACCTTCTTTCAGCGGGAAGACACGGCAGCCGGTGGATTGCCGACAGTTAAAGCCGTGGTAGAAGCCGCGGCATCCCGATACCGCGTCAGGCGGAGAAGTATCGGCGTAATTTCGAAGGGAATTTTGTCCTGCGCGGTCAACAGAGCTACCGGCTTCGCATTCAATGCGATCACCTTATCGTCCCAGGCGTCTATCTTCAGATGGCTTCCCAGCGGCAGAGCGGCAATCTGGTCAAGCTTATCGTTATCGAGTCCGGGTGCGCCCTTGATCAGCTCGGCCATCCAGGGTGTGCCGTCCGCACTCAGCAAGGAATCGCCAAGGCGCGGCGTGAGCAGCGCCTTCAGCGCAGAGGAACGGGTCTGGAGTTGCGCAAAGAACAACCCGGCATTCGCCAGGTGGTCATGGTAGACGGAATGATTGAGTAGCTCGACTGCCTTCCTGGCCGCCAGGCTATTGTCGCTCGCGGAGTGATTCATAGTAATTCGCTGGAACGTCACCTCGTCGGGAAATAGAAGACGATCATTGAAGGCGTAACGGGTGTCAACGTGGTGCCCGAGCGTGATGTGCGCCAGTTGAAAGGCCAGAACAGCCGCCAGGTCTTCCTCATAGGGCAAGACGTCGACCAACCCCTTGCTGAGGAGGATGGTGTTGCCCACTGCGAGAGACTCCAGCGGTGTGGTCAGCAGGACCCGGCAACGCACCGCATCGGGCAACGACAGATTGGTGCCCAGAATGAGGTTATTCGTAACCGTTTCCAGTACTTTGTCGAAGTCGCTGGGCGGCGCCAGTAGACCCGCTTGCACCAGGCGATCCAGCACATTCGCTTCCGCTTGTGAAACCCAGGCACGCTTTGCCTCAAGCGGGCTGACGTCCCGTGATCCGTCACTGTTGTCGGTCACATCGTCGATTTGAATGGCCGTGTTTTCGCTCTGGTGGCTCGGGAGTTTGAGCGAGTATCCCCAGAAACTGGTTCGGGCGCGCAGGTCAGGCTCATCATCCAATTTTTCGCTGTGACTCTCTTCGACATAGATCTCAGCGGGAAGCCAGACGCCTGGTTCGAGGTTCGTCCGCCAGCTATCGAAATGAAAATAGCGCGGGCGATCGATGTGCGCGTTGCCGGTAAAAATGCCGTTTAAGCGGACAACGGCTCCATCCTGACCGTCCACCCAGATACGGCCGGTGAAACGTCCGTCGCCGGTATTTTTCCGCGGCAGGACATCGAAGACCTGGGTGTGTACGTCTCCCAGAAAGTCATTCCGCACAAAACCAAAGTCGTAATGCTGACGATCGAACTCAGTGGTATCGAGGAACATCATGTCCATGAAACCGGTGGGCAGATATTCGGCAGTTAAGCCCAGCGCTTTACTCAGAACACCGATGGCTCCCAGCGATCCCTTGAACAGGCCTTTCGACTTCTCACGATAGCCATCGGCCGCGAAGGATTTATCGAAGTCTACACGGCTGAGAATGTAGTGATCGGAGATGGGGACGGCGGAAAGCTTGGCGTCCGGTTTCAGGTTCTGGATATATGTCTGTACCAGAGGAGTACGCTTCTGCAGCTCTTTCTCCATGACTTTTTCATTGGCGAACGCCCGGTCCAGGAGCGCAGATTGTTCCGGGGTGATAGGAGTCATCGGCATAATGTGCGGTTTTCTCGCAACCGCACTCGATGCACAGAGTGCAACCGGCATTACCGCAAGCCAGAGTTTAAGTCGAGTCAGGAGCCCACGAACCATAACCCTCCAGACGGGCTTTGTTGTTCAGCGGGTGACGCCTGGCCGAAATCGCAACCGTGCCGATTCCTTTTGTAGAGGGTTTTTGGCCACCAAGGTCCTGGATCGAATGCGGTCGCAGGAACAGAAACAGCAGATCAGTGGGCAGCTTCGAGGCGACTGATCTGATCTGCATCCATTTCCCTGCGCAGCTGCAGCATCAAGTGAGTATTTGCTTTTTCCAGTTCGGCCCGAGCTTGCTCGACACGATCAATCTGGGCGAAGAGTGCTTTTTCATCCAGTGTTTGAGCGTGGGCAAGGTCTTCCATTTTTCTTTCTTCTTGCTGCAGGGCCTGGTAATGGCTCACCAGATTGGCCCTGTTCTCGTCGAAGAGAGTATCCATTCGTTGTTTTTGTTCGGGTCGTAGATGGAGGCTTTTGGCAAAATGCTTGTCGTCCCACCAGCGGCCCGGAGGGCCAAGTCGCAAACCGTCCCGAGGAGTATTGATCGATGATTGGGAGGGTCCGTTCGACGGCGAAACATCACGGGTGTCTCCTATCCCACCAATACTTCGCGTGCCCTCGGGAAACCCTCCACCAGGCGGACCAGCACCGCCGGGAGGACCGCCCGGCATGCCTCCTCCGGGAGGCGGACCTCCGCCGCCGGGCCGCTGCGCAAGGCTAGCCGGGACCGTGGCCGCTATCAGGATTCCGGCCAGAAGAAATCCCCGAGCGCTTTGCCACATTAATTCGTCAACCTATGTAGCGATGACGAATGGCGAGTTCTTGGCGCTACCGCAAAATTTTGGATGGATACAGCAGACTGTGTCTGCCAGCGGATTTCTTTATCAATGGCGATCATCAGCCTATCATCGGCCGCGACTTCGGATGCGGAGTCTGTTTGATGGTTGCTGGCGACAGAAATTTGCGGTGCCTGCACTGTTTTTTGCTGATGCACTGCAAACAGGGTGCCCGCAAGCAGGAGGGCGGCCGCTGCAGCAGCACCGGTGCTCGCGGACTGCCAGTTGCGGACCAATACCGAGGGGGAAGAAATCGATGTCGAGGCACGCTGCTCCGCCCAGGCAAGCCCGAGAGAAGCAAGTCCCTCGAGCGCGGACCGTACCCGCCTGAACTCAGACTGGCACTCTACGCACGCCGACAGATGGCGGCGCGCCTCCGTGGAACAATCGCTGCAGCAGTCGGCGTAGAGTAGTTCGCTCAACTGCTCGTCGCTTAAATGACCGGTCATTTTACTTCTCCGATCTTTTCCCGCACCGCCTTCATCGCACGGTGCAGGTGTGTCTTTACTGTGTTGATGGACATATCGGTGGCCAACGATATCTCCCGTAGTCCCATTTCTTCCTGAAAGTGCATCAGGAAAATAGCTCTCTGGTTCAAAGATACCGCTTCCAGGGCCTTGAGTACCTGGGCAACTCGTTCTCGCACCAGCAGATCTTTCTCCGGAGTGTTTGCACCGCTGGACAATATGGGCGCAATCTCAGCGATGTCCAGCGCTGTCTTGCGAACCGACCTCCAGAAGCGAAATTTCCGCGTCCGCTGATGATCCAGAATCAGGTTCATGGCAATGCGATTCAACCATGTCTGGACGCTGCATTCGCCGCGGAAATTTTCGCGCGCGTTGTAAGCCTTCAGAAAGCAGTCCTGGACAATGGATTCAGCGATGTCCAGATCCCCGATCGAAAAGGCGACAAAACGCAGGAGGCGGGCACGATGCTGCTGAACCAGCTGGTCGATATCATCGAGCTCAGCAAGCGCACGCTCCCTTCCCGCGAAGCGAAGGATACTCGAGGCATGGGCGGCGTGCATACCACTCATAGACGAGAACTTGCGGGAAGCGGGTTACGGCCTATTTCTTCTTGAGGACGGCGCTATTGGTCTCGTCAGCATTGATGGCCCCCATCAGCTTGCGCATATCGGCGGATTTATCGGGGGCAAGCTCGAGCTGGCGAACCACATACTCGCGCGAGTAGTGGAGAACGTCTCCCATAGCTTTTACTTCGCTTTTATAGCTGGCAAAGCCCACATCCAGGTCTACAGGTTGAGGCATATCGTCGACCACGTAGCCGGGCGGCAGAGTGACGTCGATACTGTCGCGCCAGGTTCCGGTCTCACCGAGGTCGATGGGATAGATGCGCGGTTTCTCATTGAATGGCCTGGCATCGTGTCCCAAAACCCGCGGCCGGACGAGCAGCAAATCGCCGCTCGCCTGCGCGTAGGCGTTCGCCGTAAAGGAGAACCTCAGCAACACGCTCTTGTTCATCTCGCCCGTATTTTGCGCGGCATTTGAGTCGATGGTGAAGCTGGAAAAGTCTCTTTGCAGACGCCTCTCCATCTCCTCATGTTGTTGCTTCTCGCTTTCCTCGTTGTAGAGCCGGCGAACGTGGCGCGCCGCTTCGCCGAAACGGGATTCTGTGACCGTCCCCTTCAGCGTGCCATCAGCGTCCAAAGTGAAGGACGCGGTGCGTTGGACCACGTCGGCGTCAGGAGCCAGTGTGGGTAGCTGAATCACCTGGCTGTCGTTTCCCGCGACCAGGATGCCGTAGCTCCCCTGCAGGTAGGACCCCAGCAGACCGATTGGCGTATAGGTATCCGTGGGATCGAAGATCAGGTAATGCTTGCCGGTGCGCGCAGTCACCACCGCGCGCAGATCCGGATCACTGTATCCGGCAGGGAGCTCGATCGCGGCAATAGCGTGATTGCCCCGAATGGATGGTAATGCAGGATCAATGAACCCACGGTCGCTATCCACCAAAACCCAGGTCGCTCGTATGCCCACCGCATTCAACATGGCGATCAGCAGGGTCACTTTGTCCTTACAGTCGCCATAACGGTATTTGAATACGTCCGCAGCCGGGTGCGGCTGCAAGCCACCAATGCCGACCTCGATACCGACATAGCGGATCTCCCGCTGCATGAAGGCGGCAACCCCCTGAATCTTAGCCTTGAAATCCCCCGTGCCCGCCACCTCGCGGGCCTTGGTTGCAATCTCCAGCGGTGCTTCCGTACGTCCCGATGCGAGTGTGTCGTACCAATTGCCGATCTCCGTCCATCGCTGATCGCCGGCCGGCAGCGGCGCAGAGGAGTAGTGAATCACCATGCGCGCGGCCAAGGCATAGGGTGAAGGGGCCATGGAGACATCCGTAAGATCGATCGCCGGGATGTCGTGCAATTCCCAACGCAGGTGATTGGGGGCTGGCTCGACCGGAGACACGGGCTCATGATGCAGCCAGGCTGTGTAGTAGTTCCAGTTTGGCGGCAGATCGATTTCGAGAATTGAGTGCGCGAACGGGAGGTCCTGTTGAAAGTCCCAGGATTGCTCCTGCGCACCGAAGGTCGCTACATGACGCTGGACCTCGTAAGCAATGATCCCTCCCGGATCGGCCCCCGGTGGAGTTACCGTCTTGCAGCGAAGATCGTCGTAGAGTATTCCCCACTCGCCGAGTGACTCGTCGTGTACATCCTGGTCTCTGACGGTGTATTGGTGGCCGTCCGGAGAAATGCTCCAGGCGTGAAAGAGATCGAGCTTTTCGTCTTTGGAGTAACTGGCTAAGATCTTCGCGTCGTCTCGCCCCTGGGGGCGCAGAATCTTGAGCACACGACGCAACCGCTCCGTGGCCCGCCCATCGTTCCCCACGGTAATCAGCCTGTCATCGAGCAGAACCACCGCGCTGGCATGCGCTGGATAGATCGGCAGCGCACTCTTTGCTGACTGAACGACCCAATCAGGTAACGCATTCGCGGCAAGGAGTGCCCGTGGAGTGAAAACCAGCAGGCCAAAGAGCGGCAGAGCCAACGCTGCACGGGCTCTACGCGCACTCACTGCGCCTTGCCCCCTGTCCCAGAGGCAGCGGTTGCCTGGACAAGCTCCAACACAGCCGGCTCTTTATCTTTGGCATTCGCTTTCTGATAGAAGTCTTTGAGTTGTGGGTATTCCTCAGCCCTGTAAATGGCATTCCCGAGAACAAGGATGCGCTGGCTCGTTACCTCGCCGTTTCCACGGGTAAACTTCGCCTTGTACACAGCCATCTGGGGAAACACGAACTCGGTGTCTTTCGGCAGACTTTCTACCGCAAAGGCCGGAGGCAGCTTGATCGAAACCATATCCTGCATGGCGTACGCATAGTCGAGATCGATCGGCATCGTTCTCTTGTCGAGAGCAAACAGGGGGCGGCTCGCCGCTTCAAAGAACGTGGCGGGCAAAAAGACACGCTTCGACGTCGCGGTACCCATGGACCCGGAAACCTTGAGAACTCCCTGAAAGTTCGTCTGCCAGTCTGTCAGCCCAAGAAAATGGTCCACCTTCACCTCGACCCCGGGCGGCATCTGTTGCTGCACTGTTTCCTGAAATTGCTCCTTCAAGGCGGTCTCATCGTTGCTCAGGGCAAACTCACGCCAGCGCAAGGCAGGGCTCCCGGTGAGGATGATTCGAATGCTGCCGCTGACTTTGCCGTCGGGCTCGATTTGGAGAGAAGCCTCGCGCACCACGTTGGTCGACTTGTAACCGGTGACCGGCGTGTTAAACATGACCGTTCCCTTCTCGGTTTGCCGGATTCCTGCCGCCGCGGTGTGCTTCCAGTGGAGTTCGCCAAAGGCCGCATAACGTTCGCCCGGGTCGAAGAATTGGTCTTTGCCATCGACTTCCACGATCGCGATGTCGTCATCGAGCTGGCTCATATCCAGATAGTCAGCGAGAAAAAGGTTGCGATCACGGTTGGTCACAACCCCAACGTAAGCCTTGAATCCAGCAGCACGTGCAAGGCCCACAAACAGCCTGGTGATTTCGTCGCGATTGCCGCGCTTCTGCTCCCAGATATCGGCCGCATTCCTGACTTTCACCCCTTCGGCCTTGTCTTCGGCCTGGCTGTGCTCGCGGGTGAAGCTGGTGTTCTCGATCTGCATGACCGCGCTGTAAATCTTCTGCAGTTTTTGTGCGGGAGTATCAGTGGGACTGACGATCTGGTTGACTACGGATGAGAGCTTACCGGCGTCGATAAACTTATCGATGTCCTTCGACCAATACTTTCCCTCCGACGTCCAGTATTCATCATCTGTCCTGGCGATCGTGTAGTAGAAGAGAGCGCGATAGGAATAGTTATGCATCGGAGGCATGAACTCTTCCTCTGGCAGGGCGGGTATATTCGTCACGTCGATGGTGTAGAACTTGCCGGCGGGAGAGTAGACTACCTTGCCGCCCGGCGGTAGGTAGGCAGCGTAGGCGTAGTGGCCTTGTAATACACCGCCGTGGCCATCCTCGATCATCCGGTCGCTGGGGACAAACTGAAAGTGCGCTTTACGCACATAGAGAGGCCCCTGCAAATACCAGCGAGGCGAGACGACCCAATCGCTATCATAGGCAAGTACATAGCGATATTCCAGGATGCTGCCGACCTGCACATCAGGCAGCGTAAAGACGGTAGCTTTGTATTTCTCTTTCCCGCTTCTTTCGAGGAATTTCACGTACGGTTTTCCCGTAAACGGGATCACGCTACCATCACTGTGGATGGTGCGGCCCTCGACGCCAAAGATTTTGAATCGGCTACTTTCGTACGGGATCTCCTGGTCTGCGTATTGCTTACCCTTCTCAGTAAGGATCTTGAGGCGAACATAAGTTATATGCACATGCAGTTTGTCGTCTGCTTTTTCATCACGCAGTAAATAAATCGCAGCCGCGCCGGGAGCGGCCGGCTCGGACGTCATCTGCAACTCTTCAGGTGTAGGTTTGGTCCAGGTATCGGCAAGAGCAGATAACCCGGAGAAAGCAACGATGACAGTAATCACCAGGGGCAGAAAGCGGCGCAAGTCGGCAACCAAGAAATTCCTCCGGCACAGAAGACCGTAATGAAAGCAGTAATTGACCTGCTGGACGGGGGAAAGATTTGTTTGCTTCTTTTTACGATGAAGCAGGGGAAGCTGACAAGCAAATTTTAGTGTTATTACTTCGTAAAGTAACTCACTATCTGATACTTATAGCATCAGCTGATTCTCATGCTTGAGTAGCCAGCACTTGCGTTCGATACCGCCACCGTAGCCGGTGAGCGTCCCGTTGGATCCAATGACACGATGGCATGGCACGACAACCCCAACCGGATTGGAACCATTGGCCGAACCGACTGCACGGACGGCGGCAGGCCGGCCGATCCGCCTGGCAAGTTCGCCATAAGAGATCGTGGTGCCGCAGGGAATGGTGCGCAGAGCATGCCATACCTCGCGTTGAAATGGCGTGCCGGTGGTTTTCACAGGCAGGGAGTCGATAGCGTTGAGGTTACCAGCAAAATACTTCTCGATTGCAGTAGTCACGCCACATGGATCGTGGGCCGTATCGAGCCGGAATCCTGTGGCGCCGTAGTACCTCTGCAGAAGTCCAAGCATGCGAGGATCATGATCGACCCAATCCGTTGCGCGAAGATTGCCTTCCCCGTCCACGACGATGGCCATTTCTCCAATGGGCGTACGAAGCCGGTCGATCCACAATTGCAGCACGTTATCCATGGACTCTCCCCGTTTTCGCAACCGTGATGGCATTGGCAGCCCAAAGGTGTTGCGCCGCGTAGGCACGCCAGGGGCGCCAGATTTCAGAACGGCGCAGCAGGCTGGCTGGGCTTGGCCTTACACCATCCACCATGGCGGTTCCTCTAAGCAAGGCAATGTCGGTAGCGGGAAACGCATCCATTTCGCGAAGCGCCCGCAGCGCGATATATTGTGCGGTCCACTCGCCGACTCCAGGGATGGTTCGCAGGCGCACGATCGCCTCTTCGATGGTTCCGAACTGTGAAAACAAATGGGGATCAGCCGCTGCAGCTTCTGCCAATGCCCTCAACGAAGCCAGCCGAGCCGCCGGCATGCCGAGCTGAAGAGTTTTTTGTTGCACCAGCCGTTTCGCGGAGGGGAATACGTGCGTCAACGACGGATGCGCGCGATTCCCTTCAGGCACAGATCTGCCATTGAGGGCGACTAGCTCACCTGCCAGGCGGCGTGCTGCCGAGACGCTGATTTGTTGACCGAGAACGGCTCGCACTGCCAATTCAAAGCCGTCCCATCCACCGGGAGCGCGGAGGCCGGGACGTTGCGCTACAAGCGGCGCAAGCAGCGGATCAAGGGAGAGATGCGCGTCGATGGTCTCGATGTCGGCACCGAGATCGAAAACACGTCGCACCCGGGTAACAATCGCCGGCAGAGACTGAACTTCAGGAAAGCGGATGGTCGCGCTCAAGCTCTCGCGCTGGGGAAGGTGCGTGACCATGATGCTACCGACGCAACCGTCGATCTCGACGGTCCGCCGGTAGATTCCGTTCTCTATCAGTTCGACACCGGGAATTGCCCGCGCTTGCAGATACTGGAGCATGGAATCCCAGTCGTAGGGTGGGCGGTAGCGGAGCCGAAGCGTCACACCAGCTTCCGCCTGTGCGGGGCAGGCAGACGTCTTTTTCCGTAAGGCGCTCGGCGGACGATGAAAGAGCCCCTGGAATGTTTCATTGAAACGGCGCACACTGCCGAATCCCGCGGCCAGGGCTATTTCAGACATGGGCATGCGTGTTTCATGAATGAGCTGCTTGGCAAAAAGGACGCGGCGGGTTTGCGCAACCGCGATCGGGGAAGCACCCAGGTGCTGAAGGAACAAGCGGCGAAGCTGGCGATCGCCGACGCCGAGACGATCTGCCAATCTCTCGACGCCGGCGCCATCGCCATCCAGCGCACCATCATTGATGAGTGCCAACGCGCGGGAGACAGTGTTTGAAGTTCCCCGCCATGAGGCCAGATCGGGAGCCGATTCCGGGCGGCAACGAAGGCAGGGACGAAAGCCCGCCTCCTGCGCAGCCGCGGCAGACGCGAAAAAGCGGCAATTCACAAACCCGGGGGTGCGGGCCGGACAGACAGGCCGGCAATAAATGCCCGTCGAAGTCACACCCACCCACAATAGGCCGTCGAAACGTGGATCCCGGCTCTGTAAGGCGCGATAGCACATCTCCCGGTCAGGCAGTTCCATGAGCAGATTTTCTCACTCCGGAAGCCAGTAGGTTCGCGGTTTTCGGACATGGTCAGTCGCAGGCTCAGCACAGGGGCTGGCGCTGGAGTGCTAGGGTTTGTTCGTGGTAAAAGGAACAACGTAAGGCACTCCCATGGAGGAGAAGGCATGGAAACGAAAGACGGCGTCACGTCTCTCACAGCGGGAAAGATGAAGCTGAAGATTTATCCGAGCAAGCGAGCAGCTGGGGAAGCGGCTGCACGGGCAGTGGCCGAGGAACTACAGCGGCTGGCTCAACTACAGGAACAGATTGGCGTCATCTTTGCTACAGGCGCGGCCCAGTTCGACACTCTCGCTTTCCTTACCTCGACCCCCGATTTGCCTTGGAAGAAGGTCCGTGGCTTTCACTTAGATGAATATGTCGGACTGGATGAGAATCATCCCGCCTCGTTTCGCCGCTTTCTGCGCGATCGCCTGACACAGCATGTCGATATGGGCGCCTTTTTCGAAATGGACGGGACAGCAAAGGACCTTGAAGCTGTTTGCCGGAATTATATGAAGGAGATGCACGTCTCCGAACCACAACTTTGCCTGCTGGGTATCGGCGAAAACGGACATGTAGCCTTCAACGAGCCCTCCGAAGCCGACTTTCATGATCCGCTGGAGATGAAAATCGTCACCCTGGATTTGACCTGTCGCCAACAGCAAGCGGCGGAAGGCTGGTTCCCTACCTGGCAGGACGCTCCGGAACGAGCGCTCACCCTGACGATCCCGACGGTCATGCGCGTACCGAAACTGATTGCGTCCGTGCCCGGGCCGCGCAAAGCGCAGATCGTCCGGCGCACGGTTCACGAAGCCATCTCCACGGCATGCCCTTCCACTATTCTCCGAACACATCCGGATATTACCGTCTACCTGGATACGGAATCCGCGGCTGAACTGGAGAATGTTCCGGCAACTACGCATGCGGTTTGAGTAGCCTTCTTCTCTACAGCGTTCGGGCTGCAATCAGGTCGATGGCTGCAGTCTGAAGCAGAAGCAAGCATGACGGGCTCGATGGGCAAGGAGATCCTTGAGGCCCTATGAAAGCAACCTTCCTGGCCGCATCCGCCGCAATGGTTTTGCCTCTAACGCTTTCGCTCGCCTATGGCCAGACCACGGAAGCTTCACTGCATAGTCTGCTCTCGGAACGTATCGAGCCCGCAGCCACCAGCAAATTCCAGATGGAGCAGTTTCTGAGCCGTCACATTCCCACTCTTCCCTCCCCCGGCAATGCGAGCGAATGGACGCAGCAGGAAGAGCGCCTGCGCAAGCATGTATTGGAGGACGTGGCTTTTCATGGCTGGCCTTCGGAGTGGGTGCACTCGCCTCCCAATTTCCAGGAAATCGGAGTCATCGAAAGCGGGAACGGATATCGGATACGCAAGCTCCGTTATGAGGTCGTGCCTGGTCTGCTCTCTACGGCCCTGCTCTACGAGCCGGCACAGGCCAGTGGCCGCGTGCCTGCCATTCTGAATCTCATCGGCCACGAGCCCATGGGAAACGCCGCGGAGTATGAGCAGAAGCGGTGCATCAATTTCGCCAAGCGGGGCATGATTGCGCTGAGCCTCGGCTGGTTCGGTTTCGGAGAGCTGGCCATCAAAGGCGACAGTCACGATGATGCCGCCGCGCTCGACCTGGTGGGGTCCAACGCCCTGGGGCTGTTCTACCTTGAAATGCGGCGCGGGCTCGATTACCTCACTACGCTTCCCAATGTGGACATGACTCGACTGGGAGTTACCGGCCTTTCCGGGGGCGGCTTTCAAACGATTCTGCTCAGCTCCATGGATCCACGGGTTGCCGTTGCAGTGGAAGTGGCCGGGTTCGGGGCCCTGCAATCGAATATCACGCGCCCAGGCGACACATCAGAAGTGGAAGAGGATGCCACGGATCTTACGCAGGGTGAGGACTATCCCTTCTTTGTGGCCATGCGGGCGCCGCGGCCCACGCTCCTCATTCACAACGCGGAGGACGATTGCTGCTTCCGCGCCGCTTTGGTCGAGCCCTACATTTACGAACAGGTTCGTCCGTTTTTTAAACTGTACGGGAAGACAGACGATCTCGCATTCTTTGAAAGCAGCGACCCCGGCACGCACAATTACCAGTTGCCAAACCGTCTGCAGGCCTATCGCTTTTTCGACGACCATTTCCACGTTGCGGCAGCCGCGAACGAGATTCCGAGTTCAGCGGAGATTCGCACTCCCGGGGAACTAGCCATAGGCGTGCCCGCAGACAACCTGACGATTCTGGGTTTGGCCCGCAAATTAGCGGCTATGAATTTGCGCCCTGCGATTCCTGAGGCCGGCCCAGAGAGGACCACGTGGGCGAATTTGCAACGGGAAAAGCTCAAGCAAATTGTCCGCTATAGCCCGGCTTCTGTGGAGCAGGCGCGGAGATTCAGCAATACGAAGCGCATGGCCATTCGCACAGTTTCCTACCGCTTCGACTTGAGCAATGGGCTTAGCGCCTCTGGGGTTTGGTTGCAAGCAGTGGGTGCGCCTGACGATGCCCCGGCGGCCATTGTCCTCAACGACAACGGCTACGCTGCAGCAGGTGATGTGGTTGCCGGGCACGTCAATCGGGGAGAGCAGGTCCTGGCGCTGGATCCGGTCTTTGTCGGTTCGGCCTACCCGGAGGCGCCCAATCCGGCAGACTGGCCGTTGCTGATGGCAAGCGTCGGAGAGCGGCCCCTCGGGCTCGAGGCAGCGCAACTTGCCGCGATCGCCAAATGGCTGCGCGTCGCCGACGACGGCCGCCCGGTGGAAGTGGAAACAGATGGCATACGTACATCCCTGATTGCCACGATCGCCGCGGCCCTGGAGCCGGGCGCGTTCTCCAATATCAATACACGGCACGCCATGAAGAGCCTGGGTTATGTGCTTGACACACCTGTTGCATATCGATCCGCGCCGGATCTTTTCTGCCTGGATCTTTACAAATTCTTCGATATCGATTCCATTGTGGCACTCGCAGAACCGACCAGAATCACGGTTCGCGATTCGCTACCATGATTGCACTCAATCGCCCTGCTATCGCTTCGCTGATCCGAGGAGCTGATGCTGCGGACCCGTTGCCTGGAATCGCCGGACGAGGCCACGCCACCAACGTTCGAGATCCGATGGATCAACAAAGAGGATGTACGCCGTCAGGACATCCCATGAGAACATCGGCAGATTGAGCGCGTAATCGATGCTCAAGTGAAACAGCAGTCCGAGCAATAACAGCGGATAGCGGAACCGCCGGAACCAGATCAGTACTCCCAACGAAAATTCCAGCACCAGCGTAAACCAGGCGCCCAGTTTGAGCACGACCGCGGATTGTATCCACAGCGGTACGGGAAAGCGCGTAATCGAATGAAGATGAAGTACGTACTGCAGAGCTGTACCGTCCAGCCAGCTGTGCCCCTTCATCTTCCACCAGAACGAAGTGAAATACATGAAGGCCAGCTCGATCTGGATCATTCGTTGCGCCCACGGGGCTCGCGGCTCGATTTCAGGACCTTCCAGTCCTCTGCGCAGCCTTACCAGGCGATCTATGGAAAGAGCAGCCCCGGCCGGGGCGAACATGAGGAAAAACCCAGCGACACGCAAAAACGTATCGCCGCCGTGAAGCATCAGGAGATTTCTCTGATCTATCGAAGCGAGACAGAGAAAGGTGGCCACGCTAGTCAGCCGAGTCCAGACGCCCAGGGTCAAAAGCACGGCAGACAACAGGCAGACCCAGAAGAAAGCGGCGATCCATCGATCATCCTGAGGCATTACCGTAAACAGATTGAGGCGCATGCCCGGTTCGATTTGCCTCATACTCGAGAGGCTCACCCAGCTGTGTACGCCGTACCAGTTCAACCAGTCGGAGTGAAGCAGGAGAATCGTGGTGGAAGCGCAGATTCCATAAAGGATGCGGAAGAGCGCAATGGGAACCGGCGATTGGGGCTTGAAGAAGAAGCGATTCCAGGCTTCCACCACGGTACGCAGCGTCATTGCAGATCCCCAGGCTGAAGATAGTCGTCATAGAAGACGTTCGGCCTGGGAGTTGGTTCAGCCGACTTCCCTGCCTTGGGGTCAATCTCCGACTGGAATTGGATGAGGAGTACCTTATCAGGCGGGTCGCTCTGGCTATTGAAGAATCTCGCAATATGCCGGGCCACATCGGGCCATATGGGGGCAAATTGTTGTTGAGGCAGAACCTCGGCAAACTTCCGGTAGCGTTCCTGGCGAAACCGTTGCCAAAGGCTAAGCTCCTCCATCCGGGGAAAAGACCAGACCTTGATGTGGCGGTCCTTGGTGATCACCACGGCTTTCAGATAAGAATTTACCGATTGCGGATCTGGAGCAAACATATCCCAGGACTGGAACAGCCCGCTCCATCGCATGTAGGGCAAAACCATCTCTTTGGCGCCGGCAAGCGCTTTTGTGGGAACAGCGAAACATGCGATCACGACCAAATGGAACAGGATAAACGCGCTGATCGCACCGCGGCGAAGGGCGTCCATCTCCAGATTCTTGTCTTGTGATCCGGAAGGGAGAGTCTGATTCCCGGCTTTCCCTGGTCTGCCTTTCTTTCGCCGGTTTCCGCTGGCCGCGCTCATTGTTGTCCACGAAGGAGCAGGGCTCCTCTCTATCCAAGATACAGGACGCGTTTCCGGCCGTTCACGCTTGGCACCGCGTTTCCTCTGCCTTGGACGGTTCCAACGCAAGTTTCTCGAGCATTGTGGCCGAGGCTGGAAGCAAAATCGCCAGAGCACGGCATAATCATAGAAGCAGCAGCCGATGCAATGAATCCATCTCAGCCGCAAGTTCCGGCAGCCTCCGGATCGACCAGCTCGCCTGAACAGCCCGAAACTTTCGGCAGCAAGCGATCCTCAAGCCGTGTGCGCTGGTGGATCGTGTGGACGCTGTTTTTTTCCACCGTCACCAACTACATCAGCCGGCAAACATTTTCTGTCCTATCGCCTGTCATCTCGGCCCAGTTTCACTTGAGCCACGCCGATCTGGGCAAGATACTGAGCGCATTTCAGGTCTCGTATGCCATCACCTGGCTGCTGGGCGGCATCTTCCTGGACGCTGTGGGAACACGCCTCGGCCTGTCGCTGGCTGTCATCTTCTGGTCCGTGGTCAACATCCTCACGGGGTTTGCAGGTTCGGTTTTTGGGTTTGCGGCATTCCGCTTTCTCCTGGGTATCGGTGAGGGTTTTAACTGGCCAGCTGCAAGCAAGACGGTTGCGGAATGGTTTCCCAGCCAGGAGCGCAGTCTGGCGGTAGCTATCTTCGATAGCGGCTCCAGCGTTGGGGGCGCCTTGGCGGCGATTTTGATTCCGTGGATCGCAATCGAGTTTGGCTGGCGCTGGTCGTTTGTTTTTGCGGGACTGTTGGGCTTTGTCTGGCTGGCTACGTGGCTGCGGGTCTATCATCCTTTGGACCGCCACCCACGAGTAACCAGCCAGGAAGCCGGTTTGATTCGTGCAGGCCAGGACATTCCACGAAATTCGCCGACCCGCGGGCTGCAGCGATACCTTGACCTGGCACGGAACCGGAACGTGTGGGGCATTGTGCTCGGCCGCGGTCTCACTGATCCCATCTGGTGGTTTTATGTCTTCTGGTTGCCGCAATACCTGAGTGATGCACGCGGCTTTAGCCTCAAGCGCATCGCTTTTTTTGCCTGGATGCCGTTTATCGCTGCCGATATTGGTAACTTTACCGGTGGCTTTATTTCCGGCTATTGCATCCGGCGGGGCATACCTGTGGTGCGCGCCCGCCTTTGGGTGTGTGCGGTGAGCTGTGTGCCCATCCTGGCCGGAATCCCCGCCGCGCGGGTCCACAGCGTAGCTTTCGCGCTGGTTCTGATTTGTATAGCGCTTTGGGGTTATGCCAGTTGGTCCACGATGGGCTTGACCCTGCCCTCGGATCTGCTGCCCCACGACGTCGTGGCCACGGTGACCGGGCTCAGCGGCTTAGCTGCGGGACTGGTCAGCGCCGCATTTACGTTCGCCGTAGGAATCCTGGTCGATCGATTCTCCTATACCCCCGCATTCTGGATCGCGGGCCTCATGCCATTATTTGCCACCTTCTTCGTATTTGTTCTAATCCGCCCGCCACGACCCCAGGTGGATTGAAGCCCGTAGGGGCGCAAGCCTCGCGAAGAAGCCATCCTTCGTCATCCCGCCTGTCGCAGCGTCCCGTGAAGCGAGGTGAAAAGATCCGCGGTTTGCCTATCCAGCCATCGCAATTGATGCAGAACCGTCAATCTGCCCTTTGTCGTCCCGAGCGTAGCCAAGGGATCTGCAGTTTCTTTCCCGGGTCACTCCTTTCCACCTCCCAAATGAATTGTGTCTCGACCCCACTTGACTCGCGCTCAACCCCTATTTACTCTATGCCTATAGCCAACACCCCTATGACAAAATCACCTGCGCGCGATCTCTTTCCCGGGGCCCTCGAAATGATGATCCTCGAGTCGCTTCGCCGTCAGCCGGCTCATGGCTATGCGCTGGTACAGCACATTCAACAGAAATCGAACAATCTGCTGCAGGTGGAAGAAGGGTCGCTCTATCCGGCGCTGCAGCGGTTGCTGAAGGCAAACCTGGTAAAGGCCAAATGGGGTGTTTCTTCGACAAACCGCAAGGTCAGGATTTATCAGATCACACCCGCCGGTCTGAAGCACCTGGAGGAACAAATCTCCAGCTTTGAGCGTATGTTCCAGGGCGTCGCGTTAGTCCTCAATCCGAGGATGGCTGACTAGAGGTCTTCCGATGAAATGGTTCCCTGATATCCTTCGCCGCAAAAGAATGTACGACGACCTGGCCGAAGAGGTTCGCCTTCACCTCGAAGAACGTACGGAGCAGTTTATTGCCGAAGGTATGAGCCGGCAAGACGCGGAAGCAGCGGCCCGCCGCGCGTTCGGAAATTCCACGCTGCTCGAAGAGCGCAGCCGCGAAGTATGGCAGTGGCCGCGCGTGGAATCGCTGGCGACGGATCTGAAGCTCGTCTTCCGGCGCCTGCAACACTCGCCCGGGTTCGCGGCGACGGTGCTTTTGACGCTGGCGATCGGAATCGGCGCCAACACCGCCGTGTTCAGCGTATTGAACAGCGTGCTTTTCAAGCCTCTGCCCTATCCCCAACCGGAGCGGTTGGTAGCTTTGAAGCTGGTCGCACCGGGAGCACCGGGACTGGCGGACTTCTCCGACGGCCTTCGTCTATCGCCCTCGATGTACCTCACCTTCAGCGATCACAATCGCGCGTTCCAATCCTTGGGGGTATGGATTACAGGCAATGCGAATGTCACCGGCCTGGACCAGCCACAGGAAGTGCGCGTTGCCCGGATCAGCGACGGGGTGCTGCAGGCGTTGGGTGTTCCACCCGCAATCGGCCGGTGGCTTTTGCCGGAAGATCAGATTCCCCATGGCCCAAAGAGAGTCATGCTCAGTTATGGTTACTGGCAGGAACACTTTGGCGGAGACCGCTCGGTAGTCGGTCGCACCCTGGAGGTCGATGCGCAGCCGCGAGAAATTGTCGGGGTTATGCCGAAGGGCTTTCGCATCGTGAATGTGGAGTTCGACATCCTCACACCGGTGGCCTTCGATCGCGCCAACGAATACCTGCCTGGTTTCGGCTTCCTGGGTGTTGCCCGTCTCAAACCGGGGATTTCCATCGCGCAGGCGAATGCTGACGTGGCGCGCCTCTTGCCCATCTGGATGGACTCCTGGTCCTTCGGCCCGGGCATCACGGGTGTGAATTCTCATGTCTTCGAAACCGACTGGAAGGTCGCACCTGCGCTGCTGCCTCTCAAGGAGGAAGTCGTCGGCGACGTGGGCGAAGCGCTGTGGGTGGTGATGGCTACCATCGGCGTGGTGATGTTGATTACCTGCATCAATGTGGCGAATTTGCTCCTGGTACGGGCCGACTCCCGGCAGCAGGAGTTGGCCATCCGATCGGCACTGGGTGCTGGACGCGGGCGCATCGCATGGGAGTTGCTGCTTGAAAGTTTGTGCCTGGGGATCTCGGGCGGATTGCTCGGAATCGTTGTTGCCTATGAAGGCCTGCGCCTCCTCGTGGCTATCGGTCCCGCCAACCTGCCGCGCTTGAGTGAAATCTCGTTCGACGCCCGATCCCTCTGGTTCACGCTGGCTCTATCAATACTCGCCGGCCTTTTGTTCGGCTCAATCCCGGCCTTGCGATTCGCCGGGAGACAGGTCTCGACCGGGCTTGCCGGAGCTGGCCGTACGGTGAGCGTCAGCCGCGAGCGCCAGCGCTCCCGCGATCTGCTGGTTGTGGCCCAGGTGGCCATGGCTTTGGTGCTGCTGGTGAGCGCGGTGCTCATGATTCGGACCTTTCAGGCACTCCGGCACGTGGATCCCGGATTTACCCAGCCCGAGCATATACAAACTCTGCGCATCTCGATTCCGTCGTCTCTGATCAAGGACCCGCAGCTCGTAACCCGCACGCAAAACAACATCGTCGATAAGCTCGCTGCCATTCCCGGCGTTCGCTCGGTGGCGTTCGCGAGCACCGCGCCGATGGAAGGCATTCAGGTGAACTGGAACGACATTGAGGTAGAGGGGCAGAAGGCGGGAGCGAACGAACCGATGCGCTTGTTCAACTACATCTCCCCCAACTTCTTCCGGACCATGGGCACCAGGATGATCGCCGGCCGCGAACTCACCTGGCCTGAAGTCTACGGGCGGCAGCATTACATGCTCGTTTCTGAGAACCTGGCGCGGCAAACATGGGGCTCCCCCGAAGCAGCAATCGGCAAGCGAGTCCGGGGAATGCCAAACACTCCATGGTCTGAAGTGATCGGCGTAGTCCAGGATGTACGCGACAAAGGTGTGCAGGATAAGGCGCCTGCCACCGCCTATTGGCCTTCCATGTCGGAAGGCATGTACGGGCCTGGCACTTTCGACGCCTGGCGGTCAGTCACCTTTGTCGTACGCAGCGATCGTGCGGGAACCGAGGGCTTCCTCAACGAAATTCGCCAGGCTGTCTGGTCCACGAATGCGAATTTGCCCGTCGCTTCCATGCGTACCATGAAGGAGATTTACGATCAGTCGCTGGCGCGTACTTCCTTCACCCTGGTGATGCTCGGCATCGCAGGCGCGATGGCTTTCGCGCTCGGAATCCTCGGTATCTATGGTGTGATTTCGTACGCGGTTTCCCAACGCCGGCGTGAGATTGGAATACGGCTAGCACTTGGGGAGCAAACAGGACATTTGCGGTGGCTATTCGTCCGCTCCGCACTGGCGCTCACCGGAATCGGCGTCGCGGCCGGTCTCGTCGCGGCTGCGGGGCTGATGCGTCTGATCAAGTCCCTGCTGTTTGGCGTAAGCCCGCTGGATCCAATCACCTACGCCTCAGTACTGGCAATTCTAGTAACAGCGGCGGTACTCGCAAGCTATCTGCCCGCGCGCCGTGCCGCGGCGGTCGACCCGGTCGAGGCTCTCAGGGCGGAGTAAGTTGCGGTGGAAACCGTAAGTGTTTGCGGGTTCCGGCCTTCCAGTCCCGAAGGGACGGCTGAGAGTAGCCGAGGACGCAGTCTTGGGTACAGACGAGAAAGATAACCAGTCCCGAAGGAACGACTGTAAACCATCCACAATGACATCCTGGGCTGCTTTTGCCGGGTATTCTACGAATTTTCGCTCACTCCCGGGCAAGCTCAAGCTGCCCTAGGGATCAATAATCGTCTCGTCCCAGACCCTGGATCCCTGCTGACGATAATGACCTAACGTTTTCCAATCTTCGCGGGTGATGCCATTCAGGTCCCACACCACGCGACCATCGCGGACAGTCAACTCGCAGACGAGCTTTTCGCCGCCAGTCATGCGCGCGCCGTAGGTATCGACAAATCCAAAGCGACCTTTCTCCAGATTCAGCACCGCAATATCCGCGTCGGAACCGACGGAGAGATTCCCCAGCTCATCGTGCTTGATCTCATGTGCCGGGTTGGACGTGGACATGCGGATGACGTCATCGAGTGGAATACCCAGGTTCAAAAACTTCGACATCACATTCAGCATGTTCTTCATGCCGGAGTTCATGCTGTCGTTATGCAGATCTGTCGAAATGGAATCAGGAACGAAACCCTGCTGAATAGCCGGCGCTGCCTGGCGGAACAGAAAGCTACCGCCACCGTGACCGACATCAAAGATCACGCCACGCTTCCTGGCAGCGAAGAGATAAGGTCGAACCTTCCCATGTTCATCCAGCATGGGCACATCGTCCAGATACATGTGCGTGGAGATATCGCCTGGGCGAAGTTTCGACGTCACCAGTTCCTCATAGGGACGCTGGGGGCGAAATGTTCCGAAGTCGACCATCACTGGAATGTTCGCAATGGTGCCCGCTTGCACCGCGTGTTCCACCGGAGTCCACTCCGGGCCGTCATAGTGCGCCGTCTTGATACCTACAATCACCTGCGGATATTTCAGCGCCTCGGCGGCCGCGGCCTGGGGATCCATTTCGTTCAGATTCTGCTCATACCCGGGGCGCATCCCGGCGCCCACAATGTTGATAAAGGCGAGAATGCGGGTAATAGCGCGGTCGATGATCCGATCCTTGAATTCGGGAAAGTTCTTCCATCCGGAACTACCGGCATCTACGGCAGTGGTTACGCCGCTGCGCAGGGTAAATCCATCGGGATACAGTCCGTGGTCTCCCACATAGGAATGCCGCTCGCCGGACCCGGCAAAAGCATGGATATGGATGTCCACCAGCCCCGGCGTCACATACAGGCCGGCGACGTTCACGACTTTCGCACCAGGCCCGGGGTCAATATGCGGAGCGACGGCGGCAATCTTGTGATCTTTGATGGCTACGTCCCGAATCGCATCGATGCCGTTCCTGGGATCGATGACGTGGCCGCCTTTGAGCACCAGATCATACGAGGCCTGCGCATACAGTGCAGGGCAAGACATGAGACCTACAAACGCGAGGATCCGCAACAGACGAGAACGGTCCCCTCGTCTTGGAACAACACAGCAAAAGTCCACGGTACGGTATCTCCAAGAGACTACAAAGGCACAGCCGCTGGTTTACAGCGGCTGTGGGAGGCACAACGAACACTTGCTAAAAAACGATTTTCCCTGCCAGCTGAAGCACACGGCCGCTGGTACCGGAACTGTTCTTCTGGGTGCTGGTGGTGGTGCCGAAATCCCCCCAGGTTGTGGGGTCATTGGGAAGCCATCCACCCTGCATATCCGAATTCGGGTTGGCCAGATTGGGGTGATTGAAGACGTTCTGCGCCTCGGCGCGGAATTGGAAGTGCAGCCGTTCCCAGATGCCGAAGTCTTTGAAGATCGATGCGTTCACGTTTTCAAAGCCGGGGCCGTGAAGCGGATTCCTTCCACCGGTGCCGAAGGTGAACTGGTCAGGATATTCGAACGCCGACCCGTCTATACAGGAGGTTGAGGGATTCGCGATGTAGAACTTCGTGGTGCAATTCGCCGAGGGGAGATGCACCCAATTGGGCCGCTGCACGTTCCCGTTCGGCTGGCTGACGTTAGCTTGATCGTTGTCGAGGTAAACGTTGTAGGGTTCGCCGCTCTGCAGGGTCACAATGGCGTTTATCTGCCAGCCGCCCAAGGTGTTTTGCGTAAGGTAGCTAGTTCCGAACTTGGGCAGCTCATACGTGGCAATGGCGACGAAGCGGTTACGAATATCCCAATTCGAGTTTGCGTAATCGAGATTGATGTCGTACTGATTCATCGTGGTGCCGCCATTGTTGGAGTTGTCCGATATATCCAGATCATGCGCCCAGGTATAACTTGCCTGGCCGGACAGCCCGTGGGTCAAACGCTGGCGAAGAATGGCGGTTAACCCGTTGTAATGGGAATACTCGTCGTTCTGAATGGTGCGGATTCTGCCGAAGAGCTGGTTGGGACGGCGTGAATTGATATCACCGACCGGACCGCCGGGCAAAGGAGTGTTGTTATAGAAGTCGCGATCCAGATGGATCGCATGTGAGCCGATGTATTGTAGCTCGGCGCCGGATCCCTTCCAGAGCTCCTGCCCCCAGGAGAGGTTCCACTGGTAGAGCTCCTGGGTCGGCAGGTGCGGGCCCATCGTGACAGCGTTCACGTAGGTTCCCGGAACGCCCGCGACCGGCGAACCCGCGCCAGCGCCGGGAGTGGGCTGGGTAAAGGTTAAAAGACTGCCCACCTGGCCGTTGTAGGAAACTGACGCGGACAGTGGATAGTTTTGCGTCGTCAGCGTATACGTGTTGAGCTGGTTCGCATTCCAATAGATGCCAAAGCCGCCGCGAAGCACGGTTGTGTCCGTAGCGCGATAGGCAAAGCCGATCCGTGGCGCCCAGTCATTGTGGGTCGGATCGATGAACTTGAACCCGGGCGTTGGCTTGAATTCTCCTGGTGTTGTCGCGCTCGAAGCCGGAATCAGCGCCGTATCGTCAGCGTTCAGGATGCGGGTATATCCGTTCAGGCTGTAGGGTACGGTCGGTAATTCGTAGCGAAGACCGTAGTTCAAGGTCAGCTTGGGAAAGACCTGCCAGTTGTCGAGAACAAAGAAGCCGTCGCGCCATTCGCCAATCGAGCCCTTGGTGGGGAAAACCGGAGTCGTCGACGACTGCGCCAGGCCTAAAACAAAGTCAGCTGGACCATAGCCGGTGCTCGTATATCCAGCGGCCGCACTGCCGGGAGTACCTGCAAAATTGAAGAGTCCGCGGGCATCGTTGGCCGCTTCGCGGCCAATGGTCAGCTTGCGGAGCTCAATGCCGGCCATGATATTGTGACGGCCGTGAGTCCAGCTCACCTCGTCGTAGCCGTCAATCGTTCGATCATCCTGATACCAGTTTGCACTCGAGTTGCCCAGCGCTGGACTACCTAAAACATCGATATAGATCGATGGGATACCGGGGTTGTCGTACACAGTGTCAGAATTAAATCCCGGAATACCCAGCGCCGTACCGGCATTCTTAGGCCCATTCACGGCGAAATAGTCGAGGCTGTCGGAAAGTATCGTGTTCAGGCCGACGCGGAAATCATTGATCAGCGTTGGCTTGATGACCTGCGTATAGCCAACAGCGTAGTTTACCGAGTTCGTCGGTCCGTACGAATTGTTGGTGGGAAAGTTGGCGCCACTGACTACATTGATGTCCTGCCAGTGATAGCGAAGATAAATCTTCGCTTTGTCGCCGATATTCTCATCGAGCCGGTCCAGAGTCTGCGTAATGGTGATGTTGTTCGGAAAGCTGTTTTGCAGGTTGTTCTGCACGCCGCTGAGATTGGGCAGCAGCATATAAGCTTCCAGCTTCTTCGCGATCTGTGCGTCCGCACTGCCGAGTTCTGACGCAGGAATCTGATTGTTGGGGTAGGGCTGCCCGGTAAATGGATCCGTCATCAGCACGGGGACCGCCGAGAAATCTCCAGCTCTTTCGGCCGGGGTCAAGGATGAGGCGATACCTGTCGATTCGGACACCTGCTGCAGCTTCTCCCAGGATGAAAAGAAGAAGGTTTTGTTCCGGCCGTTGTAGAGTTTCGGAACGTAGACGGGTCCACCCAAATCGAAACCATACTGGTTGTAGTGCTGAATCAACTTAGGACTGCCGGGCGCATCGAAGAAGTCGTGCGCGTTGAAGATCGTGTTCTGAATGTAGTCATATACTGCGCCGTGCAGGTCATTTGTCCCTGATTTGCTGACCAGGTTGACGTGTAATCCCAGATACGAACCATACTGTGCGGGATAATTGCCGCTCTGGATCTGGACTTCCGAAATCATGTCAGAGCTGGGCCGCGCGGGAGCAACCGTGATGAGGTTGTTCATGATCGAAACGCCATCGAGCGTCATGCTGCTCTGAATTTCGCGCTGGCCGGCGCCAATGAAGTCTTCTCCCGGCGGCACCCCGGAGTAGCTGGAAGAGGGCCCGATGGTGACGTTCGATGCGGTTGCGGCAATCTCCAGCGCGTTATGCCCGATCAGCGGCAGGTCCTGCACGGCTTGAGTGTTGAAGGTTTCGCCAAGGGTCGCGTCGTCGGTAGGAATCGGTGGCGTGGAGGCGGAGACCGTTACGGTCTGTGCTTCTGCTCCCGCCTTCAGCGTGAAGTCGGTTCGCACTGCCTGGTCGATGGGCACGATGATGCCCGTCTTGGTTAACTTGCTGAAGCCTGTCTGCTCGATGGTGATGTCGTAGGTGCCGGGCCCAATAAACTTGATGGAGTAATAGCCCTGCGCGTTCGTCGTCGCTGGGGAGACCACGCCAGTCGATTCTTCCACAGCTGTCACCTTGGCGCCGACGATTGCGCTGCCGGATGAATCCAGCACAGTTCCCACCAGGGCGGTGTTGTTCGCGACTTGTGCCCGAGTCGGTGTAACAGGAATTACAAGAGCCGTCATGGCAATGATGGCTTGACAAGCTACAGACAGACGTTTCATTTCTTGAGCTCCCTTCGGATTGGGTCGCAAATGTAACTGCGACCGGTGGGAAACTTATGTTCGAACGCTTTCGCCCTGCGAGTGCTGCAAACGAATTGGCCTACCCATGCCGAACACGTCCTAGCGAGAGGGCCCTCTGCTTCCAGAACGAGGGGGTCAGGTCCCAGTCCCAATAACGTGACGGCGTAATGCAAGGATTAATGGGGATTTAACTACACAGACAAGGTTCTGTCATCAGGCTGTTGTCGTGCCCGCATATAGGACAATTGCCCTATATCCGGGCACGAATCCTAACTTTAGCCAGGGTTCAGGTAGGCGAGAAGTCGTGGATGTTTTCGCTGCCTTCCGATAAACGCCTGTAAGATTTTGATCAATTTCTGTTTCCGCTAATCCAGCCAGATGTTTTCCAACCCTCACACGGCGCCGTCATCCTGGCTGCCCCGGCGTGCCGTGGGAGCGAAGCGTCTCGCGAACCATAGTTGATATCGCGCGGCAACCCGTTCCAGCCTATTCCCAGTGGACCAGGCCCCGTTGAATCGCGCATATGGCCGCCTGCGTACGGTCGCGCACACCCATCTTGTCCAGAACACTGCTTACGTGGATACGCACGGTCTTTTCCGCGATGCGCAGCTGATGGGCAATGTCACGATTGCTGTGACCGCGGGTGATGCAGGTGAGGACTTCATGCTCGCGGGGAGTCAGTTCGACCAAAGAAGTACGTTCCGCCAGGCGGTCACGGGCGGTAGCCGGAAGATATCGCTGACCACGGTGAACGGTGACGATTGCCTCCACTAACTCCTCGCCGCTCACATTCTTATTCAAATAAGCCATGGCGCCGTTGCGGATAGCGCGATAGATATCTTCACTACCCTCGTAGTTACTCAATACAGCGATTTTTGCGGTCTTGCACAGCTTACGAATAGAGGTGATGGCATCGAACCCGTTTACACCCGGGAGACGAAGATCCATGACAGTTACATCGGGCGCGCACTGGCGGAATAGCTCGACTCCACTGGCTCCATCACTGGCCTCGCCTGCAATCACAATGTCACTGTGCCCGCTCAGGACGGACCGCAGAGCCATGCGCGCGAGATAGTGATCTTCGATGAGCAGCACGCGGATCGGCATCCGGCTCACCCTCTCTGTACCTGCATTTGGAAAGGCACATTGACCAATATTTCGGTGCCATGTCCCGTGGACGTCTCTACGCGAAGGCTTCCACCCAGCTTGCGCGCTCGTTCCTCCATCACTGGAATTCCAAAGTGGCCCTGCAGAGCGGCGAGCTTATCTGCCGCGCGAAACCCACGTCCGTCGTCTTTCACAGATAAGCTGAGCGAATCCGTATGGTACTGAAGGTGGACAAAGATGCTATTGGGGAGCGCGTGACGGAGAGCGTTCGTCACCGCCTCCTGTCCGATACAGACCAGGTGATGGACACTGCCGGGCGCCAGCGGGACTTCCTGTCCTTCCACCTGGAAGTGCATGTCGATCCCTTCTTTGACGCTCAGCGGCTTCAGCGCGTTCGATAAAGCGTTCGAAAGGGGCCCGGCTGCCTCCTGGTTGTCACGCAGGTCCCAAAGGATACGGCGAGCCTCGGCCTGGCAATGGCGAACCATGTTTCGCGCCAGTTCGCAAGCCTTAGATGCGGCACTCAAGTCGTTGGGCAGCAGGCGCGCGGTCGTTTCCATCTGCCAGGAAATAGCAGCAAACCCGGCCATCAATGTATCGTGCCATTCGCGAGCAATGCGGTTGCGCTCTTCCAGGACTACACCCAGGGCACCCTTCGCTCGCGTCAGTCGCCAGCGGAACAAGCGTGCTGCGGCTACGACCGCGGCAACAAACAGTAAAAGATAAAACCACCAGGCCTGATAAAAATACGGGCGCTGATACACGGGGATCGTCGTGATGTCGTTGCTCCACGGCGTACCCGCATTCCGCGCCTCGACGAGGAACCTGTAGTGACCTGGAGGAAGTTGGCGGTAGTGCGCAGTCCGGTATCGAGTCTTCGTCCAGTCGCGATCATAGCCGTCAAGCTTGTAACGGAACTCCACCTGCGCCGGATTCGCCAGGTTTTGCGAGTTGAATTGCAGGATCACGTCTTCGAGCCCCGGCGACAGTGTGAGTCCTTGGGTCACATCCACATCCGTATCGTTCAGGAAGGCCCCGGTGAGTTGGGCTGGACGGGCTGGAGGAGCGATCGGCGCTTCGGGATCGGTATGAACCAGGCCTTTGGCAGTAGCAAACCACAGCGCGCCATCCCGGGTACGCGTCGAGTGCGGCTGGGCTACCCCCAGACATTCGCTGCTGGGCATGCCATCGGCTTTGCCGAGCAAAACCGTATCCAGGGTCTTTCTTTTCCGCTGCGCCAGTTCTTCCAGCTGCTGGCCCTGCACGCGAACGATACCACGAGATGTCGCCATCCACAGAAAGCCCTGGCCATCATCCAGAACAGAAAAGATGGTGTAATCCACCATGCCGTTTTTGGTGTCCAGGTGCACCACGTGGTCGCCCTGGAGCCAGTCGAGTCCTCCTCCTTTGGTTCCGACCCAAACGTTTCGGGCATTGTCGATGGAGATGGACAGTACATAAGGATGAGAAACCCCTTCGACTCTACGCACGTCATCGCCACGGACGACATAGAGGCCGTCGGAGGTGCCCACCAGGATCGATCCATCATCGTGCTGCGCCAGGCACGTAATCAGCTTGTCATTCAGCAGCAGATTGCCTTTGCCCTTTGCCGGTACGCCATCCGGATAGTGCAGCAGTCCGGTGTATGTGCCAACCCAGAAGCCACCCTGTTTATCGTGGAGCAACGCGCTGATTGCATCGGTCAGGGTCTCATGCCCCAGCAGGATGTGCTGGAAGCCAACACCGTTGTAGCGGTATAGCCCGTTGAACCATGTGCCGATCCAAACGTTGCCGGCGGGATCCTCCTCCATAGTGCGAATGGCCGAGGATCCTTCGAGAGGAAGTTCATGAGAAAACTTCCCATCCCGCAGGCGGAACAAACCTTTGCCCCAGGTTCCGATCCAGAGGTTTCCGCGGTGATCCTCAAGAATGGCGGCAGGCTGTACATCGCGCAAATCCTGAGGCTCGTCCGACAGCGGGATCAGCGTGGCAACGCGCCAGCGTGCCAAACCGCCGCTCGAAAAGCCAACCCACAGATTGTGCTCATCGTCTTCAAACAGGGAGCGGATACTGTCATCCGCGAGACCGTCCTGCGTTGACCAGCAGGAAAATCCGGAGCCGGTGATACGGCAAAGTCCGTCATTGTGGGTACCGACCCACATGTTTCCCTGGTAGTCGCTTACCAGGGCTGTCACCTCATTTTTGAATCCCGGAACGGCTTCCTGGAGATACTCCTCGCCACCCTGACGGCCTGCTTTTCCTGTGACCGGAACCAGCCGCACCACTCCATCGCGCAAGCCCACCCAGAGCACGTTGTGGCGGTCGCGATAAATCGCAACCGCATCGCCCGTCCTCAAATGGTGTTGCTGGTGGTGGGCGATTACGTGGGTGTGCATGCCGTGTTGGGTAAGGTGAAAGACACCGTCGGAAGTCAAAACGAAGATGCCGCCATGCCCGTCTTCGGCAAACGGCGTGGTGATGTCGCCGGAAACTGGGCCAAGGTTATCGAGCAATTCGATGGACTGGCTGCTACCGTGGATGGTGATTCGCTGAATGCCATCATTGGTAGCCGCCCAAATGACGCCGGTGGAATCTTCGAACAAACCGCGTATGCGCTCCTGATAGAACCCTGCCTGCTCGCTGACATTGATGGCGGTGCCCCCGCTCTGGCGGATGAGGCCGCGGTCATCCGTGCCGATCCAGAGATCGCCGCTGCGACTCACCAGTAACGCGTTCACAGGTTCGCTGGCGGCTGGATCCTTTGCGTCGACCCGGATGGGGCTGAAGTGCAGACCGTCGAATGAGGCTACCCCGCCGTACGTGGCAATCAACAAACGGCCGCCGGGCACCTGAGTAATAGCCCGTAACTCGCTCTGGGGCAGGCCGTCTTCTACCTGCCACTCCTGCTTTTGATACTCAGAAAGACGCACGTTGGCCGCGGCAGCGGACAGAACGCCACCCTGAGCCAGCAAAACGAGCACTAACCACGGCAGAAGAGTGCGCCGCCACAGATAGCCGCCCCGCTGTTCGATAGGCAAAGGCCTGGCAAAGCTATAAAAAGCCATAGGAGCAGAATCGCCGTTGGATCTACCCCATCACATGGGGACCCACTTTTGCAACAAGTTTCTAAAAGTGCGAGGGTGCGTCCTGTGCTAGCGCTTCATGGCAATGTCGGCCCCATAGAGAGCCAGCAGGGGGTGGCGAATGACGGCACGAAATTCATACGCGGCATTTGGCGCCAGCCCGTCAATCTGGGCGGAATACGGGCCGGGCTTCGAGATCGTCTGAAGCGGAGTCGCAGTCCACGTCGCCGAGCGCGAGTTAACGTCTTCTCCGAAAATCGGACGGTACTCGAACCCAACCTGAAGCGACGGGCTATCCCCCATGTCCAGCACCTCTCCCTGGAGGGTTTCCCGAGCCGAAGACTCTGCGGTGGAACCGGTGGTCTGTACGTGCGGTGGCGTAAATGCCGGTTGGATGTTCGTTATCTTCAGCACCGCCGGGTTGGGCCAGCGGAAATTATCCTGTAGCCGTTGGGTCTGCATGACCCGGACATGAAGACCATCCTGTTCCTGGTGCCAGGTTGAGGTCGGCTTGATTTCGGGATGGTACTCCACCACCTGGTCGTTCTGGCCCAGCACGCTCACTACCGTCTTGCTGGTAGCGCGGACCGAATGCAGGGTGAACTCCTTCCAGGTTGCCCGCGGCCAAGGCTTATCGGACTCCAGGATGGCATAGAGCGCAGAGCCGTCCTTCTTCTTCGTGAACCAGATATCGCCTTCGTTGGTGATGATCCAGGGGCGCACGGCGTAGATAGCATCCGAATTCACGAACATCCAGAGGGCGATTTCGCGCAGGCGCTCTTCCTCTTCGATGGGCAGTTCGCCATTCGGCTTGGGGCCGACATTGAGCAGAAAATTCCCTCCCTTGGCGCGGGTTTGAATCAGCAGCCGGATCAGCTCGCCGCCTGACTTGTAGTGCTCATTTTGGGGTTGATACTGCCACGCCGTGCCCATGGTCATGCACGTTTCCCATGCGCCTGGCAACGGCATGCCGGGAACGGTGAGCTCAGGAGTACGAATTGCCCCCCGGGTGACAATGATGTCAGGGTCGAGTTTCCAGGCCAGATCGCGCAGACCCACCGCTTCCCCGTCGAGAAACAGCGCATCGACTTTGCCGTAGTGGGTCAGCAGTTCACGCAACTGCGTCTGATCGTATTCCATCAAACCAGGGTTGTTACGCGGCTGAACTTCGGGCACGGAGCGCTCGATGGTTTTGCCATGCTGATGAAGCCACCAGAAATCATCCGGCGAATAATAGACTCCAGTCGCAATGCCCTGAGACCGGAAAGCATCGAAGACCTCCTTCGTGATGTCACGATGGAAGGGAGTATTCATGATGCCGAAGGGAGTCGTTTTGGTGTCGAACATCGCGAAGCCGGAATGATGCTTGGTGGTGAACATCACGTAGCGGACGCCGGCTAAGCGAGCCAACCTGGCCCAGTCCAATGGATAAAAGTCGTGCGGGTCGAAGGTCTTCGGCAATTCAGTGAAAAAGCGGTCGGTATATTCGGGGGATGCACCGACGAGCGAATGACTGATGACGACGCCCAGCTGACTGTCCACACTCCAGTGGATAAACAGTCCGAAGCCCTGATCTCGGAACCACTCCAGGCGCTCCGGCTTGTTCAGTGAGCCGACCTCAGGGTCGTCGGCTGCCGTACCTTTGGCAACGAAGAGGTTGCCGGCTAGAAGAAAGAGCGCCAAGAAGCGCAAGGTACGCAGCAGAAGCCGTTTTCCAGACATAGGCGGTACACCCAGATGGCAGATTCAACACCTTTGCACGAGGGCATCCACCACCATATCAGTCATCGTCGGGGTCCACGGCAAGCCCTTTCTGCATGAGGAAGAAGCTCGCGTCATTCTGCGCAGGTACTGTGTGATAGGCTCGCGGCTGCGAAAGAGAAAAGAACAACCTCAGATCGCTGGTTGCGCGCTGGTCGGCAAAACCGAGCTGTCCTTCCGGCAGGTGATTGATGCCCTCAATCATGCGCAAAATGCTTCCGAAGTCATGGGGCACGTTATTGATGTAGCCAGCCGGCGTGTAGGCGGAAACCACCAACAGCGGAACACGGAATCCATACTGATAATCGCCCTGGCAGTTGTCAGACCTGCAAGGCAATTTCGATGCATAAGGCGGAGGCTGATTGTCCGACCAGCCTCCCCAGTCATCCCAGGTCACAATGATGGCAGTGTTTTGCCAATACGTCTGGCCGGCGTCTTTTGTGCCTGCTCCGCATTTTGCGTGGTTGCCGATGGCATTGATAATGGCGGCAACCCACGAGGGTCCATACGGGTCGTTCAACCCGGCGTGGTCCGACCATTCTCCGTTTGGAATCACCCAGCTCACCCGAGCGAGGCTGCAGCTGGCAATGTCACGCAAGATGTCGGTTCCGAGGTTTTGGGTATCTACGTTTGCGTTCCATTCTTTGCCGGTACATTTCAGGGCCGAGTTGGGATCTCCGCTCGGGTTCACGAACGCCGGCTGGCAGATCGCCTTGATGGAATCCGGCGCCGTCCAGATGGAACCGGGCGTTGGAGCGTAGTACTTCCAGCTGATCGCGTGCGGATCCAGAATGTCCGCCATGCTTTGGTGGGAAAAACAGAAGGTGCCCGCTGGATCGGACGGATAGCTCAGCTTGGAGTTGGCAATCACGCACTCCTGCACGGATCCGCCGGCGTAGAGCTCACACCCCTCTGGGGGCGTATTGATGGCGGGCGACAGAAGCGCGTTGGTCGCCCCTCCCGGGGCAAGGCAGCCAGCACCATCGGTATAGACCTCGAAATTGAAGTTTTCAGCCACAAAAGTGGACTTCGCATCATCAGCCGCGGTGGGAGCCGAGGTACCGGAAAAGATGAACTGGTGCGCGGGGTAGCTGGGACCCTGATTGGTCTGATACATGAAATTCGCCCAGCCGTACTCTTTGGCGAAGGTAAGGTACGGGTCCAGCAAGTGTCCGTGAGAACCATCGCTGTTGGTTACCGCCGGATTTTGAACATAGCCGTAAGAGTATCCGGCAGGGGATGAGGTCTTCCAGGCGCCATCGTTGCGGCATTCCAGAGTCGCCGGATCCGGATCGCACATATTGTTAAACCCGCGGTGAGAGTGATCTGGGTCTCCGCCTCCCGCGAGAGGCACGGGCTTCAGGAGTACCGGTTCGACCGTGCCCGACTGATCAGAAAGACCGCAGGGCGAAACGTCGTAGCAGCTCGAGGTGACGGTTTGAGGAGTGCAGGCGTGGGATCGATCTGAGTTGGCAGGAAGCGGGCAGGCCGGCGTAAGAAAATGAAAAAGGTTATCCGGGGTACGATTTTCCTGAAAGATGACAACCACATTTTTGATCTGGGGCGGGAACTGGGCGAATGCGGCTGTCGAACCTAGCAGAACGAAACCAACCCAGTGCGGGACTCTCATTGAGTACCTCCTGCACCCTCTCCAGACCCATACGATGCCTCAGCCTTCTGAGGTTCGCACTCGTGGGATGCACGCTGCCTTGCGGGGGAGGTACCGCAGCGAAGCAGAGTATAGCTCGGTTCGAGCACACAGTGTAGCGATCTCTGTTAAATCTCACGCTCGTTCCGAAAATCACCATCCGTTCACAACTGTGTAGACTTGCTGAAACATCGTTTTGAACATTCCAGGGTTTTAGATCCGCCACAGCACCTTGCTTTGGCCAGAAAAGGACCGCATACCGAGTTATGGCGTGCAGGACGAACCGCTTCTTTCAACGCTCCTCCCTGCGGTACGCAGCTATCCTTTTGGCGGCGTCACTTGGCTGCGCCTCTGCCGGTTCTCAAGCGGCTGGTGGCAAGCCGGCCGAGGCTGATGCTTCCGCCGTCTCGGCACAACTGCAAGCGATCGCCGCCGCCGGGAACCTGGTTGACCTGCGCTATCCCGATTTCTCCGATTACCGGCTTCATGTTCAACATGCATATGAGAGCTCCAACTTCGCCCCGCTGTGGCTGCACGGCGGCCAACCTACGGCGCAGGCAACGGGGGTCATCGCGGCACTGGAGCAAAGCAACCAAAAGGGACTGGACCCGGAGGAGTACGATGCTTCCCGCTGGCAAGCCAGGATCGCCGAGTTACAAACAGAAAGCGGCAATGCCGAGACGGTTGCAAAATTCGATGCCGCACTCACCGTGGCCGCGATGCGATACATCTCCGATCTGCACATCGGGCGCGTGAGTCCGTCACATTTCATGTTCGGCATCGACATCGAGCAAAAGAAGTACGATCTGCCACAATTTCTGACTACAGAAGTAATTCATGCGCCCGATGTAGCTCAGGTGTTGGCCGAAGTAGAGCCTGCCTATCAAGGCTATCGCCGGACCGAGGCAGCCCTGCGGCAGTATGAGGAACTGGCGGCCAAGGGCGACGGTCCCGCTGTCCCTGAAGTGCTGAAGACGGTGAGCCCTGGCGATCCATACATCGGGAGTCCCGAGTTGGCGGCCCGGCTGAAGCTGCTGGGCGATTTACCGCAGGCCGCGGACGCAAACCCTGACCAGCAAAACTATGATCCCGCGCTGGCAGACGCGGTGAAGCAATTCCAGGCGCGCCATGGGTTGCCTGCGGATGGAAAGCTGAACAAAGAAACCGTACGGCAGCTCAACGTGCCGTTGGCCGCGCGTGTGGTGCAATTGGAGGATGCGCTGGAGCGTTGGCGCTGGCTGCCGCTGAAGTTCCCGCAGCCGCCGGTGGTGGTGAATGTTCCGGAATTCGTGTTGCGGGTCTTTAACGCCGATCAGCAGGTAGTTCTGAGCATGAACGTCGTGGTCGGCAAAGCTGTGCGCACGCAAACGCCGGTGTTCGCCGAAGACATGAAATACATTATCTTCCGGCCATATTGGAATGTTCCGCCGAGCATTTTGCGGGGTGAGATCATCCCTGCAATTGTGAAGAACCGGGGCTACATCGGGCAGAAAGGTTTTGAAGTAACGGACAACAGCGGCCGGGTCATCACCAGCGGGACCGTGAACGATGACGTGCTGGCGCAATTGCGCGCGGGAAGACTCATGGTACGGCAGAAACCTGGACCGAACAATGCGTTGGGGCTGGTGAAATTCATTTTCCCAAACCAGAACAATGTCTACCTGCACAGCACGCCGGCGCCGCAATTGTTTTCGCAATTCCGGCGCGACTTCAGTCACGGGTGCGTGCGCGTGCAGAAACCGGCGGAGTTGGCGGCTTATCTGCTGAGAAACCAGCCGCCCTGGACGCTCGAAAAGGTGCAGGCGGCCATGCAATCGGGACCGGACAATCAGCAGGTCAACCTCGCGACGCCGGTACCGGTGCTGATTCTGTATGTAACCGCGGTAGTCGAGCCAGATGGGTCGGTCCACTTCTTTGACGACATCTATGGGCACGATAATGCGCTGAATTCGGTTCTCGCCAAGGGCCCGCCGTTTCCATAAAAGCGGTTGAGATCAGACGCGGCTACGATTCAGCGGGCGTTGCAGCACCACAATCGATCGCGGCGCTACGTCATATTCCATCGCCCCGATAGGCACCCCGACATCGGAGTAATCGTCGGGACTGGCGAGCGATGTATCTACAATCCGGATCCACTCCGATGACGTTCCTTCCTGGATATGAAATTTCAAGGCTTCCCAGTAGGCATTGATCATGACGTAGAAATCGTCGTCCTGCTGAGAGGCGCCATGCAGGCAGAAGGCCAGGGTATGCGAGTTATGCGAAATATCGACGGCCAGACCGGTTCCGTACCAGTCTACGTCTTCACGCCAAAAACGGCTCCGGCTGAATGACGGATGCTTCTTGCGGAAAGCGATCATGCTCTGGAAAAAGCGGAAGATGTCTGCATTGGCCTGCAGTTGACTCCAGTCTAACCATGCGGTTTCGTTGTCCTGGTTGTAAGGATTGTTGTTGCCGGACTGGGTGTGCAGGAATTCGTCCCCGGCGCGAAACATTGGGGTGCCATTGGAGAGAAACAGTAAGCAACAGAAATTCTTGACCTGCTTTCTGCGTAGCGCGAGGACATCTCCTGGAGCGCCGTCGTTCCCCTCCCACCCACAATTCCAGCTATAGTTGGCGTCCATGCCGTCCCGATTGCCGCCTCCATTAGCCCAGTTGTTCTTCTGGTTGTAGGAGACGAGGTCGTTGAGCGTGAAGCCATCGTGCGAAGTTATGTAATTGACGCTTTGGTAAGGGTGATAAGCCTCGGCACGGCTATCGGGAAAGAGATCGTCGCTGCCATAAATGCGGCGCATCAAGTCCGGGATCATTCCAGCGTCGCTCTTCACGAAACGGCGGATGTCGTCGCGGAAACGCCCATTCCATTGCAGCCAGGTTATTCCCGGAAATCCGCTCCCGAGCTGGTATGCGGTCACATCCCATGGTTCGGCGATAAAGCGAACGCGATCCAATTGCGGATCTGCCGCAAGTTCACTGAATATGGGCGCATCGCCCCAGTTAAGGGACCCGTCGGCGTTGCGGCTGAATACAGAAGCCAGATCAAAGCGAAAACCGTCCACGTGCATTTCCCGCTTCCAATACCGCAAGCTGTCCATCACCATCTGGCGCACATGTCCCTGGCTGAAATTCAGGGTGTTGCCTGTTCCGGAGTAATTGGCATAAGGGCTCACCGGATCGGACGAACGCATATAGTAGGTCGAGGCGTCGAGGCCCTTGAAGCTGTAAATGGGTCCCCGGTGGTCGCCTTCACAGGTGTGGTTGTAGACGACATCGAGAATGACTCCAATACCTGCCTGGTGGAAGGCCTTCATCATATTCATGAATTCGAGATGCTGCGCATCTTCCCCACAGGTGCTGGCATACTGCGCGTGCGGTGCGAAGAAGTTCAGCGGCATATATCCCCAGTAGTCGCCCTCCTGCGGATCGCGCTGAAAAATCGGCATCAACTCAACAATGGTGATTCCGAGTTGCTGAAGATAAGGGATTTTCTCGACCAGCCCTGCATAGGTGCCTGCACGCGATGAATGGACGCCTGAATTGGGATTGCTGGTGAAGCCCTTGACGTGCAGTTCGTAGATGATCGCGTCCGCATCATGATGTATGGTCCGATCCCCACCCCAGTCGAAATCAAGGCGGTGCGCTCCTAAAACTCCTAACGGTGCTTTGCCTACATTGGACCCTTCACGCATGGCGGTTTGCCGATCGAAGTCTGGCGGAAAGAAAATGCATCTTGCGTAGGGATCAAGAAGAATTTTCTGCGGGTCGAAACTGTGAAGCTGGCCATCCGATGGTCCGGAAACAGAGTAGGCGTAATAGCAGGCGCCTTGAATTCGGTGGGCTGGTATGCGGCAATGCCAAATGCGTCCTGATTTGTTGCGCAGGAAGTCGAATCGAAAAGTGAAAAGTGGATTCACGCAATCCGAAGTTGAATAAAGGAGTAGTGTTACGCTCTCCGCATGTTCCGAATGGATGGCGAAGTTGAAGGCCTGTTCTCTTTCGATCCAGGTGACGCCCAGCGGTAATGGGCTGCCCTCAGCCTGCGTCCAGGCCGGGCGCTTTGCGAATGCAGTCGAAGCAACAGGGCGGGTCTGGGGGCCGGTAAAGTCGGTAGTTTCAGCCACGATCATGCCCTCTACATGCTCATTCCACTCTAGCCCATGGTTGCGGCTTTCGCGGTCAACAGTGCACTTTCAAGAAGGCGCGAAAGAGCGCGCGGGGCCTATTTCCCTGGGAGTTAATGGGCTGTCCTTGCCTCTTGTGCATCCGCTGTGAGCCACATGAGCGAACCAGTCGCCGCCGGGACGAGCAGCCCCGAGAGAAGCAGAACGGGCGTGTATCCGAAGTGATCCACGATCCACCCAGTGCAGAAGATGAAGATCATTGCTCCCAGGCCGGCTCCGGTTCCCGCCAGGCCGGATATCGAGGCCACCAGGTGGTTGGGGAACAGGTCACTGGTCAGAGTCTGGACGTTATTCACCCAGAACTGAAACGCGAAGAGCACGACGCTGATCAAGGCGATCGCGCCGGCTTCCGATTTCGCTCCACTCACAAACATGCCGATGGGAGCCAACACAGTCGCAAACCATATCGCGGCTGCGCGGGCACGGCTCGGCTTCCAATTTCGCCGAATCAACCACCCGGAGAACCATCCGCCCAATAATGCCCCCGCGTCGGCACATAAGAAGGGTATCCAGGCAGAAACCCCGATAGCCTTGAGGGTCAATCCGCGAGCTCTGGAAAGATAGAGAGGCAGCCAGACCAGATACAGCCACCACACGGGATCGCCCAGAAACCGTGACACAACGATGCCTTGTACCTGCCTGTTTCGCAACAAGCTGGACCACCGTGCTTCGGGAACTACCTCTGCAACCTCACTGGTTCCCTTCTGAATGAAAGCCAGTTCCACAGGACCGAGAGCGCGATGTTTTGCCGGGGATTGATAGCATAGCCCCCAAAATGCGAGCCACAGAAATCCGAGAAGCCCGGTCACGACGAAGGTAGCTCGCCAGCCAAAACTAAATTGCAACCATACGATGAGCGGCGGAGCCAACGCAGAACCGAGAGTCGCCCCGGTATTCACGATTCCCATGCCAAGGGCTCGCTCCTGCTTAGGAAACCACTCCGCGACACCTTTGATTGCAGCGGGCCAATGGCCTCCTTCTCCCAATCCCAAAAAGAAGCGAAAGAAACTGAGACTGAACAAACCCCTGGTGAACGCCTGAGCCGTTTCGGCGATCGACCATATCACCATCGCGATGGACAAGCCACGCTTGGTTCCGATCTGGTCTTGCATCTTGCCAAACACGGTTTGACCCAGCGAGTAAGCAGCCAGGAACCAGACATTGATGCCGGCATATTGCAGATTCGAGAGATGCAGGTCGGTGCAGATGGTAGGTGCGAGGATCGAAAGCGTGAGGCGGTCGATGTAGCTGATCAATGTTGCGGCAAAGAGCAGAGCCGCGATCCACCAGCGCAACCCGGTAACTTTGAGGGTGCGCAACCCGCGGCTATTCACTCGAAACGGCATGCTGCCCGGCTTATTGGGCCGGTCCCGGAGCCGACCAGTGGATCAGATCCTTTGACCGTGCAAGCCCAAGCTGATTCCACCCGCGTCTGGCGAACGTTCTGCCTTCTGTGCGTCCGGCATAAATGATGTAGTAATAACCGTCGTAGGAGCGGGCGTTGTAGATGGCAGCGGCATTGTCGCGATTATCGGTGTTGAATTTCTCTTGCGGGATATTGAGTTGATAGCCGTGTGTCCACTCGAGCCAGTGGGAGCCGGGATGGAGCCTATAGAGATACAGCCCCTCAGGCGTGTAATCCGTAGTCAACAGATACCAGTTCCCATCGCCATGGATGAACTCATAGTTTTCATGAGTCAGGCCATTGTCTTTTCCGTTCTCCATCAACAAGGCCGGATATCCGTCGCCAACGTAATGAAAGGGGAGTGACAGAGATTTGGCAAAAGCCAGCCTCGGCCTCATTTTGCCGTGTGGTAATCCTTCTTTCCAGATCAAGTAGTACCCACCATCCGCCGCCGCCAAGGCAGCGTCGATCACTCTATTTGTCCCGGTCAGATTGAATGCTAATGTCTGCCGCTTGGACCAATGGACCAAATCAGGTGAGGTCATATAAAAAAGCTCATTCGGCTTCCCTGGCTTATCTCCCCAGGAATTGAACGTCATGACGTATTGTCCATTCAGCAGTTGCACGTCGGGAGAACACATGCCGATCCATCCCGCTTCCTTGCCGTCAATATTGAGAAGCGGCTCAGAGAAGTGCTTGAAATCGCGCGTACTCACTTCCACAACGTGCGAAATGGTATCTCCTTCTTTGGGATAAAAGGCGGAGAAGAACACATAAAAGGTGTGGTCACGATAGGCCATGGCGGAGTCTTTGATGGACCAATCCGGATAGGAGAGCACAGGGTTTCTGAGGTTCTTCCAATCGAGAAGCGCAGTCCCCTCGCTGCTTCCCGCAATGCTGGAGAGTACGGCGAGCGTCAGCAGCACAAACGCTGATTTCCGCAACTCAGGCCTCGCAATCGACAAGGACATGAATCGCATCGCTGCGGCTGTCGTCGCGAAGCGCAAAGGCTTCTCCGATCCGGCTGAGAGGGATCCGATGAGTCACGATTTCTGAAGTGTTGACCAGTCCATCGAGCACAAGCTGCGTACCCTGGTCGTAGAAGCGCCGCATATCGATGTCGCGCTTCGGTTCCGTGGAAAAAATATCGAGACGTTTGCGATGGACCTTCAGGAAGTCGATCGGCGCATTGCAAACACCGATGCAGCCATACATCACCACTTTACCGGCGAAAGCTGCGCAGTCGATGGCGTCGACCATACCGTCTCCCTCGAGCAAACAAGGAAACACCACATCAAATCCATCGGGGAAATCGTTGCCTAGAGCATTTCTCGTGCTGGTGTCGGCAGCCGGAACTTTATAGGTGTGGGTTGCTCCATACTTCTTTGCCAGCCTCAGATTCCGGTCGTTCAGGTCGGTTACGACCAAAGCTTTCGGACTATGCAGACGCACCACCTGGGTCAACACCAAACCACTCACGCCCTGGCCCATGATCAATACCGACGTTCGTTGACTGATTTGTGCAATCTCCACGGCATGGAGGACGCCGGGCAGAATCTCGATCAGGCTGGTATCAATCAGGGGAAAGGAAGGGGGCACAACCTTTACGTTAAAGGGACGGCACACGATGTATTCCGCGAAAGCTCCCCAGACATAACGGCAGGTGACCTGATCCCCCACCCGCAGGCCTTCGACATTTGGCCCAAGCTGATCGATGACGCCGGCCACTTCGTGGCCGAGACGTGCGGGAAACGTTACAAATTCAGGCCGCCTTGTCCCACGATAAGACTCGACGTCGGAACCGCACACGCCCACCCACTTGATTTTCACGCGAAGCTCACCATCCCCCGGCTTTGGAATCTCAGCATAAGCAAGAGAGAGGCGACGCGGCTCATCGAGAATTGCGACTCTTTGGGAGTTTGGATGGCCTGCATCCACTAGCTTCAACGCAGCTTGAGTCATTCGCGTCGTCATTTGCACCGCCCGCGACTCAGTATATTAACGGCCTCCGTGAAATGTCTTTGCGCGAAATGGTCAAAAATTGTCCTAAACGGAAATACCAGAGAGAAGGTTTATGAAATACATTCGCGAAGAAACATCTACCCAGTACCATTTGTTTTTGCGGCTGTCTTGTCAACGGAGCAGTCGCGTATAATCTGCTGCCGAGGTGACTCACGTGTTGACAAGTTCAGTGGAAGTGCTGTGGACCGCGCGCTACGACTATCAACCCCATTGGAGACTGGCACCGCACAGACACGATTACTTTCAGATGATCTACTTCGTTTCGGGGTCGGGCTGCATTTTCCTGAACGAGACTGAGCACCCAATTCGACCAGGGTCCCTTTTGCTGGTCAAGCCTGGCTGCCTGCACGGTTTGAGCCCATCATCGATAGTGAGAACGCTGGATATCAAATTTTCAGTGAACGACCGCCGGCTACACGAGCTACTACTTTCAGCAGGCGGCCTGCTCGAAGAGAATGAAGCTCGGATCGCAGATTTATTCGAACGGATACGGAACGAAGGTGAGCACAGAGGTTATCTGTATCGGGAGCTTTGCACGGCATATCTGGCGGAGCTTCTGTTTATCTATCTTCGCAAGGAACATAGGGACAATAGAGATTTGCAAAGCGATCCAATTGGGCAGGAAATGTCAGGAGATTGGATCGTGGAGCGCGCAGCGCGCTTCATTCGGGACCACCACGCCAGTGATTGCAGCCTTGTAGAGGTTTCCCGAGTCGTCGGACGATCGGACCGGCACGTGCGCCAGCATTTCAAGAGTGCCCTGGGCATCTCCCCCCGACGCTATCTGTTGCAGTACCGGATACACAGAGCTCAGGACCTGATTGAATTCTCCGGCGACTCGTTCAAAGAGATCGCGGCCAAAGTCGGGTTCAAGAGTGTGCATCATTTTGCGCGTGCTTTTCATGAGATCTGCGGAGAGACTCCCGGCGGCTGGCGGAGAAAATACCAGGCCGGGATCTGCAAAGACGTCAACATCGACCCGGCATTTGTGAACACGAATTGGACGGTACGAACCGGTCAGGGCCTTCCCATGCTGGCAAGCGCGGCGCGAACCATGACAAGGGCACGCCGGCTCGTGTAAATGGCGGCCGCGCCTGAGCTGATCCCCGATTTCGCCCTAGAAGTAACCTTTCAGAGCAAACTCAACCTGTCTGCTGCCATTGAGAGTCGAGCTTACCTGCGCACCGGATGCTGAATTGATGGTCGTGGAGGGTGCGGAGAAGGTGGGCCGGTTGAAGATATTGAAGAATTCCGCGCGAAATTCGATCGATCTTTCGTTGCCAAAGTTAAAGCCCTTCAGCATGGCAAAATCGAACTGGATTAGATCGTCAGCCCGCATGGTGTAGCGGCCAAGATTTCCGTAGGTGTAAAGCGCAGGCACCGCGAACGCGTTCACTCCGCCTGGGTCCAGCGACTTGCAGGCGGCATTGGCGGAAATGTAGAACCAGCACGAAACGCTCTTCAAGACTTTCGGCTTGCCGACCGCGTTCGGCCTCTGGTTGCCAAAACCTGTGTTGGCCTGGTCGTTGCTGATCGTAGGTGTAAA
Source organism: Acidobacteriaceae bacterium (assembly GCA_035507705.1). Classification (GTDB taxonomy): domain Bacteria; phylum Acidobacteriota; class Terriglobia; order Terriglobales; family Acidobacteriaceae; genus PALSA-350. The sequence continues at coordinate 67,994 of DATJNV010000084.1, forward strand.
AGGCAGGCCGGATTGCGCCGTCGTAATCCCGGACACTGTCCAGTTTCCAAGAAACGCATTGCCCCAACCGGGAAGATCGCTGAGCAACGCTTTCCCACGCCCAACGGGCAGCGCATAGTTATAGCTGAAGACCAGATTGTTGGTGAGATTGTATTGGCAGACGCCGTAATAGGGGAGCGGAGGGTTTACTTCTCGTACGTCGGTTGAGATGTTGTAGGTCCCGTTATCCAGGCACTTGGAGTAGGTGTAGGAGACTAATCCGGTGGCGCCATGCCAGGTACGGGCTTCTACCTTGGCCTGCAGGGCATTGTAATTCGCGGCTCCTAAAAACTCTCCAAGCGTGATCGTGCCCCATTGAGGATACGGGCGGCGGGTTTGGATCGTACCCGGGCCGGGATAGGGATCATTGGTAGACCACTGCTGTTCCGTGCGATTACTTTTGCTCCCAACATAGGCCACATCCCAGGAAAGTGCATTGCCCATCTGATGTTGCAGCGCGAGGTTCCACTGCTGCGTGTACGTATTGCGAACATGAGCAGGCATGGAGACAACGTTTGGAGTGGAACAGGAATTAGCCACGAAGCCAAAGGAGCATGGCTGACCTGGGTGGGGATTTGGACTCACGATGGGGGTGCTCTGGTAGAAATTGCCGAAGGTTAGCTGCGGAGGCGTGGTGCCTGTATTGTTCACGGTCTGCGAGGCGATGAACGGAACCGAATTTTGCGAGTTGTTGATATTGTTGTCGTCCGGATAACCATAGAAAATGCCATAGCCTGAACGGACAACCCATTTGCCGCCGTTGGGATTCCATGCAAATCCTATCCGAGGAGCGATATCGCGATCATCAGGCGGCCTCACGGAGATGGGCAGCCCTACGCCTCCGCTGAGCTCGATTCGATCCTCGAAAAGCGGGTAAAGTGTCGCGGTTTGGGGTTGGGCCTGGAGTGAGAAATTGGAGGGTATGATCAGCTTTTCAGTGACTGGATCAAAGCCGGTCGTCTGGCCGTGAATGCCATTGTAGAAAGGATTAATCTCCCACCGAAAACCGAGATTCAATGTCAAGTCAGGCCTGACACGATAATCGTCTTGAAAATAGTAACCCTGGAAGTTTCCGATGTTACCCCAAATGTTTCGGAAATAGCTGCGGGTTCCGCTCTTGGCATAACCCAGCAGGAAGTCGGCAAAGTTGTCTCCGGTATACGACCCGTTGAATGTGAATTGACCAACTGAATTCGAACCGGAAATGTACTCCAGTTTGTTGTGGAACCACTCGAAACCAAACCGCATGTCATGTTTTCCAAAGACGTGGGTCACCCGGTCCACGTACTGCCAGGAGCGAAGGCGGTTTGACTTTGGATAGGAGTTAAGAGAAGCGCCCTGGAAATTGGAGTAATTAGCAATGGTTATACCTGGAAATCCGGCGTACTCCGGCGGCGCGAGGCCATCCAGCCCCTGGATTCCTGCCTCATCATTGATGTTTTGTCCCTGAAAGGAACTGGTGAAGAAGAAATAGCTCCTGTAGTAGGACATCTGCGCTTCGTTGATCCAGCTGGGATTGAAAATATGTGTCCAGCGCGCTTCCGGATCCTGCCCCCGGCTACGCAGAGGAAATGTTCCCATAGGCGCATAAGGGTTAGGGTCGGTTTCGTGATTGTCAGAAATGGAATAGCGGCCCATCAGATGATCCGCGGTGGTCATCTGGTAGTCGACTTTGATGTCGCCTTTATCAAGCTGCTGCTTCAGAGGGCTGGTATTAATGGCGCGATAGATCTGCCCATTAACTGAATTAGGCAATGGCATGTAGTTGAGCAGGAACTGGGCCTGAGGAGTGATCAGCGAAGGGGGGATGACGTTTCCAGGAAATGGCTTCCCGGTGGTTGGATTGATGATGACCGTGGATGAGCCGCTGAAATCTCCTCCTCTCTCCGCAGGACTCGGCACGACATTGTTGAAGTCCTCGCCAAGCCGCAACAGAGTGCTTTCAGCATCGACAAAGAAAAATATCTTGTCCCGGCGAATGGGACCGCCAAGATTGGCTCCGAATTGATTGCGATGCAACGGCTCATCGCGCTGATGGGTACCCGCGGCGGGAAGGAAGAAGTAGTTCTTCGCGTCTAACGCACTGTTTCGGAAGTATTCGTAGGCAGTGCCGTGCCAGGCATTGGTCCCGCTCTTCAACGCCGCATTCACAATGGTCGGAGTATGCCCATACTCGGCGGGCATGTTGCCGCCTTCGACCTTGAATTCCTGCAGCGCGTCCACGTTGGGCTGGATGATTGTGCCACCAGCCTGGAATTCGGTGATATCAGCGCCATCCAGAAACCATCCCGTCCAGGTCGGGTCAAGCCCGTTGATGGTCACGTTCACAATAGAAGCGCGAATCGAGGTGCCTCCGCCGGTACCTGCGGGATTCTGACCGGTGCTGATGTAACTCACGCCTGGCGTTAATTGGGTCAATTGCCAGAAGTTGCGGCCGTTCAGTGGCATGGTGGCTACTGTTTTGGTGTCCACGACCTGGCCAAGAGAGGAGGTCTGAGTGTTGAGCAGAGGCGCGGCGGCAGTTGAGACTGTGACCTGCTCGCTCACGCTTCCAACCTGCAGAACCGGATTGAGTGTCGCTCGCTGCGCCACCTGAAGCTCGACACTCGGAAGTGTAGTTGTCTTGAAGCCTTCGTGGCTCGCAGTGATCGAATACTGGCCGGCCTGCAGATCCGGAATGGAATAGTTACCAATAGTATCTGTAACAACCACCCGTTCCTGACCGGTCTCGACGCTTTTAACCACAACGCGAGCTTGAGGGACTGCGGCGCCGGAGCTGTCAGTGACGGTTCCACTGATCGTTCCGGTACTCACCTGGGCCCCGGCGTCGTGAATCGCGATAAGCGTCAGAAAGGCCATTCCCAAAAGCGCGCGGGCGAATAATTTTTGAGACATAAGCGGTTCTCCGCGGCTCGAGCAGGGTCTGCAAAAAACTGCAGAATACGGAGCCTTGACGTCCACCCGATCTATCTGTGCAAGGAACGTCTTTCAGTGCGGAATTATGAGCGGTCCACTCTTGAGCTGTCTTTGGAGCAGAACGCAAAAGTTTTGCCTAAAACGGAGTCCGTCCAGGTGAGGAACCTCTTATCTAAATCACAATTCTTCCCAAGGCAAAAATCTGATTCAAATCCTGTCGCCATTTCCGTTTGCGGCAAGTCTCCGGCATTTTCCGGCAAAGGCTTCGCGCAAGTTCACCGTCGCGCCTCAAATCGCGCGGGCATCAAATTTTCGGAAGTCTCCCGAGACGGGAATTTTAACCGGGCTATTCAAAATCGCCCGCCATCACGCTGGCTTCGTCGCCCAGACTTCCATAACGCGAGGCAAGCAACCGACAGTTCCTGGTGTCCTTGCGTATTCGTAGAGCGCGTTCACAAGTTCCGCAATCTCATGAGAGGGAGCCAAGCCAGCCGCTATCACTGCCGGGCCGATGTTTTCCATGGTGATTGGGGTCATAAGCTTTACCTCGCCTGTGATTCCCGCGGGTTGAACAATATTCATCTGAACATTCTCGAATCCAGCTCCGGCAACCAACGATGGCAGGCGTGCTCCGATGTTTGAGTCCGCACCTCTCCGCCGCAATAGCTGGCCGTAGAGCTCTACGAATCGATCCAGAGCGGGCAATTCCGGATAGGAGAAATGCCCGCGAAAATCGGTATCCTCTAAGACAACCACTCCTCCCGGCCGCAACGCTCCCCACAGCCTTAACAACGCCTCGGCGGGATCGGGCAAATGACTCAGAAGGAAGCGGGCATGCACCAGATCAAATTCGGGGGCGAAAGAACTCTCCGTAATATCCGCCTGACGAAACTCGATATTGGCCAGCCCCAAATCAGCGGCTTCTGCTCTTGCCAGGTCAAGTGCTTTGGTATCGATGTCGATTCCCACAACGCTTCCCGAAGCGCCCACGATACGCGCCATGTCGAAGGCCAGATCACCTCCACCACAGCCGGCGTCCAGGCACTTCTTCCCCCCACACAGGCCAGCTCGTTGCAACAGCGCATTCGCAGTGGGCCGCATGACCCGACCCAGAATGCGCAGGCGTTCCCTTCCTTCGACACCACCGCGCAGGGAGTAATCGGAAATTTTCATCAATCGGTTAGATCTACAGACTCTCGGTGTACTGCTAAGGCTTGAGAACTATTTTGCCACGAGTGTGACGCTGTTCCAGTTCGCGATAAGCGTCCTGAACCTGATCCAGGGAATAGATTTTTGCAATAGGTATCTCCAGGTGGCCGGTGGCGACCAGTTTTGCCAGTTCCGCCAGGACTCCGGCATTGGCGGCGGCATGATTGCCATCCGTTTTCACGCCATGCTCTTTAGCGGCAGCAAAATCAATAATGGTATCGATTCGCTCCTTCGCAACGCCGAGCTTGAGCGCGAGATCGACGTAGCCGCCGCCATAGGTGTCAATGAAAGCGTCGATCTTGCCGCCGCTGACCGCTCGAATTCCATCCTCCACTCCGTTGCCATAGGCGAGCGGAATGATGCCGTGGTTCTTCAGCCACTGATGGTTCGCGGTACTGGCAAGGCCGATAACGCGCGCGCCGGCGTTTTTTGCTAACTGCACGGCGACCGATCCAACGCCGCCCGCAGCTCCGGAGACGACAACAGTATCACCTGGCTTTAGGCTGACAGCACGAACCGCGGCGTATGCGGTGGTCCCAACTACAAACAGGGAGCCTGCCTGCTCCCATGACACATTGGCCGGTCGTGGCACGAGATCACCGGCATCTACGACAACGAGTTCGGCTTGGCTGGATCGTTTGTTCGTGAATCCAATGACCTCGTCCCCAACCGCGAGATTTTTTACCTCAGGTCCCACCTGTTCCACCACACCCGCGAGGTCACTTCCCTGCCCCGAGGGAAAAGTCGCCGGCCATTGCTTGGCGAAAACGCCTT
>DATJNV010000085.1:0-9091 GCA_035507705.1 Acidobacteriaceae bacterium
CCCGAAAAGCCAAACCGCATCGCAACCGCAAGCATCTTTGACGCCCCCACCTCACTCCGGCAGCCCTTTTCCCCAAGCTTGAATATTCCCGCATGGTGCCGCAAAGGCAAAAAGACCGAATTTTAGCGAATTTTATGAAAAGAACCGGATGGGACAGAACCAGGAGTTAACCGCTTTTTGAGGAAATGAGAACTTGGCGGTATTTGGGAAAGGGTCACGCTACACGAAGAAGCCGAACATATCGAGCACTTCGTCGCTTACTTCCACATCGTTTAGCTGGGCTTCTTCGATCAGCCTTAATTTCTGCCGGAACCGGTCCAGGAGACCTGCATTGATGTCGGTCTTTTGGTCCAGCGTCCACAAGAGTTGCGCGGCAGTGGTGCGATGTTCGCAACAACCAGCCAGGCCGTGTGCCGTTTCAATTGTCAGCACGAGCGGCAGGCTGTGAAACTCCTGATACAGATGCATGGGGATACGGGCTTTGATGTTGACGCGCATCTGAGGAGAGAATGCCACGGCGTCTGCCAGCCGGGCCATACGACCTTCGTATGGGACTGATCCGCTGAGGGTTGCAGGCGCTCCCCAGGTATCCATCGTGTTACAGGCCAATACAGCTGTTCACAGGGCCTATGGCGTGAACCGTCTTCCCCGCCATCGACCGTGATTTCTGTCACTGAGTAAGTACCCTAATCGTCCGGATACTGGTTCCCAGTGAGTTTGTCTGTCCAGAGATTGCCACGCGATATCTATGGCAACGGAACAGGACGGCGAACGCGAGACAGCGGATGGGAACATGGATGACCACATGATTGGCACAATCAAGGAAGTGCACGGGCCGGTTGTCACCGTCGCCTGCCGTGTTCTCCCGCCGCTGCATCAGGCCCTTGAGACCGTTTCCGGTACCGATCACTACGTGTTGGAGGTCCACCAGCACATCGATGAAAGGAATCTGCGCGCAATCGCTCTCCACCGGGCCAGCGGCCTGAAACGCGGGCTCCCGGTCTACGATTCCGGCGCTCCCATTCAATTACCGGTTACGCCGAAGTGCCTGGGGCGCGTACTAAGCACCTTCGGCCAACCCCTCGATGAAGGTCCGGCGCTTGTTCCGGAGTCTTTCCGCAATATCCTGCGCCGCCCGATCCCTTTGTATAAGACTTCGGCAAAGCGCGAAGTCCTGGAAACAGGCATCAAGGTCATCGACCTCATCTGCCCTTTTCTGCGCGGCGGAAAGGCCGGGCTCTTTGGCGGGGCCGGCGTCGGAAAAACCGTTTTGATCATGGAATTCATGCATTCGATCGCCACCCTGCATCGTGGCGTCTCGGTCTTTGCCGGAGTGGGAGAACGGATCCGCGAGGCTCATGAATTGTGGCGCGAGATGCAATCGATCGGCGTGATGCCGCAAACGCTTCTCGTGTTCGGCCAGATGGATGAATCTCCCGGGGTACGCTTCCGCGTTGGCCTCTCGGCCCTCACTTACGCCGAATACCTGAGAGATCAACTCCACACCGAGGTGCTCTTTGTTATGGACAATGTTTACCGTTTTGTTCAGGCAGGGAGCGAGATCTCAGGGCTTCTGGGCAGGATGCCGGCTGCCGTTGGGTACCAGCCCACGCTGATGACCGAAATTGCGGAATTGGAGGAGCGCATTCTCTCCACCCAACACGACGCCGTCACCTCCGTGCAGGCGGTCTATGTTCCTGCCGATGACATGACCGACCCCGCCGTGAGCGGCATCCTGAGCCATCTCGACACTACCGCAATCCTCTCCCGCTCGCAGGCGGGCAAGGGGATCTATCCGGCGGTCGATGCCCTCGAGTCCAAAAGCAAATTCATGGACCGCCATTTTCTGGGAGACCGCCACTACCACACCGCGCAGGCCGTCCGCGAACATCTGGCGCGTTACCGCGAGCTGGAAGACATCATCACTATGCTCGGCATGGAGGAGCTCTCTCCTCAGGATCGCACCGTTGTGGAGCGAGCCAGAAAGCTGCAACGCTATTTGACCCAGCCCTTCCACGTAACCGAAGAACACACCTCCATTCGCGGCGTCTCCGTCCCGCTGGAGATAACAGTCAGAGACTGTGACGCAATCCTTTCCGGCCGGATGGACAAAATCCCGGAAGACCAGTTCTACATGCGCGGATCCCTGGATGAGGTCTCCGCATGAAAACGTTCCAGCTTCGCCTGATGACCATGACCCGATCGGAAACCATATCCGGAGTAGTTCATTTCACCGGCCGCGATGCGTCGGGAAGCTTCGGTATTCGCGCCAACGCCTCACGCCGCATCACTGTCCTGGTCTTCGGCCTGGCCCACTACCAGAGCGACTCCGGCCTTCTCGAATACCTGGCTTTGCCCGGGGGACTGCTCTATTTCCTCGAAAACGAGCTGCGGATCGCCACTACGCATTTTGTGCGCAACCCCAATCTGGACGAAATTACCGCGGCGCTGGATCGTGACCTGCGGCAGAAAGAAGCTGAGCTTCGCGAAATCAAACAAAGCCTTCGTCATCTCGACGAGGAGATTCTGAAGCGCATGTACACACTCAAAAACAGGCCCGGAATATGAGAGACGAAGAAGAACGGCTCAAGTCGAGCGTCCAGGTACAAGCCGGCCGCATTCGGAAAGCGCAGCAGGAACAGCGCACGGTTCTGGCCAATACGGTGTATCTGGGTACCCTCGGCCTCGTCTTCGTGCTTCCCGTCGTGGCCGGCGCCTACCTTGGAACCTGGCTCGACGGAAGGCTGAAGGGCTATTCCTTCAGCTGGACCATCACCCTCATTGTGCTGGGCGTATTCGTTGGAGCAGTCGATGTGTACCTGTTCGTTCGGGAGAAATGAGATGAGTCTGATAGCCGCGATATTTCCCCTGCCGAGGATGCATCTCTCCGGGAGCCTGATCACCTCCTGGGGCGTGATGCTCGTTCTTGGAATCGCTTCCTGGTTCTCCACACAGCGATTGCGTCAGAGTCCGGGGAGCTATCAGGTGATTCTTGAGGGAATCATCCTGGCAATGGAGGACGCCATTGAGGCGGTCTTGCCGGGAAAGGTTGACCTGGTGTTTCCCTTCCTGGCGACGTTGTGGATCTTTATCCTTGCCGCCAATGTAACCGGCATTGTTCCCGGCTTGCATTCGCCCACAGCCGATCTCTCCGTCACGGCGAGCCTCGCTGTCCTCGTCTTCTTATCCGTGCATTGGTTTGGCATCCGGGCAGAGGGCCTGAAAGCCTACCTTAAGCACTACGTATCCCCGAGCCCGATCCTGTTGCCTTTTCACCTGATCAGTGAGGCATCCCGTACTCTGGCGCTGGCCATGCGCCTGTTCGGCAATGTGATGAGTCTCGAGATCGGTTACGCGCTGATCCTTCTGGTCGCCGGTTTTCTCGTGCCCGTCCCCATTCTGATGCTTCATCTCGTAGAGGCAGTCATTCAGGCCTATCTCTTTGGGATGCTGGCTCTCATTTACATCGCAGGAGGCATCCAGGCACAGGAGCTCCGGCAGAAACATCAAGGAGGTGCGAATTGAAAGAGATGTCTTCCTTTGTCATCATCTCGACCGTGGTTGCGGGGTTGGGCATCGTGCTCGGCACCATGCTGCCGGCCCTTGCCATGGGCAAGGCCATCAGCAAGGCTCTGGAGGCAATGGCCCACCAGCCGGAAGCGGAAAAATCTATCACCCGCGCCCTGTTCGTCGGGCTGGCGATGATTGAGTCCCTCTCGATTTATTGTCTGGTGGTCGTGCTCATCGTCCTCTTCCGCAACCCGCTCATTCAGTATCTGACCAAGCCGTAGCGACAGGAGACGATCTGCTGTGGAGTGGAGCTGGACAACATTCATCCTTGAAGCCATCAACTTCCTCGTCCTGGTATGGCTCCTTAAGCGGCTCTTCTATGCGCCGGTGAAACGGGCCATTGACGAACGCCGCGCGGCTGTAGAAAAAACGCTGCAGGATGCGGCCTCGCAGCGCCGCGACGCGGAAATCTTGAAGTCGAAGCTGGAGGATCAATTACAGCAGTGGGAAACGGAAAAACAAAAACAGCGCGAGCAATTGCGCCTTGAGCTGCTGGAGGAAAAGACGAAAAGGCTAAAGGAGGTTGAGACCTCGGTCGCGTTGGAACGGGAAAAGGAAGAAGCTTTGCTCGCCAGGCATACGGCGGAGCGCCGCGCACAGGACGAGAAAACGGCCGTCCATCAGGCGCTTACTTTTACCTCTCGCCTCTTCAGTGAAATGGCTTCCCCGGAGCTCGAGAACAAAATCGTCGATATCACCGTCCGGCAGGTCTTATCCTCTTCCGCGGGACAATTCCCTCTTGCTGAGCTCAAGACGGTAAATCACAATTCCGGCGCACAAATCCACTCTGCTTATCCACTTTCCGATGCCAATCGCAGCATGTTATCGGAAAATTTGAATCAGTGGCTGCCCCCGGGCACGCCGATCAGCTTTGCCGTCGATCCTCAGTTGCTCGCCGGACTCGAGATTTCGATGTCGGGGTTTGTCCTTCGCGCTAACCTGCGCGATGAGCTTCAGTCGTTCGCCGAGCTGCACCACTATGAGGAAGTCTCGCAATGACAGCGGCCCGCTCGTTATTTCATCGCCAGGATGAATGGCTCAGAGCATACCGCTTCGTGCCTCGAATCGAGGAGCGCGGGAAAGTAGTTTCGGTTGGTGACGGCATCGTGTGGATCGAGGGTCTGCCCTCCGCGGCCATTGATGAAGTCCTGGCACTGGATGACGGCAGCCGCGCCATGGTTTTTCACCTTACGGAGGATCTGGTCGGGGCCATTCTTCTTGAGCAAACAGAAGCATTGACCGCCGGTACGCCCGTCCGGCACCTGGACAGGCGCCTCAGCATCCCCTGTGGAGATGCCCTGCTTGGCCGCGTCATCGATCCCATTGGGAAAAGCCTCGACGGGGATCCCGACCCCCGGTTGGAAAGCAGGGCCGAGATGGATTCGGCTTCCCCGCCGATCGTCGCCCGGGACTTCGTAAATCGCCCTCTCTTGACTGGAAATAAGATCATCGACAGTTTGATTCCCATCGGTAAAGGACAGCGGCAGTTACTCATCGGAGACAATGGCGTGGGCAAGAGCTCGCTGGCCATCGACGTGGTCATGAACCAGCGCCATAAGGACGTGCTGTGCGTCTACGTCCTTGTGGGACAGAAACGTTCGAGCGTTCTCAGCACAGTGCAAACACTGAAGGAAGCGGATGCCCTCAGGCACACGGTGCTGGTCGTTGCGGAAGCGACCGCCCTCCCCGGCCTGCAGTATCTGGCGCCCTTTGCCGGCTGCACCATTGCCGAACACTGGATGCGAAAAGGACGGGACACACTCATTGTCTATGACGATCTGACCGTACACGCCAAAAGCTATCGGGAGTTGTCCCTTCTGCTTCGCCGGCCGCCCGGCCGCGAAGCCTATCCGGCAGATATCTTCTTCCTGCACTCCCGGCTGCTTGAGCGCTCTACCTGCCTCGCTCCTGCACTGGGAGGTGGCAGCATGACCGCCCTGCCGATTATTGAAACAGAGGAAGGGGAAATTGCTTCCTATATCCCCACCAATCTCATCTCCATCACCGATGGCCAGGTTTACTTCAACTCGGCGCTTTTCGCTTCCGGTTTCCTTCCTGCAATCGATGTGACGAGGTCGGTCTCGCGCGTGGGTGGAAAGGCGCAGGCGCCCGAGATCAAAGACGAGGCGGGAAGGATGAAGCTGGACTATCTGCAGTTTCTTGAGCTGGAAATCTTCACACGGTTCGGGGCCAAACTGGAGGCCTCCGTGCAGAAGAAGATCGAGCGTGGGCGGATCCTCCGTGAGGTTCTCAAGCAGGATCGAATGAGCCCCGTAGCCGTCGAATGCCAGATGGCATGGCTTGTGGCTTTCAATGATGGTCTTCTCGACGCAATCAAACCGGAAGCGATTCGAGCTTACTTGCACAGCCTGTTCCAATGGTTGCCGGCTTCGGGACTTACGCTGAAATCGCCGCGCGAACGATGGAGCGCCGGGCTCAAGGAGTGGAGTAAGGCAGGGACGGCGGATGAGCAAGCTGTCTGATCTGAGATCGCGGTTACAGTCGCTTCACGACATCGCCGCCATCCTGGACGCGATGAAGAACCTGTCTCTGGCCGAAATCACAAAGATCTCCCGCTTCTACACGTTGCAACAGGAACTGTTTCACACCATTGAGCTGGCGCTCGAGGACTTTCAGCATTTCTATGGCCCCCAGGTGAGCGTTGAGACTTCGCGTCAGAGCTCTCTGTATATCCTGATCGGATCGGAACGCGGGTTCTGTGGCGGCTTCAATGACGAGATTCGCAGGCAACTCGAAACTGAAGTCACCCGGCAGCAGCCGGCCGAGCTGATTCTCGTCGGCCGAAAACTATCGCTTATGTTCGCCGATGACCCACGGGTTCGAACCTTCCTTAACGGCCCCAATACCACGGAAGAGATTCCGCGCGTCATCTCTGCCCTGGCCGGCACGCTGACTCAATTTCCAGGCCGGGAGTGGAAGATCATCCACAACGTTTATAAAAACGAAGGGATGAAGGTGGAAACGTCATCGCCTTTCACGACTCTCCGCCGGCAGCGTCCGGCTAATTTCGAATTTGCCCCGCTCCTTAACCTGCCGGCATCGGAATTGCGTCCCCAGCTGTTCGAGCAATATCTCTTTGCTCTTTTCTATGGGATCTTCTACCTGTCGTTTATTGCAGAGAACCATGAGCGGCTCCGCCATATGGAAAGCGCGCTGAACAAGCTCGATGAGGAAACGCAGCGGCTCAGGCGGGTCTCCAATTCGCTGCGGCAGGAAGTTATTACTGAAGAGCTGGAGGTCATCATGACCAGCGTCGATCTATAGGCGGCCCACGCTGCGCAGCATTTTCCCTAACGCTTTTGCCGGAATGCTTTTTCACTTAAGCTGCCGCAGACGCGAAAACTCAGGGCTGGTTCCGCGGCCGCGGGGCAACTCCGCGCCCTGTGCGGAACGGTTTACGCCACAGGGCACGGATGCTGGAATCGATCCAGCCGCAAGTGCTTGAAAACACAACACGGAGAGATGGCAGAGGGGTTGAATGCACCTGACTCGAAATTAACGCAGCTAACACGTAACAGCCGCGGATTGTCGACAACTTAACCAATCAAACGCCAGCACGGAACCGATTCTAAACTTTGTCAACTGTGTACCACTGTTGCGCTTTGTTGCGGAGCCTTGGGCACATTTTGGGCACACTCTGGGCTCCCTGCCCCCCCTAAAACAGATAACGGTGAGAGAATGCTGCCATGAAAGATCATCTTCTTTGGTTTGCACTCACGACGCTAGTAACCGCGTTCTTAGGGTCATTTCTCGGCAGTTACTCCTCGGTGATCAGGTTAAATCCGGCCATAACTGATCAGGTTAAAAGCGGCCATAGAGAGTGGCCGAAGACGTGATTGTTTTACCTTGCATGCATGTGGATTTGCAAGGCAGAGAGTGACTCGTGGATGATTGGCCGTCTAACTGCGTGTTAGTGTTGTAGTCGCTCTGCCGGGGTCGCGCCCAGCGGAGTAATCCGAGACCGATGACACGGGGCTGGCTCCGAAGGAATCGGTAATCGAGACCCTCTGCGGTTTTCAAGAGCATGAGGGCTGTTAAGTTCTAGCAGGGGTTAAAGTGAGTGGCCGGGCGCCGACGACCTACAACGCCTTGGCAAAATCGGACAGCGGGTAGCTTACCCGCGGGGTCAGCGGTCGCTCTCAGGGAATCCTGGCAAGTCCTAAACGACGAAAACCCCCACAGGGTTAGCTGAAGGGGCTTCGGTGCTGCCAGTGATGGCCGTTTACGCTTTCGGCAGTACTATGCTGCGCGAACAGTACGAAGCGTGAAGTTGATGCCTTCGCGTTTTTGCAGATGCGCGATCACGCTGAACAAGTTCTTGGCTGAAGGGTTACCCCTCGGCCCAAACATCCGCATAAGGCTAGGCGCCGGCTTGTGGATCGTACGTGCCAGCTCTTGAAATCCTACGGTCGCATTGATGTATTTGCGGACCAAGCTTTGACCAGTTTCCACATCGCCGGCGATTAACAGTTCAATTGCCTCTTGCAGAAGTGCACGGCGAAAAGCAGGGTCGCGGTGCGCGCGGTCGCGGATTGTGTCGCGGAAATCTTTTGTCAGTGCCATTTTTCACTGCTCCTGTCTCTCTTCTCTACGTTTACGTCTTTTGTACTCTGCCCAGTGCTGCTGAGCACTTTCGATATCAGAGGATTGACGTTTCTTGGTCCCACCACCGACTAGGATGACAATGGTCTCACCGTCTTTACCAAAATAAATTCGATAGCCGGGCCCCCAATCGATCTTGTATTTTGAGACACCACTTCCGACAGGTTCAACTTTCGAGAAATTACCGTTTGCGATCCTCTCCAGGGCCGTCGTGATCTTTGCGGCCGCCTGCGGATTCAATCCATTGAACCATCTTTCGAAGGGACTTCTACCCTCCCCGTCGATGTACTCCCGGATTTCGATCACCAACGACATAATAACATATACGTTATCTTCAAGGACAAATCTCGGGCTATCGGGGTGCTCGGGACCGGTGTAAATATTCCCCTTTTCTTCCCTATACTACCCACATGTCCCGCTACGACCGCCCAAGCCATCGGGGCTACATGTCGTTCTTCTTCCGCGGTGGCTGGCAAGTCCAGTTCCTGGAAGCCGACCTGAAGACTCCCCTACCGCGGACGTTCACGTTCACAGAACCGGAGAAGATTCGGGAGCTGGCGCGCCGCGGGGAGGCTTGGGCCGACTAAGAGAGCCGGCAGATGCTCGATCACGCGATAGAGACCGGGCAAGGCGGGGTTTTCTTGAGGCTGACGCCGGAGCAGTACGGGAGGTTGAGGCGGCCGGTGTAGTGCTCTCAAGCACCCACGTTGGATAACGGTGAACCATGAGTTGGAGCCGCGTCGACCTGCCTGAGCCTATCCGAATAATCCGTCAAACGGCTCTCTACAAGACCCCATCCCCGGGAACTTCTCTAAAGTCTGGTGAGTTTTATCAGCTAGTCCTCGAAAGGTCGTCCGAGGGCTTATTTACTCTGACGGAGCGCCACGGTAACTGGGAT
>DATJNV010000086.1:0-2859 GCA_035507705.1 Acidobacteriaceae bacterium
CAACGTAGTCCTGGCCAAGCGCGAGTAGCCGGCCGCAAAAGCCCTTCGACCAAAGGCCAACCCCGCCTCAGCCGCGCGTCTGCCGTTTTGGATCGCCACGGTAACCCGGGACCATTGCGATATCGCTATAAGTATGAACACAGCCACCATGGTGGCAATCGATGCGCCAAAAACCTTTTGCTGTGGCCAAGTGCCTGTCTTCAGTAATTTGAAGGAGAATGCGCGCACTTTGGCGCGAGCGCAAGCGCATGAGCCGGCCGAATCTGTCGCAATCATTACGACCAACGCGTTCTTGACCGTGCCCGAGGCTTCCTGCAAAATGGAAGGGCAATCGGCATTCAGAATGGAGCGCAGGGTCGGCAGTTGGAGCTGCAACACCGCTACCGGAGAGATCGTGTGGTCACAGGAACTGTACGAGATATTCGGGGCGTCTCCTGAATCCAAACCTTCTCTCGACGCTTTCTTCGACTTTGTAAACGCCGCGGAACGCGCCGGTCTGCAACGGCAATTGCGGGATGCTGTGCGCGACGGCCGAAGCTGTTGCCTGTCATATCGCGTCGACCTACCGGATGGTCCGCGTTCCATCGAGGTGACCGGCAGCACGTTGGCACACGAATACGCCGGGGCTGTCATCGAACATCTGGACACCGGACTGGCAAATGAATCAGGCGAACCCTCCGAGATCGTGGGCACGTCTCCGCCATTGCGACGTGTGTTGGCGTGTGTGGCCCAAGTGGCATCCACCGATTCCACAGTGCTCATCACGGGCGAAACGGGCACCGGCAAGGAACTGATCGCACGCGCCATTCATAGGGGGTCACCCCGCGCCACGCGTGCTTTTATAAGCGTGAACTGCGCGGCGCTATCGCCGTCGCTCATTTCGTCGGAGCTCTTCGGACACGAAAAAGGATCGTTTACAGGCGCGATGCAGCGGCGCTTGGGACGCTTCGAATTGGCGGATGGGGGGACGATTTTCCTGGATGAAGTGGGCGACCTTCCGCCCGATACGCAGATCGCCCTCCCGCGTGTCTTACAGGAGCGGGAGTTCGAACGGCTGGGCGGGTCCCAAACTCTCCGGGTGGATGTGCGCGTTATCGCCGCCACCAATCGCGATTTGGTAAGCGCTGCGGCCGCTGGCCGTGGCGCTGCATCTAACTTCGGCTACCGCTGATGATCTGTGCGAGGCCATGGATTGGTTGTTGCCGCGGCAGCAGCGTATCGAGCAGTCGCTTGCCAAGCGTCACCTTTCCGATGGTTGCCTGGTTCTTTACGATGTGACCTCGACTTACTTTGAGGGCCGTCATTGCCCGTTGGCTCGCTTTGGCCACTCGCGCGATGAACGCAGCGGCAACCCGCAAATCGTCTGCGGCTTACTCACGAACGCCGAAGGTTGTCCCGTGGCGGTAGAGGTATTCCCGGGCAACACCGCCGATCCCAAGACCGTTGCCGCACAAGTGCTCAAACCGCGCGAACGTTTCGGCCTGCAGCGATTGGTATTGGTGGGGGACCGCGGCATGCTCACCAGCGCCCGCATTCGCGAAGATCTCCGGCCGGTTCCTGGCATCGAGTGGATTACAGCCTTACGCGCGCCGGCCATCAAGAAACTGGCTAGTGATGGGGATCTGCAACTGTCCCTGTTCGACCAGACGGACTTGGCCGAGATCACGCACCCCGCGTTTCCCGGAGAACGTCTGATCGCTTGTCGCAATCCCCTGCTGGCCGCCGAACGTTCGCGCCAGCGAGCAGCGTTACTGGCCGCCACGGAAAAGGAACTGGAGAAAGTCAAGCTCGCCACCAAACGGATCAAGCGACCGCTACGCGGCACGGAGCGGATCGCCGTCGCCGTCGGTAAGGCGCTGGGACATTTTAAGAGGGCCAAACACTTTCACTATCGGATCCGGAACAACGGATTCACCTATGAACGCCACCCAGCAAGTATTGAGCGGGAAGCGGCATTGGACGGGATCTATGTCATCCGCACGACCGTGCCAACAGCATCGGCATCCAGCGAGCAGGCCGTCCGTCACTACAAAGAGTTATCCAAGGTCGAGTGTGCGTTTCGCAGCCTGAAGAGCGTGGATCTCAAGATCCGGCCCATTCATCATCACCTGGAGGAACGCGTGCGTGCTCACGTGTTCCTCTGCATGCTAGCCTATTATGTCGAGTGGCATATGCGCCAAGCGCTGGCCCCCATGTTGTTGGACGATCACGAACCAGATGCCGGCGAGGCGCTGCGCAGTTCGATTGTGGCGCCAGCGAAGCGCTCTCCTTCGGAGGAAGCTAAAGCCCAGAACAAATGTACGGCCGACGGCCTGGCAGTGCACAGTTTTCAAACACTCCTCCAGGATCTCCGCACCATCGCCCTGAACACCGTCCAGATGGGCCAAGAAACCTGCCAGATGGTCACTGCCCCCACCCCCATCCAGCAGCGAGCCTTCGACCTTTTGAAGGTCCCCTCCCGAGCCTAGCGTACCCAGTAGCCGACAGTGGCTACCGCAACCATCCCCTGAATATTCAATCATTTACTACATGATTGGCATATGCCACAGCCTGCACACCCGGCAAGGCGCGGACGCGCTCTTCCATTTGCTGGAAGAACTGCAACGCGATTCGGGCGTGGGATAGCGCAGCTTCGGCAGGTTGATGTTCAGCCAGGACGCGCTCCGGCTGAAAGCCCAGGTCCACACCCACCAGCCGCACGAAGCTTTTCAGTAGCAGCCACGCGCCTACCAGCAGCACTGGCGAGAGAGCCACTTCCGTCGAGGTCAGGATCGAGCGCCAACGCACCTGGCTGCGCCGACTGGTATGGCGCGCCGCCGCTTTAGCGCATCCGAGGCCTTGGTTTGGGCGGCCTGCCAG
>DATJNV010000087.1:0-6389 GCA_035507705.1 Acidobacteriaceae bacterium
CCCACAAACACTCTGTTACCACTCATCCAGGAGCGCAAAAATATATCCATCCGCAGCGGAGCCTCGGTTCGGCGGGTCATTCATGGAGATGGGGGAAGCGGGAAAAGAGCGCGGGGCGTCACCTATATCGATGAACAAGGAGAAGAAGTTTTTCAGCCGGCAGACCTGGTGTTCCTGGCCTCGTGGACTCTTAACAACACGCGGCTCTTACTCCTCTCCGGAATTGGAGAGCCTTACGACCCGCAGAGCGGAACCGGTACAGTGGGCCGAAACCTCACCCACCAGGTGGCGATTGGCGCGGCCACTGCGTTCTTCGAGAAGCCATTGAACCGGTTCATGGGCTCGGGTGCTGCCGGCGTTTGCGTCAGTGATTTTGACGGAGACTTATTCGATCACAGTGGACTTCCTTTTCTGCGGGGAGGCACGCTGTTGGGTATGAGCATGGGCTACCGGCCGATTGCGAATTTCGGCATCGTTCCCCAGAGAGTAAAAGCTGGTTGGGGTTCGGAGTGGAAAAAGGCAGCGCTGGAGAGCTATGACCGAACCGGCTTCATTGGTTTTTCGGGGGAGCATCTTGCCTACAAAGGCAACTACATGGATCTAGATCCCACGTACAAAGACCGTTTCGGCGACCCGCTGCTTCGCTTCACCATCGACTGGAGGGACAACGAACGCAAGATGGCGGAGTTTGTCACTCCCAAGGCCGTCGAACTTGCTCGCGCGATGGGGGCGAAGGACGTGAATTCGTTTCCCGGCCTGAAAAACTACGATGCCAACCGTTACCAGTTCACTCACATTCAGGGAGGGACGATCATGGGAAGCTCGCCGGAGCGTTCGGTGGTCAACCCCTACTTACAGCATTGGCGAGTCCCGAATCTTTTTGTCCTAGGCGCGTCGGCATTCCCGCAGAATCCGTCAGCCCATCCTACCCTTACTATTTTGGCACTTACTTACCGCACCGCCGACGCGATCGTAGACCGTTATTTGAAAAATCCATCAGCATTGGCGTGAATGTAAATAAGCGGGGTCTTTCGCTGATTGTCGCGTTAACGGACGAAGATCCCCGGGTGGAAAAACCTGCAGTGAAATCCAGGCAAGGTCCCAACTACCGGTTCAGCCGCGCCGTTCTCGCGCCCCAAACTCCTCGAAGGCTTTCCCCATGAACAGCACCTGCAACCACTCGTCCTGTACTTTTACTCCGAGCGAACGATAGAAGCCAATGGCACGCGTGTTCCAGTTGAGTACTTCCCAGCGCATGCCATAGCAGTTCTGATCGCGGCCAATGACGGCCATGTGGCGAAGGAGTGCTTTTCCGATGCCCTTGCCGCGAAACTGGGATCGCACAAATAAGTCTTCTACGAACAGGCCAGGGCGTCCTGCCCAGGTCGAATAGGTGAAGAAGTAGAGTGCATATCCTGCTGGTTGACCGTCCCATTCAGCGACCAGCGCATGGAAGAGAGGGTTTGTCCCAAAGCCGTCGCGCAATAAGTCTTCCGCAGTAGCATCGACTTGCTCCAGTTCGTGTTCGAATTCGGCGAGTTCACGAATCATTTCAACCATGAGCGGGGTGTCGGCTGCGTTGGCTTTGCGAATCGTAAGCATAGGTACTCCTGTATCGGCCCGTTCCGAGCGCTCGTATCAGGGGTTATTGTACGGGGATGCAGGCCAGCCATCGCAACGCACAACCCCCGCGCGGGTTTGACTCCGTTTCCGGCCCCACCTAAGATAAAAATCTCGGCACTCGACTACCTGCGTGATCGGTCAAACCATTTCGCACTACCGCGTCATCGGCCAGCTCGGCAGCGGCGGGATGGGTGTCGTCTACGAAGCCCAGGACCTGACTCTCGGCCGGCGCGTTGCTCTCAAGTTCCTTCCTTCCGGAGTGGCTCACGACCAAAGTGCGCTCGACCGTTTCATGCTCGAAGCGCGGGCGGCTTCGGCACTGAACCATCCCAACATCTGCACGATTTATGCGGTCGAGAGCGATGCCGGCCAATCTTTTATCGCGATGGAGCTGCTCGAGGGCCAAAGCCTCAATCAGAGGCTGAATGGCGGCCCGCTGGCGGTGGACCGCCTGCTGGATATTGGTATTCAGCTCGCCGACGCGCTCGACGCCGCCCACGCCAAGGGCATCATCCATCGTGATATCAAGCCTGCGAATATCTTCATTACACAACGCGGGCAGGTGAAGGTGCTGGATTTTGGCCTGGCGAAACTGGTTCGCGCGGACGCGTTCAACGCTGAGACCATCAGTCTTCAGCCGGATGGCCAGGTACCCGCGCACCTCACCAGTCCGGGTTCGACGGTGGGAACCATCGCCTATATGTCTCCGGAGCAGGCTCGCGGCGAGCAGCTCGACATCCGCTCCGATCTGTTTTCCCTGGGCGGCGTGCTTTATCAGATGGCAACCGGTCAGCTGCCGTTTACCGGCAATACATCCGCCGTGGTCTTCAATGGGATCCTGGAGCGCGATCCGATTCCGCCCTTGCAGCTTAATTCCGCGCTTCCTCCGAAATTGCAGGATGTGATCTACAAGCTGCTGGATAAGGATCGTGAACTGCGATACCAGTCAGCGGCGGACTTGCGCGGCGATCTAAAACGTTTGAAGCGGGACACCGAGTCGAGCCGTCAGCCGGCGTTTCTTCCGTCTTCTTCCACGGTAGCGGTTCCGGGCAGTTCACAGTCGGTGCGCACGGCCACCGGCAGCTCCGCCATGGTCAGCGCGGCGGGGCAAAACATAGTAAAAGCGGGAGGCATCGCGGTCCTTGCGCTGATGGTGTTGGCGGCGGCGGGCTATGGCATTTACGCGTTCCTGAATCGCAACCGTCCCATGCCGTTCCAGAATATTTCCATCACCAAGGTGACCGACACCGGCAAGGCCAGGCTGGTCGCCATCTCGCCTGACGCCAAGTATGTTCTTAATGTGGTGGACAACGCCGGGCAGCAGAGCCTGTGGCTGCGCAACCTTCCCACCAACAGCAACACTCAGGTGGTTGCTCCCGCCGATGTGGAATACTACGGCCTGCGCTTTTCTCCCGACGGCAACTATCTCTACTTCACCCGCACCGAACCGGGCAGCCGCGAGCTGAGGTATCTCTATCGCGCACCGTTGCTCGGCGGAACTCCGCAGAAGCTGGCTACCGACGTAGACTCGAACGTCACCTTCTCACCGGATGGCAAGCAACTCGCCTTTTTTCGGTTCAATAATCCCGAGGCTGGAAAGCAGCGTCTTTTATTGTTGCCGGCCGAGGGTGGAGCGGAGAAAGTGCTTTATGCCGGTCCGGTGAGCGGCGGATACAACGATCCAGCCTGGTCCCCGGATGGCAAGACAATTGTCTCTATGGCGCTTCAGCCCGGAAATGCGCTGAGCGGTCTGGTGGCGATCGACGTAGGCAGCGCCAAACAGCGCGTCTTCTTTACTTCGAACGACCGCATCGTGCAACGCCCCGACTGGATGCGGGACGGCAATGGACTGGTGGCGCTTGCCGGCTTAAGCAACAATCAGATCATTTTTGTCTCCTATCCCGACGGAAAGTCGCACCCGGTGACCCGCGATACGAACAACTACTCAGATCCCAGTCTGGCTGCGGACGGCAAGGAAATGGCTACCGTGCTGAGCGAAGGTCACCCCAACTTGTTTGTCATGCCGTCCACACCCTCCGGGACGGCGCCAGCCCGGCAGCTCACCTCGGGCACGCTTCTCAGCCATTTGAGCTGGCTGGGCAACTCCCAGATCGTAAGAGACTCGCCCTCGGGATTGAGCATTCTGAACACGCAATCGGGAGCCACGACTCCCTTGTCCTCTCCAGACGGCAGCTTTGCCGCCACTGGTTCCGCGTGTGGTGACGGCCGCTACATCGTATTTACCAGCATATTTGGCCAGGGAAACAAGGTGTTGAACACCTGGCGCATGGACGCGAGCGGCGGAAACTTCAAACAACTCTCCATGGGGAAGGTGGACCAAGTTCCGGTATGCTCACCCGACGGGCGCTGGGTGCTGTATGAGGACGTGGCCACCGGCTCCCATCTCATGAAAGTGCCCATCGACGGAGGCAACGCCGAGAGAATGAGCGAGGAACTGGTGGCCGACTTTGATATCTCCCCGGACGGCAAGACGGTGATCTCCGCCACCTTTGGCCACCTGGACGAGCATATAGAGAAGCTGACGCTGACGGCCATCGATTCCGATCAGGTCTTGAAAACCTTCAAATTTGAGCATCCGCGCGACGGTTCCATCCGCTTCTCTCCCGATGGAAAAGATGTCGTCTACCCGGTTCGCACCAGCGGAGTAGATAACCTGTGGTCCCAGCCGCTCGATGGCTCTCCAGGCAAGCAGATTACCCAATTCTCCGCCGAACACATCCTCGACTTCCGCTGGTCGCCCGATGGCAGCCAGCTGGGATTGATTCGCGGCCACACCGACTCCGATGTAGTCCTCATTCGCGACATGCAGCAGTGAATCTCGTTTCGGCGTTAACCGCGGGAGGGCGAGGCGTTTACTCCGGCAGGCCGAGCCGACGCATCAGGTCCGCGTAACGGGGATCGGAGCGCAGGGAGTCGAACGCCGAAAAGCGGATGCAGAAGTTCAGTTCGTCGTCTTGATCGGAGAACGCCTTCTCCAGGTATTCGAAGGCTCGGTCCCGATCCCCGGCGACCGCGAAGCCCACGGCTGTGGAAGCCGCGTCGGAATATGCTGGCGGGGCTGCCAGCGTTAGCCGATTGTAACCCTGATTGTCGGGGCTCCAGGAACCGGGAACGAGGTTGAATTTCTGAAGTTCGGTCACTGCATCCCCGAAGCGGCCCGTCATCAAGTAAAGTTGCGACAATCTGAAGTGGGTTGGTTTGAAGTCCGGATCGCGCTCCAGGACCTTGTGGAATTCGGCGAGAGCATCCGGGTAGCGGTGTGCCGCCATCAGCGTAGTCGCGTAATTGGTATTGACGATGGATGATAGAGGATCGAGAGACAGGGCAGTGCGCAATTCCTGCAAGGCCTCATCGGTCCGTTTTTCCGGAAGGAGAAAACTAAAGGCGTAAAAATAGTGGGCGGCGGCGCTATTCGGGTTCAAAGCCAATGTGCGCCGAAACTCGGCCTCAGCTTCGTTCCACCGCCAAGCCAATGCAAACGCACTGGCACGCGAGGCATGTGCTTCAGGTAAGGAATCGTCGAGTTCGAGCGCCTTTCGGCTCGCCTCATCCGCCATAAAACGAGCCTGCCGAGGGGTGATGCCAATGCCGTAGCTGGACGCGACGTTGTACGTATCCGCGAGGCCTGTGTAGGCCAGCGCGTAAGCAGGATCGGCGGCGATCGCCTGCTGAAAGAGATCGATACTTTTCTTGAGACCCTCGGGTGTGCGCCCGTACCAGGCCTGCCGCCCTTCCAGGTACAGCCGATAAGCTTCCGGGTTGCTGGTCCCGGCCCGTCCCAACCGTTGCTGTTCGTTGCCGCTAAGGTGGATTCGCAGGCTGCTGGTGATGTCGCGAGTGATGTCACTCTGCACTTGGGTTACATCCGCCAGCTTGCGCACATAGTGCGACCCCCAAAGCTCCGTGCCGTCGGCAGTGTTGACCAGGTCGGCGTCTACGCCCAATTCGCCGCCATGCTGGGTGATACGTCCCATAAGCACTGCACCCACTTGCAGAGTCTGGCCAATCTGTCGCGGGTCATCCTGATTTCCCTTAAAGCGGAATACCGTACTCCGTGCCATTACTTTGAAGTTGGGCAGCTGGGACAGCGTGCTGATCAGGCTTTCGGTCAGACCATCACTGAGGTATTCGTTGTTCGGATCATTCGTCGCATTGACGAAAGGCAGCACAGCGATCGAGTTGACCTTCGAGACTGCAGACTTTTCGTGCGCAACGTAGACCGCCATAGCCGCCACAACCAACAAGACGGCTGCGATAGCGGCGAACAGTCTCGTGCGAGAAGCGCCGGCAGCTGTCTTTGCCGGCACTGCGGGTGAAACCCCAGAAGCAGCGGCGGCAGCGCTGGGCGCGGAAACACCGGAAGAGCGCGCAGACTCAAAGTCGCGCTTCAGGCGCGCCAGGTCGGTGCGCAGATCGGCTGCCGACTGATAGCGCAGGTTACGATCTTTCTCCAGAGCTTTGCCGATAATGCGCTCCAAGTCGGCCGGCATATCAGGATTCAGCCGCGAGGCCGGAGCTGGAGCTGCATCCAGAATGGACTTGAAAATCTCTGCTGAACTGCTCCCGCGAAAGGGCAGCGCACCCGTGGCCATCTCATAGAGCACCGCGCCGAAAGAGAACAAGTCGCTACGATTGTCCAGTTCTTTGGCTCGAGCCTGCTCCGGAGACATGTAGGCGATGGTGCCAATGGTGGAGCCGGGGCTGGTGAGGTGCTGGTCGATCGCCGTCATCGTGTTCGCCGAGGC
>DATJNV010000088.1:0-10803 GCA_035507705.1 Acidobacteriaceae bacterium
AGTCGGTGAAATGGGCGCTGGTGATTCTGGCGACCGTCGCGATGGCTCGTATCGGCGGCCTGTTGGCGTTACTAGTGACTCACACCAACTTCAGTGTCTCTTCGAGCGTTGGCTTCCTCGCTCTCTTCGGCGTTTCAGTGCAAACCGGCGTCATCATGCTCGAGTACATCAATCAGCTGCGTGCTCGCGGCCATTCCATCGAGGAATCGGCGGTGGAAGGAGCAGTTCTTCGCTTGCGTCCGATCATGATGACTATGTTGGTCGCCACGCTGGGGCTGCTTCCTGCTGCAATGTCTCACGGCATCGGTTCGGATTCTCAGCGGCCCTTCGCCATCGTGATTGTGGGTGGTTTGATTTCCGATCTTTTGATGAGCATCTTCCTGCTGCCCACACTGTATGTCTGGTTTGCGGGACCGAACGACATTTTACCGGTTCCGGACACGGAGTTTGAGAATTGAGACATTCCTTGCGTTTCTGCAGCATTGCCGTATTGATTTCGCTGTGGGTGGGGCAGCTATACGGGCAAACGCCTGCGGCTCCAACCCGGTTCACCCTGCAACAAGCAGTCGACTATACGCTTTTACACAACCCGACTTTAGCAGCGGCCGAACAGAATCTGCTCTCGATGAAGGGACAGGAAGTGGAAGCCGGACTACGTCAGAATCCAGATTTTACGTTATACGGCTCCGACCTCAGCAATCCGGCGACCTCTTCAACTCCCTATGCCTATAGTCTGCAGGTATCGCGGTTGTTTGAGCGCGGGCAGAAGCGGCGCTGGCGCCTGGATAGCGCGCGCGCGACTACCGCACAAACAGAGGGCCAGTACCACGATCAGCAAAGAGGCACCGTCCTGGCCGTCAAGCAAGCCTTCACCTCAATGCTTGTGGCAAAAGGCGCAC
The DNA here is from genome assembly GCA_035507705.1 of Acidobacteriaceae bacterium. GTDB lineage: Bacteria > Acidobacteriota > Terriglobia > Terriglobales > Acidobacteriaceae > PALSA-350. Next base: position 900 of record DATJNV010000088.1, read on the forward strand.
TGAACGTGGCCCGAGACGAACTGAACAACTACAAGCAGCAGTTAGATATCAACCTTGCTCGCTATCATGCCGGAGATATCGGCAAGATCGACTACGAACGCCTGGATCTGCAATTGGCACAGTTTGAAAGCGACCAAGAGACCGCAGAGATGAACCTGGTGCAAGCCAGCGATCAATTACAGACTCTGATGGGCTTCGACCAGCCGCGAAGAGACTTCGACATCGCCGGCGACCTTGTGCCTCCGCCGGTAACGGGTGGCTTGACCAGCCTGGAGCAGACAGCCTTAGCTAACCGGCCCGATTACAAAGCCGCGCAGTCCGCGGTCAACGTGGCAGACGCGAACGTGAAGCTGGCCTATGCCAACGGAACCACGGATCCAACCCTGGAAGGTGAATACGACCATAGCGGCACTCTGAGCAGTTATGGCTTCTATGTGAGTGTTCCCCTCCGCATCTTCGACCGCAACCAGGGAAACAAAGACACGGCAAAATATGTGGCCCAAGGCAGTCGGTTTTCAGAGGTCGCGGTCCGCAACCAGGTCTACTCCGATGTGGACCAGGCATGGATCGCATACACCACGGCAAAGGTCTTGTCGGACCGTTACAACCAACATTATCTGCAAGAAGCAAAGGATATTTTGTCCATCGCGCAGTATGCATACCAACATGGCGGCATTGCTTTGCTCGACTACCTCAATGCCGTTCAGGATGACCGAAACACGACATTGAACGCTCTGAACGCATACGCGCAGACCTGGATGGCAATTCACCAGCTCAGCTATACGACTGCCTCGGAGGTCATTCCCTAGTAGCCGCTGGGAAACCGGTTTTTGTATCAGGGCACGGCTTTGCAGACGGACCATAAGTCGTTGAACGAGTTACGAGAGTCCCGTAGGGACGACTGAAAATTACCAGGATGCACAACCTGGGACCAAGATTTGAGTCAGCAGTGAAACCGTGGCCCAGGAGAACTCGATGAAAGCACATCGAAACTCATCCACTCCATCCGGCGCACGACAGGCCCGCCTGGTCAAATTGCTCCTGGTGGGCCGCGACCATGAGTTTGATGACCATGTGACTCGCCGCATTTTTGATTCGACACAACCGTGGGTCGCCAGCCGTTCAGCCACCCTCCTCGGTGCATTGGACCGCCTCCAGTCGGACACAATTGACGTCGTACTGCTCGGCTGTAACTTCCGCGGCGCAGAACTGGAACTCTTCGTCGGCGATGCGCGGCGCAACGGATTTGATGGCCTTATTCTCCAGGCTGCCGTAATCAAAGAACCCAGGCCGGGCCTGCTGGGCACGTCCTATAACTTCGGCTTGAGTGCGAGCCTTGATTCGATCAGGGGCACACCATCAGGCCGTTCGTTCACTCCAAGGCAAAAGGCAGTACTGATAGGCGTATGCAAAGGCTGGACCAACCAGGAGGTCGCCGGCCATTTGAAATGCTCAGAAGGAGCGGTGAAGGCGATTCTGCAACAGCTGTTTGAAAAGATCGGCGTCCGTAAGCGAGCGCAGATCGTTCGCTTCGCCCTTGAACAGGGCCTGATCGATGCGGACGAAACCCTCAAAGCACATTCCGCTCTGGCAAAAGAGGCCACCCACCTTCCCGTACCGATGGGAAGGCGCGACGAAAGTAAACCAATCAGCATCGGACATTTCGTCCTCGACATCCTTATGCACCGAGTCTGGGTTCGTGGCACAGAAACCCATTTGACCCCCAAAGAGTTTTGGCTTCTGGCTTTCTTCGTCACTCATCCAGGCGAGTTGGTGGAGAGCAATGCCCTGTGTGAAATCTTCTGGCGCAACCCAACCTCGAAACACGACGCGCTCCGGGTACTGGTAGCCGGGCTCCGGGCAAAGATCGAAGTGTCGAAAACGCCCCAATATCTGGTGACAGAACGCTCCTACGGTTATCGATTCAATCCCTTTCCCGCACTCAGCGGAACCGGGGAAGGCACGCCGCCGGCTTCAGGCGTTCAAAGCAACTAACAGACTGCCCCCGGCCAGCTGTGCTTGTCCTCAGAGAGGTTCAGCCGTTATGATGCCCTCCCATGGGACAACCAGCACACTCGCAATGGCCGAGGTCTCTTCGGATTGCCTTCCTTTTCGCGCTGCTATCTCCGGCGCTATGGGCACAATCGTTGCCCTCTTATATCGAGCGCCCACCCGATGCAGCCGGCGTATTTGCCATTTGGCCCGGCTCCGGCGTGCCCCCGGGCGCAGAGAAATGGACCTGGCACGAGCAGACAATGCAGGCTCCGGGAAGCAAGGTTCCCAATCGAATGACCAGGAATGTTGTCATCCCCACGGTCACTATGTTTCGGCCCGCCGCGGGCACAGCCAACGGCACGGCGGTCATCGTAGCGCCGGGCGGCGCCTTCACCTTCCTCATGGTGGACTACGAGGGTTATGACGTAGCTCGCTGGCTGGCGCACCATGGTGTAACAGCCTTTGTTCTCAAATACCGCGTGGCACATTCCCCCGAAAACGATGCCGACATGGGTCCTTTTCTCGATAAGCTGCACCAGAGCCTGTCACATCCTGGTCCAACGGTAACGACCCCACCGACACTCACTCCGGCCATGCAGCAAGCACGCGTTTGGGGAGAGGAAGATGGTCGTCAGGCGATTCGTTTTCTAAGGCAGCACGCCGCCGATTGGAAAATTGACCCTCACCGGATTGGAATTGTGGGCTTTTCCGCGGGTGGAGGCGTAGTGATGGGCCCGGTCATGCATCACGATGCTCAAAGCCGTCCGGACTTTGCCGCGCCAATCTATGGCGCCTACCGGACCGCGACCCCGGTGCCAGCGGATGCTCCGCCGCTCTTCATTGCAGCCGCTGACGATGACAAGCTCGTAGCTCCTATCTCGAGCGCAAGACTTTACGAGGCCTGGCATGCCGCAGGCAAGCCCGCAGAATTGCACATCTTCATCAAGGGAGACCATGGCTTCGGCATGAAGCATCAGGACCTTCCCTCGGACGCCTGGATCGAACTCTTCAAGAACTGGATGGGCGCGTTAGGTTACCTGCCGCCCTCGAAGCAGTAATCGCAGTCCTGTCTCTTTCCAGGCAGAGCTGGCGTGTCTGGCCACCGGTGAAGGGAGGCGCCCGCGGCAAATTCCGGGAGGAATAAACCCGTAGCAACAGGATCGCCATCCCGCCGGCCGCGGCGTGCGGTGGACCGGATCCGCAGGTTCTCTCCCGACCGATGGCCTCCTTCCGAGCAGATCAAAAGCAGATGAATTCTCATCCCCGGGGGCCTGGACTTGATCTAGGGGTTTTTCTGTGTTCGAATTCGTTGCTACTATTACTCCGGTACATGGTCCATTGGTAGCGGCACGAGCGAAACGCAAAAATACTGGGAGGGTTGGATGGGTGATGTGGATGTCAGCTGCGTTCAATGCCGAATGTTAAAGCTCGAGAACCTACACCTGAGGACGGAACTAACTGTATTAAAAGAACGCGATAACCGGTTTTTGCAAGCTCTCTTGAAGATTTGTAACGGCGAAGGGGAGGCCGTAGCCGTAGCCAAAGAAGCGCTGGGCTTCGGCCCGGTATCAAAGCAGTCCGAGCGCGCCGGCTGATTAAGGGGACTGAGGCAAGTCAAGAGAGGAATGTTCTTGTATCAGGCACGGCTTTTAGCCGGGCCCTAACAACCCCAAACGACCTGGGCTCTAGCCACGCCTTCATCCATCCAGCCAATCACGGATGCGGAAACGCATCCGAAGCAGCCTGCTGAAATTCCTGGCGAAGCGTGCTCGCGTCTCCATTAACGCCGGGCCGCTGCACCATAAGAATGTAAGCAAGCCCGCGCACCGGGTCTATCCAAGCCTGGGTGCCCCAGGCTCCTCCGTGACCAAACGTGCCCGGGGAAAGCATCTCCGCTACACCCGGGTGCGGTGTCTTGAGGATAGCCACACCGATCCCCCACCCGTAATTCATGCCATGGCTGCCATATTGCTCCAATTGCAGAAATCCCGTTTTGAGTTCGCCGGTATGGACGGTCGTCAAATCCTTGAAGGCAGCCGGACTGAGATATGTTCTACCGTGGAACGTACCGCCATTGAGCAGCATCTGGCAGAAGCGCGCATAATCCGGACCAGTCGAGAACAGTCCTCCATTGCCAAAAGGCGGCTGGCCCATATTCCCGAAATCGGCAGGAAAAGGCTTGGGAGTTAACCTGCCGGTCTGTTTGTCCTTGACATACGGGATTGCCTCGCGCTCCCGTTGCCTGGCATTCGGGTAGAAGGTGGTGTTCTTCATGCCCAGCGGTTTCAGTAGCCGTTTACGCACAAATTCATCAAACGAGAGTCCGCTGACCACCTCGACAATCCGTGCCGCCGTGTTAATTCCGGACTGGGTATATTTCCAGCGCTCGCCCGGCTCGTACTGCATGGGCGATGCAAGATAGATGGGCATCAGATCGCGCAGAGTATGGGCTTTCTTGATAGCAGCGCTATCGCCTTCGCCCAGGCCCGAAGTGTGGGTAAGCATCTGTTCGATGGTGAGGTGCGCCGACTTGCCCGAGGGAGTCTTAAGCGCGGCAAACTCCGGAATAAACTTCTCGACCGGATCATTTACACTCAGCTTCCCCTCGTCCTGGAGCATAAGAATGGACACCGCAGTGAAAGGCTTGGTCATGGAAGCCACCCAGAACAGGGTGTCGGGCTTCATGGGCCGTTTCGTGGCTATGTCTGCCAAACCGATGGTATTGAGGGCGAGCACCTTGTCTTTGCTGACGACCACGGTTACCGCCCCGGAAATATCTTGCGCATCGATAAACTTCTGGACCGCCTCGCGAATGGCTGGGTTGGTCGGTCCCGCAGCACGTGCCAAAACAGGCAGCAGCAGGAAACTGACGTAGACAAGGGAGCGTCTGAGCAACGGATATACCTCCGGCAAATGGGACAACCGCCAAAATACCAACAAACGTGCCCCTGCGGAAAGTAAACCTGCTTAAGCACCTCTAGCGAATGAGTTCGGACACAACTTCGACGTCCTGATGCCGCGTGCTTCCGGGAACATCCAGCGAGCCCAGCACCAGCGGTTTGCCCTGGACCAGGGTCGCGGTTCCCTCGAGTGTAGTCTGCCGTATCACGGGATCCTGCATTCCTACGAGGGGTTTATCTTCAGCCATACTTGATTGCACGACTTTGGTGCGCAAGCGCACGCCGTCCAGATAGCCGTCCAGGGAAACTTCGATCTCCTGGCCCACATCGAGGTAGGTAACCTCAGTGTTTCCATTCTTCGCGGTTGAGCTCGACGTGGCCACCGGTACCCGGCTGCCCAGCTTGCAAACCGTCTGGCTGCCCGACGCAACGATCATCGAGAAGTGTTGCACGCCGATCGTCCTGTCGCCGTCCTTTTCGGTCATGGTGTACGTAAGGCGATAGATCTTCTTCGTCTTATCGAGGTCCAAGAGCATCTTGCGGGCGAAAGCCAGATCTTCCGCTGAGCCCTTGAAAGACATCGCGCCCTGTGAGGGAACGTAGTAGACCTTAGCCCTGGGCAGCATATTGCGAATATCCGTGACCAGCTCATTCGCGTCGTTGGGCTGAGTCAGATTTGTTAGATACAGTGTTTGGTACACATCGGAACCGCTTGCTGCTTCGGCGGCTGACGACTGCGCCACCGCCGTTGCTGCCCAGAGCAGCACGGTCAAGGACATGACCACCTTACATACACAACGAATATGTGTTTCCGTTCTCTGGCTATTCAAGTTGCCTCCTCATTTCTGCGGCATTGATTGCAAAGAATTGCTGAAACTGCTCGGTAGCCCTGGCCGCCTCCGCGGCCCGCTGCTCGGGATTGAGAATGGTCCTCACCTGGGGATCGTTCCGGTGGGCAAGACGCAACAGCAGCCTTTCCTGTTCGGTCAGGGGTAAGGGCGGCGCAGGAAAACCGGGACCGCTCGCAGCGTCTTTCGTATTCGGCTGCGGGGTATGGTGAGGTTTGCGCAGGACGGGCAAAATTACGCCCGGCGGCTGGATGGGAGATACTTGCGAAACGATCTTGTGATGCGCACTTTGTGGAGCGCCGGCGCTCTGTCTTGAAATCGTCCGCGGATGCGAGTCAATTCTCCCCGATTCGAATAAGAAACTGGTTACACCTGCCGCAAGAAGAAGGGCGCAGGCTAGCGACAGCGCAATTGCCGGCCGCCAGGACCGAGTTCCGCGCCAGTTATACCATCGCGCGACAGTCACTCTTCGTTCCCGTTCTGCGAGCCCATCGAGAATGCGGCGCTCCAGGCCGGCCGATGGCTCAGCCTCGCGCAGCCGCGCGAGCGCTGCTGCAATCTTCTTTTCTGCATCGCTCATCGGAATTTGCTCCCCTTTTCCACGCGTTCTCGCAGCCGCGCTCTCGCCCGAAAGAGCAGAGCCCGAACGGCAGACTCCGTCCTGCCCAGGACGGCCGCGATTTCTGAATTACCCAATTCCTCCAGCGCAGAAAGCAGCAGAACGTGGCGCTCGGCTTTCGGTAATCGCTCGATCTCCCCCAGCACAGCTCGAAGACGCTGGTCCTCCTCGATAGCGGCGTCAGCGGGCAGGCAGGCACTGGCCAGGGAATTACCAAACGTCTGCTCAAGCTGCGCGGGCCGCTTGCGGCGCTTGTGGTCCAGAGCCAGATTCCAGGCAATTCGGACCAGCCAGACGCGCATATCGCGAACCGCGGAGAGTGACTTGCGGTGCTCCCACACACGCAGAAAGACCTCCTGCACCACGTCTTCTGCTTCGGTCCTGCTTCTGAGCACCGAGTTAGCAACCCGGAACAGCAGGGTGGAGTAAGTGCCCACGAGTTCTGTCAGGTCGACAGCCGGCGGAGCATCCTCCATGAACGATAGCGCCAAGCTGCAGCCCTCGATCGATGCCATGGTTGCCTTCTACGAGACAGACGGACGTATAGGAGGGCCGCTCGGAAAAATCGCAGGATGGTATGGAGTGGCTTGCCTTGCTTGCAGAAATTCCGGCGCCGGAAGGCAAGATAAGAAAACGGTCCCGGGACCGCTGAGTTTCTACTGGCCGGCAGTAGCGACGACGGTAGGCCGCTGCGTCCGCCGCGCCGGGCGCGCCGGCTCCTCGCTCTTGCGGTGCTTGTGCAAAGCGACCTCACGCACCTTCACGTTCGAATGATGCTCTGCGGCCGCCAACTCGAATGAATTCTCCAACTCAGGCGAGAATCCGGCAAGATACGTCAACAGATCGTTGGCGCCGCTGAATATCCCCGGGGCCGCGTGTCTGCCGTCCGTGGCTGCGACAAATATGCCGATATGGCGCGAAGGATTCATGGCGATATAGGTGGTGAAACCTGCGCCGCCGCCGGTTTTCTGGATGATGCGCGCCGGGTCGTCCGGCTGGCTCAGGTATACCCAGCCGAGCCCTAGTCCATCAGGTGCACCCGCATGCCCGAGGCCCTGGGTCCAGCGAAGCTCCGAAGCGGGAATATACATGGCGGTAGCCGCCGGACTTTGGTGGGTGGGCACCCCAGGCAAGTCGAGCAGGTACTCAAGCCAACGGGTCATGTCGTTGGCGGTTGAGTACATACCTCCGGATCCGTCAGAGGCCGTGGTATCGCTGCATGGGCCCTGGTTCTTCGCGCCGACCAGGAGGCGGGCACATTGGCCGGCGGTCGGCGTCAGGGTCGTATCCCGCAGCCCGAGCGGCTTGGCGATCCGCTCAGCAAAGAGTTGCGGATAAGGCTCATGAGCGGCGGCGGAAAGCGCGTCGGCTAACAGGTCGAAGCCGATATTCGAATAATGGGCGGCATATCCGGGCACCGTCCGCAGGCGAAAGCCAGGCAGCCATTGCCAGCGAAAGTTATAGTCGGGAAAAGTGAAATGGCCACTGCCGCCCTCTGGATAAGCGATCTCGCGCGGGAGACCGGCGGTGTGCGTGGCCAGATCACGCAATGTGATGGCACGTCCCGTCTGGCCACGGACCGTGCGGTCTGGAACGATGACGCCGCGTGGAGCGAATTTCTGCAGCGGATCAGAAAGAGACACATGACCATCGGACACCATCTTGACCAGCACATCCGTAGTCATGATCTTGGTCAGCGAGCAAAGTCGCAGCAGCGAATCTCCGGTCGGCTTCTGGTGAGATCCGGGATAGGTCTGCCCGTAACTCTCCATCCACTTCTCGTTGCCGCGGACGATCACCACGACCATTCCCTCCGCCCCACTGCGGTGAAACACGTCCTCAAGGAAGGGACCGGCAGTATTCAGTTGAGGAAACAGCGCGGAGGCCGCCTGGGCGTGCACCTTGTACGTCCGCAAAGGCAGCAGAAGAACGAGGGCCGCCGCTAAAAGCAGGCAGAGAATGGCCCGTACGGGGGGGAAATGCTGTTTGGGCCTTTTGTTGGAAATGTCCTGTACCGCCAATGAAGTCCTGATCGCCAACCCCCTCCTATATGAGAAACATGTCTTCGGCTCTACGTCCAGAGGATTCGACCTTAGCTAAGAAACGCAGGGGAAAGGAACTGCCCCTCTGGTTCCCTTTTCGCCCCGAAAAGACTGTTTACCATGTAGTAATGCGACCCAGCAGCGCGCACGCACCTGGCCCGCTAGATATCCCGGGCGCACCGGAAGCTCATGTGCGAGGTAGTGCTGTCGGGGGTGTTGGAACTGCGGGCAGCCACCCGGTAGCGATTGCAATACGAATGGTGACAAAGGAACGAACCTCCTTTGATCACCTTTGCTTGGCCCTCCGGCGGTCCCTGCGGGTTGTCTCTGGAGCCGCTCTGGTGGAACGACGGGCTGAACCAATCGGAACACCACTCCCAGGTATTCCCGGTCACGGAATAGAGTCCGTAGCCATTCGGTGGAAATGCATCCACGGGACAGGTTCCCCGATAGCCGTCCTCGCCCGTGTCCTCCCGCGGAAACTCCCCTTGCCAGATGTTGCAAAGGTGTTTACCGCCTGGCCGAAGTTTGTCGCCCCAGGGATGAATTTTTTGAACCAGTCCTCCGCGCGCTGCGTACTCCCACTCCGCCTCGGTGGGCAGGCGTTGGCCGGACCAATCGCAAAACCGGACCGAATCATTCCACGACACATGAACCACGGGGTGATGCGCCCGGGACTCGATATTGGACCCTGGGCCTTCCGGAGTCCGCCAACTCGCACCCGGCACCTGGCACCACCAGGGCGCAGCGGCCACAGTGTCCGCGACCAACTGCTGAAACTGCTGCTTGGGAATGTGCGCCCAAAACACAAAAGACCAACCGAATCGTTCCGACTCGGTCTTGTAGCCGGTGTCGTGAACAAATTGCGCGAACAACTCATTTGTGACCGGAAAGCGGTCCATCCAAAACGGATTCACCCGGACTTCGCGCACAGGCCCCTCGCCATCTTGCGGAAATCCCTGAGCGTCCTCCGTACCCATCAGGAAGAGACCGCCAGGCAGCTCAATCATTCGCTCCCTGGCATCGCCGGCAGCTTGAGCCATTGCATCTGGCGAGTTCGCCGTCGCGCGGCCGCCGGCCGAAGGAGCGCAGCAGACTTTCTTTCCTGCCGTCGCTGACTGCTCGTGGGGTGGAGTGCTGCAACTCATCGAATCCTCTGGCCCGCCGGCCAGAATCGCAAGACGATTCAATTCAGGCTATACCGAACCCCGCGACAAACGCCAAATTCCGCTGCTCTTTCAAAGCTGGAGCACTTTGATCGTTTTGGTGTTGCCGCTGATCCAGCCAGATGTCTTCCGACTCCTCCACAGCGCTGTCATCCTGCCTGCCCCGGCGTGCGGCGGGAGCGTAGCGCCTCGGAAATCTGCTCCCGGACCGCAACAATCGCCCAGACACGCCCCTAAATCATTTCTGGCTAAGCGCTGAAGAAATTCCCTCCCTCCAGCATATGTGCAGAGCCTCGATCGGTAGCAGTTCCGCTTCCGTCGGAGCGGACGCCGC
>DATJNV010000089.1:0-8264 GCA_035507705.1 Acidobacteriaceae bacterium
GCAAGAGTTCGAGCGCCTGGGTAGCGGGCGCACCCATAAGGTGGACGTGCGGCTGGTGGGCGCAACGAATCGAAACCTGCTGGAAATGGCCACACGGAATGAATTCCGCAGTGACCTGTATTACCGGCTGAATGTTTTCCCCATCATGCTGCCGCCCCTCCGCGAACGCCGGGAAGATATTCCAGCGCTGGTGGAGCATTTTGCCGAGGTTTTCGGCTGCCGCATGAGAAGGCATATCCAGCACATTCCTGCGGAAACCATGGCGGCCTTCTCGTCCTACCCTTGGCCTGGCAACATACGTGAGCTGCAAAACCTGGTGGAGCGTGCCGTAATTCTCTCCCAAGACGGTGTCCTTCCAAACCCACTGCCCCAGTCCGTGGTACCAATAGCCCCTTCGCCCCCAACAGAGACGACTGGAGATCCAGAGCCTGTTGTGCCAAGGACGCTTCGAGACTCCGAACGGGCGCTCATACTCCAGACGCTGGAAGCGACCGGCTGGAGAATTGGAGGACCCAAAGGGGCAGCCACACAGCTGGGGTTGAACCGGACTACGTTGATGTTCCGGATGAGGAAGCTTGGGATCGAACGGCCATTTCGGCGCCCTGCTTCGCCGAGCGGTTTGATTAGCGCTTGACCGAGCTGGATAAACGTCCAGGGCGTCCATGGGTTCTCCGTCGTTCGGAGAGATCACACGCACGGCCACGAAATTCAAATCGCCCCCCCGCAGTTTGCGGCATTCGCTGCAGCAGCTAGTGGGAGAGCCCCAAAACGCCTGTCAACATTTATGCAGAATGTCACTTTGCAAGTCAGCCTTTCAACCTCGGCATTGAACATCATCAAAGCATGGTCAAAAAAAGACGCGCATTCACTACATCTGGATGCAACGCTTGATCGATTCCGCAAAGCCCCGAATTTGGTCAATGGCGTGCTCTAACCATTACGCCCAGGAAAGACATGAGGGCTGGGAACCCGGAGGGTTGCTTATGGCAAGTATGCCTAAAGATCATCGCGAAGCCTCTATGCGCATCCATGCTGCGCAACCCCTTCCGACACTTGTAAATGCGGCTACTCACGGGCACCCAGGCTGCTTCGCCCGCATCGAAGATGCCATTGCGGCCATCCGCGCAGGCAAGATGGTCATCGTGGCCGACGATGAAGATCGAGAGAATGAGGGTGATCTGACCATTGCCGCGGAAAAGATCACACCCGAAGCCATTAACTTTATGGCGAAATACGGCCGCGGGTTGATTTGCCTGGCGATGACACCGGAGCGCCTCGATGAACTTGAAATCCCGCTCATGGTGGCGAACAATGGGTCGCGATTCGAGACTGCTTTTTGCGTCGGCATTGAGGCCAGGGAGCGGACAACTACCGGAATCTCAGCCGCGGATCGTGCGGCCACGGTGCTCACAGCCATTGATCCAGCAACCAAGCCTGCGGATCTGGTTCGCCCCGGCCACGTGTTCCCACTTCGCGCGAAGAGCGCCGGAGTCTTGCGACGCGCCGGGCAAACAGAAGCTGCTGTGGATCTGGCGCGGTTGGCCGGGCTTCGTCCCGCCGGCGTTATTTGCGAGATCATGAACGACGATGGTTCAATGGCCCGAGTGCCCCAGCTCCGCCAGTTTGCCCTTCTGCACAACATTTTGCTGGTCACCATTGCCGATTTGATCGCATATCGGTTACGAACAGAGTCTGTGGTCAACTGTGTGGCGTCTGCAAAGCTACCCACCGAGTATGGAGAGTTCGAGCTGCACGCATTCGAAAATCGTGTCGACGACCAGACCCACGTCGCTCTTGTGCACGGGCAGATCGGAGATGGGCAAGACGTGCTGGTGCGCGTACATTCGCAGTGCCTTACGGGCGATGTACTGCGTTCCGTGCGTTGCGACTGCGGGGGGCAGCTCGACAAAGCTTTATGCCGGATCGCCGGCGAGGGCCGCGGTGTGCTGCTTTACCTGAGTCAGGAAGGTCGCGGAATCGGTCTCGCCAACAAAATTCGTGCATACAACTTGCAGGATCGTGGCTTTGACACTGTTGAGGCCAATGAACGCCTGGGCTTCAAACCGGATCAACGAGACTATGGCATTGGAGTTCAGATCCTGCGCGAAGTCGGCGTGCGCTCTATGCGCCTTCTGAGCAACAATCCCCGCAAGCTGGTCGCCATCGAGGGTTACGGCCTATCGGTCACGGAATGGCTGCCCCTTGAGATCCCAGCTTCCCCTTCAAACCTGCGCTACCTGACAGCAAAACGAAACAAGCTCGGTCACGTCTTGCGCGGACTATAGATTAAACCCGGAGCCGTGAAGGATTTCACTCCGGGATTAGGCGTAAGGAAATGACTACGGCGGGTTGGATGGCCCCTCAACGAATGTCGAGCGACTTACAGGTGGGGATATTTCCTCAACTTCGGGATCGTAGGACTTCCCGGTGACATCGCCGCAACGGTTTGGCCAGCCGCGGCTTGCTGCGTCAGCATGCGGCGCTTCAAGGTCTCATAGATTGGCTCGCTATTGAGCAGCATCGCCACCACCATGGCCATCAGCGAAGCTCCAAGTAAGCTGAGCGTCAGGTCACCGCGGCCGGTCATCTCCACGGTCAATACAATCCCGGTGAGAGGCGCGCGCACGCTAGCCGAAAACAACGCCGCCATCCCCACCACGGCACAAGCGACAGGTGTGATACCTAGCGTGGGCAGGGAGTGACTCAGGACTCCCGCGAAAAGCGCACCAGAGGAAGCGCCCAGCACTAAGAGAGGGGCAAAAAGGCCCCCTGGCGCACCTGCGGCATAGGACCACGGGCCAAGAAGAAAGCGGACTAGAAACACTGTCAGCAGGCCCTCCAGTGCATAACGATCGGCAAGTATGGCCTGCGTCAGCGCCTCACCGCCTCCCACCGTAGCCGGCGCAAACCAGGCCACGAGTCCCACCGTTGCACCGATGATGGCGGCGCGGTTGATCGACGATAATTTGGGCAAGCGGTCCGAGAAACGAAGCAAGCCGATAATCGCGGCGTTGTAGAGAGCGCCTACCGCGCCGAGCAGGGCGCCCAAGGCCAAAAAAGGTCCAATTTTCCAGACGTGGGTAAAGCTGACCGCCGGCACTTTGAAGGACAGTGTATTGCCCAACATCCAGCGCATGATCCAGACGGCGACCAGGGCTGCGGCCAGCGTGGCCACCATCAGCCAGGGTGTGAAGCTGCTGGTCAGTTCCTCGAAGACGAAGATGGATCCACCGATCGGGGCGTTGAAGGCGACAGCGAGTCCTGCGCCCGCTCCGGCCGCTCCAATAATCCTCACGTCCGCATCGTCTTTTATGAGCAAGCGCGAGACCACCCAGCCAAGGGTGGCGCCCATCTGCACGGTCGGTCCCTCGCGGCCGAGCGCAAGGCCGGAGCCCATGGCGAACAACCCGCCGAAGAATTTGACCGGCACGATGCCGTGAGTGGCGGGCTCAACATCACCGCTGAAAACGGCTTCTACACGTTGGATCCCGCTGCCCTCTGCTGCGGGCGCAAACCGGACCACCAGGATGCGCGCTGCGGCGGCGCCCAGAAGTCCCACCGCGACCGGCGCCAGCCAGCCGGCGTAGGGCCACGCATGTGCCCAGGCGATGAGCGCATCGCGCCGGCCATCGGCGGCAATCAGAAGGTAGCGGAATGCGCCGCCGACCAGTCCGACAAAAATTCCCGCAAGAACGCTGGCGCTTGAGATGCGGACGATACGCGTATTGATGACACGCGATTTCAGGATCGTCATGAAGTAAAACCAGGTCCCCGTCCCATGGTACCGGCAGCGATTTGTCGAATGTCAACCTAACTCTACCTCCCCCAAGCTTTCCCGCTGCAGCTTGCCCTTATACATCCGGTAGAGGAAGATGAAATATCCAGTCGCAAGCGCTATTCCCAGACCCCACCAGATAAAACCGACACGCAGCGCATAGCTTCCTGCTGCAGCATTGAAGATCGTAATGTCAAACTGCGAACCGTAGCTGGAAGGAAGCAGAGCCGGATACAGGGCTGCAGCCACTCCTGCCAGCGCCGAGACGATATATGTACACGATGCCAGAAAGGCCGGCAGTTCCCGGCCACTGCGATTCCATCTCCACGCGAGAAAGAGTGTCGTCATGACCACCGCCGGGAATACGAAGAGCACCGGATACTCCAGATAATTCCGAAGCGTTGCCGGACGCACAAAGGCCGTGAGCGGTACTCCCACGATGGTGAAGATACCGAGGACGGGTAGCACGCGCTCCGCCAGGCTGCTGGCACGATCGCGAAGGTCGCCGCGGGTCTTGAGGGACACCCAGAGCGCGCCGTGTATTATGAGCGCGATGACGGTGAAGAGGCCGGTAAAGATCGTATACCAATCCAGAATGCCCGTTTCGCCCCAGGGAAGCAGTGTCGTCCATAGCGGCTCAAAAAAAGATTGATCCGCGCCCATCGAAACACCGCGGATCACATTCCCCAGCGCCGCGCCAAAAAAGAGGGCAAGCAGAAAACTGGAGAGCGCAAAGAATCCGTCGAACAGACAGGCTGCCACCGGGTTTGCCAGGTGCGTGCGGAATTCGATTCCGATTCCGCGCAGGATCAATAGCCACAGCACGATGTGGAGAGGCAAGTAGAAACCGCTGAAGCTGACAGCGTAAAGAAGAGGAAATGCAAAATAAAGAGTGCCGCCGCCTGCTATCAGCCACACCTCGTTTCCATCCCATACAGGCCCAATACTGCGCAAAATCGTACGCCGGTCTTCTTCGGTCCGGGCGATCAGTAGATGCAGGATGCCCGCGCCCATGTCGAACCCGTCGAGCACGGCATAGGCCACAATCATCAGCGCCACGAGAATGAACCAGATGCTTTCCATATCTTCCTCTCAGGCTGCCGTAGTCTGCATTTCAGTTTCAATCGAATGCCTGCTGGTCTGCTCAGGACCGCGGAAAACCTCTCGCTGCATGATGAAGATGAACAAGATGCCCAATATGAGGTACAGTCCCATGTACCCGAGCAAGGTAAAGAGGCTGTTTGCCGCGTTCACGTTGCTCGAATAGCCTTGTGTCGTGCGCAGGAGTCCGTATACAAGCCAGGGCTGCCGTCCCACCTCTGCAGTCATCCATCCAGCAGTATTTGCCAGGTAGGGGAAGGGAAAGCAGAGCAGGATGATCCAAAGCATCCAGCGGGAGCTATACAGCGAACGCCGCCACAGCAGGAAGGTAGCCGCCGCCATTACAGCGATCATGACGGTGCCCAACCCGACCATGATGTGATAGGCGAAATACAGCAGCGGAATATTGGTGGGCCACCTATCCTTGGGAAAGGCGTTCAGGCCCCGAACCTCTGCGGTTGTGGTTCCGTAGACCAGGAAGCTCAACACCTTGTTCACGACGATCGGATTATCAATGCGCTGGTGTTCTGCGTCCGGCTGGCCAATGATGACCATGGGGGCGCCAGTCTCGGTTTTGAACAGGCCCTCCATGGCCGCGATGGTTGGCGGCTGATGTTTGGCCAGGTATTTACCGTGCAGGTCTCCAGTCGGAAACCCCTGCGCCATCGAAGCGATTACGCCGGCAATGACACCCACCCTCAGGAATATCCGCCCATACTCACCATGCTTTTGATCGAGAAGATAAAATGCTCCCACTGCGGCCATCACAAATGCTCCCGTGGCGAGCGCGCCGCACATGTTGTGCGCGTATTGAATCAACGCCCAGGGATTCGTCAGCAGCCCCCAGAAGCTGGTCACACTGAACATTCCATTCGGCAGACGCGTATATGCCACGGGATGCTGCATCCACGCATCCGTCACAATGATGAAGAACCCGGAAAGCCACGAGCCGAGAAAAACCAGAAGGGAGGCGCACCAGTGTCCCCATTTTCCAAGCTTCTTCTCTCCGAAGAGAAAAAGCCCCAGGAAGGCAGATTCAAGGAAGAAGGAAAATGTACCTTCCATCGCCAGTGGCTGACCGATGACACCCCCGGTCAACTGAGAGAACCGTGACCAGTTGGTACCGAACTCAAATTCCATGGGAATGCCGGTTACGACACCAAAGGCGAAATTGATGCCGAAGATGTTGGTCCAGAAGCGTGCAGCCTTATT
The DNA here is from genome assembly GCA_035507705.1 of Acidobacteriaceae bacterium. Lineage (GTDB taxonomy): Bacteria > Acidobacteriota > Terriglobia > Terriglobales > Acidobacteriaceae > PALSA-350. The sequence goes on from DATJNV010000089.1 coordinate 6,089, forward strand.
GTAAGCATCGTCTCCCGTCTTAATGGCAAGGGTCTTCAGGACGACGATCAGCGGGGCGAGGCCCATCGTCAGCTGCGGAAACAGGTAGTGAAACGTAATCGTAAAAGCGAAGTGGATACGGTGGAGAAATAATGCGTCATTCATGTTAATCCCCGAAGCGAAAAGTGCGGATATCCGCCACTCTGACACTGACTTCTTACGCATTACTTAGTAGCTGCGCGGACGATGATCCAAAGAGTGAGATCTGTTTTCAACTGACGGCACGGGTTTCATGAACCCAGAAGCAATCCCGGAGAACTCTCTTCAATATTTTGCCGGAGCCACTCTTGGGTAAGTCGGCGTTCTGGAACTCGATCCGGCGCGGGATTTTGTAACTTGCGAGGCTCTCCCGGCAATGTGCGACAAGTTCTTCGGCTGTGAGTACCATTCCAGGCTTCAGCACAACGCAGGCCATCACCAGTTCGCCCCACTTCGGATCAGGTATTCCGAAGACCGCGGCTTCGCGAACCGCCGGATGATTGTAGATGGCAGCTTCGACTTCGCCGGAGTAAACATTCTCACCTCCGGTGACAATCATGTCTTTCAGGCGATCCAGAATATAGAAATACCCCTGAGAATCCTGATAGCCGATGTCGCCGGTGCGAAACGAGCCGTTTCGAAATGCAAGCTCAGTTTCTTCCGGATTATTCCAGTAGCCGCGCATGATGTTGGCGCCACGAGCCACCAATTCACCTGGCTTACCAACTTCAACCTGCTTTCCTGATTCATCCGTAACCTGCAGGTCGATTCCCAGTGAAGGGCGGCCACAGGACAAGAGCCTGTCCTGTGTATGCTCGTAGTTTTGCAGACCCGTGAGGAATCCGGTCTCGCTGAGTCCGTAGACCTGAACCAGTCTGACATGCGGTAGAAGCTTCCTCGTGCGCTCGATGAGTTCGGGCGCCATGGGAGATCCGCCATACGCTACGACGTCCAGGCTGCTCAGGTCGTACTTCCCGGCATCCGGAAACTGAGTCAGCAAATTGATGATCGTCGGAACCAGCACGGTGTGGCTAACGCGCTCGCGCTCAACCGTCTGACAGAAGGTCTGCGGGTTGAATTTTGGAATGGTGAACTGGGATGCGCCGACCGCCGGCGCCGCGAACATCGCCGGAAAGTCTGCTATGTGAAAAATCGGCGCGGCATGGAGATAGACGCCCGCTTTGGTGTATCGCATCCAGTAATTGAAATTGTGGATATCGGCCAGGACGTTCGCGTGGCTCACCATCACGCCCTTGGGCCGGCCGGTCGTGCCACTGGTGTAAATGAGAGCCAGAATTGCTTCCGGGTTATAGCAAACTTCGGGAGGAGGTTCGTCTTGAATTTCCAGGGGCTCTTGATCGATCACCCTCTGCCAGGGTATCGGCTCCGTCGGCGTTGGCAACGACGAATGACGGACCAGCCCATGCGGAGATGCATCGGCGAGTATCCGATCAATTTCTACCTGGGATAGCCGAGTGTTTATCGGGACCGCTGTGAGTCCGAGCCAGCTACAGGCATAGACCAACTCAATGTATTCCGGACTGTTCGGCAAAAGAAGGGCCAGACGGTCTCCAGCGTTGAAACCATGTCCGCTGAGAGCAGCCGCTATGCCCTTGACACGATCTTCCAGTTCGGAGAAGGATAACTGGATGCCCCCGGGAGCAAGCGCAGTTTGCAATGAATAGTATCGAGCAGCTCGGCCAAGTGAATGAACATAAATCATTGCTTGCTCCTAGGAAGTTGGACATCTGACGTGCGGACAGGTGGCTATGCTTTATGCGCTCATGGCCTGTTTCGTTACGCTCGACATCGCTGCTTGAGCGGCCTTCTCGCCCTTCGCACGCGTGGCAAGCAGTTCCAGCAGCATGGCGTCCCGTTCGTGTTCCAGTTCATCCATCGAGCGGTTACCGGCCTCGTTCTGTACTCCCGCGATAATCGTTTGCGTAACCTCGGCGGTGAATTCAGTAATTTTCCCGAGGTCTTTCCACCATGTCGATAACGGGCCAGAGAGGTGATCCATAAAATGCTGAATTCCGCCTTGACCGCCGCCCAGGTGAAACAGAAGATTGGGCCCCATGACACCCCATCGCAGCCCCGGCCCCCAACACACCGCCACATCCGAGTCAGCAACGTCGAGCACACCCTGCTCGATGAGGTA
>DATJNV010000090.1:0-10008 GCA_035507705.1 Acidobacteriaceae bacterium
GAGAAGGGTTCAGCGGATGGCGTGTTGGGGGCTCATTCACCGGCCGCCGCGCCAGATAAGCTGTCCCTCATCATTCCTCCGTGGCAACTGCCTCAGGATACGTCGGCCCGCACGGCTCCGAGCCAGGGAAAGGGGCGGAGCTTCAGCCCCGCCGTCGCCCGATCCGCTGTCAGCGGCTTGGGTCGCTGAGGGACCAGCGTTCCCTGGGAGCATCGCTTCGGACTCCTTCGAAGGAGATGCGGCTTTGCGCGCCTTGCCTGTGGTTAGGGGCGCGCCAACGCTAAAATCTCACCTGTTTCCACAGATCGCCTCTCGCTGATGCTTAGGTAGGCGGCCTCTACCACAGCGAATGTCTTCTCCAGGTAATCTCGCGCGTTGGTCTCCGGCAGCCGGCCGGTTTCCAGGCAGTTGATGAAGTGCGCCTGCGTCGCGTAGACACTATCTCCGCGATATCCCGTCGCAACTTCATTCGTCCAGATCTTTTCGCGTCCCGACCAGATCTCACATCGCGCGCTCAGGCGAAGGGATCCGGACTCCCCCTCGAAACAGGCTTCATCCGTCCCCGAACCGTCCTCGAAATCGAGAAAGCGATTTCCATCGATCGTCCCGGTAACTCCGTTGGTATGCCGAAGCGTCAGGATCGCATCATCTTCGCCAAGTATCCGCGGATTTCTTCGCGCCGCTTCGGCATAGACCGAAGCGATGTCTCCAAACAAAAACCGGGCGGTATCAATGTGATGAACCAGAGTCTCATCGATAATCTGGCGGTGAAGCTGGCGAAAATAGGACTGTTTCGGGTAGGGTTCGGTGCCGGCGCCCTCTCTGCGGCGGAAGCGGAATTGATATCCGATCGGAGCTCCAATGCGGCCACCGCCGATAAGCGCTGCGGCCGCTCGATACCATGGCTGCCAGCGCCAGTTGTCATGGAGCATCAGTGGAATTCGACGCATCGCCGCAATCTCTACCATGCGTCGGGCGGTTTCCCAATCAGGAGCCATTGGTTTCTGGCAGATCACCGGCAGCATCCTTTTCGCCGCCAGCGAGATCAGCTCCAGGTGCGAAGGAGAACGGGTCACGATGTCGACAAAGTCCAGTTCCTCGCTGTCCAACATTTCTTCCGCGGACGAATAGGTATGAGAGGCTGCGGCGCGAGCTCTCTCCATGTCATAGTCGCAGGCCGCAGTGATCTCTACATTTGGCATGCGCCGCCAGGCTTCAAGATGGTGTTGCGAGAAGAACCCGCACCCGATCATCCCGCCCCTGAAGATATGCACCGGCTCCTCCGATCTTGAAACGCTGGTCGCGCAGCCACCTGTCATGTTTGAGCGGGCTGTTAGGTCGGTATAGAGGATTCTGATGTTTATCTCTGGAAATCCTATCCTGAAAAAGACCTGGTCCGGAGCTTGTACGGCGTTCTCGGGGACGGAGGGATCATCCCGAAAAGCCCCGAAATAACAGGGCTTTGTTGCCATTGGCATAGATTCCAGACTGCAAATTCGCTTTCGGTGCGAATTCAACAAAAGCATAGACGAATCTCATAGATTGAAATCCGAGTAACCCCCCTAATAACTCAATACACACGGTTCATTCTCACGTTGAGAGGGGGACCCCCTATGTCTGGCAGCAGCAGAACTAGGATGGTCGGCGGCTGGGTGACCTTTATCTGTTGTCTTTTCGTTTCGATCTGCACCCTCAGGGCAGATGTGGTCGGAAGCGTCAGCGGAACGGTCGTCGACAGCAGCGGCGCCGTGGTCCCCAACGCAACCGTCGAACTCAAAAATGCCGATACCGGATACGAGCGCCAGATTACCGTCGATTCGGCGGGCTTCTTCCAATTCCTCAGCGTTCCTGTGGGCGATCACTACCAGTTGTCCGTTCAGGCGAACGGCTTCAAGCCGCTCAACCAGACCGATATCAAGCTGCTGGTGAATCAGAACTACCGGGCTGATTTCCGTCTTGAAGTCGGCAGCGTTTCTCAAACCGTGAATGTGCAGGGCGCACCGGTCGAAGTCGAAACTGCCAGCAATCAGATCGGCGATGTCATCGAAGACCAGAAAATGACAGCCCTGCCCCTCAACGGAAGAAGTTACATCGACTTGCTTGGCTTGCAGGCCGGCGTGGTCGCCGTGGGATCAAGGCAGAGCCAGCTCAATTTTCCCAAACCCGCGGATGGTCTGGGTGACGTCGGAAACCTCTCTGTAAATGGTATGCAGGAGTCCTACAACGAGTTCGTTGTTAACGGCGCTACGGCCCAGGAAGTGGTGAATAATGGCGCCGCGATTGTTCCTGTTCTCGATTCCATCCAGGAATTCCGCTTGCTCACCAACACATTCGATGCCGAGTATGGTCACTCCGCAGGCGCCATCGTGAACGTGATCACCAAGAGCGGCACCAACAATCTTCACGGATCAGGATTCTACTTTCTTCGCAACCAGGCCCTCGACGCCAGAAACTACTTCTCTCCGTCGCTCGGTACCTTCTCCCGCAATCAATATGGCGGAACCATTGGCGGCCCGATCGTGAAGGATAAGCTCTTCTTCTTCGGTGACTTTGAGGGGCAGAATGAGACCCAGGGCCTGACTCTCGGTGTCGTCAACGTCCTCAGCAACGCGGAGAGGAGCGGCGACTTCAGCGGTGTGGGCGGACTCACTGGCGTCGTACAAGGCGACAACGAGCCTGGGCACATGGCGCAAACGCTCACGTCCCGGCTTGGCTATCCCGTGACCGCGGGCGAACCTTACTCGGCTTCGGGCTGTACCAGCACCACGCAGTGTGTGTTTCCCGGGAGTGTCATTCCCCAATCGGCCTGGTCCTCTGCGGCGCTGGGCACTCTGAAATTCATACCGGCGCCGAATTCCGGTCCCTCCAGCTACCTGGCAGCTCCCCAGAATGAAACCTTGCGAGATGACAAGTTCGGAGGCAGGGTCGATTACACCCGCAACGCAAACGATCAGTACTCCGTCTATTACTTCTTCGATGATGCCAACGTGTTCCTGCCGTACACCAACCCGGCGTTCGAAAACGTTCCTGGCTTCGGCGGCAGAACGCTCTCACGTTCCCAGTTGGCAACCATCAGCAACACCCGCATCTTCGGCAACAACATGGTGAATGAAGCCCGCGGCGTATTTCTCCGCAGCGCCGCGAATCGTAACCTCCCCACAGGAGGACTGGGCTCCGTTTCCAGTTTCGGCTTTGTTCAGGGCGGATTAGGCCTCATTCCGACGTATCCTCCGGTCGAGGGCCTTCCGGACATCGAGCTGGAAAACACAGGCGTCAATATCGGTGCGGCGCCGGAAAACGGTCCGCTCAATGGGAACACCTACCAGGTTCTCGACAATTTCAGCCTGACGAAGGGGAAACATAACGTAAAATTTGGCGGCGAGTTCCGCATCGTCCAGAGCAATGAGCGTCAAGCGTATGCGTCGAATGGTCAGTTTCAGTTCCTGGGCGGGGAAACCGGTATCGATGCTGCGGACTACCTCATCGGTACGCCGGACTACTTCTACATGGCGAGTTACCAGCTGTCGGACGCGCGCGCCAAGGTCTACGGGCTTTACGGGCAGGACAGCATCAAATTGCAAAACAATCTCACCCTGAATCTTGGACTGCGCTGGGATGTGGCGAGTCCATTCTCCGACAAGGGAAATAAGCTGGAGACCTTTGTTCCCGGCCAGCAGTCCACTCTGTTCACCGATGCCCCTACAGGCTGGGTATTCCCCGGCGACAAAGGAATCCCGGCAACGCTGGCCTATACTCCCTACACCAATTTCTCTCCTCGTATCGGAGTGGCGTACTCGCCCACATTCTCCGATGGCTTGCTGGGCAAGATCGCTGGTGGGCCAGGAATGACGAGCATCCGCGCTGCGTGGGGAATTTTCTATGGCAACAACCCGGGAGTTACCAGCAACAATGAAGCCGGCGACGCGCCGTATGGATTGTTTTATGGCAGCCCGTCGGCGATCTACTTTGAAGAGCCCTTCAAGGGACGGCGAAGCGGCCCCGATCCAGGCCAGCGTTTCCCTTTTACCATCCCCAAGCCGGGGGCCTACGTCAACTGGGCTGAGGTCCAGCCCCTCTCCAGTTCGCCTGGATTGGAGATCAATTTCAAGCGCGCGTATGCGATTCAGTACAACCTGAGCATCGAGCGGCAAATCTCCAAATCCACCATCTTGAAAGTCGCCTATATCGGTACTCAGGCTCACCATCTGCTTGGACAACTTACCTTCAACCCGGGCAACCCCGCGACTTGCCTGGCGGTTCTTGCGGCTCTCGGGCCGGCCAATGGCTGTGGTCCGGGCAAAGAAGATGTGATCTACCAGCTGCCCAACGGCCAGGCGGTCAATGGAACTCGTCCTTACTCGGTCACTTCAGGGCGCTTCGTGAGCGAGGGCATACTCGACTTTGCCAAGAGCGACTGGTATGCCTCGATTGGCAACTCCAACTACAACTCTCTCCAGGTGACAGCGGAGAAGAGAGTGGGCGCGGCCAGGTTCCTTGCGGCTTACACCTGGTCCAAGTCGTTTGACACCGGTTCGTCCGCGGCCGACGAGTTCTATGCTTATTCGCCCGGCATCAAGAGAAGCTATGCACTCTCCGATTTCAATCAGGATCAGAACTTTGTGATCAGCTACGGCTACGAACTGCCGTTTCAAAAACTGACTTCTTCTCAGAATGGCCTGACGACCCGTTTGCTGGGTGGCTGGTCTATCAATGGCATCACACGCTTCACCACTGGTTTCCCGATCACCATGTACGAGAGCGATGACAATTCTTTGTGCGGATGTTTTGGAGAGGGTGGCATTCTTTACACCAACCAGGACAGCGGGCAGGATTTTCCGAACTACGATGGCCAGCCGATCGCGAAGTACAACCCGCGAAATTCAGCCAACCATCAGTACTTCGATACCTCTCACTTTACGCAGGAAGCCCTCGGAACTACGGGAAACTCCAGCCGCCGCTTCTTCGGCGGCCCCGGTTTGAACAACTGGGACGTTTCTCTGCACAAGGTGACCAAAATCAACGAGCGGGTCAGCACCGAGTTCCGGGCGGAATTCTTCAATGTGTTCAACCACGCACAATTTGAAAACCCACTCGGTAACATCAATGCCTCCACCTTCGGCCAGGTGACCAGTGCACGTGACCCGAGGATCGGCCAGATCGCCATCAAGGTGAACTTCTAAGCAGCATGGGAAGGTTCAGCGCGGCCCTGTGGGCCAGGTTCCCGGCAGCCTGGCGAGCCTCGCTGTGATCGTGAGATCGGCGATGCTGGTATAGCGTTGTGTCCGCAGGTCGTCTGCAAACGACGCCCACTGCGGGACGCGCTGCAGCCATGGACCGGCCATAAAGTTGGAGTTGGTCGCAAGCAACGCGTTTTGGAAACCGGCGCTGCGAAAATGACCGTTCTGCCGCAGACCACCGCGCCATCGGTGCGCGGTTGTGAAAGTTAATGTGACTGATTCGAAACCTGGTTCGCAATGATCATCGAGTTGCCAGGACCTCCAACCGGTTGCAATGCGGGTAATCTCTGTTCCACAGGGGGCAGAGGCGGTAGCGGCTCGCTCGGCTCTGCCTGGTACCAATAGGCCACAGAGTAGAAGTTGTCGGAACGATGGTTCGCGGTTCCATGTTCGATGGTCGCCTTGAACGACTTGGAAAAGGGAATCGGCTGGTCCAGGTGGAATCGGTATACGCTCGATTTACTTCCTGCAGTCTCCGGGCCGACCACAGGCGCTCCGTAAAGCTGATATGAGAACGGCTTTCCTCCGAAATCCCATGCTCCCAGGAAATAGTCTTCGGTGCCGGTGCCCACGATGGATGGCTTTGCCTCGCCGTCGATGAAGAACATGTCGTCTCCTTCGCCCCACCACCGATCCTGGTTCTGCAGAACCGACATTGTTACACCCATGTATTGACCGTGCCCTTTCGCTTCCATCCACACGTAGTTGTCTTTGCCGTCCAGGTTGGGTTTGTTGTTCACGACCGGGTCCTGGTTGCTCTTCCAGTTGCTCGTCCATCCGTGGTTTGGCTGAGCCTGGTTATATTGCGCGTGGAAATACAAGGTCCCTGGGGGCAACGGGTGCGAGTAGGTGCGGTAATCGATGTTGTAGTAAAGAGCGCGGATCGGCTGCTCGCCCTCATTGGTAACAGTGATTCGCGCATGGCGCGCAAACGGCATCGCGAAAAATGAATTGAGACTTTTGTCATTGCCGACGGACAGCACTGCGGACTCCCAGGTGTGGTACTCTCCAAGTCCGAGGCCGAAGAAGTCACCGATCGGCGCTTCCACGCTCGGCGAAGTTTGTCCGTCCCAATACATGCGTAACACGATCCGTTTCAGATGATACGGCTCATTGTCCGCGATGGTGAACCAGATATGAGCAATCACTCCTGGCCCATCCGCATCCAGTACGGTGAACGTCGCACCTGGAGCCACCGGCCGGGAATCGTGGTTCGCACCCGTCGGGTCGGTGCTGGAGGCACGGTGCGGTGTATAGGTCTGTTGCTGTGTCGGGTCGATCCGCCAGTCAGGGCTCTGCGCGTAAATTGCCGTTATAGACGCATCAAATAGAAACAGAAGCAGAAACCAGGCGAATCGTTTAGTCATTTTTTCCCAACTCACTACCCTTTGACTTCGTCCACTTCAAGATGCTGTTGCATATGCTCGAGAGAGATGCTGGAGGTCTCAGGGTAATAGAACAAAACCAGGAAAAAATCCAACACCATCATGATGCAGAAAAACAGGAACGGATAGGCTCCCGACGATTTCGCCATGACCGGAAACACAAGAGAGATGGCGGCATTCGTCACCCAATGCGATGCGCTGCCGAGACTCTGTCCCTTGGCTCGTACGCGGTTGGGAAAAACCTCGCTGATGTACACCCAGACTACGGCGCCTTGCGAGATGGCAAACAACCCGATGTAGATCATCAGGAACCAGATGAGCCATCCCATATGCTGGTGAGTCAGGAAAATCGCGGTGATTCCTGCCAGGCAGAATGCAAGTCCTGCTGTTCCCACCAGCAGCAGTTTTCTGCGGCCAAACCGGTCGATCACCGACATCGCGAATAAGGTGGCGACCAGGTTCGTTGCGCCAACCGCGACGGCCTGCAGATTTGCCGACATGCTGCTCGCGCCGGCAAGCGCGAAAATGTCATTCAGGTAGTAAAGGACCGCATTGATGCCGGACAGCTGGCAGAACATGCCTACGGTGAGAGCGAGGATCACCGGCTTGCGGTACTTGCGTGAAAAGAGCGCCTCGGCAGAAGATGCTCGTTCCATGTGCACCGAGGCTGCGATCTCGTTGAACTCCTGCTTCGGGTCGCCGATACCTGTAAGCCTCAACACCTGAAGCGCCTCGTCCGAGTGGCTCGTCATTACCAGCCAGCGCGGGCTGCGCGGGATGAAGTAGAGCGTGATCAGGAACAGCAGTGCGGGAATTCCGGAAACACCCAGCTGCCACCGCCACTGAAGTGCTCCCAGGTGCAAAGAACCGATGATGGCATTGGACATGTACGCAAGCAAGATGCCGATCACGACATTTACCTGGAAGAATCCGACCAGCCGGCCGCGCCAGTCGGGTGGCGCAATTTCTGCGATATACATGGGGCCGATGACGGATGAGCCACCAATTGCCAGGCCACCAATAAAACGAAAGACAATCAACGCAGTCCAACTCCAGGCAAAGGCACAGCCGAGCGCTGAAATGATGTACAGCAAGGCCATGATCCGCAGCGTGTAGCGTCGCCCAAATCGCTGCGCCGGAAATCCGGCCAACAGGGAAGCGATGACCGTGCCCACCAGCGCGCTGAAGACAGTCACGCCCAGCAGGAACGGAGAGAGGTGATACACCGAGGTGAGAGCATCGGTCGTACCCGATATCACCGCTGTGTCAAATCCGAAAAGCAGGCCACCAAAAGCACCGACGATGGTTGCTTTAACAATGTAGGAATTGATGCTCATAGAGTGCTCACCGGCCTATGGGGTATGGTGAAGCAAAAAACGTATCCTATGCTCATGCCGGGGGAATGTCTCCACACAAATGTACCTGCACCCCCAGTGCGTGGAACATGGCGGCCTTCACGGCCAGCGCCTCGGCCGCAGACCGGGCATCTGTGGCGTAAGCGATATTGACGTGGTTCGCTCGATGCCGGGCCATGAATGCATCGCGTGAGATCCCGTCGAAAATCGCGCTAACCATGGGCCACTGCGCCGTGGTTTCTTTTGAGCGTCGCTGCGTCTCGTCTTTTGGGAGTTCGACCACAGAACCCAGTCCCATATCTACTTGCAGGCGTCCACCCTCGACAAAAACGCGGCTCCATACGATCTTCCCTGACCGTCCAACGCCCTTGAGGGAACCGCCACCCAGAGGGAAGTACATGAGCGGTTGGCGTTCACTGGAAGCGCCTTTGTACCCGCCGGCAAAATGGCTGGCCGGGGCCGCACCGGAAATTTGCAGCACCCATACAAAATCATCGATCCCGTTGCCGTGGTAATGTTCACCCCAGCGAACATCGTGCAGCGTCGTCGCGGGATCAAGACCGAGAGCTTTCCAGCAGCGGTTGGTTATCAGCGCATCTACGCCCGCGCCTTCGTCCACCTCATTGAAATGTGGAAGCGCTTCGCGGGCATATAGTTCCTGTCCGGATTCACTGTGAACCGGCGGCCGGTCCGTGTTGTTGAGCAGGCCCTCTACGAGATCCGAGGCCGGAACCAGGTCTTTCAGTCCCTGTTGGTATTGAATGCCGATGGCGTCGCAGCCGAACTCGTGCGCGATGCGTATGGCGGCAATATACATTTTGCACTGTTCATGAATTTGCGCGTCCGTAAGATCAGTCGCTTTGTCTTTGCCGGTAACGAACCGGAGCCCAGCCGCGTCGAGCCAGCTTCGCACCGCGGCTGCTTCCTGATCGCTGACTAAGCGCATGCGAGCGACCAGGGTGGACTGGCTGAGTCTTTCCTTGAAGACCCCCAGCGGATTTAGCAACTCGTCGTCAATGATGGCGTTGTACATGCCCATACAGCCCTCGTCAAAGACACCGAGTATGGCCTTCTTCTGCTTCAACTCTACTGCCAGTTTCTCTCCCAGGCTCCGTGCAGAGTCAGGCAGTCGCGACGGATCCAGGTCTTTTACATGGCTCAGGTCATGACGGATGGTGCTGTGGTCGATCCACTCTCTTAATCCGCGGAGGAAGAAGTCATCATCGAACCGCTCGCTCCATATTGTGCTGAAGTTGACGCCTGCCTTGACGAGCGAGCCGTTGAGGTTGAGAAGTCCGACCAGCCCAGGCCAGCGGCCGGACCAGTTCGCCACAGTGAGAATTGGTCCGCGGTGAAAGCGCATTCCGGGAAGAACATGGTGGGTGTATTGCCAGGCGGCCGTCGCGAACACCAGGTTGGCATCGGGACGGATGCGAGAAAATATGTCCATCCCCATGCGTTGGCTGGAGATAAAGCCGTGGCCCAGGGTGGGATCCACCGGAAACGCACGCTTAAGCGCGACTCCTTGTTCCTGGAAGCAGCGTGTCAGATTCCGCTCTAGCTCCTCCTGCTGCGGCCAGCAGGTTTCGTTGGCCGATTGTCTCAGATCGCCGCTGGTGATGAGCACGGCCTCCGTCTTGCTAGCCTTTGTGTTTTCCATGAACAAGCTGTCCTTTTCCGGGATATTGGACGTCATCTCCTATTGAGCAGTTGGCGCGTCCTGAACTAAACGCTCTTTCTCCTGCATTCGCGTGCTGCGGGACATTGTAAGCCCCGCCCCTACATGCCATGGAATGACCCGGCTCGATCCAAAAACCCGCCCAGTTCATCAAAGTGTTTGAGATCGCCTCCTGGCGCTTTGATATAGATACAGGGTTTGGCGATAGCAGAAGGAGAAAAGCTCCATGCCGCGTGCGGTCAGATTCAACGATTATGGCGGTATCGAAGTGTTGCGAGTCGTGGAAGTCGAACGTCCGGTGCCCGGTTCCGGTCAGGTCCTTGTTCAGGTCAAGGCGGCGGGCATCAACCCCG
>DATJNV010000091.1:0-44811 GCA_035507705.1 Acidobacteriaceae bacterium
CCTGGTTAGGGACACCCCCCAGGAGCAGGACCATGAGCGCCTTTTGGGCGTGCAAACGGTTCTCCGCCTGTTCGAAGACAACCGATTGTGGGCCGTCGAGCACTGCGTCGGTCACTTCGGCGTTACGGTGCGCGGGCAGGCAGTGCATGAACACAGCGTGCGGCGCGGCGTGCGCCATCAATGCCTCGTTCACCTGGTAAGGCTTGAAGATGGGCGCCCGCTTGGTTACCTCGTGTTCGAATCCCATGCTGGTGCAAACATCGGTGTACACCGCGTCGGCCCCGCGGACAGCGGCGATGTGGTCATTCGTCAGAGTTACCGTGCCTCCTGATTCAGTCGCGAGCTCTCTCGCCCTGGCGACGATTTCCGGCTTGGGGTAGTAGCCCTTCGGGGACGCGACCGTGACGTGGGTACCCAGCAGGGCGGCGGTCAGCATCAACGAGTGACAAACATTGTTACCATCCCCTATGTAGGTGAAACGGACCCCGCGTGCCGTGCCGAAGCGCTCCTCGACAGTCATAAAGTCAGCCAGCGCCTGGCAGGGATGCTCCAGGTCGCTGAGGGCATTGATGACCGGGCAGCGAGCATACTCCGCCATCTCGGTGATGGTTTCATGTGCGTAGGTGCGCAGTACGATCAGGCTCACCCAGCGCTCGACATTGCGCGCGATATCGGCCAGTGATTCACGCTCGCCCAGCGGTGACTGAGTCTGGTCGACAAACATGGCCGAGCCGCCCAGGGTATTCATGCCGGCTTCGAAGGTCAGCCGTGTGCGCAGAGACGCCTTTTCGAAGAACATCACCATCTGACGCGCATCGAGGGCGTAACGATAGTCCGCGGGTGAAGCCTTGATGGCATGCGCGAGTTCCAGAATGGCAGCAATCTCAGCATGAGAAAGATCGGAGACGGAGCAAAGATCGCGACCTGCGAGGCTCTCCTGAGGTGTGAGCTTTGCATCGATCACTAAAGCTTTGCCAGACATTCTGTGGCCCCCTTGGTTTTGGATGTGTCTTGTTCGGTCAGGATTTCATGCAATGCCTGGATCGCCAGATCCACGTGCTCGCGGCCGAGGATGTAAGGCGGCAGGAAACGCAGCACGGTTTCGCTGGTGCGGTTGATGAGGATGCGGCGCTCCAACATTTTGGCAACAATCTCTTTTGCAGCAGTGTCGGAGTTGATTTCCATGGCTAGCATCAGGCCCATTCCGCGCACGTCGACGACACTCTCATGTTTGCCCGCAAGTTCGTGCAGTTGCTGCTTGAAGTAAGCGCCGGTCTGCTGGATATTCTCGAGCAAGCCCTGCTGTTCAATGGCGTCGATGACGGCGACGGCGACGGCACACGCCAGGGGTCCACCACCAAAGGTGGTTCCGTGGAGGCCAGGATGAATGGCATGCGAAGCTTCTTCGCTGCAGAGCATGGCTCCCAGCGGCAGGCCACCGGCGAGGGGCTTGGCCAGCGTGGTGACGTCGGGCTGAATGCCGTATTGCTGGTACGCGAACCACTTTCCGGTACGCCCCAGGCCGGATTGAATTTCGTCGGCAATGAGCAAGGCTCCGGTTGACCTGGTAAGTTCGCGCGCAGCAGCAAAGAACTCCGGAGAGACGGGACGGATGCCACCTTCACCCTGCACCGGTTCGATCAGCACCGCGCAGACTTCTTTGGAGAAGCTGGCGCGCAGATGATCCACGTCGTTAAAGCGAACGAACTCAACTCCCGGCACCAGGGGCTGGAACGGTTCCCGGTATTTGTCCTTATGCGTGGTGGAAACTGCGCCCATCGTCCGTCCATGGAAGCTGTTATCCAGGGCCAGAAATTTCGTCCCGAGAGTTCTGCCTTCGCTCCGCTTCAGACCGGACCACGCGCGTGCCAGCTTCAGGGCGGCTTCCCACGCTTCGGTTCCGCTGTTGCAGAAGAAGGCGCGATCGAGCCCGCTCCGCTCCGTCAGCCGCAGGGCTAGTTCTGCCTGACCCTCATGGAAATATAGATTCGAGATGTGGACCAGCTTGCGGCTTTGTTGGGCGATGGTATTGACGACTGCCGGATGGTGATACCCCAGCGCGTTGACGCCAATTCCGCTAAGCAGGTCGAGATAATGCTCTCCCTTTTCATCAATCAGATGCACATCGGCTCCATCGACAAAAAGAATCGGGTTGCGCTCATAAGTGGGCAGCAGTAGTTTCGCTTCTACTGCCTGAACGGATTCCAGCTTCATGCCACCATCACCTCAGTCCCTTGAAGTACCCGAGTGGAACACAGATCGGGCAGTACTGCTGCTGCGTCTGCAGGAAGAATGCGCACGCGTTTCACGCCCGCGAGCAGCGCCTCGCGGCAGGCGCTTAGCTTCGGCAGCATGCCGCCGCTGATGATGGAGTCCTGGGCCAGCCGCGCAATCTGATCGACGCTCAGCCAACGCATTACCTCGCCGTTCGATCCCCGGACACCGGGGACGTCGGTGAGGAAGACGAGTGCGTCGGCCTTGCAGGCCACCGCGCAGGCGGAGGCCATTTCATCCGCATTGATGTTGTAGTACTCACCGTCAAATCCCAGGGCCAGGCTGGAGATGACCGGAACCGCGCCCAGTTTCCAGATAGCCTCCAGCCAACGCGTGTCCGAGGCCACGATTTCGCCGACGTATCCGAGATCAGGAGTGGTGTGCTTTTTGCGCGCGCGAAAGATGAGACCGTCTCCGCCCGAAAGGCCAACACCTGCCTGACCGTGACCCCCGAGAGCAGCGACCAGTTCTTTATTTACGCGTCCGCTCAGCACCATGAGGGCCGCGTCGCGGGTTTCCGCATCGGTGATGCGCAGACCGGCGACAAATTCGCTTTGCTTGCCCATCTGCTTAAGTGTGCGGGTGAGCGCAGCGCCGCCGCCGTGCACCACGGCGACCTGGTTGCCGTCTTGCGCGAGAACCGCAATCGCCCGTGCGCAGCCGTGAAGCAGGGTATTATTTTCGAGCGCGGCGCCACCGAGTTTGACTACGAATTTCATGCCAACCCCTCCGCTTCGTCCCATCCGTACATCAGATTCATATTTTCGGTCGCCTGTCCGGCGGCGCCCTTTAGCAGATTGTCCAGGCAGGAAACGACGATACATCTCCGCCCGTCCTTGGCCAGCTTGAAACCGATGTCGCAGTAGTTGGTGTGAACCGAGTACTGAATCTGCGGAAGCTGGTTGAGGATCCGCACCATCGGGCTCGATGCGTAAAAGTTACGGAAGCACGCTTCCACTTCTGCGTGCTCTTTTTTTTCGCGAAAGTTCATGTAGATGGTGGAGAGAATCCCGCGCGGAATCGGCAGCAGATGGGGTGTAAAGATGATCTGCGGCTCCTTGAGATTCAACTGCTCCAGAATCTCGCCCATGTGCCGGTGACCGAAGACTCCGTAGGCGGAGAGGTTGTCCGCGGCGTTCATAAAGTGCGTGGTCGGCGTAGGCGCCTTACCTGCGCCGGAGACTCCCGACTTTGAATCGCAAATAATGCCGTGATCGAGATCTACCCAGCCTGAGGCGATGAGCGGCTTCAGCGCCAGGATGATGGAGGTGGCATAGCATCCCGGGTTAGCCACCAGTTGTGCGTCGCGTAGAGACTGGCGATGCAGTTCCGGCAAACCATAGACGCTACGCGACTGGATTTGTTCGGCCTGCTCTGCATCATGATCGTGAAAAGCGTAGATCGCGCGGTGTTCATGCGCGTGTAACCGCCAGGCTCCGCTCAGATCCACGACCCGCAGCCCATGGTCCAGCGCTTCCGGGACCCAACGGCGGGATTGTTCATGGGGCGTCGCGAGGAAGAGCAGATCTACGCCACGATCCTTCAACAACTCCCAGGAGAAGGGCTCGACTAACAAGGCGCTGCTGCCGTTATAGCCGCCGAGCTGCGGATGCATGTCAGCCAGGCGGACGGATTCGGCATCGCGGCCGACGAAAACCGGCGGCCGTCCCTTCAGGGCCGGATGGTGCAGGAGCAAGCGAGCCAGCTCCATGCCGGCATAACCGCTGACCCCGGCGACTGCGGTTTGAATAGAATTCTTATGCATCGGCGCTGTCACCCGATCATGTCTTCCAGGCGATCCTTCAGCAGGGTCGCCCGTTTCTGGTCCGGGCAGATAATCAGAACGGTATCGTCCCCCGCGATGGTCCCGACGACTTCTGGCCAGCCTTCGCCGTCGATCGCCAGGGCGACCGGTTGCGCGCTGCCGCTGGTGGTGACCAGGACCAGCTGATTGATCGCCTGCTTGACCCGAAGTCCAAAGCTGCGCAGCATCTCGGAGGTGCCGGGCAGGGAATCTTCCTCTTCGATGACGCCGTTGGGAATCGCGTAGCCGTTGGGTCCTTTGTAGAGATGCAGCTCATGAATATCCCGGGAAAGCGTCGCCTGCGTGACCTCAAAACCGCGCTTGATCAGCCGGCGGCGAAGCTCATCCTGGCTGCCGATCAGGGCGCCTGCGATGAGTTCCCGAATTGCCGTATGCCGATCTTGCTTCATATTTCTTATTGCTCGTGCAACGCTCTGTGGAACTAATGGTGAAGCCATGATGAAAGCTTCGCGAATTTCTGTGGCAAAGCTCGAGCGCGAGAATCAGCCGCGCTTCGAGTGTGCATAAAAATACATAATAATGTATAAATATACAGAGCCTGGTTGTCAACGGATGGATGTCTTTTTTGGATGAAAAAGTCACCTGGTGACGGTTGCACCTTTGGTGCAAAGAAAATTTTCATTGCCAGGTGCTTGCCTTAGAAACGGGGATTATAGTTACGTATGGGTTCCTTTGCCTCAAAATCGCTGGAGCGCAGCAACCTGCCCCTCAACTTGCTCGATAGCCGTTTTGACCACGATTCCTGTGGTGTGGGATTCGTGGCGACGCTGCGCAATCAGCCTACGCACGAGATCCTGACCCAGGCGCTCACGGCGCTTGCCCGGTTGGCGCATCGCGGAGCTATTGCCGCCGATGGCAAGAGCAGTGATGGCGTAGGCATCATGACGGGAATTCCGCGCGAGTTTCTGGTTGCGTCGACCGGACAATCGCTCGATGCTGCGAAGCCGCTTGGGGTGGGTGTGGTGTTCTTTCCCGGCGAATCGAGCGCAGGAGAGCTGGCACTGGAACAGGCCCTGACGGCGCAGAATCTGAACGTGCTGGCTTGGCGGGTGGTACCCACGAGGGAAGAGGTGCTGGGTGAGATCGCGCTCTCCAGCATTCCGGTCATTCGCCAGGTACTGGTGACGGCGAACGATGCGGAGCGTTTTGAACGCCGGTTGTACCTGGCGCGCAAACAGTTTGAGCGCTCCGGCGCTCCAGGGTATATCTGCTCGTTGTCTTCGTCCTCCATGGTCTACAAGGCCATGTGCGCGGGCCGGCTGCTCGCGGAGTTTTATCCCGATCTGGCGGATCCGGCGTATACCACCGCATTTGCCATCTTCCATCAGAGGTATGCGACCAACGTTCTGCCCTCGTGGGATCGCGCGCAACCGCTGCGAACGCTGGCGCACAACGGGGAAATCAACACCGTTTGGGGAAACCGCGGTCGAATGGAGGCCCGTGCTGCGACCATTCCTGCGGAATGTCATCCCATCCTGTCAAAGGATGGCTCGGACTCGACGAGTCTCGATGAGGTGGTCGAGTTGCTGGCGCGCAATGGGCGCAGCGTTGCAGAGGCCGTTCGCATGTTGCTGCCTCCGGCGGGGCGGCAAAAGGAATCAGCGTTTCTACGCTACCATGCCGACTGCGTAGAACCCTGGGATGGCCCGGCAGCGCTGGCTTTCGCGGATGGGCATTTGGTGGGCGTCGCGCTGGACCGCAACGGATTGCGTCCGTGCCGTTTCTTTCTTACCGAAGATGCGCTGGTTGTAGCTGGTTCGGAAGCCGGACTGGTGGATCTGGATCCGGAGAGGATTATCCACAGCGGCCGTCTCGGTCCCGGCGAAATGCTGGTGGCCGATCTCGATGCCCATCAGCTGCTCGAGGACGATCAGTTGCTGAAGGAGTTCGACCGTTTCACCGGATACGGGGCCCTGGTCGAGGACACTCCGCTGGAGCCTACGGCCTTTACTCCGGCAGTAGAAGAACTGACCCAGTTGCAGCAATTGTTCGGCTATACCCGGGAAGATGTCCGGATGGTGCTGGTGCCGATGGCCAGCGAGGGTAAAGATGCGGTCTGGTCGATGGGAGACGACACGCCGCTAGCTCCGCTGGCGCGTGCGCCGCGGCCGACTTATGCCTTCTTCCGCCAGCGATTCGCCCAGGTCACCAATCCGGCAATCGATCCGGTGCGCGAGTCCATTGTGGTGCAATTGCACACACGCCTGGGCCCGTGGCCGCATATCCTCGATAACAAGGCGCGGATCCCGGGTCTTTCGCTGCAGTCCCCGTTTCTGTCGCTGGGGCAGATGCACGCGCTGCGCAATCGTGAGCATGCTTTGGCAGATGAGATGCCGCTGGCAGTTCTGGATTGCGTGTTTTCACCCGGGTGCAATCTGCGCCGGGCGATCGATGACTTATGCTCCCGGGCAGTGGAATTGGTACGCGGCGGGGCTGCGATTTTGCTGCTCAGCGATCGTGCGGTCGCTCAACCGGGCGCGCGTTCCGAAATGTTGCCGATTCCCATGGCTTTGGCTACGGGAGCTGTGCATCACGCCCTAACCGAGGCCGGGGTGCGCACGTTTGCCGGACTAGCAGTGGAGGCCGGCGATTGCCGCGACCTGCACCACCTGGCGGTCCTGATTGGGTTCGGCGCTGGGGCGGTCTGCCCCTGGCTGGCGCTTGAGACCGCGCGCAGCATCGACGCGGAGAAGGGTGAGGCGAACCTGCTTCATGCCCTTGATCTCGGTCTGGCGAAGATCATGTCGAAGATGGGGATTTCCGTGGTGGACAGCTACCGCGGGGCGCACCTGTTCGACATTCTCGGTCTCGATCGGGAAGTGGTGGACTTGTGCTTTGAAGGAACGCCGTCGCCGATCTCCGGCATCGGTTTTGCGGGGCTGGAAGCATCGCTGCGCGACATGTGGTCGGCAGCGCAGGACGACGACCACCAGCCTGCATTGGTAAATGCCGCTGTTGCGCAGGCACCCACCGCGACCGCGCAGCAGCCGGTGGCGCCAGCGGAAGCAAAGACGCTGCCGGATTATGGCTGGGTTCGGTTCCGCAAGGATGACCGGGCAGAGCCACACGGTTGGCAACCGCAAACAGTGAAGGCGCTACAGGTAGTTGTGGGATCGGCTCGCGGCTCGGCTGCCGCCGGGCTTACCCAGATTCAGGCCTGGAACGCATTCGGCACTCTGACTGTCGACAGCAAGCCCACGGTGCTCCGCGATTTGCTGGAGATTCGGCCGGCGGCGGCTCCTGTTGCCCTGGAACAGGTGGAAGAGGGGTCCAAGATCATGCCCAGGTTTATCGCTTCTGCGATGTCGCTGGGCTCGCTCAGTCCCGAGGCGCACCAAACCATCACTCAGGCTATGAACCAGATCGGCGCCCGATCGAATACCGGTGAGGGCGGCGAAGATCCGGTGGTGTATCCGGAGTATCCGGGGGCGCCGGCGATCCTGAACAACAAGGTGAAGCAGGTCGCTTCTGCCCGCTTTGGGGTCACCACGGAATACCTGACGCACGCCGAGGAGATCGAAATCAAAATCGCCCAGGGATCGAAGCCGGGCGAAGGCGGCCAACTCCCCAGCCACAAGGTTACGGAGCTGATCGCGCGGTTGCGCCACGCGCAGCCGGGCATCGCCTTGATCAGTCCTCCGCCGCACCACGATATCTACTCGATTGAGGATCTGGCTCAGTTGATCTTCGACCTCAAGCGGGTCAATCCGCGGGCGGCGATCGGAGTCAAGCTGGTTTCCGAATGCGGCGTGGGCACGGTCGCGGCAGGCGTGGCAAAGGCGTATGCCGACTACATTGTGATCGCGGGTCACGCCGGCGGGACGGGGGCATCGCCGCTTTCGAGCATCAAGTATGCCGGGAACCCGTGGGAGATCGGCCTGGCGGAAGCGCAACAGGTACTGATGCAGAACGGGCTGCGCGGCCGGGTACGCCTGCGTTGCGATGGGGGGTTGCGCACCGGCCGCGATGTGTTGATCGCCGCTCTTCTGGGAGCGGATGAGTTCGCGTTCGGCACGGCGGTGCTGGTGGCGCTGGGATGCGATATGGCTCGGCAATGTCACCTGAATACTTGTCCGACGGGAATTGCCACTCAACGGCCTGATCTGCGGGCCAAGTTCCGCGGTAAGCCGGCTCACGTGGTGCGGTTCTTTGAGGAACTTACGCGCGATTTGCGCACTTTGCTGGCTTCGCTCGGCTTACCTTCGCTGGAAGCTGCCATTGGCCGGGTCGATCTCCTGGAACAGGTGAGCGTTGCAGGTGGGCTCGATCTCAGCCCGCTTCTTTCGCCGGCGCGCGAAGGGCATGTGCGCTGGCAGGGGCAGCGTAATCGCCGTCCAAGCGATCACGCCTCCATCGACAATGCCTGGGTGCAACCGGCTCTGGCGGCTCGTGCAGCAGGCCAGCCGTTCGCCGTGGAAGAGACGATTGCCAACAAGCACCGTACGCTGGGTGCGCGGCTGGCAGGGGAATTGGTGTGGCACGGGCTCCATCACAACACCACCCCGCTGACCTTCAAGATGACCGGAGTTGCCGGCCAGTCGTTCGGGGCATTCGCCATTCCCGGCATGCAGCTGGTGCTGGAGGGCATGGCCAACGATTTCGTCGGCAAGGGCCTGTGCGGGGGAGAGCTGATTCTCCGCGGCCAGGGTCGGGCCGCCCGCCAAAGCGAGCTGCATGTGATTCTCGGGAATGTAGCCCTCTACGGGGCGACCAGCGGCTCGCTGTTTGCCGCGGGCAGGGCCGGGGAGCGCTTTGCAGTACGCAATTCCGGAGCACTGGCGGTGATCGAAGGGGTTGGCGATCACGGATGCGAATACATGACGGGCGGCCTGGTAGCGGTCCTGGGATCTACCGGCCAGAACTTTGGCGCCGGCATGACCGGTGGCCTGGCTTGGGTATTCGACGAGGATGGGAATTTCATGTCCCAAACGCGGTATCACACCGGGTTTCTGGCGCCGGAGCCATTGTCGGAACTGGACGAAGGGGCGGTCGAAGAGCTTCGGCAGCTCATTGGGCTGCATGCGGAAAAGACCGGCAGCACCAGGGCGCAGTGGATTCTTTCTAATTGGTCCAGCCTTTCGTCGCGGTTTGTACGGTTGACACCCCTGCCGCAGGCGTAGACACTGGCGGAGCCTCCCCAGAATGGTTGACTCCGCTGGTTTGCCCGGCTTCGCGTTGTGAAGAGGTCTTGTGCCGTCCCCTGTAAGGGGAGTCCGGTCGCATTCTCGTTCTCTCTCCCGGCACCCCCGTGCCGGGCTCTGGATTATGCTGTCCCTTCGGGACTGGCTTCGCGGCACGCTCAAGGAGAACTGTGATGGGAAGGCAAACCAGATCTCTCCCCTTCGCTTTCGCGGCATAGCCATGAGGGCGGTTTACAATCGACAGGCGTTTGCGATGTCTGTCCATGTTTAAACTTGAAACCCTGGTAGATGTGATTGGGCTGGTTGCGGCCAGCAAGCGTGAGCGTGCGGTGCTATGGCAGGATGGTCCTGGCCGATGGCATCCCATGTCGAGCGATGAGTTGGTGACTCACGTTTACGCCTTGGCGAATGTTTTTCTTTCCTGGGGCATCGTCAAGGGCGACCGCATCGCTCTGCTGGCGGAGAACCGCTGGGAATGGCCAGTGGTGGACTTTGCCACGCTGGTGCTGGGCGCCGCGGACGTCCCCATCTATCCGACGCTGACCGCGGATCAGGTTGCCGCGCTGCTGATCGATTCAGGCGCTCGCGTCGCGGTGGTGTCGACCGAAGCGCAGTATCGGAAGGTGGCATCGATTGCAGGACGCACTCCGCTGGAACACGTCATCGTCATGGACGCGGTGGTGGGCCTGGAAGGGAATGGGGTTACTTTGCCATCTTTGATCGAAGGCGCCGCGAAACCCTCGGTCGATGTGCAACAGTGGCTGGGCAGTTTTGGGGTCAGGCCGGAAGACCTGGCGACCTTGATCTATACGTCCGGCACTACCGGAGAGCCCAAGGGTGTGATGCTCACCCACGGCAATGTTGCCTCCAACCTCAACCACTCCACGCTGGCGTTTAACTGGAATCCAGATTCCTCCTGCATCTCATTTCTCCCTTTGTCCCACATTACGGCGCGCCACCTTGACTATGCTTTGTTCTGTTACGGCGCGACGCTCGCGTACTGTACGAATTTCGATCGCTTGCCGGCTGCTCTGGCGGCGATCCGCCCCACGGTGTTCGTTGCCGTGCCCCGGGTCTACGAGAAGATTCGCGAGGTCGCCGAGCGCCGTTCCAACCGCAAGCCGATCGTTAAGAAACTGTTTGCGTGGGCCCTAGAGACCGGCAAACGGCACCGGGAACAGATTTTGCAGGGGAAGAAGCCAACCTCACCCAGCTGGCTCCTGGCGAATGCGCTGGTATTCAAGAAAGTGAAGCAGGCGTTCGGCGGCAGAGTGCGCGATTATATTGCCGGCGGCGCTCCTCTTGGTATCGATACGGCCGCCTGGTTTGCCGATGTCGGCATTCGCATCTTTGAAGGTTACGGCCTGACGGAAACCTCACCCGTGGTTGCGCTGAACAATGCCAAAGACCACCGCATCGGTTCGGTGGGCAAGGCAATTGACTCCGTCGAATATCACTTTGCTCCCGATGGGGAATTACTGGTGCGGGGACCGTTTGTGTTTACGGGATACTGGCACAAGCCGGAGGCGACGCGCGAGGTCATCGAACCCGACGGGTGGTTCCACACGGGAGACATTGGGCGGGTAGATGAAGACGGCTTTCTCTACATTACTGACCGCAAGAAAGAGCTGCTCAAGACTTCAGGAGGCAAAATGATTGCTCCTGCGCCGATCGAAAGCAAATTGAATCAGAGTCCGCTGGTGGCCAACGCTGTGGTGGTCGGCGACAAGCACAAATTCCTCAGCGTGCTGATTGCGCCAAATTTTCCAGCATTGGAGACGGCGGCACAGCAGAAGGGAATTGCGTTTTCTTCGCGTGACGAGTTGGTGGCTCACCCTGACGTTCGGGCGCAGTATCAGGCGCTGTTACGAAGCGTGAATGAAAGCCTGGCCAACTTCGAGACGCTCAAGCGCTTCCATTTAGTTTCCGATGAGTGGTCCATTGCTTCGGGAGAGCTGACGCCGACGATGAAACTGAAACGCCGGGTGGTCGTGGAACGCTATGCAGACGAAATTGCTGGGCTGTACCATGACGAGTCTGTTGCTCAGCGCTAAGGTATTGTAGTTAGAGCGAGTCAGGGAGAAGCTTTAGAAGCCGGAGTATCTGCAGGATCATGGATTTGGCTGCGAAAGCTCCTGTTTGGCTTTAAGTTTGCTGTGTTGAGGAGAAGAAGGAATGCGAGTTGGAATACTGACCGGCGGCGGAGATTGTCCGGGATTGAATGCGGTGATTCGCGCCGTAGTGCGCAAGGGGATTTTCCATCACCAGGATGAGTTTGTCGGTTTCATCGAAGGCTGGCGCGGCGTGGTCGAGAATAAGACCCGGCCCCTGACCATCGATGCGGTGTCCGGCATTCTGCATCTGGGCGGCACCATCCTCCGCACCTCGCGGACAAACCCGCGGAAAATGGAAGGCGGCATCGATAAGTGCCTGGCCACCATCAAAGCCAACAATCTGGATGCCCTCATCACGATAGGAGGGGATGATACCCAGGGGGTTGCAAATGCGCTGTTGGAGAAGGGCGTCAAAATCGTCGGCGTGCCCAAGACCATCGATAACGACCTCAGCGGAACCGACGCATGCTTTGGTTTTGATACGGCAGTTTCCATTGCTACCGAAGCCATCGACCGGCTGCATTCCACGGCCGAAGCCCACAACCGGGTCATTGTGTGCGAGGTGATGGGGCGGGATGCGGGATGGATCGCCATCACCTCGGGCATTGCAGGCGGAGCGGACGTTATTTTCGTTCCCGAGAAGCCGATTGATCTCGACGAAGCGGTGAAGATCCTGAAGTATCGGCATGGCCACGGCAAATTGTTCTCAATCGTCGTGGTTGCGGAAGGCGCGAAGCTACCCGGCACAGATCAGCAAGCGACTCACGGAGCAAAGCTGGACGCATTTGGTCATGCCCGCCTCAGCGGCATTGCACAGACTGTTGCCGAAATGATTGAAGAGAAGACCGGGTATGAAACGCGCTATGTGAGTTTGGGACATACGCAGCGCGGAGGTACTCCTACCGCCTACGACCGGATGCTCGCGACACGGTACGGGACAGCTGCCATCGATCTGGTACACCAAGGCAAGTTCGGACGCCTCGTCGTGCTACGCGGCACCCAGATAACGAACATTCCGCTGGCGGATGCGATCGCAAAAACGCGAACCATAGGTGACGACTTGATTGCCCTTGCGGCGGGTTTGCAACCGGATTTCTAGTCGACGCCAGCCAAAACGTCTTTTGCTTAGTCTCGAAAAATCAATGAAATAGTCGAGATATAGAAAGCGCAGGATGAGCCATCCTGCGCTGAGGGATCAGCTCGGATACGATGTCCTTGGTAACTGCAAAAACATCGCAGGTAATGGTTCGCAGAAAGAAAATTTCTGCTACGCTCCTGACGGAACGCAACGAAAACCGCGAAAACCCAAGAGAGCACAGGAATACGCGATAATTTCTTGTGTTACAGGGTGAAAACGCGGTATAAGCACAACGGCGGGTTTGTTCTCTCGCCCGGTCCCGCAGTTCCCAGAGGAGAAAGCTTCGATGAGAACCCCACCGGCGAGGGAAGAGGCTCGCGAGGTCATGGACATCCGAATGGCCTCCGACTATCTCGGCATCAGTCCTGACACACTCTACAAGTACGCTTCGGATGGTTTTGTTCCGGCATTCAAATTGGGCAACCGGTGGCGGTTTAAGCGGTCGCGTCTGGACGAATGGATGGACCAACAGTCGTCTCAGGGGCCGACGCCCCGCAAGCCGGAGCCTGAAGTGGCGCAGCCAAGAAAACCGCAGTCAGTCACGGCCAGGCAGAAAAGGGCGGTCGGCGGGCTTCGCTAGCAGCTACTGCAGGTGGCTTTTGAGGATGACCAGCAGGACGCCGGCGGCGATGAAGAGCAACACCGTCAGCGTGCTGTAGGCGACCCGAAGGCGAAGGCGTTCCTTCTCCGTGGGACGCCCAAAGGCCAGCCGGATCTTTTCCTTGCGGAAGGACATCGCGGTCTGCTGGATGCCCAGGACCAGCATGACGAGCGCTGCCAGAAAGCTGACCGGCAGATGTTCGTGGCTGGAGTTGTTGTATGCGCGATAAAAGAACTGCCCCATCAGAACCGAAAGCACAAGCACGGTAGAGAGTTCGAAAATGAGAGCGAGCTTCAAAAAGCGCAACAACGGACGCCTCCCAGGCCTGAATCCAAAGTAAGTTTAGTAAGGATTATCGGGCGGGAGCAAGGCGCATTCCAAAAAAAGAAAACCATCGGGCATTACCTCGCCGGATCTCGTTTTGATAAGAGACAATCGAGCCATGAAGGCTTCTTTGACGCCCGAGCAGATGGTGGAGGGTGGGCTGCGCTCATCGCTGCTGGGGATTGTCATCAACCTCGGCCTTGCATTGGTGAAATGCCTGGCTGGGTTCGTAGGGCATTCCTTTGCACTTCTGGCTGACGGAATCGAATCGTTCCTGGACGTGGTCAGCTCGACGATTGTGTACCTGGGCCTACGGCTGGCGATCAAGCCGCCGGACAAAGATCATCCCTACGGACACGGCAAAGCAGACCCGATCGCCGCCATGGTAGTGGGCATCGCGGCGCAGGCCATCAATTTGATCCGTACTCCGCACCGGCTGCCCTACGCCTATACGCTGTGGGTGCTGGTCTGCGTGGTTCCAATCAAGGCCTTGCTGTCCCGGTATGTTTCCGGTGTCAGTAAGCAAATCGAAAGCTCAGCGCTGCGGGGAGATGCCTGGCATCACTTGAGCGATGCCATCATTTCGGCATTCGCTTTCGTTGGCATCTCCGCAGCGCTGCTGACCCGCGATCCAACAGCGGATGATTGGGCTGCCCTCTGTGTGGCGCCGATCATCCTGTTCGGGGGCTGGAAGCAGCTGCGCAAGCCGGTGGCCGAGCTGCTGGACACGGCGCCGCCGCCGGAGATCGAGCAGCACGTTCGCCGCGTGGCGGCATCGGTTCCCCATGTATTCGGTGTGGAGAAGTGCTTTGTGCGCAAAGTCGGCTTTCGTTACTACGTCGATCTGCACGTGGTGGTCCGGGGCGATCTGACCGTGCGCCAAGGGCATAGGATCGCCCACTCGGTGGCCGACCAGGTGCGGGCACAGGTAGACAAGATAGCTGAGGTTCTGGTTCACATCGAGCCGGAAGAAGAACTGCTGGGAGGGGGACACCCCGGAGAGCTGATGGGTGAAGAAGTAAGAGAAGTTCCGCGCACTATTTTGTGACCGGGGGGTAGGGAGGGAACTCGCGTTCCAGCTTCCGCACAGCACGGTACTTCAAAGCGATCCAACCCGCGTAGGCAAGTTGACCGGCGATGGTAATCACGTAGGCGAGGATGAGATGTCTGTGGGCCATGTTGTCAGTCTTCGTTGGATCCGGAACTCCGGATCTTTGTAAGGCGTAAAGGCACAACCTTCAGGCTGTGCCGGTTCTAATGCGTTACTTCGAGACTCGCTTCCAGGGCGTGCAAGGCTGCATGTTGTTCCGCCACCTGGCGACGGCGCTCGATACTGTAGCGCCAGCCGGCTAGTAGCAGTCCCCAGGCGAGCCAGGCAGCCAGGTTCCATAGGACCGCCGGCCACATTGCGGGATCGAGCCCGGAGTCCGCGCCGCCCCCAATCACCGGAGATGGATGCTGGGTTCGCCACCACGTGGTTGAGTAATAGACAATCGGAACGTCGACATACCCGAAAATCGCGACCACGGCCGCCAGGGTTTGCATCTGCGGCCCGTCAGCAAACTTCCGCAGGAGCAGATAACTGGCGTAGATGAGCCACAGGACCAGGGTAGAGGTCAGGCGTGCATCCCAGGTCCACCAGATTCCCCAAACGGGACGGGCCCAGAGTGGACCCTGAATCAGCACCAAAGTACAGAAGACCATCCCCATTTCCGCCGCCGCGAGCGCGGCCGCGTCGGCGTTCAAGGCCCGCTGAGGATGATTGCGGCGCGAAGCGAGGTAAATGATGGAGGCAACGAAGCTGATGAAGAAGAACAGGAACGTCATCATCGCGGAGGCAAAGTGGTAGTAGAAGATACGCTGGATGTTGCCCATGGTAGCTTCGGTGGGCGCAACATACATAGCCTGATAGAACCCATAACCGAGCAGGCCAAGGGTGATTGCGAGCCAGACCCAGCGGAAGATCTTCATCACAGAACTCCTGACGCAACCAGTTTAGATCATTTTGCTCAAGGGGGCGCAGAGAGGAAAATGAAGCTTCTGGTGGAGGAATTGCGATGACCTGGTTGATGCTTGGGTTTGGGTTTTTCCTGCTCATGTCGGGTATACTCTCGCAGGCTTACAGCCTTAAGACCAAGCGCGGAGTACTGCCCCCGAAGACCCGGATCTGGCGAGCACTTGCCCGGCTCGTCCTGTTTCTCGCCGGCCTACTGCTCATGGCGATGGCGGTTGGCCGAATTGTGCTGCATCGCTCGTAGCCTCCTGCATCCTGGATTTTCGAGAGCGCCAGGCCCTTTGGGCCGTGCCAAGCGTGAGCCCAGCCCGGGGGGGCTGGGATATTAGCCAATTTGTGCGAGGAGCGCCGGAGGCGCGTCCTCATTGCTCCCGCAAGGCTTGAATCGGATCCGTGGAGGCCGCGCGCAAAGCAGGCAGTGCCGAAGCAGCCAGCGCGAGCAGCAGTACCCCCAGGGCCGACAGAGCCAGAACTAATGGATCGAAGGGACTGACCCCGAACAGCAGGGAGCGCATCACGGTAGACGCTGCGGCGGCGCCGGCCAGACCGAGGGCGCAACCAATGGCAGCGAGCGTCGCCCCGGATTTCAGGATCAGGCGTATGACGCGGGCACGCTGCGAACCAAGCGCCAGCCGGATGGCCATCTCCTGTAATCGGGAGGCAACGGAGAAAGCGATCACGCTATAAATGCCCAGCACCGCCAGGAGGACCGCGGCGAAAGCAAAGCTGCCGATCACGATCGTGTTGAACCGGCGCGGGGCTTCACTTTCGGAGACGGCCTGCTCCATGGTCTGTACCTGGGTGAGGGGGAGCTGAGGATCGATCGACCGCACAGCGGCGCGAAGAGGGTTTTCGATCTGCTCCGGCGGCAAGGTGGAGCGCACGGCAATGTAACCGCCATTGAGGTTTAAATCCTCGGGTGAGGCCAACGAGCCGATGGCTTTTTCCGCCTGATCCCCGGCGAGAAAATATTGTTCTTTCCCGGGCTCGTCCGGCGCATTCAGCTTGACGTCGGCAACCTCGCCCACCACGATGAGCCACGGAGTTTGCATTTCCGGTGTTCCGATCCGTATTCGATTGCCCAAGGGGTTCTGACCGGGCCAGTAATGCTGCGCGAGCTTGTGATTGACGATCACAACGAGCTGGGCGGATGCAGTATCGGAGTCTTCGAAGAAGCGTCCGCGCAAGAGCGGAATACCGAGAGCCTGGAAACTGTCGCCCATCATTGTCCACACCGTTGCCAGGTTCATATCCGCGCCTTTGGGGGGAACGTAGCCTTCGACCACGAAGACCTGGTTGTTGTTGTTTCCGGAAGCGGGCAGGAAGCTGGTGAGACCAGCGCTATGCACGCCGGGTAGCTGCCTCACCCGGCGCAGCAATTCTTTGTCGAAATTGTCTACTTCGGACTGCGTGGAGTATTGCTTCAGGGGCAGCGAATAGCCGGCTGTGGTCAGGTGCTCCGGCAGATAACCCAAATCGACCAGGCGCATTTTTTCGAAGCTGCGGAGCAGGAGCCCGGAGGCCGCGAGAAGGATCAGGGCGACAGCAATTTCCGCCACCACCAGGCCGGAACGCAGCCGGGCATGACCTCCGCCTGCGCTGCCGCTGCGGCCGCCTTCTTTAAGGACGCTATTCACATTGGTGCGCAGGGCGGCGAAGGCGGGCGCGAGGCTGCAGAGTAGACCCGTAAGAACTGCGAGGAATAAAGCAAACGCCACGACCTGCCAGTTCAGTCGGATCTCCGCGATCCGAGGCAGGCTTTCCGGCAGGACGCTTTTCCCGACGTGTAGCGCTGCGGCGGCGAGCCCCAGCCCAAGCAGACCACCAGCTATGCTCAGCAGCAGACCCTCGAGAATCGTTTGGCGGAGCAGAGCCGAAGCGTTGGCTCCCATGGCGAGGCGCACGGCCATCTCTCGTTGCCTCCTGATGGCACGCACCAGTAAGAGTCCCGCGAGGTTGGCGCAGGCAATGAGCAACACTACGGTTACAGCCAGGAACAAAGTCCGCAGAAGCGGCCGCGATTGCTCGACGAGTTCTTCCTGCAAGGGGCGTACGACCGGGTCGATACGCAGGCTCGACAGATTCGGCGGAAAGTTACGCATGATTTCCTGCGCGACTCGTGCCGCATCCTGCTGTGCCTGGGCCGGCGAGACGCCTGGCTTCAGTCTCCCCTCCATCTGGTAGCTCCAATTACCCGCGCGCTCGCTGGAAAGCTCAGTCGCGCTGAAGCTCATGGGAACCCAAAGTTCGGTGTGAAAGATTTGACCTGTGACCAGGGGATATTCGAAATTCCGTGGCATGACGCCGATGACCACATAGGGCTTGCGATCGAGCAGGATCTTGCTGCCCAAAATCTGCTTATCCCCATGAAAGCGGCTCTGCCAGGTGTTGTAACTGAGGACGGCGACCTGCTGATTGTGCGCAACCTCGTCGGCCGTGAATACCCGGCCCAACTCGGGAGCGACGCCGAGCGCGGCGAAAATGCCGGCGGTCATGCGTTGGGCGTTGATCTGCGCCGGCTCGGCGCCCCCGGAAAGCTCAAACGTCGCAAATTGCCGCCCTCCGAGGGCGGAGAAGGACTTTGTG
This sequence comes from Acidobacteriaceae bacterium, assembly GCA_035507705.1. Classification (GTDB taxonomy): domain Bacteria; phylum Acidobacteriota; class Terriglobia; order Terriglobales; family Acidobacteriaceae; genus PALSA-350. The sequence goes on from DATJNV010000091.1 coordinate 18,018, forward strand.
TCGCGGGTGTAGGCAATGATGTCCTGTACGGTGGTGCCGGCCTCTCCGTTGCCGCCCACGTTGACTCCCTGAATGCGGTCGGCGAGCACCATCAGGCGGCCGGGGTCGGAAAATGGCAAGGGGCGTAGGAGGACGCCTTCCACAATCGAGAAGATGGCGGTGGTTGCGCCGATCCCGAAGGCCAGCATTAGTATCGCGATGGTGGTGAATCCTGCTGACTTACGCAGCTGCCGGAACGCAAACTTGAGGTCGAAGAAGGTCTTCTGCATGGCTCCTCTTAAGGTTTCGGTACGTTGAAGGAGCAGTTTGGGTTCCAAACGGTTTTTCAGAGAGGCCGTGTCTTTTGCGTCGCTATTGCAGGATTGAAGTGGGGCAAGTGTCCGCAGGTGTTTCAGGTGTGTCCACGGGTGGACACGCGTTCTTGTGACTGTCGAATCATTCCGGGTTTGGCAGGAAAGGGATGCATGCGAGGAGACTTATCTCGCTTATCTCACACAAATAATCCCGAATTTATCCCGGATCCCGCAGGGCTGGCCAATCTCTACTACCGTCGAAGCATCCGGTTGGGTTATTCGGCGTTCAGGATGGTGGAAAACAGCAGCAGGCTCACTGTGGTGAAGATGATGTCGTAGCCGGCGAGCAGCTTGATCCAGAGGGCGGGTTCAAAATCGCCCAGCAGGATGGAGGTCGTTGCCTCAACCATGCCCAGGAGCGCCGGAATGAAGATCGGGAAGAGAAGCAGGGGAAGCAGCAGTTCGCGATTCCGGGTGCGGATGGAGAGTGCGGCGAAGAAGGTTCCATTCACGACCAGGGCCCAGGTGCCCAGGGGCAAAACCACCAATAACAGCCATTTCTCTCCTAGCGGATGAAGGTTGTAGAAGATGGCAAACAAGGGTGCGAGGACAATCTGCACCACGGTTACGAAGAGAAAATTGGCGATGGCCTTGGCCAGAAAGAGGGCGGACGGCGGGGCTGGGGTCATGCGTTGCGCATCCAGCACTTGGTTGCGCAGTTCGCGCGCCCAGGCCTGATTCAGCGCGGTGACGGATGCGAAAAGCGTCGCCACGCACAGAATGCCCCCGGCGATCTGCCGGGAGATGGTAGCTGTCGGATCAAAGGCCAAACTGAACAGCACCACCACCATCAGGGCGAAAAACAGCATGCTGTTGACGGCGTCTTTCGAACGCCATTCCAGGCGCAGATCTTTGGCCAGATGGATTAGCAGGTAGCTCACGCGGGCGACCGATCCTCCGGTGTTGCCTTGGTAAGGTCGGCGACCTGGGCCTTCGCTGCGCGGAGATAGTCGTTAGGCGCGAGCAGGATCTGGGTTCCACGCTGGCCGGCAGAAACAGAAATGAAGTCGAACAGCTCAATCGTTTCGTCGGCGAAGACCGGGAAATCCTTTTTTGCGCCAAAAACGGTCACACCGCCCCGGACATAGCCAGTGAGAGGTTGCACGTCTTTGAGCGCAGCCATTTCCGTCTTGCGGACTCCCGCGGCGCGGGCCAGTTTTTTGAAATCCAGGGCGTCATCCCCCGGAATGACGGCAAAGGCGTACTGATCGGGACCAGTGACGGTGAGCAATGTTTTGAAGACCTGTTCGACGGGCAAACCGATTTTGCGGGCGACATTGATTGCGGAGAGATCCTCGGGATCGACTTCATACTCCTGCAGGGTGTAAGGGATGCCCAGGTTTTCCAGGATGCGGGCCGCATTGGTCTTCATCGGGCAGGCCCGATGGTTGAGATCAATTGCCCCGCTTCCATGGTCAGGAAGTAATCGGCGAGCGGCTCGGCGAGGGAACGCTGATGGGTGGTGAGCACGACGGTGCGCCTGGCGGATCGCAACTGGCCGAGAAGAGCCGACATCTTGCCTACGCTGGCAGCATCCATATTGGAGAACGGTTCATCGAGCAGGAGCAATTCCGGCTGGGAGAGGAGGACGCGGGCGAGCGAGGTTCGCTGGCGCATGCCCTGGGAAAACTGGCCCACGGGACGAGTGAGGCTGGGATCCAGACCCACCGCGATCAGCGCATCCTGCGGATCGAGGCAGGGGTGGCTACGGTAGAGGGCGGCAAAGTAGCGCAGGTTTTCCATCGCAGACAGTTCGTCGTAGAGCATGGAGGCGTGGCTCATGTACCCAATGCGCGTCCGCTGACCGGCTATCTTTTCCGGTTTGCCGTCTGCGTAGAAATATGCGCTGCCGATGGTGGGCTCGAGCAGGCCAGCGAGGATGCGTAACAGGGTGGATTTGCCTGCTCCATTTTCTCCCAGCAGAACGTAACAGCAGCCGGAGATTAAGCTGAGAGACACCTTGCGCAGTGCGGGGAAGCGGCCGAAGATGCGCGACACGTTATCGAGTTGAGCGAGAACCGGGGCCATCCCATTGGAGTATAGAGCGGGAGTGCCGGACGTCTATTTGGGAACAGCAGGAGATCGCAGCGAAGCGGAATTGGGCGCCGGCTTTGCCGCAGCGTACTTGGAAGCACACTTGGCCTGCAGTTCGGTGGCATGGAAGACGCCATCGCGACCGTAGGTTCCCATGGCCAGAGCCTGTGAGCCGTCCTTAAAGGTGTCCGGTGGCGGCTCGATGCCTTGATAGCTGACCGGCAGAGTATGACCTTGTTCGGTGAGGACAAACCGCGCGTTCGTGCCGTTGCGCTGGATGGAGTTGGGCGCTACATCTCCGGCGACGCGAAGATGACGGGTGTAAGCCTTGTTGCCCATCGCCTGCAGTTCGCCAATAGTGACATAGTAACTCTTGCTCGACTGTGCAGCGGTCACAGCCAGGTAAGTGATGGTGCTCAGGATGATGATGACGGCAGCACCAATGCGGATTGTTTGCGGACGAAGGCCCATCGCTAATCTTAGGGTAGGAGGGTGGGCCGCTTCCGTCAAGCCTGGCATCAAACCGTATAATTCGACGGAGAGGCGATTCAACGATGAGCAGCAATGGAAGCGGGACTCAGGAGATTCTCAAGCCGCGGGCTGAGTGGATCGTAAAACGGAACCTTGAAGCAGCGCGGACGGGCGACAGCAACATGTCGCAAATGCATTTTGCACGCCAGGGGAAGATTACCGAGGAGATGGCCTTTGTCGCCAGCCGGGAAAAACTTCCAGCAGAACAGATCCGTTCTGAGGTTGCCGCAGGCCGGCTGATTATTCCCGCCAACATCAACCATCCCGAATTGGAACCAATGGGGATTGGGATCGCCACCAAGTGCAAGATCAACGCCAACATCGGCAACTCCGCGGTCAGTTCAAACATTCGCGAGGAACTGGACAAGCTGCACACCGCAATCAGCTTCGGCGCAGATACGGTGATGGACCTGTCGACCGGAGGAAATATTCCGGAGATCAGGGATGCGATTTTGCGCCACAGCCCGGTACCCATCGGGACGGTCCCGATTTACGAAGCGCTGAACCGGGTGAAGAAGCTCGAAGACCTGAACATTGATGTTTACCTGGAAGTGATTGAAGAGCAGGCGCAGCAGGGTGTGGATTATTTCACCGTGCACGCCGGCGTACTGATCCAATACGTGCCCATGGTGGCGAAGCGCATCACCGGAATCGTGAGCCGCGGCGGAGCGATCCTGGCGCAATGGATGACACATCATCACCGGCAGAATTTTCTCTATGAACATTTCGACCGCATCGTGAAGGTGATGGCGAAGTACGATGTGAGCTTTTCGCTGGGAGACGGCCTGCGGCCAGGGTGCGTGGCGGACGCCAGCGATGAAGCACAGTTCGCCGAGTTGAAGACCCTGGGCGAGTTGACGCGCACCGCTTGGAAAAGCGATGTGCAGGTGATGATCGAAGGGCCGGGGCATATTCCTCTGGACAAGATCCAGGAACAGGTCGAGAAAGAGGTAGAACTCTGCGATGGTGCGCCATTCTACACTTTAGGTCCGTTGGTAACCGACATTGCGCCGGGCTATGACCACATCACGAGTGCGATCGGTGCGGCCATGATCGGGTGGCATGGAGCTTCGATGCTTTGCTATGTCACACCGAAAGAACATTTGGGACTGCCGAATGAGAAAGACGTGAAGGATGGCATGATCGCGTACCGGATCGCAGCTCACGCGGCAGATGTTGCCCGGCACAGGCCCGGCGCGCGAGACCGCGACGATGCTATCAGCTATGCGCGTTACACCTTCGACTGGAACAAGCAGTTTGCACTTTCACTGGATCCGGACACGGCGCGCGCGATGCACGACGAGACTCTGCCGGACGACTACTACAAAGAGGCTGCCTTCTGCTCAATGTGCGGCCCGAAGTTCTGCTCCATGAATTGGTCCAGCAAGGTGGATGCCTTTAACAAGGAAGTGCATGGCCTGGAGAAGAAGGATTTGACAGAATTGGTGACCCTGCAAGCGGAGGTTGTGGCCGGGCGCGGGTAGGCTCCGCGGTTCGGCTTATGGCTGGGACACTCCGGCAGCATCCGAGCCCGGTTTCTTTCATGCGCCCCGACTTAGCCCTATTGCGCTTCCTCAAGCGTGTCCGTCGCACGCACCAGGGCGGCGGTTACATTTGCCAGTTGTGCTTGCGCTTGCGTGGGATCCCGTGCATCGATGGCTTCATTGACTCCGGGAATCACGACGGCGGCGTAGCCGGTGTATTCGCCGGGGGCGAAGATCGTGTGCCGAAACCAGGGACGGCCGGGAAGGCCCTGCGGACACAGCAAATCCTCTTCCGTGCTGCGGAGTGAAGTATTCAGCGCGGTTAAATTTCCCTTTTCGGCTTGCTGCCTGGCTAAGGTCAGAGTTGCCTCGGCGCTGAAGCGATTGGCCGCAGCGAGGGCGGCATCGAAGTTCAGATTCTGCATGCCCACATCCCGCGCCCGCGACTGGGCGTTGAATAAGTAGGCTTGAATCTGCCTGGCATAGGTCACGTAGTCATAGGGCAAAACATCCGCATCTGCCATGTGCAGAGCTTCGAGACCAAAGACGCGGGCCATCTGTTGTTCGTACACGAATGTCGGGTCGGCGTTCATGACAAACCACGCATAGTTGTCAAAGACGGAGTGATAAACGCCGTAGGGACCCGTGGAACCGATATCCGTTGAAGGGACCCCAAGGTGCTGGAGGAAGGGAGTGTAATCGGAGCCGCTGCCAAGGTCGCCTACGCGTACTTCCCCACCGACTAAAGGGATCGTCGGAGCATCAGTGAACTCTTTGGCCGTATGTCGCCGGGCTGCGGAGTCACTCGCATCCTTTCTCCACTGCTCGTAAACCGAACCACCTTTGGGACTGGCCACCTCCATCGTGACTTCGCGGACGAACTGCTTCAGTGAAGGCACGGCGGACGCTTCGAAGTGGGGCCCGGATACGCTGGCGTCGGTGTTGATGTAGACGACAGCATGGGCCAACTGTTTTGCATGGTCCTCGGCCCATTCGGTAGAACCAATCAGCCCTTCCTCCTCCGCGTCCCAGCTGCAAAACAGCATCGTGCGGCGCGGTTTCCATCCCTGTGCCAGCAGCGTTCCGATGCCATGCACCGCTTCCAGCATGGCGACGGTTCCGCTGCCGGGATCGACTGCGCCGTAGACCCAGGCGTCGCGATGATTTCCGGCAACAACCCACTCGTCAGGAAAGTCAGTACCGGGAATTTTGCCGACAACGTCCCAGACCGTGCGTTCGGCATAGTCCATCTTGAGTCGGAGATGCAACCTGACCGCGGTTCCCCCGCCGATGTGGTAACTAAACGGCAGAGCGCCCTGCCATTCTCGCGGTGCGACGGGGCCGCCCAGGTTTTCCAGAATCGGGGCGGCGTCGTGGTAGGAGAGCGGCATCGACGGAATCGTGGGCAGGCTGCTGATCTGGGAGGGCTGCAGACGCCGTGCTGCGGGGAGTGTCACGGTGGAAGCTACGTCGGGAGTGGTCGCATCCCCGGGATACTTGAACATGAACTGCACCGAACCGCGTTGCACTCCCGTGTCGGGACGCCAGGGACCATGCGGGTATTTGTCGCCTTGAAAATAGCCGTCGTCCGCCGGGTCGGAATAGATGATGACGCCCGCTGCTTCTCTCTGCTGGGCCAGGTACACTTTTACGCCGCGAAAGTTCATTCCATAACGAACCAGGACGATCTTTCCGGCAACACTGATGTGCATGTCATCCAGGCGCTTGAAATCTTCTGGCCGGCCGTAGTTGACATAGACCACTCCCGCTGTGAGGTCACAGGAGGGAGATCCGCCATTGAAAGGAGGCAGCACGCGAGGATCATCCTGATATGGATCGTTCTCCACGTGTTCCCGAGTGGGTCCCGTCATGAGAACTTTGCCTTCGGCGTTGGTCGCCTGGATGAAGACCTCCTGGGGAAGGTTCAGCCACGCCTTATAGGGAGCGATTTGGGTATCCAGGCCTGCGGCCTTGAATTTGCCTGCCACGTAGACAGCAGTGTCGTAGTCCTCTTTGCTGGCTGCCACGTGCGGCGAGGCGGTCAAAGTTTTCAGTTCTTCCTGGGCTAATTTGGGGTCGGGGACGGCCAGGAAGTCCTGGTCGATTTTGGCCTGGCGCGCGAAATCACGGAACCCCAAGGCATGATCGGGAAAAGGAGACACCTGGGCCATGACGGAGAGGTGGACGAGGCCCAGCAGAGAGAGAAGGAATCGTCTTGGCAATGAGCGAACTCTAGAGAAAGTCTATAACGGCGGGACTGCTTCCGTTTTGGGGGCAGTCCCGTGGGCTTGGCCAAGCCAGCGAAGAAGTTGTTCTGACGGAGGATGCGGCGGGAGGGGAGACGGAAAGAAAACTACCTCAGGGGCTAAAGCCCGAAATTATTTTCAAGCACTTGTCTTCCAAGTAAAGTGATGCCCTCATACAAAATCTGTCTTCCGCATCTGTAAAGCCCGTACACTTCACCCCGCTAGGCGATCAATTGCGTGCAATGAGAGCAGCGCTTGGCAGCGAGTGGGATATCGCTGAGGCACTGCGGGCATTGCTTGGTGGTGGGCGCCTCCACGACCTTGGGACGGAACCTGGCCAAAAGCGTGTTCACCGGAAGCACGACCAGGAAATAGATGGTTGCAGCGATGATCAGGAACGAAATCAGGGCGTTGAAAAAATCGCCGTATTTGATCACGCCGCCATGGACCGTTAACGTCAGAAAGGAAAAGTCAGGCTTCTTGACGATCGCTGCAATGAGGGGGTTGATGATATCGGCCACCAAGGCGTTGACGATAGCGGTAAACGCGGCGCCGATGACGACGGCTACGGCAAGATCGACCACATTGCCGCGCAGGATAAAGTCGCGAAATCCTTTAAGCATTGTTTCTCCTGAGGAGGGGATGGTACTTGGCCGGTCTGCGGGAAGATTCTACTGCAGCGGAAGCAGTGCGCCTAATTCAAACTTGAAACAGATTTTTGTGGCTACAACAACCAGCGGCCATAGGGGTAGAGGAGCAAGAAGAGGATCATGCACAAGGCCATGATGTCCATGTAAATCAGCACCACAACAGCGCCGTGATAAAAGCTCCACCGATGGCGCAGGCAGCGAATGGTGTCGAAGGTGCCGATTACGGCGGCAAACGTGGGAATCAGCAGCTTCAGCGAGGGACGATCATCGGGAAAACCTGCCAGCATGAAGGCGAGGAAGAGGCTGCCGAGAACCAGCGCAATCCCGCGGGGAAGAGATCGATTCCGCAGATTCAAAGCGCTGAACACCATGTTTCACTCTACCCAGGCCGGCAGCCGAAGGGGCCCAATCCATACGGTGAAAAAAGAGGGTTTCGTGGAAGCCGGGAAGTCCTCAACCGACTGCAGCTACAGTTTCCAGCCCCTGCAATGCTTCCAAGTAGGGCGGCCGTAGAACGCCCCGCTCCGTAATGATGGCGGTGACATATCTCGCCGGAGTGACGTCGAAAGCCGGGTTTTCGACGCCGACGCCAGAGGGGGTCATCTGCTTCCCACCATGATGCGTGACTTCGACGGGCGACCGCTGCTCGATAGGAATAGCGTCGCCGGTGGCTGTGGCCATATCGATCGTAGACCAGGGGCAGGCCACATAGAACGGGATGCCGTGTTCCTTGGCCATGATGGCAACCCCGTAGGTGCCAATCTTGTTGGCCACATCACCGTTGGCGGCGACCCGGTCGGAACCAACGATTACCGCTTGAATTTTTCCCTGGCGCATGAGGCTGGCGGCCATGTTGTCGCACAGAACTGTGGTCGGGATGCCATCGTGCATCAATTCCCAGGCGGTGAGACGGGCTCCCTGGAGGAAGGGCCGGGTTTCGTCGGCATAAACGTGAAGCTGATGACCGCGCTCCACAGCAGCGCGAATCACACCCAGAGCCATGCCGTACCCGCAGGAAGCAAGAGCCCCCGCGTTGCAGTGCGTAAGCACTCCTCCTGCCTTCGGCATCATGTTCGCGCCGTTGGCGCCCATGGTTTTGCAGGCCGCAATGTCCTCGTCATACATGGTGCGGGCTTCGGCAATGAGCTCCTCTTTGATGTCGGGAATGGTTATGCCGGGCTGAGCGGCAAGAGAAGAGAAACGGCGGCGCATACGCTCGATGGCCCAGAAGAGGTTCACCGCGGTGGGACGCGTGGCGGCAAGGGTTTTCGAGATTTCGTCCAACTCCGAGGTCAGCTCGGGGATGGTTTGTGAGGAGCTGTTCTTCACCCCCAGGGCAACGCCCATAGCGGCGGCTACACCAATCGCGGGAGCGCCCCGAACCACCATCGTGGTGATTGCCTTAGCCACTTGATCGCTGGTAGCGGCCAGCACATAGGTTTCTTCGAGCGGCAAGCGCGTCTGGTCGAGGAACCGCACACCGTTGGGAGTCCATTCAAGCGTCGGAATCATAGGACCTCTAGATTAGAGCACTTTTGGGATTACTCGTGCCAGGGCGGGATGTAAGGTAGAGGGATGCATGACCCTGACTGGATTAGAGCGCTCCTGGGTGTGCACATCGCCGCCGGTTTCACCGCATTCGTGATGGCCCCGCTCGCTCTGGCCACTTCGAAGGGCGGCAAAGCTCACCGCCGCTGGGGCAAAATCTATTTCTGGTCTATGGCTGTCGTGGGAACTACGGCGCTTGTGCTGGCCCTGTATCGCCCCATACTGTTCCTTGCGCTGGTTGCGATTTTCAGCTTTTATGCGGCGTTTGCTGGGTACCGGGTTTTGTTCCATAAGAATCTGTTTGCCGGTGGAAAGGTCAGCTGGCCGGACTGGGCAGCCGCTATCCTCACCTTTGCCTGCAGCTTGGCTTTGGCCCTGCTCGGCGCCCGGCGGCCGGCAATGGTTCGGCACCTGGGCATTCCCGCCATGCTCTTTGGGTGTCTCGGCATGTGGATCGCAGCCAAATCCATGCGGCAGTTCCTGCATCCACCTCAGGAGAAGATGTTTTGGTGGTATGACCACCTCGGCAGCATGATGGTCAGCTATATTGCAGCCTGGACCGCTTTCAGTGTGACTACGATCGGCCCGCTGTTTCATGGCAGTTGGGTGATTTGGGTCCTGCCGACCATCCTTGGCAGTCCGGCAATCGCCCTTACCACCGCCTACTACAAGAGAAAGTTCACTCCTCGCAGCAAGTTAGGCGTTGCCGTGAACCCTTCGTGACCTCCTGATGTTGCCGGAAGTTGTTTTTCGCGCTGCCTTGCCGGCCGACGCGTATGCGCTCGCAGAATTGTCGATTATGGCGGGCGACGGGCTGTATGAATTCCTCCTCGAGGAAATGGCCCCCAAACAGATGTTGGCCGGCCTGATGAGCCGTGGACTGAGGCAGGATCACGGAGGATTCTGCTGGCGCCACTGCTTCGTCGCGGATGACAAGGGGGTGGTCGGGATGGTCAACGCCTTTCCCGCTGCCTGGCTGCGAGGAGAGGAGAAAGAACTTCTGCCGCAGGACCGGGTTCGAGTACTCGAGCCGATCGATCAGGCGCAGGACTGGGAAAGCTTTACGGTGAACGCGATAGCAGTTCGCAAGCACGCTCGACGGCAAGGAATTGGAGAGAGGCTGCTGGATTGGGCGGTAGACCAAGCGAGAGCCGGCGGATTCACTCATCTGAGCGCGAATGTGTGGGCCGACAACGAGGCAGCCCGCGGGCTTTTCGAGAGCCGTGGTTTCCGTGTCGAAAAACGAATCGAAGTCGCCGAACACGCAGGACTTAAGCACGCCGGCGGGAGCTTGCTCTATGTCCGCGACGCGGCGTACGTTCGGGGGACGGAAAGCCACTGATGGGGCATTTTCGGTTTCTCGGCTGGCCGGTAATCTAACCCCATGATTCCCCTGCTCAGACCTCGCTCCTTACGGGTTGCCTTGCTGGCGCTCGGTGTTGCTGCGTCCTCTGGCATTTCATCGCAGGCCCAGGTTCCAGCCACTTCGGCCGCCACGAGCGCGCAGATTTCTTCTCTGCCCAGCGGACTTCCTGCGGTGAGCCAATTAGCTGTTGGGGGGAGCCAGTTAGCCCTGGATAACAGCGGCACGTTGTTTCGGTCCGACGATCAGGGAAGGCACTGGCATCAGGTCAAACAGCAGTGGGACGGCAAAGCAGTCGAGTTGCTGGGGATACCGGCGCTGACCTCCGCTCCGGGGAGTGGACAGATGCCGAGGTCGGAAAGCGATCAGGAAACCTATGTTGCCGTGCTGCTGAAAAGCTCAACCGCCTTGCATTGGGTGAGCGTGGACCGGGGAAAGACGTGGACCCCCTCGACTCTCGATGACGTCAGGCGGAATGACGTTCGCTGGTCGGGGCAGTAACCGGACCCACCTCAAACTCACTGGACCGCGCTGTTGGGCGGATCATTCGGGCCCGAAGCGGGGCCCAGATCAACTTATAGCGAAAGTCCTTGCGTACGTTGCCTACCACGCTGGGACGAAAACACGCAACACAAGTCCCACCTTCCCGGCGCACGCTGGGATAGATGATTCCCAGAGAGCCTTGCTGCATCAGTTCCTCTGCCAGTTGCTGTGAATGCACATAACTGGTAGGACTCAGGGCCTGCTCCTTGATTTCCCCGAGGTCTGTTCCGCGCAGATCATGAAACAAGGCCGTGAAGTCGGCCAGGTAGTCGTCGTATTCGATTTCTTCCCGCTCTTTCCAATCGATCTCCGCGAACTCAATGTTTTTGTGAAAAATCACCTCCGCCTTGGCCGTGGCTAATTCGAAGGCCGCGTACCACGCGCCGCGTTGCGAGGTGGAGAAACGGGCGCCGAGTGGATTGGCGTGGGTGAAGGCAGCATTGATGACGTGGGAGTTCGGCACGTGGTAGACGAGTTCCCTGGCGGTGATGCCAGGGAGGAGATTCTCTTCCGCCCGAAGGCGGGTATTGGTCGCATTATCTAACTGGAATACGAGTTGCAGATCTTCGTCATCGGCAATGCCGGTCAGCACCGATGCGAAGTTAGGCGAGTACTTGGCCGGTAGTAAGCGATGCGTATCGAAACGGCGCAGATTGGTTATGGGTAGATTCACCAGCCCCCGCGCCGGGCGTCCACAAGACGCCGCAGGGTTTCCATCGCCGGAATTCCACCGTGCAGAACGTATTCCAGGGGAGGGCGGCCCCCAAAGATGGGATTCGTGTTCGCAAGCTGCATCCATTGGTCGGCGAGGCGCTGGCTATACAGGATGTTGAGCGCTTTATACACCCCAATCAGATACGAAATCCGGGTCAACTCGTCCTGATCAAGCGTTCTGGTTGCGCGTGGGTTGCCCTTCCACTGGTAGTAAGTTCCGTTGGAAATGCCGCCGAGCAGCTCACGCGCGTCTTCATCTGTTACCTTCCAGCGCTCGACGATTTTGAAGAATGCCTTTAGGCCGGCGGCCGTAAGGCGCCGCCGATCTTCTTCGCGCGAAAGATCAGGCAATACTGCGGCGGAATAGGACGTTTCGGGGTAGACCTGGGTGCCGGGGCGGGATTTAGACATCGGAGTTGACTCTCCAATTATGGAGAATTATAACTCCTTCGCCAGCCAATAGACCAACGCCGTAACTCCGGCGGTTATAAACACCCAGGCGAATTGGTACCAGTAAAAGAACGGGAAGCCGAAGAGAGCAGGTGTTTCGCGTGCGTAGAAGGCAGGAAAAAGCAGTCCCAAGGCAGGCAGAAGAAGCAGCCAATTCCAGTGGGGGCTGCGCTTCTTGCCGCCAGTCTCAGCCATGCGAAGAATTATAGACTGGGAGATATGAAGCGCCGGCTCATCGAACACTACGAGGTCGTCCGCAAGCTGGGAGCCGGCGGCAGTGGAGTCGTCTATCTTGCTAACGATACGCTGCTGATGCGGCCGGTAGTTTTGAAGATCCTCAAAAGGGGGTCGCTGTCGATCGAGCAGATGCGAAAGACCGTGCTGCGCGAGGCGAGGTTGGCGTCGGCCATCGAACACCCGAATGTATGCGCAATTTATGACGTTGGGGACACCGAGGACGAGGCTTACATCGTGATGCAGTATGTTCCGGGAGAATCGCTGGACAAGATCATCGCCAACGGTCCGGCGAGCGTGCAGCTTGGGCTTTCTGTGGGTATCCAGATCGCTGATGGTCTGAGCGCAGCACACCGTCTGGGAATCTTTCATCGCGATCTGAAGCCGGCGAATGTGATGCTGACCGACGGGGGTGTGGTCAAGATTCTGGATTTCGGGTTGGCCAGAAGAATCTCTTCGGCGGAAGCGGAATTCGATCCCAGCAAGCCGCGCCAGGAGCCATCGAAGCGCGAAGTGCGTACTACCTATACGGCGCGGGGCGGGACGATCGCCTATATGGCTCCCGAGCAGTTCGTCACCGGGCAAACCAGTGTGCAGAGCGATATCTTCGCCGTTGGTGTGACGCTCTATGAGCTTCTTAGCGGACGCCATCCGTTTGTGCGTCCGGAATCGGAGGAGTTTCAGAGCGTGCGCGCGATCCAGTATGCCGAACCGCAGCCTCTGACTGAGTGCTGTCCGCAGGTGCCGGTAGAGCTGGCCAGGGTCATCGCCACTTGCCTGCAAAAAACACCCAGCGCGCGTTACTCGTCCGCCGGCGATCTGCGCGAAGCGCTGCGCACCATTATGAAGACCATGCAGCTCGAAACCGGATTTTTGCCTGGCGATGTCGCGGCCAACGTGCAGATCCCCGCGGCTGAGCGCGCGCAACGGGCAACAGGTTTTCTTTCCATGTTGGCGGAGCGCTTTCGCGAGTCGGCTGATGAACAGCAAAAGCAAAATACGATCCTCGTACTGCCGTTCCAGAATTTCGGTCAGTCGGAAGAATCACCGCTCTACGGCTTTGCGCTGGCGGATGCCGTTGCCGCGCGCCTCGCTCGCATGTCTTCCCTGGTGGTGCGTCCTTCCAGTTCGCTGATGCAACTGCCGATGCCGTTGCAGCAGTTGGACCCATTGTCCGTCGGGCAGAAGCTGCTGGTGCAATGGGTGCTGGCGGGTAACTTCATGCGTTCGGAGAAAGGGTTCGATCTGAACTGGCAGCTCCTGGACGTCCCTGGCCAATCCGTGCGCGCCGGGGGCACGATCAGTGTGCCGTCTTTCGACTTGATCGCCGTGCAAACGGAGATCTGTAACGAAGTCTTTGCCACCTTGCAGGGGCTCGGCAAGCTGCAGCAGAACGGCGAGTCGACGCGCAGCGCACCCATGGCGGAAGCGTTGTCAGAGGAATATCTGCAGGCCCGGGCGTTATTGTCTTCATTCATGTCGCGGTCTGGCGCCCGCAGCGACCTGGATAAAGCGCGGGAGATGTTCGAAAGCGTGGTGGCGCGCGCCTCACATTTCGCCCCAGCCTGGAGCGGGCTGGGTATTGCGCATTTGCAGTATGTGCGCAATGGGCTGGGTGGGCAATTGCATCTGCTGGCTGCCCGGCGCAATTTCGATCGCGCCCTGGAAATCGATCCGGGATCGATCGAAGCCAATCTTTATCGCGTGTACATGTTGCTCTCGCGAGGGGAAAAGGAAAGCGCGCGCCATGGTATCGAACATCTGCTGCTCACTGCAGACAACAATTGGAACGTGCACCTGGTTGCGGGGCAGACGTTGCGTCTCGATGGAATGTATGAAGAAGCACTACAGCAATTCAATCGCTCGCTGCAGCTGAACCCCTCCAATGCGCCGATTGTCTACAACCATCGGGCCCGCGTTTATCAGTATCAGAATCAGTTGGAATTGGCGGAGGAAGAATTGCAGAAAGGGCTGACCCTCGAACCGCGCCACCCCCTGCTGCGGACTTCCGTCGCTTATCAGCGAATGCGGCAGGGAGATATGCAGGAAGCGATCAAAATCCTGGAAGCGGTGATTCGCGACGATGAGAGCCTGCGTATCGCATTCCCCACGCTGGCTTCGTGCTATGTACAGGTGGGCGAGCGCGAGCGGGCCGCGGCGCTCATCGAGGAAGATTCGCTTTCCGCGGCGGAGGCGGACAGCGAGATGGCCTATCGCCTGGCGACCTACTTTGCTGTGGAGGGGGATGAGACTGAGGCTTTGCATTGGTTACGGCGTGCCATCTATTTGGGGAATGAGAACTATCCGTGGTTCTCAAAGAATCCGGCATGGGGCCGGCTGCGCGGGCACACGGATTTTGAGCGGATCCTGGAGGATTTGAAGAAAAGCTATCGGGCAAATCAGAAGACGTGGCGTCGATTGCTAGAGCGCGTGCCTGGGGAGAAGTTGGCTTAGCAGAGATTGCGGACGGGTAGTTGTTTTCGCTAGGCTTCGGGGAGGACCGGGTTCGGGTAGAGAGGCGCTTCGCTCTTGGCGAAGGAATTTTGCTGGAGGGGAGTCCATCAGCCGGGAAAGAAACCGCAGATCTCTCCACTCCGCTTCGCTTCGGTCGAGAAGACAATTCTGTTAGTAGTCTTCTTTCCTTCCTTAATTCGCCGCTCCAAACAAACGGGGCACGACTCTCGCCGTGCCCGTTGATTAGATTTTGCGATTGTGGCCTACTGCGGGCCGAAATTTTGCGGAAGTAATTCGGTTTTCTGATCCTGCACTGGGTTCAGGAACATAGGGTCTGTCAGGCTAAAGATAACGGTGGAATTTTCAGGCAGGTTGGCTGACCAGTTGGTTCGCAGCCAATGAGCGGTGATGATGCCGGCTCCTACAGCCGTGCCGACGACCGCGCCTACGCCGCCGCCAACTGCCGCTCCGATGATAGCGCCGCTGCCTGTGCCCATGCCTAATTCTGCAAGAGTCCGCTTGCCGTGCTCGTTGGCGACGATGTTACCTTCACCCTTGGTCCTGGTATCGGAGCCCAGGGTATCGATGACCTCGGCATGAAGATGGTAGCGGGTGCCGTCGGGTAGCACGAATTCATCGGGCCGAAGGTGGATGATCGATCCACCGTTGAGACGATTGCCGGCAGTGGCATACACGACCCGGCCGTGCAGTTCTGAACCAACCGGGATCACGACTTTGCCATTGCGCAGAATGTCCTGAGCGAGCGTTCCGCGGAACGGTGTGTTCGGCCTAGTGGAAGCGGCGTCGATGTCCTCTAGCAAGCGTACCTTGAATACTGTTCCTTCGGGCAGCGCATTGGGTGGTGCGGGAACAGAGGTAACGATGCCGTCATCGAGATGGTCAGCCGATGCATCGAAAGTGCGGCCATGCAGGGTAGCGCTATGCGGCTTGTAATCTTCTGTAGATGGCGGCAGCGGTGTCTCGATGATTCCTGCATCAGGATTTGCTTTCGCAGCGGGAGCCGGTGCGGGGGCAGGTGCTGTGGTTGCGGGCGGAGGTGTCGCTGGAGCCTGCTCGTTGGTCGTGATGGTATCGTTCGGGGGCGGAACCGAAACGCCTTCATATGGACTCGGTTTGGTTTGCGCGAAGAGCAGCGGGGAACTGAGGACGAGAGTGGCCGCGGCGGCCAGGGGAAAACCTGTCTTTTTCATAAGCTGGTCCTAAATTGATGCCCTAACCAACGTGAGATGCACTAATTGTGCACCTTTAGAGTAGTTCAAGCTTACGCCCGCAAGCCTAACAAGAGAAAGAAAGAACCACGGCGGTAACATGCGCGGCCGCGTTCACAGAAGCTACAACACGCTTTGCTAGAATTTTGTTTTGGTCCCACGATGGGAAATTTCGTCAGCATGATCGGCGGCACTGATGGAAATGCCATCGCCGTTGACCGCCGGATCCCCCTAAAAGCTCGTTTACAACACCAAATTACAAGGAGTGATATGACCGAGATTGTTGCCATTCACGCACGCGAGATTCTGGATTCCCGCGGGAACCCGACGGTTGAAGCGGATGTGCTTCTCGCGAGCGGAGCTATGGGCCGGGCCGCAGTGCCCAGTGGAGCCTCTACAGGTGAGCACGAGGCAGTGGAATTGCGGGATGGCGACAAATCGCACTACCTGGGGAAGGGAGTGCTGCAAGCAGTCGAGAACGTTGAGAGCGTGATCGCTCCTGAGCTATCTGGTATGGATGCCGCCAATCAACGGCTAATCGATGCGACTATGATCGCACTGGACGGTACGGAGAACAAAGGCAAGCTGGGTGCGAATGCGATCCTCGCCGTTTCCATGGCCTGCGCCCGCGCCGCAGCCAATGCCCTGGAGATCCCTCTTTACCGGTATCTGGGTGGAGTCAATGCATCGGTACTTCCTGTCCCGATGATGAACATCATCAATGGTGGGGCGCATGCCGACAACAATGTGGACTTTCAGGAATTCATGGTGATGCCGGTGGGGGCGGAGCGTTTTGGCGATGCTTTGCGCTGGGGGGTCGAGGTCTTTCACACTTTGAAGGGGGTGCTGAAGAAGAAGGGATACAGCACCTCGGTGGGTGACGAGGGCGGGTTTGCTCCTTCTCTCAAATCGAATGTGGAGGCGATCGAGGTGATCCTCGAAGCCATCCAGCTTGCGGGTTACAAGGCGGGGGAACAAATCGCCATCGCCCTCGATCCGGCATCGAGCGAGTTCTTCGACCGGGAAAAAGGCCGTTACGTTTTCAAAAAGAGCGACAAGAGCGAGAAAACCAGCGAAGAGATGACGCGCTTCTACGAGAGCTGGGTGCGGCAATATCCCATCATTTCCCTCGAAGACGGGCTGGCGGAGGACGACTGGGAGGGCTGGAAGTTTCTCACGCGGGAGTTGGGCGACAAGATACAGTTGGTGGGCGACGATCTCTTCGTGACCAATACTGAGCGCCTACAACGTGGCATTGAAGAGAATATTGGTAATTCGATTCTGATCAAGGTGAACCAGATTGGGACAGTGAGCGAAACATTTGAGGCCATCGCGCTGGCTCGGCGCTATGGTTACACTTCGGTGATTTCGCACCGCAGTGGTGAGACAGAAGATAGCTTCATCGCGGATTTGGCAGTAGCTACAGGCGCGGGCCAGATCAAGACCGGCTCGGCTTCGCGCACCGACCGGATCGCCAAATACAACCAGTTGCTGCGGATCGAGGAGGAACTGGGCCAGGGCGCGGAGTTCCTGGGCCGCGAAGCAGTCAACGCCGGAGAATAGCCTTGAAGCCACTAGTACTCGTGATTCTGGATGGCTGGGGCTATCGTGCGGAGCGATTCGCCAACGCCATTGCCCTTGCTCGCAAGCCTACTTACGACAACCTGCTCGCGAAATTTCCAAATAGTCTGTTGCATGCTTCGGATCATTTCGTGGGTTTGCCCGATGGACAGATGGGTAACAGCGAAGTGGGCCACCTGAACATTGGTTCAGGGCGTATTGTGCACATGGACATCACGCGCATCGACGAGTTGATTCGCTCGGGTGAATTCTACCGGCATCCCGTGATTATCGCCGCGCTGAAGCATGCGGGCGAAAACAGACGCGCCCTGCACCTGCTGGGTCTGGTGTCTGATGGCGGCGTGCATTCGCAGCAGGAGCATCTGTACGCTCTCCTACGCGCAGCAAAGCAGCACGGCCTGGAGCGGGTCTTTGTTCATGCCTTCCTCGATGGTCGTGACACGCTACCCACCAGTGGTGTCTCCTACCTGGAGAAGCTCCAGGCAAAAATCGATGAGATTGGAGTCGGGAAAATCGCCAGCGTCAGCGGCCGCTATTTCGCGATGGATCGCGATCGGCGATGGGAGCGGGAAAAGAAGGCTTTCGATGCGATGGTCGGGAAGGCTGAGGGCGGCGCCTACAGCGATCCCGTTGCGCGGATCAAGGAGTCTTACCACAACGGAGTCACCGACGAATTTGTGGAACCGTTTGTGGTGGTTGATGCCAAGGGCCAGCCCGTGGGCCCGGTTCGCGGCGAAGATGCCTGCATTTGCTTCAACTTTCGCGCCGACCGTGTTCGCCAGATTACACGCGTGCTGGCACGCAACAGCGGTCTCGCGAAGGATGGCGGCAAAAGCCTTCCCGGAGCAGATGATCTGGATCAGATCATTGCCCGATCCGAGGTACCTAAGAATCTACACTACGTCTGCATGACCCAGTACGACAAACAGTTCAGCTTGCCCATGGTGATCCTGCCAGAGTCCATGGAGAATCTGCTGGCAGATATGCTGGCGCAAGCAAACATGCGTAATCTACGCGTTGCCGAGACGGAGAAGTACGCTCACGTGACGTATTTCTTTAACGGTGGGATCGAGAAGCCATTTCCGGGCGAGGACCGGGTGCTGATTCCTTCGCAGAAGGTGGCGACATACGACCTGGCGCCGGAAATGAGCGCGGCTGGGATTGCCGACGCTGTTATCAAGGCGATCGGCGACACGGCATTCAACGTCGTGGTGGTGAATTTTGCCAACGCGGATATGGTGGGACACTCCGGCAAACTGGATGCCACGATCAAGGGCGTCGAGACTGTGGATGGTTGCCTGGGCCGCGTCTATCAAACACTCAAGCGAGAAGGCGGATCGATGCTGATTACCGCCGACCATGGCAATGCGGAGCTCATGGTGGATCCAGTGACCGGTGGTCCGCATACTGCGCATACCACCAACCCCGTGCCAATCATCCTGGTGAGCGAAGACGCGAATCAATACCGGCTGCATGGAGAAGGCTCCTTGCGCGATATTTCTCCTACGATCCTGGGCATGCTCGGGCTGGAAAAACCGAAGCTAATGACCGGCAGCGATTTACGCATAGAAATCAATCCCAAGCATTAGTTAGAATGCGTTCCGGGCCTGCTGTATAGAAAGCGTGAGACAGGAGGAACGATGGCAGGGAAGTTCGAAATCACCAAAGCGAAAGACGGCGAGTATCATTTTCATCTCAAGGCCGCCAATGGGCAGATCATCCTGACAAGTCAGCGGTATAAGGAAAAATCCTCGGCGGAGGGTGGAATCGACTCAGTCAAGAAGAATGCGCACCTGGACCAGCATTATGAGCGCAAAGAAGCGCACAACGGTGAGCACATGTTCAACCTCAAGGCAGCCAATCATCAAGTGATCGGCACCAGCCAAATGTACAAATCGATTGAAGCCCGCGACGCGGGAATTGAAGCGGTTAAGAATGACGCACCGGAAGCTGTTGTTCAGGACGAGTCCAAGTAGTTATAAGGACGGGCCTGGTTCAGCCAGGGATGCAGTCCCTTTTTTATCCCAGGGGTGACCAAAGGGCCGACTCGAGGCCCATGGCCAAGAAGCGCTTTTCCAACAGCGTGTTAGGTAAGCTGTCCTAAACCAGTAGGCTACCTGGCTGGCTTTCCTGCTGCTGAGGCCAGCGCCGGTTTCTTCTGCTGGAAATCCTCGAGCTTCTTCTCCAATGCCTGCCCCACACTCGGATCTACCTTGTAGACTCCATCTACCAGGCTCGACTTGGCGTAATAATCGTTTTTATCTTTACGCACGTCGAGGGTCTGTGTGCCCGTATCGCCGGTAAGCCTCGCGCTGGCCACCGGGATCCCGTGGGCAAAGTCCGCGGAGGCGTCGTTGGCGGTGAGATCCATCCTTGCACTGGTCACACTGTGAACGAGATCGTTGACGGCGTTACCGTCTGCCGGTGACGAAGATGGTTTCAGGATTTGCCAGCCATCTTTGGTGCGGTCAAACTCGATCGTTTTGCCTTTCTGCACCAGATCGACGCGGCTCACTTTATCGGGGTTGAGAGATATCAGGCTTTTATCCCGAAGGTCGTTGAGGCTCTTGTCCAGACTGGTCTTGTTGTAGCTGGCAATGGTGAAAACCCGGGGATCGCCAGCGACTCCGGCATAGACATCGCCGCCCGCCGGGGTATCATCCCCGAGCAATAACTCTTGCGTCCCCTTGCCCTTCTGCGTAATTTCCAGCTCGGCTGCTGGTGAGTCCAGTCCGTATTGCTTGCGGTCGGCGGCTTTGTCCTCCACGACGCGATCTGTGTTCAGGTAAGAAAGGCTTGAGAGCACGCCGATCACCGCATCCTGATCCGCCGGATACGGTTTCGGCTCGGTAATTTCCCACTTGTCGCCCGTTTTCTTCAGCGTGACCGGCTCGGTGCCCCTGTTCTTGATTTCGAGCTCCGTGACATCCGGCATATTCACTTTGAGAATCGAGGGCGCCGTGTTTGCGGAAACGGCAGTATTTTCCGGGGGCTTGCGATGCTGCGACCAGTAGAGAACACCGGTCAATGCGGCTAGAACTACGACAGCAACCAACAGACCGCGGGAATTCATCGTCTCTTCCACCAAACGAGTGTTCCCGCCATAATGACCATGAGCGGCAAAACAAATTGGCTGGTGGCCCGCACGAGGACAAGCTGGGCCCTGGTCATGGTAATGCGGCGGTCATCCTGTGGCTTGGGCCGGATAGAGATCAGATCCTCATCCGAGGCTAGCCAATTGATCATATTCAACGCCAGATCACTATTGCCGTTGAAGCCGAGGAAGCGGTTCGCGGCCCAGGAGGAACTACCGGTCACAACAAAGCGGCCTTCGGAATTGGGTTTACCGGTGCTGTACGTGCCGGCGACGGCGATCGTCAGGGGCCCCTTCTTGTTGTTGGGATCTGCCACGCTCACTTCGGGAGAATTGAGGTTGGAGGTGGCCAGGCTGCTGCTGGACGAATCAAACAGCTTCTCCACCGCGGTCTTGCCGGTGTTTTTGATCTCCAGCGAGCGTGAGAGAGGGAATCCGACGGCACTGCCGCGCATGGGCGCCACGATGGGTTGGCTGGTGTACGTGCTGACGAGCGCGACCTGGGGACCGAGTCCGGCTATCTGCCCGATAGGATTCAGATCGAGGATCATGTCCTTCTCGGGCGTGACACCCCAGCTCTCGAGCAGCGCCACCAGGTCGTCATTGGGCGCAATCTCGGAACGCCCGAACTGAATCGGCGGATCCAGCATGAACAGAGCCCGGCCGCCGTTCTCGACGTAAGTCTTGATGGCGCTGACCTCGGGCTGCTGATAATTGTGTGTCGGACCGGCGAGCACAAGAGTCGTGCAATCGGACGGCACATCGGCCTTTTGCAGTAGATCGACAGACTTGGATTCGTACTCGTCTTTGCTCAAGAGGTCCTTGAATTGGGAAAGGCCGTCGCGCTCCGTGTCATCGATGGCATGCTCTCCGCTGCCCGTGACGAAGCAGACGGTCCGTGTCGTCCCCTTCAGATCGCGGATGAAGGCTCCGGTGATGCCTTCCTCTGTCATACTCTTGGCAGTTTCTTTCTTACCGCCAATAGTCACCACCGCGGTGCCGAAGTCACGAATGCCGGCCTCGCGCGCGACCTGTGGCTGCTTATCCGGGTCCACATAGTCCACGTGGATTTTGGGAGACAGGCTCGAGTACTCGTCCAGAAGGTCTTTGCCTTCGCGGAAACGCGTGCTCTGGTTGAAGTAGGTGATAGTTGCGTTCTGCTTCAGCCCACCAATGATCTTCTTGGTCTCGTCAGAGAGGCTGTAACGCTTATTGGATGTGGTGTCGAGCGACTTGTTGTAGCGGTTGGCGAGCATATTGCCCACGACCAGGATCGCAATCACCACCAGAATGTAGAGGGCTGCATAGGCTCCGTATTTCGTCTGTCGCGCTTTAAGCCAGGGACTTGCCATCAGGCCCTCCAGCGCAGCGATTCCATCGAGCGAGCCGTAAAGAAGAGGCCGAGGAAGATACCGCTGAGATAAAAGATCACATCTTTAGAGTCGATCACGCCTCGGGCAAAGGAGTCGAAATGCGTGATGACCGAGAGATAGCTGAGGACTTGGGCCCAAGCGGACGAATCATAACCGCTGGTCCACTCCAGCACCCATAACAGAAGGCAAACACCAAACGTTGCCGCGCCGGCGATGATTTGATTCTTGGTCAGGGTAGAGATAAAGGTGCCGAGCGCTAGCAATGTGCCTGCCTGTAGCAGCAGCCCGAGGTAGCCAACCGCGAGCGGCTTCCAGTCAGGATGCCCGTAGCGGAACAGGAAAGCGAAATTGAGCGCGGTGAAGAACAGCAGGCAGGCGTAAAGGATCATCGCCGCCAACCATTTGCCCAGGATAACTTCAACGTCACGGACCGGCGAGGTTGCCAGCAGCTCGATCGTCCCGGAACGCTTCTCCTCGGCAAAGAGCCGCATTGTGATCATCGGTATGAAGAACAGTCCAACCACGCTCACGTTCGATAACAGCGGCCGGATGATCTGCTCGTTGATATTCATGGGAAAGGATTGGCCGCGCATCTGCATTTCCATTCCCTCGATCACGAAATAGCCGAGCGCATTCCAGAAGAAAAACCCGAAGATCAAGGCAAACATCGTCAACAACAGATAGGCGATGGGAGACACGAAGTAGCTGCGCAGCTCTTTGGCGCAGATGGTCCAGGTATTTCTCATATCTGCACTTTCTCGGGTTCGGCGGGCGCCGGGGCTCCAGTGAGCTGAAGAAAGATTTCTTCCAGGCTGCGGGCCGCCGGCCTCAGCTCATTGAGATCCCATCCGGCAGCAACGATAGCTCGTGCCAGGTCGCCGCGAACCAGCTGTCCTTTTTGGCTTTGCACTTCGAACACCATGCCGACGTCTTTGCTGTCGTGGAGTTGCACGCGGCTGACGCCGGGAATGGTCTCGAGCCTCTGTTGCACGGCGAGCGGGTCCGCCGGTCCGGCGACTTCCAGCAAAAGGGATTCATCACCGCGCGTTCGGGCTTGCAGGTTGCGGACGGAATCCGTAGCAACGAGCTTTCCCTGGTTGATGATGATGACCTGCTCACATATCTGCTCTACTTCGGGCAGGATGTGGGTGCTCAGAATGATGGTGTGGTCGCCGGCCAGGCTCTTGATCAGGTCCCGGGTCTCATTGATTTGCTTGGGATCGAGGCCGGCCGTTGGTTCATCCAGAACCAGCACGTCGGGATTATGAATGATAGCTTGCGCAAGGCCAACCCGTTGCCGGTAGCCCTTGGACAGCTTGCCCAGAAGCTTGGTTTTTACGTCGGCTACGAAACATCGATCGCAAACATAGTCGATGCGTTTCTCCAACTCAGCACCGGAGAGACCCTTGAGCTTGCCGACGAAGCGGAGATATTCGGTGGTCTCCATCTCCGGATAAAGCGGTGGCGTCTCGGGCAAATATCCGATTCGTTTTTTTACTTCGAGGGGCTGTTCGAGAACGTCGAAGCCGGCGACCGATGCTGTTCCCGCCGATGGGGTCAGGAAGCAAGTGAGGATGCGCATGGTCGTTGTCTTTCCCGCCCCATTGGGGCCGAGGAATCCAACAATCTGGCCTTTGGTTACCGAGAAGGTGATTTGATCGACAGCAACGTGGCGGGCGTACCTTTTTGTAAGGTCTTTGACTATGATCATCGCTGACAAGGCTTTAGACTTTATCGATTACGAATCGTGAGCAAGGGGACTTGCGCGAGTCTTAGCAAGCCCATGCACGAGCAGTCCAATAGACACCCAACATCCTAAGAACTAGCTCCGCCGATGTCAATGCGAGCGGCAGATTTTGCAAGAGGCTAATCCCATCAGAAATCCGAATCGACCGCATAGCTCGCTGCATCAGGGACGTGGATGAGCGCTCCTGCCGCGGCTGCGACCCTGACCCAGCAAGATCATGAATGGAAGCCCAAGACCAACCCATGGCTCATTGCCTTTGTCGTGTCGCTGGCGGCCTTCATGGAAGTGCTGGATACCAGCATTGCCAACGTGGCTCTGCCCCATATCGCGGGGAATCTCGGCGCCAGCCAGGATCAGAGCACATGGGTGCTGACCTCGTACCTGGTCTCGAATGCAATCGTTCTGCCAATTAGCGGGTGGCTGGTAAGCCTGTTCGGCCGCAAGCGGTTCTTCATGAGCTGCATTGTGATCTTTACCGTCAGTTCACTGCTTTGTGGAATCGCGCCGGGTCTGGGTATTCTGCTGATTGCACGTGTCATTCAAGGCGCGGGGGGTGGAGGCCTGCAGCCTATGGCGCAGGCGATCCTGGCGGACACATTTCCTCCGCGACTCCGCGGCCTTGCGTTTTCGCTCTATGGCGTCACGGCGATCTTCGCGCCTTCTATAGGTCCTACCCTGGGCGGGTGGATCACCGATAATTACACTTGGCGCTGGATTTTTCTGATGAACTTGCCGGTGGGCATCCTGGCACTCATCCTCGTTTACCAGTTGGTGGAGGATCCGCCGTATTTAACTCGAGCCCGTCTGCAAGGCAAGCGCCCTCCGTTGGACTACGTCGGCTTTTCCTTATTGGCCCTGGGTGTGGGTGCGCTGCAGATCCTGCTCGACAAGGGGCAGGAAGACGATTGGTTCGGGTCGCATTTCATCGTCAGTTTGATTGTGATTGCCAGTGTCTGCCTGTTCTTGCTGGTAATTTGGGAGCTCTACCAAAGACACCCCATTGTGGATGTGCGGCTGTTTGGGAACTTCAATTTCACCACTTCGAGCATGATGATGTTTGTGGTCGGGGGCATGTCATTTGCCACTACGGTGCTGGTGCCGCAGTTTCTCCAGATCAACATGGGCTATACAGCCGAATCTGCGGGAATGGTGCTTTCGGCCGCGGGGTTTGTGTTGCTTGCGGCTTTGCCGTTTATTGGAATGCTCGCGGGCCGGTTCCAGGGGCGCTATCTGATCGCCACGGGATGGCTCCTGTTGACCGGCAGCATGTATCTGTCGACACGGCGCATTGATCTGTTAATCAGTTTCGGCTCGGCGACCTGGCTTCGCATTGCACAGTACGCTCCGCTGGGCCTGGTGTTTATCCCCACCACAGCCGCGGCTTATTACGGCATGCCGAAAGACAAGAACAATGCGGTGGCTGGGTTGGTGAATTTCATGCGCAATATCGGGGCGAGTGTCGGTACCTCGGTCGTAACTACCGTGCTCGCGCGGAGGAATCAGTTTCACCAGGAGAGGCTGGGCAGCGTCCTCACTCCTGGAAATCCCACATTCCAGAACATGGTCGAAGGATTGAAGCACCAGCTAGAACACCGCGGCATGAGTCCCCATGATGCAACTGGCGGCGCGTATGGTTGGGTTTATCAGAATCTACTCAATCAAGCCTCGACACTGTCGTATATCGACACATTCTGGCTGCTCACCGTCGCCGCGGCCCTGATGTTTATCCTGACATTCTTCCTGCAGGGCAACGATCCGCGGGCGGGCGAGAAGGTTGTTGCCCACTGATCGGTTGACAAGTGGTAGGCTGCGGGCATGGAACCTGTCGTAGGAGCTACTTTGGATGCCCATGGCATGCTGGCAGTCGCGCTGGAGCAAGCGCGCATCGGGCTGGCTGAGGGCGGTGTTCCCGTGGGCGGAGCCATCTTTCGGACCGACGGAACACTGCTAGGGGTGGGCCACAATCGTCTGGTGCAGCAGGGCAATGGCTCGCTGCATGGAGAGACGGACGCTTTCCGCGCCGCGGGCCGGCGCCCAAATTGGCACGATACAATTCTGGTCACGACACTTGCTCCCTGCTGGTATTGCAGCGGGCTGATTTATCAATTTCGTTTTGCCCAGGTCATCGTCGGCGACAGCGTTAACGCCCAGGGCGGCATGGAATGGCTGCGAAAACAGGGTATCGATATCCTGGACCTTCATTCGCAGGAATGCATTGACATGATCGCTGAATTTCAACGCAAGCATCCCGGCCTCTGGAAGGAATGCGTCGGGGAAGCCTGATCCTGCTCTGGGCCGGGGAACGTGCGGAATCGGAGAGATATGGAACCGCTTAAGGAAAGATTGCGGACCACGTGGATGGCGGGGGATTTCGGGAAAATCGCCGAGCTTAGCGCAAAAGACGCTGCGGCCTTTGTAGACGTGTTGGACATCAAGCCTGGTATGCGTGTCCTCGATGTTGCCTGCGGCACAGGCAACCTGGCGATTCCGGCAGCCCGTAAGGGCGCGCAGGTTACCGGTGTGGACATCGCACCCAACCTATTGCGCCAAGCGCGTCATCGGGCCACAGAGGAAGGTCTGCAGATTGAGTTCGAAGAAGGCGATGCGGAAGACCTGCCCTTTCCCGATGCGGAGTTCGATGTGGTGATGAGCATGTTTGGAGCTATGTTTGCGCCGGATCCGGATCGGATCGCGTCTGAAATGACGCGTGTCTGCCGTCATGGCGGAATAGTTGCAATGGCCAATTGGACCCCGGATGGGTTCGTGGGAAAGATGTTTCGCCTGACCAGCCGGTTTGTGCCCCCACCGGTTGAAATCCCTGCGCCGGTCCTGTGGGGGGATGCCGCGGTTGCCCGCCTTCGACTCGGTTCGAATGGTGTAGACGTTAAGGTGCGGCAGCGGAAGATTCTTTTTGATTTTCCGGGACCTCCCCACGATGTTGTGGAGTTCTTTCGTGAGTATTTTGGACCTACCAAGGTTGCGTTTTCTCGACTGGACGCGACGACGCAAAATGCACTCCGTGATGACCTGGAGAAACTTTGGTCCGAGAACAACCTGGCAAGCGACGGAAAGACCCGGATCGAGAACGAGTATTTGGAAGTGATTGGGACGCGGCTCTAGGCACGGAACAAGTGCCTGGAGTGAAGTGGGTGGGGCCGTGAGGCCA